>NZ_CP099582.1:1259404-1889107 GCF_024022995.1 Thermococcus aggregans | reverse complement strand
GTGCTGTGAATATACCTCCTGGATGTAGGTTCCATCCAAGGTGTCTCTACATGGAAAAGGGGCTTTGTGACGCCAAACACCCGCAATTGGTAGAGTACGAACACAACCACTGGGCAGAATGCCACCTAATAGGAAAATACTAAAACCGGAAGTACTGAGGAGTTTGCCGAAACATACTCGAAGAGTTTTTTTCAAACAAAAAGGCGAAAGCAAAATGGGGTGCATAGAATGGAGGAAAAATTTGTAGAGCTTGAGAAGTTTATTATGGAGAAAATGTCTGAAAACAAAATGCCTGGAATAAGCATTGCCTTAGTAGAGGATAGCGAAGTGGTGTATTCTCGGGGATTTGGATTTAGGAACTTGGAAACTGGCGCTCCAGCAACGCCACGAACTGTTTACGGAATCGGCTCAATAACAAAAAGCTTTACTGCATTGGCAATAATGCAGCTTGTAGAAAAGGGATTAATAAGCTTAGACGATCCCGTAGAAAAGTACATTCCAATAAAACTAAGACCCTTTGGAGAACCCGTAAGAATCCACCATTTATTGACACACTCTTCAGGAATTCCCTCCCTTGGTTATGCGGAAGCATTCATTGATGGGATACTAAACATTGGTCATGGCTGGCTTCCCGTAGCAACTCCAGAGGATGTAATCACATTTGCCCAAGATGCCGAGAAATGGGCTTTTACAAAACCTGGTGAGAGATTCTTTTATTCAAACTCCGGTTATGTAATGCTTGGCAAGATAATCTCAGAAGTTTCTGGAATGCCATATGAGGAGTACGTCAAAGAGAACATCTTAAAGCCACTCGAGATGAACCGCTCATACTTCTTTAAGGAAGAGGTTGACAAAGATCCCGATGTTGCTACTGGTTATGTGATAGATCCACAAAAAGAAGCGCATATTCCAAAAAGCTTTCCGTATGGAATAACGGCAGATGGCGGGTTACTTAGCAATGTTCTTGACCTTGCAAAGTATTTAACAATGTATATCAACAGGGGAGAATACAACGGCGTCAAAATCGTTGAAAAAGACTCTATAGAATCTATGGAGACTCCATACATAAAAGTGCCGTGGGAAATCTTTGGCGGAGAAGGCTATGGCTACGGGCTGATAATTCACCCAGACTTTTTAGGAGAACGCTTGATACAGCATAGTGGATCAGTTTTGATATACACTGGTTTCATAGGTTATATTCCAGAAAAGAAGCTTGGCGTAGCAGTTTTGGCTAATTCAGCTGGATACCCACTCTCGAGTATTGGGATGTATGCTTTAGCTTTAATGCTAGGCAAGAATCCCGAAGAAGACCTTCCGTTTATTCGGAGAGAAAGGATTCTCAAAAAGCTAGAAGGAACGTATGAGGGTTATAAGGGAAGCATAAAGTTCAACGTTAAGAGACAAGGAGACTTTTTGCTCCTCGAAATGGCTAGCAGGTTTATGAATTCCACAATCCCTTTGGTGCCGGAGAGAGTTGAAGACAATACTGTAGTGTGTTTCACACTCTCAAACGGCAGAAAAGTGAGCGCGGAGTTTTACATCAAAGACAAAGAGGTAGAGCTCATATACGAGCGCTACAAACTAGTAAAGCAATCATGACAAAGACACTCAGTTGCAATGACTTTCATTTTTTGATTTTTTCAACTTATCGGAAACCTTTTCCAAGACTCTCCAGATTAGTTACAGGACGTGGATACCATAGAAGTAGAGGACGAAACTATAGATAAATGGTTATAAGACCTACTCGAAATTGTTAATGTCAAAAACAACGCCAAACATTTCTTGCTAGCTTCTTGCTAGCTCTGACAGCGTCGGCTTATTTGAAAAAGGTTTTTAACCCCCTGTATTAAGACTTCCAATTCGGCGAGTAACATGTCTAAGTGGAACACCGAGAAAGTTTTGGTTATAGGACATAGAGGAGAAATCGGAAAATATCCCGAAAACAGCTTACTTGCATTCCTTGAAGCTATAAAAGCAGGGGCAGATGGAGTAGAATTGGACGTCTGGCTGACTAAAGACGGCAGAGTTATAGTTATGCACGATGAGAGCATAGATAGAACATCAAATCTAAAGGGGAAGCAAAAGGAAATGACATTGGAGAACCTCAAGAAGGCAGACCTTGGAATGGGACAGAAAATTCCAACCCTTGAAGAAGTTTTTGAGGCCCTACCGAAGAATGCGCTAATCAACGTGGAAATAAAGGATATAGACGCGGTAGAGGAAGTGCTTAAAATAGTAGATATGTTCGACGCCGCAGATAGAGTAATGATATCATCTTTCAACATAGATGCGCTTAGGAAGGTAAGGAAAATAAACAAAGATATCACTCTAGGATTTCTTGTTGGAGAAGAAAGCGTAGTTCCCCTAATCCCAAAGCTTAAAGAGGAGCTGAACCTCTGGTCAATCAACATTCCCATGGAGGCTATACCAATACTCGGCTTCGAGAAGACTGTCCAGGCGATCAAGTGGGCTCGCTCGCTCGGCCTCAAAGTGGCTCTCTGGACGCAAAACGACGAACTCTTCTACGCTAACGACAACCTTGCGAGGCTGAGGGGCCTCTTCGAAGTCGTCATAGCGAACGACGTTGAGAGGATGATTGAGTATCTAAGGAAAATTGGGCTGAGATGAAACTTTTTAAAGTTTTGTTCTTAACAATTTATGGTGGTATTGTGAAGCGAGAATGGTGCCTGCTCTCACTTATAGCAGTTCTGCTCATTGTATCGTTTTTAATTCCAGAATCTTCCTATTCGCCGCCCCCCGCAGAATTTGTGGAGAGAAACTTTCCCGTCTACGAGGAGCGTCCTGCTAGGAGCGCCTACGTTGAGTGTGCCTTGTATACTCGGTCCTACTATCATTACGTGGTGGACTGGGTGCTCTCTTATCCCCACGACCATGGCTTCTCAAGGCCGGGATACTTTAGAACAGTGATTGTTGTGAGGGACTGGGAAAGCTTCGTTAAGGATGTCCCCCATCATTGTGAGATTCTTGAGGTAAACGATTTAGACTGGAATGATCCTCTGTACTCCGCATCACTTCGCCTCAAGAACGTCACCGCCGGAACGGAGGACTACGTGAAGCTGGAACCATTTTTTACGTATGCGGGATACAGACAACAGCCGACAGGCAACTGGACGCGCGTCCACGTCACGGTTTTCACCGACGATGTAAGAGAGCAGGTTAAGCTCCCGTTCCTGGCAGTGTGGGTGGGTG
The DNA here is from genome assembly GCF_024022995.1 of Thermococcus aggregans. NCBI lineage: Archaea > Methanobacteriati > Methanobacteriota > Thermococci > Thermococcales > Thermococcaceae > Thermococcus > Thermococcus aggregans. The sequence continues at coordinate 1,885,897 of NZ_CP099582.1, read as the reverse complement.
TCGTTGCGCTGAGCCTCCTCGGAGTCCTGCTCAACATCAAAGGGAATAAAATCCTCATTGCAGGTTTCATTGCCCTGCTGGTGATAGGAGCCCTTTTCGTGGGAGAGTACATTAAAAATGAACATGGTATCGCGGAAAGAGAGCAGACGTTCAAGGAGCTCCTGGCCCTGAACTCGACCGGCGGAGAATGCGGCATGACCGTGGCAGGTGTTTCTGCGGATTTTAAGTCTAAGGAAGACGTTTCGTGGTTCCTGACGACGCTGAAAAGAGAAAACTCCTCCATCAGCTCCGTTAGGTGGGAGGACTATACTGTCAGAATCAGCGTTGCGACTTCCTTCAATAGTTACAAAATCCTGCTGGACGAGTTCGGGGAGAAGGGGTGGGAAGTATCAACTATAGAACTCGATCCATCCGCCTTCCACCGCCCTCAGGAAGAAATAAAGAAAATCAACGACACCATCCAGACTTTGCTGAAATACCTGCCCTTGTTGCCCGACGACGAGAGAAAGGTGGTAGAAGAATACGTTGAAAACCTCAACGAAACAATTCGCCGGGACGTTACCAAAGGTCAGGGTGCATGCGTTGAAGTCATCGCCAGCACGCCTGAAGCGTTCGTTTATAACTATGCAGGTTACTCAGACTTCCTTGCCAAGTTTGCCCTGCTGGTAACGGCCATTATGATGGTAGTTGCCGTGAGGCGGTAATGGGGGCGAGGATATGGGGAGTAAAAGGACTGCACTCCCCTTCGTCCTCGCAATAATTTTCATAGTGGGCTCAGTTCTGGTGCCCCCAAAGAGTTACTCGGGCCCGGGGGATGTGCACGTCCCCTCCAACGAGAAATTCGAGAGGATACTCCGGTCCTTCAACGTCACGGAACCTGAAGAGTGCACTCCCGAAGCTTTGATGATTGTTGAATGCAAAGTTAACGGCGGGGAGGAACTCAACGGGACGCTGGCTTTCTTTGAAGACTATCCACACGGCCCTATAGCCTTATATGAAGGTGAAGGCGGCTCTTTCAGCGTAATAGTTGAAGACAGGGACGCTTTTGGGGATTCACTCCCACAAATGTGCTCTATGGTTGAGAGCAAAAATACATCAGTTCATGGGGAAGAACAGGCAAATATCTTGAAGACACTGAGTGCCTACAAAGAGCTTGAAGGCGTTCTCAAAGATCCCGCGGAGAAGGGGTTTATCCACAATAAAACCCTTGAACTGGAAAGACTCCTGGCAGATGAGCACAATGAAAAGCCCTGCAACTTCACACTTGCCACAGTGAGGGTTGAATATCCCAAGCCCGGAAGCAATGTGCCGTTCATGGTGCTTTTCTGGTCGAGCCTTGGTGTCCTGGGGTGCGTGGGTGTTGTTTCGGAAAAGAAAAAGGACAGGAAACTTGTGTTTGGTGTCCTTGTAGTTCTGTCCATTCTGTTCGTCGGAACGTACCTTCACGATTCGTGGGTTCAAAGAAACTCCGCCGAAGGCATCTCAATGATTGAAAAACTCAACGGAAGCGTTACGCTTCAGGATTCGGCTAACTTCGGGATTCTTTACGTTACCGTGGACAGTCCCAAAAAGGCAAAGGCACTGGTGGACGTCCTCATGGAGTTCAACGTGAGCGTCCGAGTACAAAGAGACGACTCCCTCCTTAAACTCGAGGGGACTCTTCCTCTGGAAAAGCTTGACGCTTTTAGGGAGGCCTCAACGAAAGTCGGCAGTTTTTATTTCCATAACCAGAGCCGTTTTTACGTGGAATTTTTGGAGAGATACAGAAGGGAGAATGACATAATACGGACTCATCTCACAGAACTCTCACCCGAGAGCAGGGAAACCCTTGAGGAAGTCCTTGAGGAAAATGAAGACTCCATTGAAAACCTGAACGAGGCTATGAACAAAAGGGCCCGCCTGATAATATTCATTTCAACTTCCTCGCCTTCAACACCTGAAGCCTACCATGACCTTTCTGCCAAATTGGCCTTTATTGGGGTGTTCTTTGCTCTGGGAGGTCTCGTGAAGTGTTTGGTGGATGATGAGCGAAACCGTTAATACCTATCAGCTTTACTTTTATTTCTGGTGGTGTTATGGAGCGCTACGTTCTTTCGCTTGATGAGGGGACCACCTCCGCCCGGGCCATACTTTTCGACAGGGAGAGCAACGTCGTGGGGATGGGGCCAGTACGAGTTCCCCCAGCACTACCCAAGGCCTGGCTGGGTGGAGCACGACCCCGAGGAAATATGGGACGCGCAGTTCATGGCAATGAAGACGGCAATTGAGAACGCCAAGATCGAACCGTCCCAGAGAGCGACTCTACAGCGGCTGGAAGGAGGCGGTAAAACGGACAATGGGCTGGGCGAAGGTCGTTGGGGTCTAAAATTACAACTTCGATATCTTTTTGACAATTTTCTCCAAAGTTTTGAGAGATCCACCTGAAGATTTCCTCAAGTAGTTCTTAATGTCCTCTGGAGGATTATACCACAGTTCAATAAATCGTCTCATTGGGGCATAATTTTTTAGGTCGTCTCCTCCAATAATAATTCCTTCTTTCTTCAGTTTGCTAAGTAGTATATACCAGTTTTTTGTTCCAAATCCTTCTTTATTACATCTTCAAGGTTTTTATTTAAAACTGCAAAGTTCTTTTTTATAATAGATGACCTAATACCTTGTTTAAAATCATAACCCACGGCATTAAATAAATACTTGTTTTGTTCGTCACTTTCTTTGTCAAAATCCCATATAATGTACGTAGGGATTTCAAATCCTCTAAACATCAGATATGCCACGAGCAAGTTTCCTTTTCCACCCACCGGAATTATTGAAATATTGTTGCCGTCGAGATCAACGCCACTGTACTCAGAAACAACTTCTAATGCTGCTTTATTACTTTCTCCTTCAACCAGTACTACTTTATCTGCAAAGAATCCCTCATTTACTAATGGATTTATTGTAGTTGTGAATTTTTTGAGCTGTTTTGATGGAGAGTCTATGCCAAAGCTTGCCAACTCCTCCTGAAGTTCGTGTTGGGAATACCAGTAAATTTTGGTTTCCTTTAACTTACGCGAGCTGGGAATTTTAGTTTTTTGAATACTCTTAAGTTATCAAAGGTGTCAACATCAATTAAAAACGGAGAATGAGTGGAATACATTACTTGAATATTAAACATTCCAAAAGTGTTTCCAGCGAGGTCTTTAAACAGTTTTTTTAAGGTGTTTTTGACGTTGAGGATGCTGATACAACTCTAATTCCTCGATAGCCAGGAACAGAGTTAATTTTGAATTTTCATTAGCAGAATTTTCGTTTGTATCTTCTGTATTACTTGTCTCATACTTCTTTTCAGCTAAGTAGTGCAATAAAGAGAATAAAAGAGCTCTCTGGGTTCCATGACCCACCCTATCAACACTCACTTTAAAACCATCTTCCTCAATTGATACTCTCGGAGTAGGCAATGGCATTTTAAAGTCCTCAAGGTCATCCCAATTTATGTATGCCTTTGTATTTGGTGCAAATTTCTCCAGGATTTGTGTTATTTCATGGCTTAGTTCAGTTAATAGCCCCTTAGTTTCGGTTTTTCGACCTTTTTTCTCTAAAGTTTTGAGCAAATTTTTATATTTATCCTCAAGGTGTTTAAATCCCGGAATTGATCTGATATGCTCTTCTATTATCAATTGAGTAAGTTCCGTGATAATACTGCCCTTTTTATACTCTGTTTCCTCAGAGACGTCTTTAATTGCGGGAACTAGCTGGAACTTTATAAATTTCTCAATCTTTCCACGACCAACTTCTTTATACCCAAAAAACTGGTCTTCCACTAGTATCTCCGCACACATCTCTGGATGTAAACTTTCATATTCCTCAAGCGCCTTGAGAATTGCCTTCTTCGCAGGAGTCCTTCCTAAATTAGGCAAATCTGGAAATTCTTGTCGTAGCTCATTATATTTCTGGACCAAGTCCTCTCTTTTCAACGAACGTGCTTCAGAGAACTGAGGGATACCTAGTCTCACTCCATGATATGACTGGTTAGACTTAGAAGCAGAGAATTTCATTATTTTCACGACTTTTATGTACGTTCTGCCGCCTTCTTCTCTTACATATTTTTGAAATTCTTCAATTTCCTCCGTAGTATCTAACTCAAATTTTAAAGTGATCTTTATTGGTTTACTAGTGTCTTTTCCATAAAAATCCTCTTCAGTGTACTTGGAATTTGGATTAAAGAACAAATCAAGAGCTTTCAACAGTGAAGACTTGCCTGTTCCATTTCTCCCAATTAATATTGTAAGGTCATCAACAGGTATTTTTACATGCCTTAGAGATCTAAAATTCTCAATCTCAACTTCAACTATGCGCACTGCTAATCCCAAATCTTATAATGAGATAAAATATTTAAAGGTTGTTTAAAATTTAAATTATTTTAACCTGTTAGAATTTCCTGCAAAATTGAGGTTAACGCCCCTGTAAACTGGCATGGAATCCTAAGAACATTGCTAAACTTAGAGGTGCAAGTATCACACGACTATTTCATCCAACCACGTCTTTAATCCATTCCGGTCGTTTATAGTCGTATGTAATTTCAAAGCTTGCTGAGAATTTCCTAGTTGAGGTTGCATTTACTACCAAAAGCCTGAGCGTTTCAACACCTTCAACTTTCCCTTTTATGGGACGATTATCTTTAATCCAAAGCCGAGCAGTGCCGTTTATTGTTCTTACGTATTTCATGGTCTCGAAGTAATCTTGTAGGTTCTGTGTGACGTTCTCGGGCATTGGAGACTCGTAGGTCTTGGAGAAGTCAAATACAACCAAATATATGTCGTCTCCTTCTGCAGTTTCAAAGTTCGTCGCATTTTGGAGTATATCTCTGATGTAATAGAGGGGATTTCTTCCGAGATTTGAGCCTTTTAGTATTTCATATTTTAATTCTTCGGGATTGCTTATGTTTATATAAGCCGACCCATTCTTTAGCTCCATGAAGTATTCTTGAACCGTCATATTTCTCTCGACTTTTTCCACTATCTCGTTGTCCCTTTCCCATACAGACAAGAAATACATGAAGTCCCCGAGAATCGTGAGATTGCTGTAAAAAATACCACTGCTTTCCTCGATAACAGCTAATTCCCAGAACGCCTCCTCTCTATCGTAGTTAAAACCTCCTCGATAGTGAATCATACTGGTGCCAGAGTTGTCAACTACTGTATAGTTTAATGAGTACATATACTTGTCAGTATCCTCAATCTCCTCGAGGATGGCCTTTGGAGTTAGTTCCCTTTGCATACATGCAGAAGAGCACACCAAAATAAGGAAAACCAATCCCCAAATTAAGAGTTTTCTCAAAGTTCTCACCAGAATACATTACGCAGTTATCCTATATTTATTTTTCGTACAAGTGAATGATTACTAATAGCAATAATATTAGGTCCATTTTGCCCCTACTAAAACCAACTATTTCTTAGCAACTTTAAAAAGAAGAAAAGAGAAGTCAATTGGAGCTTAAGAGCTTCAAAGTCTCTTTAAGTTGAGCGTATCCAGATTCGAGGTAGGTATCTCCTTCTTTTATGTAGCCGTCAGCGTAAGCGCTCCATGCTCTGTTTAAGTGCCTCTCTGCCTTGCTGAAGCTTGTCATGACCTCTCCATAGAACTTAATTCCTTCCACCCTAAGTGGTTGGGCTTTCTCTGCGAAGGTATCTAGGCTTTCGAGGATTTTTCCTAAGTGTTCTCTTGCCTTCTCTAAGTCCTTGTCTTTTTCTTTCATTATTTTTTCAATTTCTGCAATAGCGTTCTCCAGTGTTCTCTTGAGTTCTTCTTTTCCACCTCTACCTTGAGTAGCGCTCTGGTGGAGCGCCTCCCTCTCTCCCTGTCTTCTAAGGAGGATTCCAACTCCCATGATAGCGAGGCTACCTCCAAGTGCTGTCCAGAGTGGTGGGTTCCTAGCTGAGACTATAGCTCCTCCGATTAAACCAGCTGTGAGCAGTATATTTCCGATAAATTTCTTCATTGTTATCACCTCATGGGTGTAGTACTCCAGCTACAGTGAGCACTGCAAAGAGTAATGTCATAGCAGCTTCTCCGACCATCAATCCAGCGGCGAATGGAATAACTTTCTCAACGATGAATTCGTAGCCCTTCTTCCTCTTTGCAACCTCGTTCACAATACAGCCAATTCCGTATGGGATTATGTAGAGCATTGGGAGGTACATTGAAAGTCCTACTAGAACTCCAAGTCCGGGAACTCCGCTAAGTGATAGGAGGAATCCAAGCAGTCCACCTGCTATGAACTTGTCTATTGGTACACTTCCACCAAGTACTGCTTCTACCATTGACTTAAGAGCCATAGCCTGAGGAGCTGGAACTTTGTCGTTTCCAATTCCATAAGCATTCCAGATAAGGCCAACGACTGTCAATGCGATTATAGGTCCAAGCCAAGCGGTCAAGAGCTCGACTTTTTGCTGTCTTGATGGAACTGCACCAACCATGTGTCCAGTCTTGAGATCTTGCATCATGTCTGCAGCTCCTGAGATAGCCACACCAACTGTTGCACCCATAAGGATTGTAAGTGGGACGTTCTTGTTGGTCAAGTAGAGGAGTATCATGACTGAGACAAGGGATAGACCTGAAACTGGGCTCCAGTCAGTCATTCCAGTGGACATTGCTACGAGGAGTGATGCAATGAAGATCCATGCGACACCAATGAGTGCTGTGAGGAGGCTTCTTCCTAGGCCTAGGTTTCCAAGCTTGTAAGCTGTTACTAAAAGCAAGACAAATGCTAGTACGGCACCCGCGACTAGGTAGTAGATTGGGAGCTCTTCATTGTTTCCATTCTTGTCTTTAAGCTTGCTCGCTTGTGCAAGGCTCTTCATGGCAACTGCAATGACGGGTAGAGAGAGTATCAAACCAGCTATTGACCCTCCAAGGAGCATACCAATACCCAATGGTCTTGTCATTGTGCTGTATACGTACCCACTTATTGCGCTTCCCTGAACGTCTGCTGGTAGCCATCCCAAAGCCTTAACTACTGGAGTTATGATGTAGTATGAGAGTATACCACCAGCGAGAACTATTAAACCGTTTCTTCCGGTAATAAGACCCATACCAAATACCATGAGTGAGAGGGCAATTGTTAAGTCAACCCATTCTGGAAGGTGAAGTGCTGCGCCTAAGTCCACGGCTTCGGGTATAATGTGTGGCAATCCAAAGAGTGGGAACTGCTGAATGAGGTAAATTATTGCACTAAGGGCCATACCAAAGAACAGGAGTCTTGCCTTTTCTATTCCACTTCCTGGAGTCTTAAGGATAGTAGCAACTGCAGTTCCTGTTGGGAACCTGAGTCTGTCTATTTCGATCATTTGCTTTCTGAGTGGGATGATGAAGGTTATACCCAAAATTGCTCCAGCTGCAGTAGCTAAGAAGAAGTACAGTGTGTTTATTTCTTTGTGAAGGCCCATTATGTAAAGCGCCGGGATTGTGAAGATTACTCCAGAAACAGATATGTTAACGGCTGAAGCAACCGTTTGAACTATGTTGTTTTCAACTATCGTACCTTTCTTTAAAATTCCTCTAAGAATTACCCAACCAACAATTGCTGCTATTGCAGAACCTCCGGAAGTGAAACCCATTATCATTCCGGCGTAGGTAAAGCTTGCAGCCATAAATGCTCCCCAAAGAACTCCCAAGATTACGGCAACAGGTGTTACTTCCCTGTAACTTTCTTCTCGTTTCGTAACGCTTTGTCCAGCGTATCTTTCCATTTTTCAACCCTCCGTACATTTTTGTACATTCGGTTTGTTCTATATACTTGGGATACAAAAGCAAGGCATTCTGTCTTTTTTGGACATATAAAGTTTTTCAGACCGATTTTATTCGTTAGAGAGAATTATAAACCATTAAAATGCACAAAAAAGCAATCGCGTTGGTCTTTTATCATAAAGCCTATAAAACGGGCATAACACAGAAAAGACATACATAAATGTAGTTTTGTAAGTCACTGGTAATCAAAAGTTGGTGTCATTTTCGAAAATTTACTAATGAAATTGTAGAATAAAATAAAAATTTTTCGAAAATATCTGGAATAACCCGCCTAAAGAGAGCTAAACTTTTGAAGGAATATCCTCAAATCGGTTTTAAAGGGCTCCTGGGCATTCTTCATTTCTTCCTCCACTGCCTTAACAAAGGAAGCCTCATCTTGGACTTTTGAGCTTATCTCTTCGACTTTTTTCTTTAGCTCTTCATAATATTCAATGTAAGGCCTCGCCTCAAAGAGAGCTCGCTCTATTTTTTCCTTCATAGCCTCACCTCCTAATGAACCAGTAGAACCATACCTTTTCCAAATCTTCCTTCTGCCCAAGCATTATGAAGTATCTGATAAGGGCTATGTTGATAAAGATCAGCAGTATTGTGAAGATGTAATATGCGGGGATTGCAAGGCTCAAAAATGCAAAATAGTCCCAAAGGAAGTGGAGCAGTATTGCAAGGGCAAAGTAACTTGAGACGCCTTGAATTTTACCTTCTGCTTTTAGACCATATCCAACGCCAACGATTGCACTCCAAGTGGCATGGGCAAAGGGAGTTAAGAAGGCCCTTACTATGGTGGTTCCAACTCCAAAACCGAGACCATATAAAAAGTTCTCGGTTGCTGCAAATCCCAATCCTGCCGCTACACCATAAACAACTCCATCCATTATCCCATCCATTTGACCTGCTTTAAATGGGATCCTAATGGCCAGGGCTTTTGCAGGCTCCTCTACAACGCCTGCTACAAGTGCCATGTAGAATGCGGTTGCCGGTAAGAGGGCATATCCAAATTCTCCCCGTACTAAAAATGCCTCAAGTACCATTGCAACCCCAACAGATAGAGTTGCCCCAACAATGAACGTTGCTATAACGTAGCGTTTGGGTTCTGGTTCGTATTTATCCTCGTGATAGAAATACCAGAGTATCGCCAAAGCAGGAGCATAGGCAAAGAATATTATCGTGCTTAGTACATCCATGCTACCACCAAAAGAAGTTTGAGTCCTTTGATTTTAATTTTTGTGGTCAGATTTTCTGGAGAGCTTTAACTAGGTCGCCAAGCTTTCCAAAACTCAAGAGCTCCTTTTCCAGTGGGACAAAAACCTCAAAGTTAGTCAGCTCTACGTGTTTAAGAAAAGGAGAAACAATCTCCCTAAGGATGTCGTTTCCATATGCCCACGGAGAAAAGGCCGGGAGCACTATCAAGCTTTCCCCCACCAAAAAGATTGGGACTTTTATTAACGCTCCCACTTCATCCCTAAGCCGAATTGCCGGATGTTCATGCCCTATGATGAATTTTTCTCCTTCAACAAGCTTGTGGCCGTGGACTATTTTCCACCCCTTGAGCTCAAGTTCCTCAACAACCTCCACCCCAAGTTCTTTGATCCAGTTTATTCCCACGTCGTGGTTTCCCCTCACAACGACTACTTCCTCCACGAGGGGCATGACATGTTCAAAAAAAGCCTTAAGCTCCAACTTCTCACGCTTAAGCGGAACGAATGAGTGCTTGAGGTCGCCGTTTATGATCAATCTTTTTGGCCGCTCTTCTTTGAGAAGGGCAACGATGGAGTCGAGCATTTGTTTAAAGGCTTTTGGAAGATAAACGCCTTCCTTCGCCATGCTCTCCTCGTATCCAATGTGGAGATCCGCTATCACAATTGAATTTCCAATTTTAATGCCCTTCTGGGGAAGGAGTTCATACATGATTGAAACTCTTCGTTGGGATTTTTAAACATACTGCCTAAAGAGGAGTTCGCAAAGGCAGACGTGCTTTTCACTAGGACTTTACGAGAGAGAAGGAAGAAGATTGGAGAACCAAGCTTTAGTAACAAGCCCAAAAATACTTTAGAACTCAGGATTGAGAGGGTAAACGAGAAAGGCCTCTTTCGCTTTTAATTCTCTCTATCACGTCAAAGAGGCTCCAGAGGTCTTGGATAACGTGAAGGTGTGGGATTTGATCTAGAATTTCTTTGGTAACATATTTCGCCGTTGGGGGGAAGTAATACCATACGTATTCAGTATTCTCATCTCCCCTTCCTATAAAGCGCCATGGCTTGTCGTCAACCCATACAAAGATGTCATCTCCGTATTTTTCTCTGACGAGCTGGAGGGCTTCACAGATTGTTATGTCTCTTCCGAAAATTATCACATCATCAAAAAGGTCATAGAAACCGCTTACTCTCAGCCTATATTCCTTCATTCCTTCCAAAAAGTCCTCCGCAGAGAAGGATATCACAATATGCCCTTCCTCTTTAAGCTTTTTCAAGAGTTCCTTGGAGTCATCAATTGGCTTCGAAAGCTTTGTCCTTTCTTCAAACCATGTGCGAGCGAATTTAGTTCTGAAAAGTCTCGGCTGCTTTACTTTATATCTATGCCGTCCAAATTTGGGGCGCTCAAAATAGAGCTCTATTTTAGTGAGGATTTTAGCAAATAACCCCTTAAAAGGAAGCCAAGGAAAATGCTTTTTCAATGCTCTTCTAAATGCCTCTTCTATAACGGAGTAGCTGTCCACAAGCGTTCCGTCGAAATCAAAGGCAATTATCATGGTTAAGTCCCCCTCTTCATTCTACCGCTGGAGCTCAATGTGTGCCACTTGCCTTTAAGTTTTATCCTCCACAAAACATATATTTTAGTAGAGCGAAATATTTAGATGATAATTTCAAAAGGGTGATAAAAATGGGTAAGCACTACATCCCAAACTCAGCACACAAGGAAGAGATGCTCAGAGAAATTGGGTTTAAAAGCATTGAAGACCTTTTCTCTGATATCCCAAAAGGCGTTGTCCAGGAGTTCAATCTTCCAGAAGGCAAAAGCGAATACGAAGTTTTCCTTGAAATGAACGAAATTCTCAACAAAAACAAGACCGTCCTTGAAATGCCAACTTTTCTTGGTGCTGGAGCTTATTTCCACTACGTGCCGGCTCATGTGAAGCACCTCATAGAAAGAAGCGAGTTCATAACCTCCTATACCCCATACCAAGCGGAGATAAGCCAAGGAATGCTGCAAGCACTTTTCGAATACCAGAGCTTGATTGGGGAACTTGTAGGCTTGGAGATTGTAAATGCCTCAATGTATGACTGGGGAACTGCCTTAGGTGAAGCAGCCAGAATGGCGGCTAGGGTTAAAAGAAAGAACAAATTCGTGGTTCCAAGGCACATTCATCCGGAGAGAAAAATGGTTCTAGAGACCTTCGTGAAGGGAGCGGGCATAGAAATAGAATACGTAAAATGGAACGAGAAAGGACAGATGGATCTTGAAGAATTAAAGGAGAAAGCAAAAGACGCCGCCGGAGTCTATGTTGAGCTCCCCAACTTCTTCGGAATAATTGAAGAGCAGATAAAAGAAATCGGAGAAATCGCCCATGAAAACGATGCACTCTTTGTAGTCGGTGTTGACCCAACGATTTTAGGCATAGTAGAGGCTCCAGGCAACTTGGGAGCGGACATTGTAGTGGGAGAAGCATCATTTCTCGGAAGTGCACTGAACTTTGGAGGTCCCAGAGCTGGAATATTTGCCATCAAGAACGATAAAGCACTGATAAGGCAAATGCCAGGAAGGATTATAGGGATGACAAAGGATGCAGAAGGTAAGAGAGCTTTTGTGATGACGCTCCAGACGAGAGAACAGCACATAAGGAGGGCTAAAGCCACATCGAATATATGTTCAAACGAAGCCCTTGTGGCAGTTGCGGCTGCGATTCACCTTGCTTCCCTCGGACCGAAAGGGCTTGAGAAGCTTGGAGAGATAATCCTAAAGAACACCGCGTACTTCAAGAAGAGGCTGAGCGAGGTTGCCGAAATACCGTTTGATGCTGTTAACTTCAAAGACGTCCCGGCAACATTTGAGATTCCCTACGAAGTTATTCACGAGAAGCTACTTGAGAGAGGAATACACGGCGGCTTCTATCTAAAACCATACTTCCCAGAGCTCGGCGAGACCGCTCTGCTGGCAGTGACCGAAACAACGAGAAGAGAGTGGGTAGAGGCTCTTGTGAAAAACGTCAAAGAAATACTAGACGAGGCTGAGCTGTGAGGTGATGAAGATGTTCAGGCAGGCTAAATGGGACGAACCCTTGATTTTTGAACTCTCAAAACCGGGAAGAGTTGGATTTACCCTCCCCGAGCCTATCGAAGACGTTGAGGTTCAAATCCCAGAGAAGTTGAGGAGAAAAAGCCTTGAACTCCCTGAAGTTAGTGAACCTGAGGTCGTCAAACACTATACAAGGCTAAGCGAAATGAACTATGGCGTTGACTCGGGCATTTATCCACTTGGCTCTTGTACCATGAAATACAACCCCAAGATAAATGAGGAGTTTGCAAACCACCCGAAAGTTGCCTTTATTCACCCGTACCAAGATCAAAGGACGGTTCAAGGTGCTTTACAGATAATGTGGGAGCTTGAGCAGTGGCTTAAAGAGATCACAGGAATGGATCGCTTTACCCTGCAGCCCGCGGCTGGAGCGAATGGAGAGTTCACTGGAGTTATGATAATGAGAGCATACCACCTCGACAGGGGAGAGACCCAGAGGGATGAAATAATAGTCCCGGACTCAGCCCACGGTACAAACCCTGCATCGGCCGCGATGGCTGGCTTTAGAGTTATAGAAATTCCCTCAAACGAGCAAGGTATGGTCGATTTAGAGGCTCTGGAAAATGCGGTAAGCGAAAGGACAGCGGGAATAATGCTCACAAACCCCAACACTCTGGGAATATTCGAAGAAGACATTTTGGAGATAGCGAAAATAGTCCACAAAGCCGGCGGACTGCTCTACTATGACGGTGCTAACTTAAACGGAATTCTCGGTAAAGTAAGGCCCGGAGACATGGGCTTTGACATCGTCCACATAAACCTTCACAAGACGTTTTCAACACCTCACGGAGGAGGCGGTCCTGGAGCAGGGCCCGTGGGAGTAAAGAAGCACCTCGTGGACTACTTGCCAGTTCCACTAGTTGACTTCGACGGAGAGAAGTACTACCTCAACTACGACGTTCCAAAGAGCATAGGGAAGGTCAAGGAGTTCTATGGAAACTTTACGGTGCTTGTTAGAGCGCTCACGTATCTTAAGATCATGGGAAGAGACGGGCTTAGGGAAGCCGCGGAGGTTGCAGTGCTCAATGCCAATTACCTCGCACAAAAGCTAAAGGGCACGAGGGGATACGAGTTGCCTCACAAAGAGCTCAGAAAACACGAGGTAGTATTTTCAGCGGAGCCCATGAGAAAAGAAACAGGAGTCAAGGCCTTAGACGTTGCCAAGAGGTTGCTCGACTTTGGATTGCACGCTCCAACGATTTACTTCCCATTAATAGTGCACGAAGCGTTGATGATTGAACCAACAGAAACTGTCAGTAAGGAAGAGCTCGATGCCTACGTTGAGGCGCTTAAGAAGATCAGCGAAGAAGCCTACACCAATCCAGAAATAGTCAAGAGTGCTCCGCACAATACAGCAGTTAAAAGAGTTGACGATGTCCTTGCAACTAAAAAGCCAATTGTAACGTGGAGGATGTACAAAGAGCTCAAGAAAAAGGGAGAAGTTGATTATTGAGCTCTCTTCTTTCTTCTCCTTTTCCAAAAATAATATAAACCTTGCCCGGTTCTCTTCTTTGGGGGTTCTATGGAGATCGAAAAGTTAATCAAAAAAGCCGAAGAGCTGGCGGAAAAATACCATGTGCCTTACTATGAGGTCAGAATAGCCAGAATAAGCGCAACCCACATTGAGATGCAGAATTCTCACTTCGAAGACATTTCCTCAAACATGGAGATAGGTATTGGCGTTAGGGCTTTTGACGGCTCTTGGGGCTTCTCTTCAGCAAACGACATAAGGAGAGCAGAAAAAGCAATAGAGACCGCAATGAAAATTGCAAAAGCCACAAGGGGAAATTCGAAGATATATATTGGAGATCCAATTAAGGACAATGCAGAAATTAGGGTTAAGAAGCCTTCTTCTGAAGTAGATCTGGAAGAAAAAATAGCCTTTTTAAAAGAACTGGACTCTCTTCTAATGGGCGATAACATACCAAACAGAAAGATAGCCTATGGGGATGGAACAAAGGAGCAGTTTTATTTTAATTCTGTCGGAAGCGAGATCAGAACGATCGTTCCCAGAATTCGCTTGAGTTTCTCGGTCACCGCAAAGAAGGGCGACGACATGCAGACCTATTGGAAAGTTTTTGGAGGTACTTCGGGATGGGAAATTATAGAGAGTCTGGACTTAGAGTACTGGGCTTCTTTTGTTAAAAATAAAGCAAAGGAGCTTTTGGACGCTTCTCTACCCCCCTCCGGTGAGTTTGATGTAATAATCGACCCAGAACTTGCGGGAGTTTTTATCCACGAAGCCCTTGGACACGCGGCAGAAGGTGATGCAGTTAAAAATGGCGAAAGCATACTGGAAGGGAAGCTCGGAGAGAAGATAGCCGTTGAGGAGCTTACCGTTGTAGATGACCCAACTTTGAAAGGAAAGTTCGGCTCTTACATTTACGATGACGAGGGAATCAAGGGGAGAAGGGTTGAAATCATAAAAGACGGGGTCTTGAAGGAATATCTCCTCGACAGAGAAACAGCTGCTTTCTTCAATTTAGAGCCAAATGGGCACGGAAGAGCTCAGAGCTACAACTATCAGCCCCTGGTTAGAATGAGCAACACTTACATAGAGCCCAGAGACTGGAGTTTTGAGGAGATGCTCGAGGAGGTTAAAAACGGACTGTACCTCATAGGGGACAAAGGAGGGCAGGTAGATATAGCAAACGGCACCTTTATGTTCGGTGCTAAGGAAGGCTATATAATCGAGAACGGGGAGATAAAAACACCAATAAGGGACGTTGCGCTCTCAGGCAAGATTCTGGATGTCCTCAAAAATATAAGGGCAATTGGAAAAGACCTTAAAATCGAGTTTCCCGGCTATTGTGGAAAGGGACAGTGGGTCTCGGTCGATGATGGAGGTCCGCATGTTTTAACACGGGCATTAGTGGGAGGTCTCCTCTAAGCCCCAGATCTTCACCTCTATCCTAGCCCAGGCCTTCCATCCATCTTCTCCAAATGCGACGATGTAAATGTGGTAAGTCTCGCCGAGTTTTACGTTTTCTGTCTTTATTATTATTTCAAAAGTTGCGTTTTTGTTTTCAGATATGGTAGTCTCTTTTGGGACTATTTCAACGCTTATATTTTCGACCCTTTTAAGTCTGCTCTGAAGATAGCTCCAGCTGTTTGAAGTGTTTGAATCTCCTAAAAAGGCACTGAGTTTTGCTTTTCCTTTATAATAGCACTCCTTCTGATTTATGCTGTATTTTTTGGCAAAGAGAAGACCTTTGATTTCAATGGTGCTGTTGGGTGGCATAAGGAATGCTAAATTCTCTTCTAAACGCTCATGCTCATCGGTTAAATTGAACAAGATATTTCCTGCGTTAAATTCTCCATACCCGGGCATGAGATACAAGGCTTCTTCTTGGGAAGTAGACATCGTTGAGTTAACTCCCAAGCATCCACTTGAGAGAAGGATCAAAATTAAAACCACAGCTGCTAATCTCACTTCACCCACCTAAAAATAATTCTGGCAGAAAGGATATATATTTTACCCAAAAATCTTTAACTCTTTCTACTCTACGAAAAGCGGGATGAAAAGATGATAGAGGAACTAATCAAAATCTTAAACCGCGAGAATATTGAGTGGGAAATTTACTGGGAGATTGGGAGAGGGAGCTCCTTTAAAATTGAGAAGTGTGAACTTGAGAGGGCTCAAAGGAAGTACCATTCTGGGATAGGGCTTAGAGTTGGATACAAAGGAAAGCAGGGATTCTCATACATAACCGGAATCAATCACTCAAAAGAAGATCTCGAGAGGTTTGTTAAAAAGACCATAAAGCTTGCAAGGGTCGGAGAGGTAAAGTTTTACGGCTTCCCTGAGAAGAAGCCGATCAAAAAGGTTAGTGGAATTTACGATAAGCGGATAGCGGAGCTGGAATTTGAAGAAGCCCTAAGTATGGGAAGAGGGATATCTCAGAAAGAGAGTGAGCTAAGAGAAAAATACGGAAGCAACTATACCTTTTCGGGAAGGCTGGCATTTGGCGTAGCAAAAGACGGCATAGCGAATTCAAACGGAATTGAACTAGAGGAAGAAAGTACAGGCATGAGTTTTAGTGTTTACGTCGTTAAGAAAGATGAAAAGACTGGAACCGGCGATTACTACAAGGCTTCAAGGTCTATGATGGACTTCGAGAAAGAGCTGGAAGTCGGGCTTGAAAAAGCCCTACAAGAAGCTGAGCTGAGCTATAAAGCAAAGCCCATGGGGGCTTTTGAAGGAGAAATAGTTTTGGAGCCCCATTCAGTCGCATCGGTTCTTGAACTGTTTATTTCAAACCTGAAAGGAGACAACGTGTACCATAAGCGGAGCAGGTTCACGAGGGTTGGAGAAAAGGTGGCAAGTGAATCGTTTACCCTTATAGATGACGCAACACTGGAGGGCAAAATAGTAAGTTATTCCTTTGATGGCGAAGGAAATCCGGGTCAAAGAACAGTCTTAGTTGGAAATGGAATATTGGAGAATTTCCTCCTGGATGAAACCTATGCAAGGCTTTTGGGAATGAAAAGCACGGGAAACGCTGTGAGAGACTTTAGAACGCCCCCACACATCGGCACGAGCAATATAATCGTAGAGGGAGAGGAAGAAAACCTTGAGGATTTTGAAGGAGTTGTAATAAAGAAGGTCTTCGGTGAGCACACTGCCAATCCCATTAGTGGAGATTTTTCGCTAACCATCGAGCTCGGCTACATCGTCAAAAACGGCGAGCTTATACCTTTTAAAGACAACATGTTTGTAGGGAACGTATTTGAGTTCATGAACTCCATAGCTGCTGTTGGAAAGAAAAAGGAGGAGCTTGGAGCTTTTATATCTCCCAGAGTGCTCGGCTTGGGGAAGATAGTGTGAAGAAAAGTTTAAGTTCTCCTAATCCTACTTTTTATTTGGTGATATTATGAGAACAATAGAAGAAAAGCCGATCAAGTTAAAAGTTGTAAGAACTAGAAGAGGTGTTATTCTCCACATGATAGAAATCTCAAAGAACCACTTCTTCCTTGAACAGAACCCTCTTAAAGATTCAAAATATGGAGTGGCATACAGAAAAATAAAGAACAAGTTCCCGGAGTTTTACATGTTCTGGGAAATCAAGAACAACCAATACACTGGAAGGCTTCTTGTAGGGTCTTTCCTTGAGAAAGAGGAAATAGATGAGTTCATAACGCTGGTTGCCCAGACAGATGAGTTCAAGAAATTTGAGCACATATTAGAAGAAATCGAAGAGGAGGAAGAGGAAACTACTCCTTAGAGGGCTTTCTACCAACCACAATTACATAACCGGTATATGGGCTTTCAAATATCTTCATAGACTCCCAAGCGTTCTTCAGACCTTTTAGTCCTTCTTTTTTGAGTATCTTCAAGAATATTTTCAGCTCTCCCAAAAGTCCGACTTGTTTCCTCAATCTCTCTCATCCACTCAGGGATTAAGTGGGACTTATCAACCACAACGATGTCTACGAGACCAACTTTCTCAAAAAGCCTTTTCCATCCCTCAATGGTTTCAGGTTCTTCTCCTTCAATTTCCTTAAGTTTCAGCTTCAGCTCTTTAGGTGTGTTCTCTTTCCAGGCAACATCGTGTATGCCAACACGACCATTTGGCTTAACTACACGAACCATCTCCCTTAATGCAACCTCTTTATTGAGAAGGCAGAGGGTGCACTCAGAGATAACAACGTCAAAGGTATTATCTGGAAAAGGCAGTTTGTGGGCATCTGCGAGTATAAAAGTAGTTTTCCCTTCTAATCCTCTCTCTTTTGCTTTTTTCTTTGCTTTTTCTATCATTATTGGGGAGGCATCAACCCCTACAACCTCGCATCCAAAGGTTTCCGCCAAAAAGCAAGCGCTTTCTCCAGTACCACATGCCACATCAAGAACTTTGGACTTCTCGTTAACGCCACAGAGCTCCGCAAGCTCCTTGGTGATCTCCAGCCCACCGGGATGGATGATTTCGAGTCCTAAATCCTCTTCCTCCAAAATCTTTTCTAGGCTCATACCACATCAGAAACAATAGAACACAAAGGTTTATACGTTTAGCGGCTCAGGGTTTGACCATCATCACAGTTCAGATACCCTAGAGTTCTTCATCGCCTACTCAAACTTAGAAAACGCCCTTATAAACTTTATTTGCAAGAATGAAAAAATGAAATATCAAGCCAAGATTGTCGCAGCTTTTCCCTTATAACGTCTCACTCACGAAGCTCCTCCTTCTTCAAGGTGAGAGTCCCTTTATCTTTTCCTAACGAAGGTTATATAACCCGTGTGAGCCAGCATAGTCGTCCTTGGTCTTATGCACTCCTCCTTGACTTCTTGCTCCCTCACCAGACATTCAATCGTTTTTGGCCTCGTAAAGTGATCCCTGTATTCTCTTAACTTCTTATACAACCTGCCAACCTGGTTTATACAAGGCGTGTATGCAACAAAAAATCCTCCCGGCTTCAACGCCTTTATCGCATGCTCTACGACGTTTTCTGGCTGTGGGAGGTCTAGGATAATGTGATCCACGTTCTCTTCATCAATCCCCTCATAGATGTTTTTTAACTTTATCTCAACCCTATCTGCAAAGCCTGCCCACTCGATGTTTCTCCAGGCAAGCTTGGCAAAATCTTCTCTTATCTCGTAACCAATTATTTTTCCATTGGGACCAATGATGTTAGCCAAAAAAAGCGTTAATGCTCCACTCCCTACTCCTGCTTCAATTATAACGTCTCCGGGAGAGATTCCGGCAAATGCTACTATTTGAGCAGCGTCTTTTGGATGAATTATTTGTGGGCCCCTTTTCATCTTGTCAATATAATCCACTATTCTTGGTTTAAGAACCCTGAATTGATATCCTTTGTGAGATTCTATAGAGGTTCCAAACTCTTTACCCAAAAGCTCGTCTAGATTTATTTTGCCCAAATCAGTATGAAATTCTCCCTCTTTCACGGTTATAAGATATCTTTTTCCTCTGGGGTCAAGTAGCACGACTTTGTCTCCTTTTTTTATCATTTTAACCACCAGGCTACTCCTCTATCTCAAGCTTGTAATGATGCTCTTCTTTTTTTACTTTTATCACCTTGCTTGCAAGCTCCCTAAAGATAGCGATTTGCTGCTTGTTCATAATGTCACTGTTCACGAAATAAATAGAAGTCCAATCTTCAAATGGGAGCATGCTTCTTGTAAATAAAATTGCCCTAAGGGCCCTATCTCCCCCAAAGTAGACATACTGGGAGATGCCGAGGGTCATCAGATACTCAATCTTTGTTGAGGGAGAAGAGATTTTCGTCAGAGCATCATAGTAATTTTTCATAAATTCGGGAATGTCATACGTTGTTGGTATTTCTTCAACTATAGAAGCATAACTTGTCCTACCTGGTCCAATCCTTATTGCTTTTATCCTTTTTGTTAATTCCATTAAGAGCTTGTATTTTTCGGGAGGGCTTTTCCTTATATAGTCCCTAAACAACAGATCACCTACACCAAAAAAGTCATCTATTAAAATCTCATGACCGGAAAGTGATGGAACAAGCTCTCCCCAGACCAAATTTTCCAAGGGATATGTTGAGGGATACTCTACTATAACGAGATCGCCAGCTGAAACATGAGTTCTTAAAAACTGCGCAAGTGATGTCGTTTCCATGTTCTCACCAAAGAATTTTTAATGCCAAGGCTTTTAAACTTTTTAGGTGTTCAAAATGGGCAAGTTCGTAATATGGGCAAATGAGATAGATGCAAGGATTTCAAGGAAATACGGAAGGGAAGTTCCAAAGAACCTTGCGGTAGAAAATCCAAACATAGATGAAATAATAGACGCAGCCAGGAGTCTGGGTATTACCGTTGTGGAAGTCAATAAGGAAGCCCTCAATCCAAGACTTGCAGGATTAGAGGAGGAGTTGCGGGTTAGAGGTAGAATCATAGTCGAAAGCAAACATGGAAAATCAAAAACACTAAAACTAATAGCACAAAAGGTTAGAGAGTTTAGGAAAGCACACAGGAAGAAATGACTTTACTCTTCTGCTTCTACAACTATTGCAGTTGTTGTGTCAATTACACCATCTATGTTGTGTATGTCGTGTAGGATTTTTCTTGTGAGTTCTCCCAAGTCTGAGGCTTCAATTTCAACTATTGCATCATATGGGCCAGTTACAGCGTCGGCTTTTAAAACTCCCGGAATTGCTTTTATTTCTTCTATTACCTTCTCAACCTTTCCAATTTCGATTGTCAACAAAATGTATGCCCTAACCATTTACATCACCAGATTCTGTTGTCAGTCTTTTTAGAGATGTCCGATAATTTAAGGTTTTCGCATCTATGCCCAAGAGCTTTACGAAAATTATTTCGTTATTAACTGCAAAGACATTGACCAACAGAAAGGGACAACCAAGTTATATTTTGCTATTTTATGTACAAGCATATTCATGAACGCAGAAAAATTTATTAATAAGCCTTAGCAGAAGTATTAATGCTATACTTTGTGGGGGTGTATAAATGAAGAAGCAGTTAGCAACACTGTTAGTGATAGGCGTTTTAGTTTTTGCAGTAGTGGCAAGTGGTTGTATTGGAGGGGAAGAAACTACTACCCAAACAACAAGCTCTCCAACACAAACAACACCATCTAAAACCACTAGTTCTCCAACACAAACCCAGCATACAGGGCCAACTTATGAAGTAATTGAGACAGACAAAAGCGTTGTATTGGTTGGTCCAGAAGGAGCACAAATGCCGGCTTCCTTACCAAGTGGGAAGAAAATAATAAAAGTCACTTATGTGGTTGATGAAGCTAAGACTCTACCTATTGAAGAAATTCTAAAGATTGGAGAGGGCCTTATTAATCGTGCAATTTTTAGAAATACAACAGTAGACGCTCTTATTATTGCTGCAAGAAGAGAGACTAACCCTGAGATAAGAACCGAAATATTCAAGGCTCTCTATATTCTTGGAAATAGACTTATTCCTGAGATACCTATTGGACAACCTAAGCTAGTACGTGTATACTGGGAGTGGGTCAAGGGCAGGTACTATCACCCAACTCTTCGAAACGAGAGGTATGATCTCATATGGGAAGACCCCAACGCTCCAAGTGTCCCAATTGGAATCGGTGACTACAAGAACGACGCTCAAACCTATGTTATAGGTACCTTTGGATGGCCTAAAAGCTTTGACCCCGCTTGGACATATGAAACTTTTGGATGGGAAATCTTACATCAGATTGGCAATACTTTGGTTACTTACTGGAAGGAAGAAACCGAAAAAGTGACCCCCGACTTAGCTGTTGCTTGGGCTCACAACGAGGATGGTACTGAATGGTACTTCGTTATTAGAGGTGGAGTAGTTGCTTATGATCCGTGGAATGACAAGACATATCCGATTGATGCGACTGATGTGGCATTTAGCATCTGGCGTGTCCAAAGACTTGGCTATAGTGCCTCTTGGATGGTTAGTGACTTTATGGACGTTAGCAAGTCACAAGCCCTAACTGAGACAGAATTTGAGGAGGTTATTAAGAGCAAGAAACTTATCGCTGAATACAACGGAAAAACTGTCGAAGTTAAGTCCCTTCAAGACTTACTAAATGCATTTGGTTACAATGGAGAGACCGCTGGAGTTTACAAACTAGTACTTAAAGCACCATATGCGGCAATTCTCGGTATATTAGCAGATCCATTCCTCTCAGTAGTTCCAATGGAGTACCTTCTTGGTGACAAGTATGAAGAAGCATTGAAAGCCTCTAACAATGGAAAGAATCCTGATGCTTGGGAAGCATATGTAGAAGAAGGGGAACAAGACCCAACTCACCAACTCATGCATAAGAAGCCAGTTTTAACCGGGCCATTTTACGTTAAAGAGTACAAAGAAAACGCCTACATCGTGCTTGAACGCAATCCTTACTACTGGGACAAGAGCATAAAGCCTGGTCATGAGAGAGTTATTTACATTACAAACGATGACGCTGTGTCAAGACTTCAACTTTTCCAAACTGGAACTGTTGATCACGTTGAAATTCCACCTGAGAGAGTTAACGACGTTAAAGAGCTTGAATTCAAAGGCTTCAAATCAGTTGTTGACACTAGTATTCTAGACCCATCCATGCAATTCGTAATCCTCAACAATCACAAAGAACCATTTAACAATGTAAAGGTTAGACAAGCTTTGGCCTATGCCGTTCCATATGATCAAATCGCTCAAGTAGTTTACTCTGGATTACTCGAGAGGAACTGGGGCCACATACCAAAAGGATGGCCAGGATACACTGAATATGGGATTATCAAGTATGAGTATAACCCAGCTAAAACACAACAACTCTTGCAAGAGGCTGGGATCAACCCAAGCGACTATAAGATTGAAATTATCTATAACGCAGGGAATGCTGCTCGTGAGAAGATTGCAACCCTACTACAAAATGTATGGAGTCAACTTGGCTTCCAAGTTACAGTGGGAGCTTATGAGTGGCCAGTGTTCCTCAGCAAGGTCTACAAAGGAGAGTACGACGTTTGTGTACTTGGATGGGCCCCAGACTACCTTGATTCAGACAATTGGGTTGGACCAAGGCTTTACGGTAAAACAGAGTTCAGTAAGATTGAAGTTGAGGTAGTAGAGGGATCCTGAAGTCTATTTCTTTTTATTTTTTAACTCTTTATTTGTTGGTTAATCCTCGCAACCAGGAGCATACAAAGAAAAAATTATACTGGAGGGGGGAAAATGGCTGAACTCAAAAAATTCTTAATAAGGAGAGTCCTAACTTTTATCCCTACAATAGTTGGAATCACGTTGATAGTCTTTCTAATAGCATATGTAATCCCTGCTGACCCTGCAAAAGCATGGGCCGGGGGAGAAAAAATATCCCCCGAGGCAGTTGAGAAGATAAGAGAGAGATACCACCTAAACGATCCTTGGTACAAGCAGTATGTCTTTCTAGTTAAGGGAATAGCAACCAACACTCTCATAGACCCGAGAACATCAAATCCAGTGCTTGATGATATAAGAGACCGTTTCCCCGTGACTTTTCAATTAGCTATAATCGCGTTTGGGTTTAATCTTATTATTGGGATTCCATTAGGTTTACTCTCTGCTTTAAAGAGGAATAGTGTTGTAGACACAATTGTTAGAATTTTTGCATTAACTGGAGTTTCTACTCCAGTATTCTGGTTAGGATATCTTCTAATCTTTATATTCTTCGTGAAGTTTAGAATAACAAATCTTGCTGGAATACCCCCTACTCCAGCCACCCAAATAACTCATATTCCCATAATTGATGCTCTTTTGACGGGAGATTTTGTCCTATTTAAACAACACTTGGCAAGATTCTGGCTTCCTGGGTTTGTGCTCGGATTTAGAGGAGCTGGAGTTGTGGCAAGGTTTGTTAGAAACTCCTTCCTTGAAGCAATAAGCGGAGACTACATAGAATTCCTAAAAGCGAAGGGTATGCCCAAGCTCAGAATCTACAGGCATGCACTCAAAAATGCTTTAGTACCTATAGTCACTGTGGTTGGACTACAGTTTGGAGGCTTGCTTGGAGGGACCCCTATTACTGAGACAGTATTTGCGCTTCCTGGAATAGGAAGTTATGCTATTCAATCAATCAAAAATCTTGATTTTCCAGTTATAGTGGCAATAACGTTCATCTATGCTTTGATATACGTAACGGTGAACCTCGTGGTGGACATTCTATATGCCGTGATAGATCCAAGGGTTAGGTATTAGGGGGGAGAGAAATGCAAGAAGAATATAAAAAGAACATATTTGATAAAATTGCTGACAAGGTAGTCTATGGTATCGCTTCATTCATAACTCTATTCAAAAAAGACTGGAAAGTTAAGAACAAATCCAAAATGGAAGAATGGAGATTAATGCTTTACGCACTAAATAGATCCCCTCCAGCTTTAATTGGTATGTTCTTGGTTGTAGTTTATATTTTCCTCGGAATTTTTGGACCAAGACTTGCTACTTGGAGGTACAACTTTTTCCCATCCCTCTATACATCAAACTATAGTCAAGTAGTTCTAGCACCTCCCGGGAGTAAAGCATACCTAGAGTTTGCAAATACCACAATAACATACCCTCTCGGTGCTGATCACTTTGGAAGAGACTTGCTAAGCTTAATCTTAAGTGGTGCTAGAACATCCTTTGTTGTTTCAATAATAGTTATGGTTCTAGGTGTACCTCTTGGAATAATTCTAGGTTTACTTGCAGGATACAAGGGTGGGAAAATCGATGAATTACTAATGCGTATAACTGATATGTTCTTATCATTTCCCCCACTCATATTAGCCATCGCCCTATCCGCTGTGCTCCCCGAAAGGATACAAGAATTTATAGAAAGTTATGCACTCCTTCAGAAGTTTGCCCTCTGGATATTTGCCCTAGACACAAGAGAGGCTGGAAATTTAGGAAAGCTACTTTCTGTTATACTTGCAATAACAATAGTATGGTGGCCTGTCTATGCAAGAATCACAAGGGGTTCAACACTTACCGAGAAAGAAAAGCTGTATATCGAAGCTGCAAGGGCTATTGGCCTAAGTTCGTGGACAATAATGTTTAAGCACATCCTACCGAACATTATTGGGCCGATTCTGGTATACATAACACTCGATTTCGGTAGCGTAATTTTAATGGAGGCTGGACTAAGCTTCTTAGGATTGGGTGCAACACCACCGATTGCAGACTGGGGTAGAATAGTGTACGATGGAGCTCAATACTTCCCACAGGCTTGGTGGTTAGTGTTCTATCCAGGTTTGGTAGTCATGCTTGTAGTGTTAGGATGGAATCTGCTTGGAGATGGCCTTAGAGATGTCTTGGATCCAAAGATGAGAAGAAGCATAGAGTTCAAAGTTAAAAAGAGCAAGAAGGAGGGAGAAGAAAATGCCTGAACCAATACTACAAGTTAGGAACTTGAGTGTTCACTTTTACACCTATGCAGGAGTAGTAAAAGCAATTGAGAATGTGTCCTTCGATGTCTATAAAGGGGAGACCTTCGCCCTAGTAGGAGAAACAGGTTGCGGAAAGAGCGTAACATCGAGAGCCCTAACTCAGCTTATAGAAAGTCCAGGAAGAATAGTAAATGGAGAAGTTATTTACTACTCTGACAAAGGCCCTATTGATCTTCTAAAGCTCAGTGAAGAAGAGATTAGAGAAATAAGAGGAAGTGAGATAGCCTATATTTTCCAAGATCCACATGCTTCCCTTGATCCACTATATACTGTCGGCTATCAAATAGCAGAGGGTATGGAAGTTCATGAAAGGGTTAAAAACATAAAAGAGGGCATTAAAAAAGCCGTTGATATACTAAAATCCGTTCTAATCCCAGATCCAGAAAAAAGAGTTCACAACTATCCACACGAATTAAGCGGTGGAATGAAGCAAAGGGTTGTCATTGGTATTGGAATTGCAAACAACCCAAGGATTCTCATTGCCGATGAACCCACAACAGCCTTGGACGTTACGGTTCAAGCTCAGATATTGGACTTGATAAACAGTCTGAAAGAAAAGTATCGTGCAACAGTTATACTGATTACCCACAACCTAGGTGTGGTTGCTGAAACCGCCGATAGAGTAGCGGTGATGTACGCAGGAAAGATAGTCGAAATAGGGAGTGTAGAACAGATTTTCAAGAACCCACTTCACCCATACACTAAGGGACTATTGAAAGCCGTTCCAAACCCGATGACAAAAATTGAACGCCTAGAAGCAATTCCCGGTACAGTGCCCAACTTGATAACTCCTCCCGGAGGCTGTAGGTTCCACCCAAGATGCTCCTATGCAAAGGAAGTCTGCAAGAAAAAAGTTCCCGAATTAGTTGAAATAGAAGATGGACACTTTGTTGCATGTCATCTTTACTGAGGTGGGAACATGGAGAAAGTACTTGAAGTTAAACATCTGAAGAAATACTTCCCAGTTAAAGGATTATTTTTCACCAAAGGGTATGTCAAGGCAGTTGACGACATAAGCTTTGAAATTTACAAAGGGGAAACCTTCGGTCTGGTAGGAGAAAGCGGATGTGGAAAGACCACAACTGGAAGAACCATTCTTCGCCTTATAGAACCAACAAGCGGTGAAGTACTCTTCAAGGGAAAAAACGTAATGGAGCTCAAGGGAGACGAACTCAAGCAATTCCGCAGAGAGGCTCAAATAATGTTTCAAGACCCTTACTCTTCCCTGAACCCGAGACAAACTGTATTCGAAATCATAATGGAGCCTGTAAGATTCCATGGAATTCATGTGGACGACCCGGAAGAGTTTGTAATAAAGTTGCTTGAAAGCGTCGGACTAAATGAGATGCACCTTTACCGCTATCCGCATGAGTTTAGCGGCGGTCAAAGGCAAAGAATTGCATTGGCAAGATTGTTAGCTCTAAGGCCGGAGTTTATCGTGCTGGATGAGCCAACTTCAGCACTTGATGTATCAGTGCAGGCGAACATATTAAACACCCTAAAAGACCTCCAGCAAGAATTCGGCTTCACGTACCTCTTTATCTCCCACGATCTTGGAGTAGTTAAGTATATGAGCCACAGAATGGGAGTGATGTATCTTGGAAAGCTCGTTGAAATTGGCCCGGCTGACAAAATATTCGAGAATCCCTTACATCCATACAGCCAGTTTTTGCTTTCTGCAATTCCAGTCCCCGATCCTGAGCTGGCTAAGGAGCTAAAAGCAAAGAGGAAAAAGATTACTGGTGAACCTCCAAGCCCAATAAATCCACCCTCAGGATGCAGATTCCACCCAAGATGCCCATATGCAAAAGAGATTTGTAGCAAAGAAGAACCACCATTAGCGGAAGTAGAACAGGATCACTATGTAGCCTGCTGGCTGTATTCCAAAGCATAGAATGCTTGCCTAAAGCCGCCATCTCGCTTTAAAAGCTCTGTATATATGGGATCCTTTTTTCCTTTTTCGTTATGTATTTCATCACCTTTGAGCTCCATCGCATAGTACCTCCATTCTACTGGGTGTAATTTTAAGTCCCTAAGCTCAGCTGGACTCTTAACTCCTAAAACTTCCTGAAGAAGCGACAGTGCCAATAATGCCTCCCGATTTTCTTTTGCAAGCGTTTCATCCTTCTCTTTATGTCTATGAAATCCAGTGGGAATTCCGAGAATCCTAAGCACGTTCCACTTTCGCATATGTCTGAGCCTCTCATCGAGCGTTCTTCCCGAAAGTTCGTATATTTTTTCAAAAGTCCTCTTAAGGAATTCCTCAAGAGTTTCCTCGTTAATCAGCCTTGGAAGCGGATTTTCAGCTTCTTTTGGTAAAGTGCTGTCGAATTTCCTAATAAGAACGCTGACATGTTCTATTTTCTCAACTTTTCTGGAAAAATAGGCGTCTATCATAAAGCGCTTTCCTTTTACCTCGAAGACGAGATACGGCACTTCAATCCTCATGGAAACTGGTAGTTCAAAAAGCTATATAAACGCTTTTCTTTTACTTGGGGTGATAGGCATGAGGGTAGAGGAACTTAAATCACTGGGAGTCGATGAAAGGATCATAAAATTGATAAAAGAAAGAGGCATAGAGGAGCTTTATCCCCCTCAAGAAGAAGCATTGAGAACTAAAGTACTCAAAGGAGGAAATCTAATTCTTTCTATCCCAACCGCCTCTGGCAAAACCCTTGTTGCGGAAATAGTAATGGTAAACAAAATCCTTCAAGAGGGAGGAAAAGCAGTATATCTCGTCCCCTTAAAAGCGCTCGCTGAAGAGAAATACAAAGAATTCAAATTCTGGGAAAAGCTTGGAATTAGGGTAGGGATGACAACCGGAGATTACGACAGTGCAGATGAATGGCTTGGGAAATATGATATTATCATAGCAACGTCGGAAAAATTCGACTCCCTTCTCCGCCACAAATCCCCATGGATAAGGGATGTCAAGCTTATAGTTGCGGATGAAGTTCATCTTCTCGGGTCATACGATAGAGGGGCCACGTTGGAAATGATTCTTTCTCATATGATGAACAAGGCCCAAATTTTAGGATTAAGCGCAACCATTGGAAATGCTGAAGAGCTTGCGGAATGGTTAAATGCAGAGTTAGTGGTAAGTGAATGGCGCCCCGTAAAGCTGAAGAGAGGTGTCTTCTACCACGGACAGCTTTTCTGGGAAGATGGGAAAATTGAGAAATTCCCGAGCCAGTGGGATTCACTTATCATCGACGTTTTGAAGAAGGATAAGCAGGCTTTGGTTTTTGTTAACACCAGAAGGAGTGCCGAAAAGGAGGCTCTCCTATTAGGTGGGAAAGTTCGAAGATTTCTGAGCAAGCCCGAAGAAAGGAAGCTTAACCAACTGGCAGATGAACTTACCAATGATAGACTTAAAGAAGCCTTAAGAAAGGGAGTTGCATTTCATCATGCAGGCTTGAGCAGAGAGGAGCGGTCTATTGTGGAAGATGCCTTTAGAGAGGGGCTCATAAAGGTAATTACTGCCACCCCAACCCTCTGCATGCATCCTCACACATACGTGATAACCAAGAACGGTGCAAAGAAGGTTTCAGAGCTAAAGGAAGGGGATGAAGTTCTAACTCACACTGGAGCTTTTAAGAAGGTAATCCAACCGTTAAAGCGGTATCACAAAGGCAAACTCCTCGTGATAAAAGCTTGTGGAACCATCCCAGTAAAGGTAACTCCAGAGCACAGAATTTGGGTGATTAAGCAGATAAAACAAAAAGAAGGGGTTGTATTTGAAGGGCCAAGTTGGTTAACTGCTCAAGAGCTAAAAGAAAAGCTTGAGTCCGAAAAGGATCCGAAAGTTTCCTACGCCCTTCTTCAGCCGATTCCGGAAGCTTCTATCAAAGTTGACAAAATCCCGCTGGAGAACAACAATGATAACAAAGAAAACGCCTCCAAATGCCTTCCGCTTAACCTTGAAACCGCCCGCTTAATTGGTCTATGGACAGCGAAAGGCTTAGCATCAAAGAACGGGGTGGTAAAGTTCACGATAAAAGAGCAGAGGGATGAGATAGCAGACTTTTTGATGAAAGCCACAGCAAAATACTTTCCCCATGCAAAAACAGAGGTTGAAGGAGGAGAGATACACTTACGGGACAAGCATTTTGCAGAATGGCTACTGGAGAACATAGGTAACGAAGCACACCAAAGAAAAATCCCCAATGCTCTGCTGTTCAACGAGAATAGAGAGGTTAGATTGGGCTTATTATGGGGGCTTATTGATGGGAGTGAAGGAGTAAACATAAGAACAACGTCCCCAAGCATAGCCTACCAGATTCAGCTGTTAGTTGCTTCTCTTGGCTATGTGTCTTCTGTTGATGTAACTGGCAAAGCTGAAGAACCTGTTTATACAATCACACTCGCCGATAATGCCCTTCTTGAGGAGCTCGGTTTTAAAGCTCCGCCTAAGGACAATCGCGAGTATAATGAGAACCAGATTTGGGACAAATACCTCCTCCTAAAGGTTCATTCGATAGAGGAAGAAGACTACTCTGGAGAGGTTTACAACCTCGAAGTTGAAGAGGACGAGAGCTACAGCGTCGGCTTTGTGGTGCACAACTCTGCCGGCGTGAATTTGCCCGCGTATCGCGTCATAATTAGAGACACCAAGCGCTATTCAAACTTCGGATGGAGCGATATACCGGTTTTGGAAGTACAGCAAATGATGGGCAGAGCTGGAAGGCCTAAATACGACAAAGAAGGCCAGGCAATAATAGTGGCAAAAACTGAAAAACCGGAAGATTTAATGAAAAAATACATCTTCGGCAAGCCGGAGAAGCTCTTTTCAATGCTCTCCAATGAAGCCTCATTCAGAAGCCAGGTCCTTGCCCTAATAACCAACTTCGGGGTCAGAAACTTTAAAGAGCTCATAGAATTCCTGGAAAAGACGTTCTACTACCACCAGAGGAAGAACCTTGAAGCCCTTGAGGGAAAGGCCAAGGATATCGTTTACTTCCTGCTTGAAAATGAGTTTATTGACATTGATCTAAACGACCAGTTTGTGCCCCTACCATTTGGTATAAGGACTTCCCAGCTGTATCTTGACCCATTAACGGCTAAAAAGTTCAGAGACGCTTTTGGAAAGCTCGAAGAGAATCCAAATGCACTTGGAATTTTCCACCTCTTAGCCTCAACTCCAGACATGGCATCTTTAAGGATAAGGCGTAAAGAGCAGGAGGACATCCTTGACTACGCTTATGAGATGGAGGGTTATCTTTACCAGGATATCCCCTACTGGGAGGATTACAAATTTGAGAAGTTCCTTGGGGAGGTAAAGACGGCAAAAATGCTCTTGGATTGGATTAACGAGGTGCCGGAGACAAAAATCTTGGAAGTTTATGACATAGACGCCGGCGACCTCTACAGGATACTGGAGCTAGCGGATTGGCTCATGTATTCCCTAATTGAACTGTACAAGCTTTCGAATCCTAAGATGGAAGTCCTCGACTTCCTAAAGCGGCTCCACTTGAGGGTTAAATACGGTGTAAGGGAAGAGCTGCTTGAACTTACAAGCCTCCCCATGATAGGAAGGAAGAGAGCGAGAGCCCTTTACAATGCGGGCTTTAAGAGCGTAGAGGACATAATAAAGGCAAAGCCCAGTGAACTTCTGAGAGTAGAAGGCATTGGAGTCGGAATCCTTGAAAAGATTTATCAGCACTTCGGTGTAGAACTTCCTAACGTCAAAGAAAAGAAAAAAGCGAGAAAGGGAACATTAGACGAGTTTTTTAAATGAGCAACCTTTTTAAACCAATTTGGCTTAGATAGGTGTGGGCTATGATAATCTGTGTAGTTGGCATGCCCGGTTCTGGAAAAGGCCAAATAGTGAAGATTTTTGAAAAATACGGAGTGCCTCACGTTTCTATGGGCGACGTTGTGAGGGAAGAGGCAGATAAAAGAGGAATTCCAAGAACTCCAGAAGGGATGAACAGCGTAAGCATTCAGCTAAGACAAGAGCTTGGCGACAACGCAGTGGCAAAGTTGACAATTCCAAAGGTAAGGGAACTTTTAAGGAAGCACAAAGCCGTCGTAATAGATGGAGTGAGGTCTCTGGATGAAATCCAAACATTCAAGGACGCATTTCCTGAGGAAAAGATAATCATAGTGGCTGTGCATTCTTCTCCAAAAAAGAGGTTCGAACGATTGAAAAGAAGAGGAAGAAGCGACGATCCAAAAACATGGAGGGAATTTGAGGCCAGAGATTGGAAAGAACTAAAGTTCGGGATTGGAGGAGTTATTGCCCTTGCGGATTATCTAATAGTTAACGAGAACCACATCTCAGAATACAGGGAAGAAATAGAGAAGCTCGCAGAGAAGCTTGGGTTAAAAGGAGACAAGACTACTTCTTAAGCCACGCGTCCAGTCCAACCTGTTTTGAGCTTTGGTATTTTAAGTCCTCTTTTCTGTAGCCGAAGGCTTCAAGGATCCTAAGCACCGCCGGCAGAACTTGGTTTTCTATGTAGTAGTCGGGGTCGTACTTGTGTTTTTTCGGATCATACTCTGAAAGCAAAATTACCCTGTCACTTATCTTTCCGCTTCCCCTGAGGACGATATAGCTTATTATCGTGCCGGGTCTCACTTTTATTCCCTTTGCAGCAAGCCTCTTTGCTATTGCTACATGAGGCCCAATGGCTTTGTATTCACTTAGATCCTTGGTAATCTGCTCGTGGATAACAAGCTTTTCAAGCGGGACTTGGTATTTTGCTATCTTCTCAACAACGTCCTTAACGATTTCCACAGCTTTTTCGACACTACCTTCTTTAAGTATTGCCTCCAAGACTTTAGCCTGGGTCTCTTTGGCTATTTCGCTCCAGTCCCTCCTTACAACTTCCAGACCCCTTGTCGTTATCCTACCTTCTTCGTCTATAACCGCATAGCGCTTCTTTGTGACGAAAAATCCTCTCAAGTAAAAGCCCTCATACTCAAGCTCGAGCAGACCGGGAAGTTTGGAGTTTATGTATTTTAAGAATTCCTTAGCTTTCTTTTTGATTGTTTCAGGTTTTTCTCCCGGTATTGTGGCGTAAAAACCATCAGTGTTGTGCACGAGTATTCCATTTGCGAAGAACCTGTGGGTTCCCTCCACCTCGATGTCGTAAACGTAGCCGTTGTAGGATATTTCCTCGATGGCATGAGGCTTGATATATTCCACTCCTGAAAGGTCATCTTTGGTCGCTATTAGGCTCTTGCCTTCGATTTCCATTGGCCTAGCTTCCTTCAGACCATCCTCAGCTACTATAAGAGAGTGATCCTCGGTAACGTCAATGTACCACGAGTTTGTAATCCAGATGCGGTAGACCTTCTTTTTCGCCTTGTGCCTCATAACGTACGGAACTTTTTTCCAGATGAGCTTGCCTCTATTGTCGAGTGTCAGCGCTTCAACGTCCTCAAGGATGCAGTATTCTTTTTCTCCAATCCGGTAATCTACGCGTTCAAAGAGCTTTTCAATAGGAACAAACTCTATCCGCCCATTTCTCTTAACGATTATCTCCGTATCACCCGTAACGCTGTCGGCATATAGCACCTTAAATCCAAATTTCTCCTCTATCTCTTTTATGGTCATTTCTATGTAGTGCCTTCCCCACGCGGTAACGCTTTCGGCACATTCCTTCGAGTACCACCTCGCCTTGGGATAGCCCATATAACCGTAATAGCTGTTGTGTGCGTAGAGCAGTCCAAAACCAACGAGAAAGTTTTCGTTGTCTTCAACGCTCAAATCATAGACATACCCTTCATATTCTCTTTTTTCAACATTTTTTACTCTGTCAAGGACAATGTCTCCATTGAGGAGGAAATCCAAGAGCTTGACTTTTCTTTTGTCCAGTTTTCCGGAGTCAGCGAGCTCTTTGAATTTCTCAAACGTTATGTTCTTTTGGAATTTTCTTCCGAATATTTCCTCAAGAACCTCCTTGGGAATAAGATTAGGGTAGTACGTGTTTTTCTGCCTCGAAGTTTGTAGGAACGGCAAATCCTCGTTTATGTAAACCCTATAAACCCCGCTGTCAAACCCAATTTTTATAGATGAAACTCCCAAGGAGTTTAAGAGAAATACAAGCTGGTTTGCTAGGAGCTCGCTTTTTGTGGAGAGCCTAAGCCTTTTTGATGGATGAATATCGCCATCACCCACAAAATACGCTCTCAAGAATGCCCATCGTACAGGTTCAGAGGAATCAAATATAATTGAAGGAATCCTTTTGTTCTCTGCTGTTACTCCACAGAGGGATTTCGCGAGAAGGTATGCCATCTTTTTTGGTATATCCACACAGTTTTTGCCGACTCTAACTTTGCCAAAAAACTTCTCTGCAATATTTTTCATATCTTTGAGAACGTTAGGATTCTCATTATAGAGCTTTACTGAGTAGCTCATTCCACCTGTTTTGTTTTTCTGAGCCCCCGCATAGCCTTCGCTGACATAGTAGCCTAAGAACTTTCCGAAATCCTCATCGACTTTGAGGATGCACTTCATCCTAAAGCCGTTGAGCGTTCCAATTTTCCATTCTTCAAGCTCCTTTCGTGGGAAGCAAGATACGGAGTCTTTGATATCGTTAAACCTCACTAAATACTCCCTCTTATTTCCATTGTATCTGAGGTTTTTTACGAGCTTCTCGTAAAGTTGCCTATATCTTTTTAGCCCTTCCCAGTCGGTGACTTCATATCCACGGGGCAGCAGTTTAACAAAACCAAGCTCTTCAAGATGGAAGAGGTACCTGTTAAACGTCCTAATTCTCTTGCTTTCCTCTCCAAAAATCCACTTTAGTGTTCTCAGCATGCCTTTAAAGAAGTTCTTTCTTCCCTTAACTGGGGTTGTCATAACAACATCGGCCGTGTCTTCATCGGGCAGTTTCGAAATCAACTCTGGAATGTTGATGACGGCTTCTTTTTCATTGAGCTTAACTTTTTTGGGCACTATTATAAGGTCGCCAACTTTTACTTCTTCTCCCCATATTTCCTTTATTTTCCCGTTCCTAATCGTGAACAAGCTGTGACCACGGGTTATGTGGATTTTTCTTCCAGAGTTGAGCTCGACCTCGTAAGCTTCACCCTTGTACTTATGCCTTATGAGGGCTTTGACTTTCTTGATCTCGCTCTTTTTGCTTTCCTTATTTAGTGAAAATGCAAAGATGTTATCCACTTCGAGAACTTCAGTATTATCCACTGTTCTTACTTTGTCCTTTTGCTCTTCCATGTAGCGGTCTATGAACTCACCAATTTTTACGAATTTTACTTCTCCGTTTTCAATTATTGGTAGCCATTCATTTGGCAAAATGCTGTTTGCGAGCAATTTAACAGCTCTTTGCCTATAATCAAGCATTTTCTTTTCTATTGGGTCAATTGTAGCTTTCATCTTCTTCTTTATTTCTTGCCTCATTGTGATTAATTCCCCGAGTATAGATGGAATGAAACCGGGAAAATCCTTGCAGAACTTATAACCTACTATCGGGGCAACATCGTAATTCTTGCAGCCTTCTCTTTCTAAAGTGTCAGGGGAGACGTTGTGGGTAACTATAATTGAGGGGTATAGAGAATTGTGAGTCAGAATTCCATTTGCAAAATAATAGGGGTTTCCTTCTAGGGTTAGGTCATAAACTTCGCCTTTATAATATTCAGAAGACACTTCAAACGTTGAAAGGTTGTAGAAGCTGTTATTCTTAAGTCTATTCATTTCTCTAACTTCAATTGCTTTCTCTAAAGCTTCGTTTTTCTCTGAACTTATGAACCCCACCAGTGTTTGGAATAAAATAAGTCCATCCCTTCCTGTTATTTCTAAAATATGCTTAGTCAACTCCTTTCCATTTTCAATGTATTTGTACTCATAGCGGCTATATGGGATTCCAAGGCTGTCAAGTAACTTTGCTACTATATCTATTTTCCATTTGTTGTTTGTACCTTGAGTAACAACTATTGTACTCCGTATTTTGTTCACAGTGGCATCTCTTTCAAAAAAGCCCCTCAATACTGCTGGGGCGTAAAGACTTTCAATGTTTTTCAAAAGTTCCTCGATTTGAAGGTAAACCGCTTTCTTTGCGGTAGTAATTTTAAGCGCATTTGTGTCTCCCTTCTTTTTCACAGAAGGTCTTATGCCAAACAGCTTATCGAAAATGTATAGAATCCTCTCTAAAAGCTCCTTTTCGTTTTCGCCGATTGTTATTTCGACTCTATATTGGTGTGAGATTCTCTTTTTACCTCTCGATGAATCGAAGTATTCAATATCTTTTCGAAGCAATGTGCCCTCGGCTAAAATAATCCCTGAAAGTTCCCCCTTTAATATTTCCTCTTCAGAAGGCTTGTTTTTCTCAAACTCGGCAATTTTTTCAAAAAGCTTTGTTGTGATAATTTTACCTTTTACTTTTCCTGAGAGGAATGATTTTGCAAGACTATCTCTAATCCTAGTTTGCCGATCATTTTCCGTGACTACCGGGACCTTATGATTTGGAGTGCATTTTAAGCCGTTTATATTGATTAGTTTGCCTTCGTAATGATACTTCCAGACTTTTTTGACTCTTTGCCACCCATCTATTCCTAGTATGTAGTCTCCTTCTTTAACATCGCTAATATTCACGATTCCTTTGCCTTTTACTATGACTTTTGTATCTGCAGGGTGGCACCTAAAGTCTAAATAGGCGATGTTCTCCCATAAGCCTCTTTCCGGCTCTTTTACGTATCCTCCCAGGTAAGTAGTCCTTAAACGCCTTCTGTACTCTTCTTCATCCGGCTTGTTCGGAGCGAGCTCATTCCTCTCATATGCCACCCTTAACAGGTACCACTCTACAAGGTTGCCAGTGCTTGATCTTGAGACGTCCCATACGCTTTGGCCTATTAGCTTTGCTAGCTCTGCCTCCATGGGGAAAAACTCTTTTCCGAGTTCATAAGTTGCCCTAGCATCTTCCATCGAGTACTGGGCCAGCTTCTTCATGCTCTCCTCTGTTTCCCAGATGGCGGCGATTTCCTCCGCACCCAGCTTGCTTTTGGTTTTTCCCAAGACGGCTTCATAAACTGCCTCAAGCGTGTATGTTGGGAGGTTTATGGTTCTCCGCACAACCGGGAAGAGATCAAAGTGAATTCTGCCTTTAATTTCCACGGCAAAGCTATCGCCCATTCTGTGAATCTTGGGCTCGGGGTGTTCTTTGTCCCTCCCCAAGAGAAGAGTAACTCCTAACTTCTCTGCCCTTTTTATAAGGTACGGCAAATCAAAGTTGTCTCCATTGTAAGTTATCAGGACATCCGGGTCTTTTTCCCTGACAATTTGCACAAACCGCTTTATCATCTCCCTTTCGTTGGATACAACATCAACGTAGGGCAGATCAATATTCTTCCATGTAATTACCCTTGCCTCTTCCTCATCGGCGTAGCTTATCATTATTATCTCGCCCTTCCCAAACTCGTCTCCCTCGTGGTAAAACGTCTCAATGTCGAAGGCCATTAGCTTAAGCTCCTCGTCGCCCTCCATAGGGATCAAGCCCTTGTCTATGAGGTAGCGCTTGGCAAAGGGTATGTCGTACTCATAAATGTCAATCACAGCTGGATGTTCCCTTATCTTGCCCCTTAGGGCCGGGACGTCTTGGGGATGCTCAAATATAAGCTTCCAGACCTCAACATCTCTCCCCAAAAATTTCTTCTTGACTTTCACTGCATCGACTACTCTCACAATTTTTCCGTGTCTCTCGCCTTTTATTGCTTTTATTTCATCAATAGCGGAGTCATCTTTGAGAAGAGCGTAAATGTAGGGCTGAAAATGTGGATCAAGTTCTATTTTAAATTCCCCGTTCTCTTTCTTGAAAATTCGAATTATGGGTTTACCGTCCTTTGTTATGTAGTCAGTGTCTAATATCATAGATACCACCAGATATAACTGGAATTCAGATTAAATAAAAGTTCCGCCAAATTTTTAAACCCTCCCCCAAATCGGAAATCATGGAGTTGTTTTACAGAATAACTCTTCACGAGCTCATTGCCGATATATTGACCCTCATAGAGGAGCGCGAGCTTTCATCGAAGAACGCCCTAGAGAGAGTTTTCAAAAGAGTTATCGGAAAAGACAGGGAGAGGGCTAGAGGACTGGCTCATGCTTACGTTTTTGAGATTGAGAAATGGAGAAAGAAAATAGATTTTATCGCTAATTCTGTTATTAAAGGAACTAAAATTGAGGATTTTGACCTTTACCTTGCCAATCTTCTCAGGATCGGGATATTCGAGATGAAGTTTAAGAAAATAAATCCCGCAATAGCCACTGATTCAGTTGTCAGAGTTGTCAAAGAAAGATACGATTTAAAGAGGGCAAAGTTCATAAACGCGATTCTTAGGGAGGTAGAGAGTTTCAACCTGGATAAAGCTCTAAAAAAGCTCAAGGAAAAAGATAGGATAGAGTACTTAAGCGTAAAGTTCTCTCATCCGCGCTGGTATGTGGAGTATGTAATTGACCTTCTCGGCTACGAGAGCGCGGTAAGGCTTTTGCTAAGCAACAACAAGCCCCAGAGGTATTACGTCAGAGTCAACCCGCTAAAGACAGACATAGATACGCTTGCAGAGTACCTTGAGGAAAATAACGTCAGAGTTGCAAGGACCCCCGTTGATGACGTCTTAAAGGTTCTGGAGTACGAAACGCCGATAACCTGCTTAGATTGGTATAAGGAAGGCTATTTCGTAATCCAAGACCTGGCGAGTGCTTACGTTGCCCATGTTCTTGCCCCCGAAAAGGGAGAAAGGATTCTTGATTTAGCTGCTGCGCCGGGTAGTAAGACTTTCCATGTGGCCCATCTAATGGAGAACACCGGAGAGATAATTGCTGTCGATTATTCTCTTGATAGGCTCAAAAAAATGGAAGCCAAGATGAAGGTTCTAGGGGTCAAAAACGTCAAGCTTGTACACGCTGATGGCATGAAATTCAAGGACAAGGAAACGTTCGATAAAATAATACTCGATGCACCGTGTTCTTCTTCCGGGACATACAGACAGTTTCCGGAAGTCAAATGGCGTTTCGATAAAAACAAAATAAAGAAGGTTATCCAGGTTCAAAAGGCTATGATAAAAAACGCCTACAGAAATCTAAAAGAAGGGGGCGAAATGACGTATTCTACCTGCTCAATAAGGGTTGACGAAAACGAGGAGAACATAAAGTATGCCATAAATAAAGTAGGCTTTGAGCTTGTTGATTATCCCTTCACATGGGGAGAAAGAGGATTTACAGACATTGGAGACAAGGTTTTCAGAAGCTTTACCCACTTGCACGACTGTAACAGCTTTTTCATTGCGAAATTGAGAAAATGAAGAGCAAAACACAACTAAAATTTGCTACGGAGCATGCAGGGGCTTTCTTTTCACGGGCCCATTGGGATATTCCTCTTCAAAAATCTCCGCGGTAAAACGGTAAACCTCCGTATCCTCATCTAGCCAGCAATCAGGCGGAAGACCAGCTTTCCAGCATGTTTCACTTAAAAATTCCTCCTCATCCCATCCCCATTCAATGGGAACTTGGGGTAGCAATAGGCCGCTGTAGATGCCCTTTTTAATGATTAGCCCATCTCTCCCAACCTTTATCTTTTTGGGCCTTTCGTGAGGAGGACCTTCTACTGGCTCTGGAGGGGTTAGAACACTAACCTCTATCCGCAAGTCCTTTAGTTCATCCAGCGTAACTGGGGGAAAGCGCGGGTCATCAACGGCCGCATAAATTGCGGCCTTTATAGTTGCCTTGACTAAGGGGTATATTGGATACGGGAAGCCTATGCACCCTCTTAACGCTTGAGTGGGAGGAGCATTTGCCCTGTTGAGGGTCACAAAAACACCCATTTTTTCCCAGAGTTCCGGGGGAGTATCCTCAGGAGGTTCTATTTCCTTACCAGAGTTTAAGTACTCCTCTATGGCTTTTCTGGCCAATCTCACCAAGAATTCTCCCCACTCGTCTTTTATCTTGTGCACGTCCCTCACCAATATCCATTTGCTCTCCAACAAAATAAGGCTTTCCACCGTTAAGCTTAAAAAATCGTCGATTCTAATTTAGCCAGGTGTCGAAAATGGGGGTAATTATTGAGTTCGTTATCGTCCCGCTAGGAGAGCTGAGCTTAAGCAAATATGTAGCCCACGTAGTAAAGCTTTTAGAGGAGAAGGGGGTAAAATATCAATTGACACCTATGGGCACAATCATTGAGGTTCCAACCCTGGAAGAGGGGTTGGAGATAATCAAAGAAGCCCATGAAGCGATGTTTGCCCTTGGTGCGAAGAGAGTTTCGACAACGATAAGAATTGATGACAGACGTGACAAAGATAGAAAAATGGAAGATAAAATAAAATCAGTTCTCGAAAAAGTTCGGGGGGATAAAGATTAAAGTATTGGTGCTTGCCATTGACAGAGATGACGACTTTGGAAAAAAAGCAAGGGTTAGAGGTCCTGTTATTGGTAGAGACGCATGTATAGATGCCGCTCTAAAGCTCAGCTTAGCAGATCCAGAAGATAGCGATGCTAATGTTTTATACGCTGCAGTAAAGCTTTATGACGAGCTCAAGGGAAAAGGGGAATTTGAGGACGTTGAAGTGGCGCTCATTACAGGGCATCCTGATGTAGGAGTTAAGAGCGACCTAGAACTGCAAAAACAGTTGGAAGAAGTCCTCAAGAAGTTCCCCGCCGATGGTGTAATTCCGGTTACAGATGGAGCAGAGGATGAGCAGATATTCCCCATAATAACTTCAAGAATTCCAATTATAAGCACCCGCCGAGTTGTCGTTAAGCAAAGCGAAAGCATCGAGACAACCTACTACATTTTGTATCGGTACCTAAAGGAAATTTTAAGCGATCCTGAAGCGGCAAAAATATTCTTTGGACTTCCCGGACTGATATTGCTTATCTATGGTATTGCCCGTTTACTTTCCATAAAATACCAGCAGAGTGTTACAATAATTTCATCAACTGTTACGGGTGTGATACTCTTCCTTATTGGAGGGTACTTTTTCGCAAAAGCCTTCCGAATAAAGGAAGTTTTGGGGCATGTCTTAACCAAGGGGTTTATACAGTTCGT
Source organism: Thermococcus aggregans (assembly GCF_024022995.1). Lineage (NCBI taxonomy): Archaea > Methanobacteriati > Methanobacteriota > Thermococci > Thermococcales > Thermococcaceae > Thermococcus > Thermococcus aggregans. The sequence continues at coordinate 1,845,935 of NZ_CP099582.1, read as the reverse complement.
TTCTGCCATTGCGGCAATGTTCGTTCTCTTCGCCGGAGCAGTAAATGCTTATCTTAACTTGGAAAGAATTGCGCTTCAGCTAACGGGTAGATACCCCGGAACGGAGCTTTTAGGGCTGGTTATATTCCTAAATGCCTTAAATACTCCCTTTATCGTTGCACTGGGCATTTTGATGATAGGTAAGATTGTCCATTCGTATCTGAGGAAGGATTACCACATCTGGTACTACATAAGCGGTATTCTGCTCCTACCGGCGCTGTGGATAACAATCGATGTTACCACCCTCTATGCACTCTCAATAGTGTCGTTCTATTCGATTGAGTTCCTAAAGAAAGGGCTCATAGCAATTATCGACATAGCCATTGCGACCCTTGTGGGGATATACCTAAGGGATAAAGTAAAAGGATGGGAGAAAGTTGAAGCTAAGAGAAGCACTTCAGGAGTATGAACGGAAAAAAGAAGAGATTAAAAAACAACGGCAAAGAATAAGGGCAAAATACACAAAAACTTCCGGAGAAATTGTCCTGAAAATTTTCAAAAATCTTGAGAGACTTGAAAAGCAGGAGATACCCAAGAACGTTGATCCTCGACTCGCAAGAATTGTGAAGGCTGAAAAAGATAGATACATAACTGCACTCCGAAACATGCTGCAAAAGATAGAAGGCATTGAGGACGTAGAAAAAATACTGCCGGAGATTTCCAGATTTCACGTTACTCACGGCCGACATCTGCTCTTGATATTTGAGAAGGAGATATATGAAATAAACGCCCTTTTAAAGGCTCTGTCCGAGGAGTATTCCGCGTATCTCAAAGAGGTGGGTAAAATAGGTATTGAGGACGTGAAAACTAAAGAGCTGCTGAAAGAACTCGAAGATCTCAGAGATACCTTAAAAGAGGAGGAACTCTCAAGAGAAAATCTCATGAAACAGTTAGAAGAACTTCAGAAGCAGATTAAAGGGCTCGAAGCCAAGCCAGAGTTTAAAGCCCTTAGAGAATCCCAAGAAAGGCTTAAAAGGGAAATATCCGGAAAGGAGATTAACATCCGTTCGAAGATTTCCAAGCTCCAAAAACCAATAAAAAGGATGAGGCTGCCGGAAAGTGTTGCAAGAGAGTTTTTGAAAGATTCTGCTTATGCAATCAACCATCCAGAAGAATTTCTGGAGCTGCTCGGCAGAATTGAAAATGAACTTGACAAGAAATACAAAAAAACCGCAGAATGGGCCAAAACAAATCTGATTAAGGAATCCCAAGAGCTTGCCAACATGAAAGAAGAACTGGCAAAGGTTGAAAAAGAGCTCTCAGATATCGTGGAAAAGGAAGAAGCCAAAAAACGAGAAGTCGAGGAGTTGAAAAGAAAAATCCGCGAAAAGGAAGAAAAAATAAAGGCATTCAAGAAAAAAGTAGAAGAACTTGAAGAAGAGCTTAAGAGGAGCATTTCAAAGCTTGAACGTATTCTGGGAGAAAAAGTCGAAACGAGTTAAAGTTTTTATATTTTTAGGTCTACCTAATTTTTAGGTGGTGGGCATGAAAAAGAAGGTTGATAGACTAAGGTTTGGAACCGCGGGAATCCCCCTCTCAACTCCAAAGCCTTCAACCATAACGGGCATAGAACAGGTCAGAAAGTTGGGCTTAGACGCCATGGAGCTCGAATTTGTAAGAGGGATTAATATAAAGCCCGAACTGGCCAAAAAAATAAAGTATGTTGCCCAAAAGAACGACGTTCTCCTCACGGCACACGCACCGTATTACATAAACCTAAACGCAAGGGAAAAAGCGAAAGTTGAGGGGAGTAAACAGAGAATAATCCAGAGTGCCGAACGTTTGCACGAAGCTGGGGGCTGGAGCGTGGTGTTCCATGCAGGGTACTACCTAAACCAAGACCCTGCGAAAGTTTATGAGAAGATTAAGAACGAGATAAAGGACATCGTGAGAGTTCTGCAGGATAAGGGAATAGACGTGTGGATACGGCCGGAGCTAACTGGTAAGCCAACTCAATTCGGAAGCCTCGAAGAGCTAATAAAGATAAGCCAAGAGGTTGAACAAGTGCTGCCCGCTATCGACTTTGCACATTGCCACGCAAGGCACAACGGAAAATACAACAGCGCCGAAGAATGGAGAGAGATGCTGTCCCTGATTGAGAATGAGCTTGGAAGAGAGGCCTTGGACAATATGCATATTCACATAAGCGGAATAAACTACTCTGAAAAGGGCGAGAGGAATCATTTAAACCTGCAAGAAAGCGACTTGAAATGGGAAGACTTGCTTAGAGTTTTAAAGGAATTCAGAGTCAAAGGAGTTGTCATAAGTGAGAGCCCCAACATAGAGGGCGATGCACTGCTTATGAAGAAAAAATATGGGGAAATTAAAGTTTAGAAAGGGACTCCACAAGAGAGTTCAAAAACGTCTCAACATCATCCATATCGTTGTACAAGTGAGGGGAAGCCCTTATTCCATAGTGCCCTAGCGCTCCCCTGTGGCTGACCTTTATTCCTTCGGCAAGCATCTGCTGGTAGATTTCCTCTTCTTTCTCGTAACCTAAGCCGGTTTGTATTGTAATTATTGCCGAGCTTTCCCAGTTCTCGTCCCCAATAATGTCCAAGCCCAAGCTTAGAGCTTCATCTCTAATCCTTCCTGCAAGCTTGGTGTTGTGTTTTTCAATTTTTTCAATGCCAACGTCGTTTATCAGCTCGAGGGCTCCCCAAAGAGTTGTTGCAAGAAGATAAGGCAAGCCGCCTCCAAAGTCAAGCTTTCCTGCATCGTTTCTAAGCTCGAATTCCCCCCAAGGATCCTTTTCGGGCATGCCCCACCAGGATGACCACTCCCCTACCGGGGGCTCCATGTTCAACAGTCCAGCTATTGGCGAAGCTTCTTCGATAAGCTCGTCACATATGTACATAATCCCAGAGCCCACGGAGGGATTAAGCAGCCATTTTTCTCCTCCAGCAACAAAGGCATCGACGCCCTCTTTTTCTGGATATAGCTTCAAGCTGCCAGCGTGTTGAACCGCATCTACAATGAGCCATGCCCCATGTTTGTGAGCAATTCTGGAGAGCTCTTTTAGATCCATTCTCTGGCCAGATATCCACTGAACACTGCTCCCAATGACTGCAAACGTGTTATCATCAACGAGCTTTTCCACATCCTCAATAAAGTACCAGCCGTTTCTGTTTTTAACAACTCTAAGCTCCAAGCCATACCTCTTTGCATAGCTTTTTAGAAGGCATGAAAGAGAGGGAAACTCCATGTCAAATGAAACGATATTTCCGCCTTTTTCTGGTTCTAGCGATAGGAGCAGCCTCCTCAATCCCTCTGTTGTCTGGATTGTTAAGGTTAGGTTCTCCTTATTGGTACGGAAAAGTTTTGCCCCCTCCTCAAGCACTTTTTCCAGTATTTCTTTGTTCAAAAAGTCCACTGAGTCAGCCCCTTCCTTAAAGTCTGAGAGGTAGGATAGAAAGTCAATGCTCCTCTTAAGGGCTGTTAAAGGCAAAAATCCTGCACTTGCCGTATTCAAATAGGCTTTGAAATTTTTCAACCCGGGAAAAAGATGTTTGACGTTCATATTTTTCACCTCATTTCTTTTCCAGTCTTCCATATTTCTCCATTATCCTTACAAGCTCCTCTTTGGGAATGGCATAGCGTACGTGATTATCTCTTCCAGTCATGGTCTTTGCTTGGAGGAGGGAGTTAATTATTGCCTCCTCGACTGCTTCAGCCGTGGCTTTGAAAAGGGGCGACAAAGTGCTGTCGGGGAGAACTTTTATATCAAACGGCTCCTTTTGATAGTGCTTTATTCTTTGAGCGGTTGAAAATGCAAAAACTATGTCTCCACTCCCGTTGTAAGCATAGCCTCCGGTTCTTGCAAGTCCCACGGCTCCCCTCTTGGCAACTCTGTGGAGTTGGCGTGATGTTAAAGGAGCATCTGTTGCCACAACGATTATTATACTCCCTTTCCCTTTGCCACCCTTCCCAGGCCAATCTTTCAACTCCAGCCCTACGGGAACCCCAGCAACTGTTAAATCTTCCCTCTTACCAAAGTTGCTCAAAACAAGTGCCCCAACTGTGTATTTTCTGTTCTCTATCTCTACAACTCTGGAAGAAGAGCCGATACCACCTTTGAACTCAAAAGCACTCATTCCAGTTCCAGCACCGACTGCACCTTCCTCAAAGTCCTCTTTTGCATTTTTAAGGGCCTCAAATACGTGCTCCTTCTTGACGTGCCTTCCCCTGATATCGTTAAGATATGAGTCATTGCACTCCATAACAACGGGATTAACTGAACCGGTAGTCACTCCTATGTCATCGTTCTGCTCAAGCATATACTCTATCAACGCATCAGCAGCAGTGCCAATGCTTAGGGTGTTAGTCAGTACTATCGGTGTTTCAAGGGTTCCAAGCTCTTGAACTTGGATTAAGCCAATAGGCTTGGAGTAGCCATTCATAACAAATGCATTTGCCAGCAGTTTTTCCTTGTAGATATTCCCCTCGTGGGGGATTATTGCAGTTACACCAGTCCTTACTGGACCTTTACCCGGTATAAGCTTTCCCTCCCCTTGAATCAAGGTAACGTGACCTACTTTAACACCCTTAACGTCGCTTATTGAATTTCTTTTCCCATGCTCAAAAACTCCTATTTTAATTCCAAGTTCAGGGGCTTTCATAGGAACCACCAAAAGTAGGTATGCTCAAGAGAATAAAAGCTCTTCCACAAGGAATAAGTACCTCAACACCAAGTTTCTCCGGTGAACAAAATGGAGGAGTGGAAAAAGGAGCTTGGGTTGGTGCATATATACACAGGAAATGGGAAGGGAAAGACCACGGCTGCCTTGGGTTTAGCTTTAAGGATGCTCGGCCACAAAGGACGGGTTATTATGATACAGTTTTTGAAATCTGCTAACGTCTATGGGGAGCAGAAAAAAGCCCAAGAATGTGGAATTGTTGTAGAATCCTATGGCCTACCGAAGTTCGTTCACGGAAAGCCTGAGCCAGAAGATATTGAAGCGGCAAAAAAGGCCTTAGAGAGGGCCAAGGAAGTTGTTAAAAGCGGTGAATGGGACCTCGTAATTCTCGATGAGATATGCGTAGCATTGGGATTTAAAATGATAGAGCTCGAAGAAGTTAAACAACTCATAAAAGAAAAAGCTCCAAACACCGAGCTTGTTTTAACCGGTAGATATTGCCCAGAAAAACTCTATGAACTAGCGGACTATGTAACGGAGATGAGAGAAATAAAACACCCCTACCAAAAGGGAGTTGTGGCTAGAAAAGGCGTAGAGTACTAAAAGAACCGAAAAGGTTTTAATAACCAATGTGCAATATATGGTGGAAAAATTTTAGTTACGAATTCTTACTTAAATCGGAGGTGATAAGGATGAGTGAGGAGAAGATTCAACAGATTATCCAAGTTTTGAAGGAGCAAGTTGTTCAAGATACAATCGTCCCAAGAAACATTAGGAGAGCTGCCGAGCAGGCAATTGAGGTCCTAATGGACACTAGCAAGGACCCAACTGTGAGAGCAGCTGATGCTATTGCTATTCTTGAGGAGATTAGCGAAGACCCGAACATGCCAATGCACACAAGGACAATAATCTGGGAAGTTTTGGGTGCTTTGGAGCAGATTAAGTGATTTGCTCGCCTTTTTCTTTTAGATACCACAATTTTGCACTTTCTTCTACTAACTCTGCCTTGTAATAAGCTTCTCTTAAGCTTTTACCAACGGTTACTATTCCGTGGTTGGCCATTATGACCGCATCATAATTTTCCAAATACTTCGCAGTCTCTTTAGCAAGTTCCCAGCTTCCAGCTGGTTTAAACTCAGCTATGGGAATTTTTTTCAAATAGATTTCAGCTTCGGGTGTTATTATAGGGAGCTCACCGCTGAGTAGAGTGGATGCAACTATTGAATATGGCGGGTGGAGATGAACCACTGCTTTTATATCCTCTCTCCGTTTGTAAATCTCCACATGGAGCTTCCATTCGGAAGAAGGCCTCACCAAGCTTAGAACGTTCCCCTCGAGATCAATAACCGCTATCTGCTCCCGTGTAAGTTCATCCATCACAGCTCCAGTTGCCTTTATGAAGATTTTTCCATTGAAAAGAACGCTCAGATTCCCTCCAAATGCAGCTGTTAATCCTCTTTCATGAGCCAATCTCGAATATCTAACGAGCATTTCTCTAACGAGCCTGCTCATTTTTTCACCACCTTTACCCCAATGCCGCAGGCGTTGCAGTAGGCAGTTCCCTTCTGCCATACAAGCTCGTCAGCACCGCAGATAGGACAGACTTCAAGTTTGCCACTTTCTTTCCATGCATCGTATGTTTTCTCGCTTATCACGAGGAATATTTCACCATTTTCCTTCTCAAAATGCCCCAAAACAGGAGTGCTTTTTAACTCAAAAGTTTCTGCGTCTATTATAACCGGCTCCAAACCTATGTTTCCTTCGAACTCAAGTTCATTAGCCGGCAGTATGTCAACTATGTAAGCGTTGAGCTTTTTGTCGTGATATACCATAAGCTCCAAGGCGTCGCTCAAATCTCCAGTTGAAGATATTATATCAACGGTTATGTATTCCTTGGACGGAATGAGGAGAGCGAGGACATACTTGGAGCGGAATAAGGCAAGTCCTCTATCCAGACACGCCTCTTCAAGACCGAGAGACGTCAGTATTTTTCTAAGGTCATCAGCACTCGGTACTTTCCTCTCCTGCAGTATCTTGTCTTTAATTCTCTCCGCAAGGGGCATTGCAAGCATTACGGGTTCATAAATTATCATTGCTCTCACCATAGAGAAGTAGTAGCTTTGGCTTTTAGATTTTGTTGTCACAAGAAATTTTAGGAGCCTTAATTAAAAGCGCGTGTACATTTGATCACTCAGAATAAGCGTGGTAAATGATTGAGTAATGTGCTCCTTTACCCATATGTTTACGTACTTGTTCACATGCGTTTGCTCATTTATTTGAAGATTTGACAACATATGTGTTTGGCAAATATTGATGCTTAGGATAGCTGTCAAACTAGGTATCAAAACTCTCATAAACAAAGTAACATAAATATTTCCTGTTGGTGATAGGCAGATAGTTGCGTTTTACTTCCTTAATACTGACGTGTTGGAGCGTACTATTCCGGAAGCTGTATCCTTGCTTGAAGAGTTAGCAACAACCGTGGTTAGAGTTAAAGTGTGCGAGAAGACCTACGCGTTCTCAGTGGTAAAAGCTGTTAACAGAGAACTCCTAGGGCTAAAGGTTGCAGTACCATAATGTCTCTTCTGCATTCGCTTCTTATTTTCTTTTGGCAAACCCTAATTTTAGAAAGTCCAATTCGCTGGATCCTTCTATAAACAAGAGTTTTTTTGAGTTTAAGCAATCTATTGTCTAAGTTTACAAATCGATTTGTTATGCCTTCCGCATATTACTATTCTCACTACCTCCAACTTCTAACTTTTAACTTCCAACTTATAACTTCTACTCCGCCCTTGAAGACCACAAAAATGCTTTGAGTACAAATTGCAGGCATGTATGTGGCTTAAGGTAACTAAAGAGTGAACTATTCTCGCTCCGAAGGAGTAATGTTTTTAAGTTTTTTAAACCAAATCAAAGAAAAAGACTGCCAGGGGATAATAAAAATGAAAAAATGGAAAACATTAGCAATTTTTCTTGTGTTTGTTCTGCTGGCTTTTTACTTTGGAAATTTTGGCTTTGGAAAATCAGAAATACGCTCATCAGTACAGTTGGGAGCAGCATCCACAAAAAATGCTACTTTCAAAGAGGGTTTTTGTGTGTATCCCGATTCAAAGTTTGGAAGAATTGTTGCTGAGGAGCTACAGAATAGGGGATACAAAGTCTCGGTTATTGAGTCTCCTGCAGAATGCAATAGCCAGTTCCTCGCTGTTTGGGTTGAGGGGATAAACACAACTTATTTTCCTTTTATGGCAAAGGGGTCAATTAAAGTGAAAGCAGTTTATTCAAGCCTCGGTAAGCCAGATCACTATCTTAAGTATTTGAATGCTACCGATAAAGAACGGGAGCTAATAACCTTTGTTTCCAATGTTAATGGAGAAATGCAGGCATATCTGGTTGCTTACGTAACAGATTCTTCTAAAGGCCTTATGGGCTTTAGATGGTATCAGGAACATCTTATGGAAGAAGCCGCAAAGAACCTGATTAATTCTATTGAGAATGCAAGACAAAGAACAAACATAAAGTCGTAGGGAATCCCACAATCGCAGTTTATACCATCTTATGCCATACTCCTGAAGCATTCATAGAGAAAACTTCCACGCGGCCGCAAAAATGCCTGAAAAAGCTCTCTTTTTGAACCTCTATTTTCAGAAAAAAGCTTTTCTGGGGCCGGGGCCGGGATTCGAACCCGGGCTAGGGGATCCACAGTCCCCTGTGCTAACCAGGCTACACCACCCCGGCCATGTCCACTTTAGCTATCTGGGATATCTTTATAAACTTTTCGCCAGAATAAGGTCAAAAAGTGCTAAGACCGGATTAATAACTAATTAACCATCTCAAACGAAGTTTATTAATGATAATTGGCTTCAGAGGTGAGATAAAGATGAGAGCAAAGAGAGAAGCTCTGAAAGCTCTCTTTACAGCAATAAGCGAGAACAAAGTTGACAGGGACATAGTTGATTTGCTCCTCCTTATTAATTCCATAAAAGGTGTTTACACAACAAGCTCATGCTCAGGAAGGGTAGGGATAATTGAAGAGCCCAAAATAGGTGCCAAACCCTTGTCAAGGTGGATTATCAAGAAACACGCCCCAATAACATTTGAAGAAGCAAAAGATAGCTTGAAAGATGCGCGAGAAGGGATAATATTCCTCAAGGCACAGCCACCGATTTTTCACATAGTCGGAGAAACTCCAGAAATAGGGAAAAAGCTTCACGAAATTGGACTTTCTTCTGGCTTCAAGTACACCACATTCAAAGCCCTCAGCAAAGACCGAGTACTGGTTGAAATAAACGGTACCGAGTACTTAACCGTTCCTCTTGGCAGAGATGGAAAGGTGTTAATAACCGACGAATACCTTGAGTTTTTGATTAACTTGGCAAACGAGATGCTCGAGCGGAGCAAGTCACGACTCCCTAGACTCGAGCAGAACTTCAAAAAACTGAAAAAGGAACTTGGAGAAGATGAACTATTTTACGAGCTCAATCCTCCCAGGGCTCAGTATATTTGAGCGCCCATCCAAATTCTTCTTTTAAGATGTCTATTGCTGCACACGGTGGAATAACGGCTTTTTCCGTAATTATCACGTCGATATATTCCGGCGGGGTAACGTCGAAGGCAGGGTTCTTAACGACTATGTTCTTGGGCCATGTGTCGAGCTCCTCTTTTGGAACGACTTCATATGGGTCTCTCTCCTCTATTTCAACTAGCTGTCCCAAGAGTGTCTCCGGGTGGAACTTGTAAGTTTCTGCGGCTATCATAACCCATACTCTATGCTCTTTTGCCGTTAGAGCCAATAGAGCGGTCCCCACTTTGTTTATGACGGCACCGTTGGCAGTTATCGAGTCCGCTCCCATAACTACCTTATCGGTCATTTTCATATAGTGCCTAGCGGCTCCATCGACGACGTAAATCACCGGAATGCCTGCCTCTGCAAGCTCTTTTGCCGTAATCTTTCCTTGATACTTGGGTCTTGTCTCAGTCACGATGACCTTGATGTCTTTTCCTTCTTCCCACGCTTTTTTCATAACCCCTATGGCAGCCTTTGAATGGCAGTGTGTCATTATGACGTCTCCGTCTTCAATCCTCTTTGCACCAAATTCTGCTATTCTCTTAATGGCGTTTTCTGAATTGTGTATGAACTCCTTCGCCGAGTTGATAACTATAAACCTGAGCTCCTCTAAGTCTGCACCGCTGTTGTATGCTACTTTTGCCCTGTATGTGACGTATCTTAAGGCATTTGGAAGGGAAACGGCAGTGGGTCTTGTGTGGTATAAAATTTTTGCCGCTTCCTTAATCTCCTTCCAGAGTTCATCCGCACTTTTTGCTTTGCTTTTTTCGGCTTGAAGTTGCAGTGCATATGCCGCAGACCTTGCTATCTTCCCTGCCCCCCTTATTTCCATCGTCTTTATCTTTTCTGCTATTTCTAAAACCTCCTTTATTACGGCCATTTCAATCCCCCCTTTGTTCCCTTAATTCTTTGAGTGAGTTTATATAGCTCACTCTTTCCATACTTTTGGTTTTGTTCGTTGATGTTTTCACATGTTCTTTGATGTACATAAATTTCCTATACATCAAATCTTTACAAACATAAAGATTGTTTCCGACCAACGCCGAAAGCTTTATATTTAATTGCCACAAAACTACTAATGCACAAAATAGGGTATATGTTCACTTTAGTACATTAGATAAACTGCATGGGGGAAGGCTAAGATGGAGCTTGAGAACAGGCTTAAAGGAAAATTGGAGGCGCCAACTTTGGATTATGAAAAATATTTCTCAGAAAAAGCTCTTGGAATGAAAGCTTCAGAGGTTAGAGAGCTTCTAAAGCTTGTTGAATCTTCAGATGTAATTTCACTTGCAGGTGGTCTTCCAGCATCTGAGACCTTCCCAGTGGAGATAATTGGAGAAATTACCAAAGAAGTCCTTGAAAAGCACGCAGCCCAAGCACTTCAATATGGAACCACAAAGGGGTTTACTCCCTTGAGGTTGGCTATTGCCGAGTGGATGAGGAAGAGGTATGATGTCCCTATCTCCAAAGTGGACATTATGATTACAAGCGGATCACAGCAGGCCCTCGACTTGATTGGTAGAGTTTTCATAAATCCCGGCGATATTATTGTAGTTGAAGCTCCTACATACCTTGCTGCCCTTCAAGCTTTCAAATACTATGAGCCCGAATTCGTTCAAGTACCCCTTGACGATGAGGGAATGAACGTTGACCTCCTTGAGGAAAAGCTGCAGGAGCTAAAGAAAGAAGGAAAGAAAGTAAAGATACTCTACACAATACCAACATTCCAGAACCCGGCTGGCGTAACAATGAGTGAGAAGAGAAGAAAGAGGCTTCTTGAGCTTGCAAGTGAGTATGACTTCATAATAGTTGAAGACAACCCATACGGTGAGCTACGCTATTCCGGAAAGCCCGTAAAACCGATTAAGGCATGGGACGAGGAAGGAAGAGTACTATATTTGGGAACGTTCTCCAAGATTCTTGCTCCAGGCTTCAGGATTGGGTGGATAGCTGGAGAACCACATTTCATAAGGAAACTAGAGATCGCAAAGCAGAGCGTTGACCTCTGTACCAATACTTTCAGCCAAGTTATAGCGTGGAAATACGTAGAAGGAGGCCATTTAGACAAGCACATACCAAAGATTATTGAGTTCTACAAACCTAGAAGGGATGCAATGTTAAAAGCTCTGGAAGAGTTCATGCCAGAAGGGGTTAAGTGGACAAAGCCAGAGGGTGGAATGTTCGTTTGGGTCACTCTCCCTGAGGGAATTGATACAAAGCTCATGCTTGAAAAGGCCGTTGCAAGAGGGGTTGCATACGTCCCAGGAGAGGCTTTCTTTGCACATAGAGACGTTAAGAACACGATGAGACTCAACTTCACTTACGTACCTGAAGAAAAGATTAGAGAAGGTATAAAGAGGCTCGCCGAGACAATAAAAGAGGAAATGAAGAAATAGCAAAGGTTATTAATGAAAAGTCCCAACTACTCCTGCCCGGGGAGTACCGCCGAAGGCGGAGTCGATGAACTCGGGCGGGTTATTACCCCCTTTTATAGACAATTGCCGAAAAACTTATAACGTTTTAGTGCGAGGAAGTAAATATGCTGGAAAAAGAAAAGGAAGCTCTGGCAAAAAGAATTGCTGGTGAGATAACACTCTCTTCCGACCCAGGAAAAACTATGAGAAAGTGGAGAGAGATATTCGGCATAAGCCAAACTGAACTGGCTGAAGTCTTAGGGGTTTCTTCTTCGGTGATTAGCGATTATGAAGGAGGCAGAAGAAAAAGCCCCGGCGCTTCCACAATTAGAAAATTCGTCGAAGCACTGCTTGAGATAGACGAAAAAAGAGGAGGAAACGTTATAAGGGCGTTTAGCAGGACCATAGGGAGCGACCTCCCAACAAATGCCATCTTAGACATAAGGGAATTTGCATTTCCCGTTACCGTGGAAGACATAGTTAACGCGGTGAAGGGAGAAGTTGTTGCAAACGAAGACCTCCTCGGAAGGAAGATTTATGGATACACCGTCATAGACAGCATACAGGCTATCTTAGAGATGAGCAGCGACGAATTTTTGAAGCTCTATGGATGGACTACGGAAAGGGCGCTAGTCTTTACCAAAGTAACCACCGGGAGAAGTCCAATGATTGCAATAAGGGTTCAAGGACTAAAGCCGGCAGTAGTTGTGTTGCATGGGGTTAAAAAGCTCGACGAGCTCGCCGTAAAAATAGCGGAAAGGGAAAGAGTCCCTCTAGTGGTGTCGAAAGCCAAAGACGAAAACGAGCTTATATTGAACCTCAGGGCGTTGGTAGAAAAAGCCGAAAAAATCTAGAGTTTTTCTCTTCTCCAAACACCTTCTTCAGCTAATTTCTCTAGCCTGGATTTCATATGAGTCAACACTTCGCTGAGTATCTTTCCATTGTCGTACTCCGCCACTATTTTTTCAAGCTCTTCTTTGGGGAGCTCCCTCATTTCCTTAGCGAGTTCAATCATCCTCGGATACGCCCTCACTATGTTGTCAACTATGGTTATGTCAGCCATTCTCGCGCTCCTCGAAAGGGGGTTAAGGTCAACTGTTATAACGAACTTGCCCATCCTTACGAGTGCTTCCGTTCTGTCCCCATCTTCCAGCGGAACGACAACTACATCTGCCTTCCATATGCCGTTCTCATCAACTTTACCCCTCTCGCTCTCCAAATTAGGTATTCTTTTTGTGGGGTTTATGCCGAGAAGCTCTACTTCGGGGTCGTATTTGCGTAGCTCTTCTGCTATTGCCTCGACTCTCTCTTCTGTCCGATAGAAGAGGTTTATTTCGAGTTTTGCGTTGAGGACTTTTGCAAGCTCTATTGTCTCTTTTGGAACTAAAGCAGCGACGTTTCCGTTTACCGAAATAACAGGGTATTTAGCTAAGAGAAGTTTCGCAACTGCAGCTCTCATTGCCTTTTCTGCGGGTTCAATTGTCTTCTCACCGATAAGGTAATCGAAGGCTTCTCCTCTTCCGTGGGCTATCAGTCCAGCGGTTGCTAAAATTCCCTTTTCGAGGGCTTCTTCGAGCTTATGCCTATAGTAAAGGCTCCAGTATCTGGGATGAGATTTCGGCACGAAAAATTTTGCCATTTTAATCACCAAAAAGGAGTGGGGGGAAGAGATTAAAAGCCTTTTCTCGACTTCACTAAATACATTCCCAGGAGTGGTATTACGGTCACGAGAAGAACAAAACCTGGACCACAAATTCCTCCGCCAGTTGTTGATTCCGTGGAGATTGAAGACTGGGTTTGAGTGGAGGAAGTTTCACTAGTTGTCGTGCTGTGTTCCCATGTTTGCGTTGTAGTTGCTGAAGATGACGAAGTCTGTGTTGTGGTCGTCGTTTTTGTTTGAGTTGGTGAAGTAGAAGAAGTCTCAGTAGCCGTTGGAGAGGGCGTTTCAATCTCTCCCCCCTTTCCGAACTTGAAGAACCAAGCATCGCCGTTTTTTGGATGGTCAAGGATTCCATTAACGTCTTTTACGAAAACTCTGTATTCAGATGCTTCTAATACTATTTTCTTAGGCTCTGCGGAGTATCCCCTTTCCTCGACATCCAGAGAACTGTAAAGGCTCTTCCAAGTAACTTCAGAGATTTTGGGGACCACAAGGGTTTTAGAGAAATCTTCCGTGTAGCCTGCCCCATAAATCACGCCATCTTTCATTATGGTCTTTGCTACTATATCCTCTCCGCCCCCTTGAACTATTCCGAACCATAAAAGCTCTCCTAAACTGTTAAATTTTGCAATAAGGGCGTCTCGATTTCCGGCAGTAAAGTTGCCAAAGTAACCACCAAGGACTATCTCGCTGTTGTTAAACATCAAAGAAACAAAGATGTCTCCGTAACCTATTCCGAAATGCTTCTTCCAGATGATGCTGCCATCAGGTGAGAACTTCATTATGAAGGCGTTTCCAAACCCCATATTTTCATATGTGGTGCCTACTGCATAAATGGCATCTCTAAACTTAAGACCCTCCAAGCTTTTTAGGGGGTACGACTTAGCCCACTCCAGTTTGCCATGTAAGTCAAACGCACAAACAAAGACCCCGTCCTCATAGTTTCCTCCCACATAAACAGCGGAGGAAGTTGCTTCAACGGCAGTTGCTTTGGAACCTTTCTCACCAAACTCAACTATCCAGTTTATGTTTCCATCAAGTGATATCTCAGCCAGAAATGTCCTCTGAATGCTTCCCGTTGGATAGGTATAGCCCACTACGTATATTTTGCCGTTTGCTATATCTATTGCTTCGGCACCGTCATTGGAGCTTCTACCGAATGTTTTGAAATATTTAAGCCTTCCATTTTCGTCAATGGCAGCTACGAACCCATCAGCCTCTTGAAAGCTTGACGACCCAATCTGGCCAACAACGTATATTGTGTCCTCGAAAAGAAAAGCGTCTTTAATGAAAATTGGGTGCGAGGAATAAATAAGCTTTTGAAACTCCAAATTTCCTTTGTCATCAATTTTGACAATAAACATCCCCCTGGTATCTTCAAAGCTTTTCGTGGAGCCTATTAAAAAAGAGTGTCCATCTGCTGGAAGGTAAGCAATGGCAGTATCACCATCGTCGCCGCCCCAGGTATGGTACTCTAGTTCTTGGGCAGCTACAAAGGGCATTAAAAATAACAACACGAACACCATTAATTTTTTCATAATAGCCACCAGAAGTATCTTTGATTTCTCCTAAATAAGCTTTACCACTGCTTTCTTCTATCACCAAAGAAGAACTTCATAAAACCAGAGAATGCCTCGCCTCTAAAATCCTCGTAAAGCTTTTGGGTTTCCTCCTCGCTTAGCCACTCTATATCCTCGGGAATACCCTCAAAGAAATCGTAGTAAATTTCATCACCTTTTCTGGCCACGTTTATTGTGTAAATTTTCTTCTTGAGTTCTTGGGCAATTTTTATTTCTCTCACAACCAAGGAAGTAAATTTGCCAATTATGCCAACGGCGACAAATATTTCGGCGTCTTTTATCATATGGTGCGTAGGCTTTAGCCCATAATCAGAAGGAAGTATAAAGTTGTTTGAGTTAAGCCTCTCTTCAATAATCTTTAGCACTGCTTTCTCAGTTTGAGTGTGATAAATAATCGTGGGTTCGCTCAGGTATATCAAAGCACCGTATCTCTTCTTCTTTTTGAAAAATCCAAACATTTTTCACACCTCAGGTGGGGATAAAACGTCGTCACCACTCGGCTGGGATGACACTCATCATCGGTTATCCTTATTTTTGAGTTTCAACGTGGCCTTAAAAACCCTTCCCTTTATAGTCCGGCATGGCAAAACTTTTTATTCAAACCCCAGCAACTTGTGTTGGAGTGGAGGTGAGAGGATGAAATTCTGTCCAAAATGTGGGAGCATAATGCTACCAGACAAGAAGAAAGGAGTATTTGTGTGCAGAAGATGCGGATACGAGGAGCCTCTCGATCCCGAGTCAGCAAACAGATACAAAATAACCCAAAAAGTCAAACATGAAAGAGAAGACATCCCAGTAATTGAGCAAGACTTAGCAACGCTTCCAAAAGTAAAAATAACCTGTCCAAAGTGCGGTAACGATGAAGCTTACTGGTGGGAGATACAGACGAGGGCAGGAGATGAACCTTCAACGATCTTCTACCGCTGTACAAAGTGCGGCTATACTTGGAGAAGCTATGAATAGCGGTGGAATACATGGAGGAGCTTGAGATAGAAGTGCTTAAACGTCTTGTAGAAAAAGCTTTAAAGGAGTTAGATGAAGCATATAAAAGGTTACCCGATGTGAACAATGGAAAAACTTATTTATGGAGAGGCAAAGAAAGAATAAGGTTGATGACTAAAATTCTCAACGATATGGAGGGGTAAAAATGCCATTCGAGATAGTTTTTGATGGAGCAAAGGACTTTGCAAGCTTGATTGAAACAGCGAGCAATTTGATTGATGAAGCCGCCTTTAAAGTCACAGAAGAAGGCATATCTATGAGAGCAATGGATCCAAGTAGAGTTGTTTTGATTGATTTAAACCTTCCTGCGGGGATATTCAGCAAATACGAGGTTGAAGGCGAGGAAACTATCGGTATTAACATGGATCACTTCAAGAAAATCCTCAAAAGAGGAAAAAGCAAAGACATTCTCGTTCTTAAGAAGGGTGAGGAGAATTTCCTGGAGGTAACTCTTGAGGGAACAGCAAAGAGAACATTTAGGCTACCTCTCATTGAGGTTGAAGAGCTCGAACTTGAACTTCCCGAGCTACCGTTCACTGTAAAAGCAGTGGTTCTTGGTGAAGTTCTCAAAGAAGCTGTTAAAGACGCTTCCCTTGTTAGTGACTCCATAAAGTTCATTGCCAGAGAAAATGAGTTTATCATGAGGGCAGAAGGAGAAACCCAAGAAGTCGAAATCAAACTCACACTTGAGGACGAGGGGCTGCTCGACCTCGAAGTTAAAGAGGAAACAAAAAGTGCCTATGGTGTCAGCTACCTCGCGGATATGGTAAAGGGAATTAAGAAAGCCGACGAAGTAGTTCTTAGATTTGGAAACGAAATGCCACTCCAGATGGACTACCCGGTTAGGGATGAGGGGAGACTCACATTCTTGCTCGCTCCAAGAGTTGAGGAGTGATTCTCTTTAATTTTCATCAAATTATATTTTTTAGGTGGTTGAATTGGACCTTGCAAAGCTCAGAGAGCTTCTGGAGATGGAGTTATCTTCAAACGAACTAATACCCTTAGATGAGGAGTTTTACAAAGAGTTTGATAGTCTTGTTAAGGCATTGAAACTTAGGGCTGAATCTTCTAAGGAAAGGGGAGAAGAAATCGAAGAAAAAATGTACCTTGCAGAAATGAACGTCGCTGAAAAGCTTATCAAAGAGATACTTCGCGCAAGGCTTCATAAAATAGTGGATATGGTCTTTGAAGGAAGACCACACAACCTTGTTAGTGAAGAAAGAAAGATCTTTTCTCTGCTCCTGGCATTTGTAAACAGGGAGCACATACCTATGGAAGATCTTGAGGTACTTGAAGAAGAAGTCGAGGAGAAAATCCCAGAGAGTGGAAAACGGATCTGGGAGGCTTATATTGTCCTCAAAGACATTCCAAAGGTTATGGACGAGCGCCTGAGGGAGTATGGACCCTTCAAGGCTGGTGATTTGGTTACGCTTCCACGGACCATTGGACATGTTTTAGTTCAGAGAGAAGCCGCAAGGAGAATTAGTATCTCGCCTTAGGGTGCTTCCAATGTTCAGCGTCTGCATGAGGGACTGTTATGACACGTGTGCAATTATAAGTGAATTCAAGAACGGCAGACTTACTGTTAGAGGAAATCCCAATCATCCAATAACGAGGGGCTTTTTGTGTCCAAAAGGAGCTATGCTACCAAAGTGGTTCCACAGTAAAGAGCGATTGAAGAGCCCACTAATAAGGGAAACCCTAGAGGACGAGTTTGAAGAGGTAGAATGGGAAGAGGCTATAAAACTCGTCGCAGAGAAGCTAAGAGAAACAATAAAAAACCATGGAAGCGAGAGCGTTCTTGTTTACAACTACGCTGGTGATAGAGGAGTTGTTAATTACGCGTTTCCCCTGAGGCTTTTCCACTATCTAAACGCTGCAATGCTCGATTATGGCATCTGCGAGAGGGCTGGTCAGGAAGCTTTGAAGGACGTTTATGGAAGTGCTGTAGGAATGGACCCCGAGAAGCTGAAAAGCCAGAAGCTCATCGTGTACTGGGGGGTAAATCCCTTCTGGACGAACCTTCATGGGTTTATGCTTGCAAAAAAATATGGGCTCGAAAAGTGGGTTGTTGATGTCGTTAGAACGGAAACCGCAAAAAGGAGCGAGAAGTTCTTCCAGATAAGACCCAACACGGATGTTCTGTTTGCTCTTGGGATTGCGAAGGTAATTGTGGAGAATAAACTCTACGATAAAGAATTCATTAGGGAAAACGTTTACGGATTTGAGGAATTTAAAGAATACATCAAAAAATTAGACTTGGACTTTGTGAGTAAAGAGACGGGAATTGAAAAGGAGGAAATAGAGGAGTTCGCCTTTAAGTATTCCGAGAAGAAAGGGGTTATTCACATTGGCTATGGATTCCAGCGCTCCCTTAACGGAGGGGAGGCCGTAAGGGCGATTTCCATTCTTCCTGCACTTGTGGGACATAAGTTTGGCTTCATCTACGACATGAAGACAATAGACAAAAGCTACGCAGAGGGGGATTTTCTAAGGACAAAACCTGCTAAAAGAATACCCCAGATGAAGCTTGCCGAGTACATCGAGAGCGGCGAGATTAAATTCCTCTACATCTACAACTCCAATCCCTTTGCATCTCTTCCAAACCAAGGAAGATTGAGAAAAGCCATAAAAGAGAGCGACGTCTTCGTTGTGACTCACGATATCTTTCTAACTGACACAGCGCTTTATTCTCACGTGGTTCTACCCTCTAATACCTTCTTTGAACGGTTTGATATTGCCGACTCCTACTACCACAGATACATCGCTTTAAATGAGCCGGTAGCAAAGCTCTATGGAAAGAGCAACAGTGAAGTAACGAGAATGCTCGCCAGAGCACTGGGCATAACTAATCCTTACCTTTACGAAAGCGACGAAGAAGTGATAAGAAAAGTCTTGGAGATGAACGGCTTAAGCCTTGATGAGCTTAAAAGGAAGGGCTTTATCAAGGTTGAGGAAGGGGAAAGAAGATACGAAACTCCGAGTGGAAAGATAGAATTCTACTCCCAGAGGGCATTTGAGAGAGGTCTTTCACCTTTTCCCGAGTACAAGCCAGTGAAAGGAAAAGGACTTCAGCTTTTGAGTCCAACATGGAAGCTGACGATTACAAGCCAATATCACAACACATACAATATAATAGACCCTTATCTGTACATCAACCCCAAAGATGCCAGTGCACGGGGGATCAAGGATAATGACGAGGTTGAGGTGTTTAACGAACGCGGAAAACTAAGAACTCGGGCTAGGATAAGCGAAGACGTTCCCGAGGGAGTTGTAGTTCTTTACAAGGCATTCTGGGTTAAACTGCTTGAATGGAACGTTAATTTCCTTACCACCGACAAAGTCGTGGAAAAATACGGAAACGCTTCCGCTTTTCACTCAACTTGGGTGGAAGTTAAAAGGGTATAACCAAATTTGTCCAAAAAACGTTTTTATGCATCTCTTCCGATCTTAGAATGGTGAGAAAAATGAAAGTTTATAGGAAGGATAGAGAGTATCCCGAGGAGTACAAAGAAGTTCTGGATGAGTTGAGCACTATTATTGACCCAATAAGCACAATGAACATACTGGATGCAGGTCTTCTGGCAGGGCTCGAGGTTAGCGGCGACACCCTTAAGACATGGCTTGCTGTAGAGAGCAACGCATATTACAACATGATCGGAGGAGCTGCTATAGCCCATTCAAAAATAATAGGGGATATAATGGAGCGCTTTGCCCTTGTGAAGTTTTCAAAGGTTTATATATACGATATGAAAAACAACCTTCTTGCAAAATTTGAGAAGAAGTGAGGAAAGTGGGATTTTTAGAGTTCCTTAAAGAAAAGCCAAGGGGAAGGTTAAAGAGCTTCCTCCCGAAGTTAAAGAAGTTGTGGAAGAGCTTAGAAGAGTCATAGATCCAGAAACAGAGCTTAACATAGTGGATGAAGGCCTAGTACATGGGCTAACCGTGGAAGATAAGAAAGCTATGGTGTGGCTTTTGCTGGCCAGAACAACTCCGGAGTGCCACTTTTGTCAGGCAATAGCTATGAACGTGCAGAAGAGAATTATCAGGGATATAATCACAAGACTAAGAGATAAAGGGTTTACGAACATTAAGGTGTATAATGAAATCGGGCTTTTGCTTGAGGAGTGGAGGGGTGAAGAGGAGGGTTAAGCCGTTTAATGACCTAAAAAGAATTGGAGACAACAAGGTTACGGCAATTGGAATGGGAACATGGGGAGTAGGCGGATGGGAAAGCCCAGACTATTCCAGAGATAAAGAACACATAGAAGCCCTTAGATACGGACTTGAGCTCAGAATGAACCTCATAGATACGGCGGAATTTTATGCCTCTGGCCATAGTGAGAAGCTCGTTGGAAAGGCCATCGAAGGATTTGAAAGGGAGGACATTTTCATAGTGAGCAAAATATGGCCTACCCACTTTGGATACGAGAGTGCCAAAAAAGCGGCAAGGGCTAGTGCAAAAAGATTGGGAACGTACATAGACCTCTACCTTCTCCACTGGCCTACTGAGGATTTTAGAAGAATAGCGGAAACTTTCCATGCCCTTGAAGAGCTCGTTGATGAAGGTCTCATTAGATACATTGGAGTTAGCAACTTCGACCTTGCGCTCCTCAGGAGGAGCCAGGAGGTTATGAGAAAACATGAAATTGTGGTAAATCAGGTAAAATACTCCCTAAAAGATCGCAGACCAGAAGAAAGCGGCTTGTTGGAGTATATGAAAAAGGAAGGCATCACGCTGATGGCATACACTCCATTGGAAAAGGGAACCCTGGCCAGAAATACCTGTTTGGCGGAGATAGGAAGAAAATACAATAAAACAGCAGCTCAAGTTGCCCTAAACTGGCTCATATGGAAAGAAAACGTCGTTGCAATTCCAAAAGCGGTAAACAAGGAACACATTAGGGAAAACTTCGGCGCAATGGTATGGAGACTCCGCAGAGAGGACTACGAGAATGCTAAAAGATGCGTGTAACGATACCTTTTTAACAATATTCTTCCTCAACTCGGAACATGAATATCTTTATTCCTCTCCTACTAGGCATCGTTGTTGGTTATCTGCTTAGGAATAGAATAAGGGCTAGCATGGACAAGCCAATGAGCGCTGCTTTGCTGTTTTTGATCTTTTTCATGGGAGTTGAAGCAGGTAGGGTGGAGATAGATGCGCTTAGGCTTTTTGCATCTTCAATTGTATTTGCCCTGTTTACAATACTTGGGAGCCTCTTTGTAGCGTTGCTGGGGGTGAGAGAGTGAGCTTTCTCTACTTAGTGCTCTCCGCTCTACTTTTGGGCATGTTGGTTGGGAAATACACAACGGTGGATTTCGGCAATCTCTACGAGTTTATGTTATATCTTCTCATATTCATCATAGGCATTGACATCGGAAAGAGCAAAGGACTAAGAGAAGAGCTCAAAAAACTCGGAAAACTTTCACTTTTACTTCCTGCCTCAACTGTTGTGGGCTCATTGGCAGGGGGCTTCTTGGCTTCTCTCCTCTTGAAGGTGCCTATTAAGTGGGGATTGGCGATCTCTGCCGGTTTTGGGTGGTACTCCTTAACGGGACCTCTTTTGGCAACTTATTCACCAACGTATGGAGCAATTGGATTTCTGGCAAACCTAACAAGGGAAATTTTGACGATTATCTTCTATCCTCTGGTGATAAGGAAGGTTCCAAAAGAGAAGGCAATAGTCATGGGAGGGGCAACTACTATGGACACTACCCTTCCTTTAATTGCAAAATTTGGAGGAACGGAAATAACGCTTCTGGCATTTGTTCATGGGTTTGTTTTGACTGCCATAGCACCATTTTTGATTCCTTTGATTCTTCAGCTTTTGTAGCTCTCAAACTCTTTTTCCTCTAGCTTCTTAATCTCGTGGAGGAGCTCTTCCAGCCTCATTGCTCCTCGCCTCTAATTTTAATAACATTTTGTGTTTAAAAATTTTTCTGAATCCCTCCAAAAACGTTTTAAAGGATTCTATGTTAGGGGTTTTCGAACTGTAATAGGCTCATGCTCGGGGGTGTCCGTGAAGGAACCTACCGGGCGTGTTGGGAGGTGGAAAAATGAAATACCCAAAGCAGATAAGAACATACTGTCCGTTTTGTAAGAAGCACACAGTTCACAAGGTGGAAAGAGTAAAGAAGAGACCAAGAAGTGAGCTTAGTGCAGGTCAGAGAAGATTCAGGAGAATTCTCAAAGGTTACAAGGGTTTCCCAAGACCAAATCCAACTGGAAGAGAAAAGCCAGTGAAAAAGCTTGACCTCAGATTCAGATGCACAGAGTGCGGAAAGGCACATACAAGAGGAGAAGGATTTAGAGTAAAGAAGTTCGAGCTTGTGTGAGGTGAGAGAAAATGGCGATGCCCAAGAACCTCATCCCAATGCCAAGATCAAGGTTCCTCAGGGTTAAGTGCATTGACTGTGGAAATGAGCAGATCGTTTTCAGCCACCCTGCAACAAAGGTTCGCTGCTTAGTTTGTGGTTCAACTCTCGTTGAGCCAGCTGGTGGAAAGGGAATCATAAAGGCAAAGATTCTCGAAGTTCTTGAGTGATTTTCTCTTATTTTTCTCCAAAACCTTAAAAACCTCATACAGCTACCTTTATTAGGTAAAATTTTTGGGAGATGGTGAAAATGCCGAGGAGAGCTAAAGAATTTCCGGAAGAAGGAGAGTTTGTTGTTGCTACCGTTAAGAGCATCCACCACTACGGTGCATTCTTAACACTTGACGAGTATCCCGGAAAAGAGGGTTTCATGCACATAAGTGAAGTTGCTCCAACTTTTGTAAGAAATATTAGGGATTACCTCAAAGAAGGTCAAAAGGTCGTAGCAAAGGTAATACGTGTAGATCCAAGCAAGGGGCACATAGACCTAAGCCTTAAGAGAGTCAAGCAGCAGGAAAGAAAAGCAAAGCTCCAAGAGTTCAAAAGAGCTCAAAAGGCAGAGAATCTCCTAAAAATGGCAGCTGAAAAACTTGGTAAAGACTTTGAAACTGCTTGGAGAGAAGTTTGGGTGCCCCTTGAAAAGGAGTATGGAGAAGTTTATGCTGCCTTTGAAGACGCCGCCCAGAACGGTATCGAGGTTCTCAAGGGTCTTGTTCCAGATGAGTGGTTACCGGTTCTTGAGGAGATAATAAAGAATTATGTTGAAATCCCAACCGTTACAATAGATGCAGAGTTTGAAATAACCGTTCCCATTCCTAACGGCATCGAAATCATAAAAGAAGCCCTCATAAGAGCCAGGGATAGGGCAAATGAAGAGCAGGGAATAGAAGTGAAATTCAGCTATTTGGGAGCTCCGAGATACAGAATAGACATCACCGCTCCAGACTACTATAAGGCTGAGGAGGTCTTGGAGAAGATAGCCTCGGAGATACTTCGGGTTATAAAACAAGCCGGTGGAGAGGCCTCTCTTATGAGGAAGGAGAAAAAGATAAGGAAAATAAAGAGGAGAGAGGCATGAGGTTCAGAATTAGAAAATGCCCAAAATGTGGTAGGTACACTTTAAAAGAGGTTTGCCCTGTTTGTGGGGAAAAAACAAAATCGGCTCATCCTCCAAAGTTTTCCCCGGAGGATCCATATGGGGAGTATAGAAGGAGGCTTAAGAGAGAATTACTTGGCATTGGGGTGAAAAAATGAAGGAAACTATGATAGTTGTTTATGAAAAGCCAGATATATACGACCCAATATTTATCGAAGGTCTGCCTGGAATTGGTTTAGTTGGTAAACTTGCCGCGGAGCATTTGATTCAAGAGCTTAATGCGAAGAAATTTGCCGAACTTTACTCTCCTCACTTCATGCATCAGGTTATAGTGAAGAAGGACTCCACAGTGGACTTGATGAGAAACGAGTTCTACTACTGGAAGAGCCCAGACGATGAGCATAGAGACCTAATAATTATCACGGGAGACACTCAAGTGCCCCCAACTGACAGCTATGGCCACTTTGAAGTGGTTGGCAAGATGCTCGACTTCGTGGAGCAGTTTGGAACGAGAGAAATAATCACAATGGGCGGTTATCAAGTGCCAGAGCTTGAAGGAGAACCAAGGGTTTTGGCAGCTTTCACTGACCTTGAAACAAAGGAAAAATACAAACACTTACCCGTAGTCTTTAGAGAAGACGAAGGAGGGGCAATAGTCGGAGCAGCAGGTTTGCTTTTGGGCATTGGAAAGCTTAGAGGCATGAAGGGCGCATGCTTCTTAGGCGAAAGCCTTGGGTATATCGTGGACGCAAAAGCAGCCAAGGCTGTTCTAAGCGTTGTGGCACAAGTTCTTAACTTAGAGATAGACATGAGCGCCCTTGACGAGAGGGCAAAAGAAACAGAGGAAATCCTCAAAAAAGTCCAAGAGATGCAGAGGGCAATGTTCGAGCAGCAAATGCCACAGCCAGGTCATGAAGAGGAGGATAGAGGTTACCTTTGATTTCTCTTTTCCTTTTGAGGTGCCCTTATGCTGGTTGATGCTGACTTACACATTCACTCCCACTACTCTAAGGCGGTTTCAAAGCTAATGGCATTCCCTATTCTGGCTGATAACGCAAAGCTCAAGGGGCTTGGGATCGTAGGAACTGGCGACATTTTGAACCCCCACTGGGAAAAAGAGCTCTTAAAAGCCGCTAAAAAAGTTGATGAGGGCACTTACGAGATAAAAGGGGTCAGATTTCTCCTCACGGCTGAAGTTGAAGACAACAAAAGGGTGCATCACCTCCTTATTTTTCCTTCTCTTAGTGCGGTAAGAGAGATGCGTGAGGCACTCAAGCCGTATTCCAAAGACATCGAAAGTGAAGGACGGTCACATGTAAATCTAAGCGCCGCTGAAATAGCGGACTTGGCCAATGACATGGACGTCTTAATAGGCCCAGCCCACGCTTTTACTCCATGGACATCCCTCTACAAGGGATATAACAGCCTTAAAGAGGCTTATGGCGACGCTAAAATTCACTTCCTCGAGCTTGGGCTTTCAGCGGATTCTTACATGGCCGACAGGATAAAAGCTCACCACAAACTCACATACCTTAGCAACTCCGATGCTCACTCGCCAATGCCCCACAGACTTGGAAGAGAATTCAACCGCTTTGAAATCCAGGAGGCAACTTTCGAAGAGGTTAGAAAAACCATCCTAAAGCGCGGAGGAAGGAAGATAGTTCTCAATGCCGGTCTTGACCCCCGTTTGGGCAAATACCACTTAACTGCTTGCTCAAAGTGCTACACCAAATACAAGCTGGAGGACGCGAGAAGGCTAAACTGGAGATGCGAAGTGTGTGGGGGAATCATAAAGAAGGGAGTGCACGATAGGATTTTGGAGCTTGCCGATACAGATGAGAGGCCAAAAGACAGACCTCCTTACCTTCACCTCGCACCTCTCGCGGAGATAATCTCTATGGTAATCGGCAAAGGAGTTGAAACCAAAGCCGTAAAAAGCATATGGGAAAGACTTCTTAGGGAGTTTGGAAGTGAAATTGCTGTTTTAGTTGACGTCCCAGTAAAGAACATTGCCGAGTTAGTGGGCGAAGAAGTCGCCAAAGCCGTCTGGGCATTCAGAAAAGAAAAGCTTATCGTAATTCCCGGCGGAGGAGGCAAGTACGGTGAAATTAAGCTTCCAGATGAGATAAAAAACGCAAAGCTTGAAGAAATTGAAAGCGTAGAAATAAAGCAAGAGAACGTCTACTACAAACCCAAACAGAGTTCAATTCTGAGCTTTTTGAAAAAAACCTAAGGACACTTTCCTCTTGCATTCAACTCTTTGAAGACCTTTCTACAAGCTTCCTTAAGCTTTTTAGCATTTTCCTCAGGGATTCCATCATAGGTGAACTCCCATGCGCCCATCTCTATCCCTGCGGCGTACTTTATTTTGTCCCTGTCCCTCAGGAGGGGATAGAATTCAATATGGAGATGGTAGAAGGGGTAGCTTCCCTTGAACGGCGCCTGGTAAATGTTCATTACATAAGGCATCTGCCTGTCAAAGAGGCTGTTGAGAGTTCCCGTGGCCACCCTCATGATGTCGGCCAAGTCCGTGGTTTCTTCTTCGTTTAGCTGAGTGAGCCATTGAACATGCCTTTTTGGATATATGTGAACCTCATAGGGCCAGTTTGCGAAGAAGGGCATGAAGAGCACAAAACTCTCGTTCTCGTAGATTACTCTCTCCCCTTTCAGCTCCTCCTCAAGTACCCTGCAGAAAAGGCACTCGCCATGGCGCTTGTAGTGCTCACGGGCATTGCTGAGTTTAATTCTAACTTTCAGTGGGATGAACGGAAGAGCGTAAAGCTGCCCGTGAGGATGAGTCAGGCTGACCCCTATCTCCTCACCCTTGTTTCTAAATATTGCTACGTAGCTCACGTGGGGATTTTCTTTTAACTCTCGGGTAGCCTCTTTCCAGAGATTAACAACCTTAGTCATCTGCTCAAGGGAAAGTTCGTCGAGGTCATTTAAGTCGTGCTCTGGGGTTTCCACTATGACACTGCACTGGCCAATAGCTCTGGCTTTTTTGTAAAAGCCCTCTTTTTCAAGTTTCGGCGCATCAAAAGAGAGCACAGAAAACCTGTTCGGTAAAAGAAGAACTTCCCAGCCATAGCCTGTCTCCTCACTTCCCGGACAGAAGGGACAAAAGTTTTTTGGCCTCCAAGGGCGGTTTTTTCTTACTGCTGAAACCATCACCCACTGTCCTAAAATGGGGTTATACCGAAGCTCCCTCATTCTATCCCCGTAAGACTATTAAGTTTTGGAAGGTATTAATTTTTTGGTGACATCTATGAAAATAAAGTTCCCAGAGTATTTTCTTTTCGGAACTGCTACAGCTGCCCATCAAATTGAAGGGAACAATAAGTGGAACGATTGGTGGTATTACGAGCAAATAGGGAAGCTCCCCTACAAGTCCGGTAAGGCATGCAACCACTGGGAACTTTATAAAGAGGATATAAACCTCATGGCAGAGCTTGGCTACAATGCCTACCGCTTTTCCATAGAGTGGAGCAGACTCTTCCCTGAGGAAGGAAATTTCAATGAAGAAGCCTTTAACCGCTACCGCGAGATTATCGATCTCCTGCTTGAGAAGGGCATAACTCCAAACGTCACACTCCACCACTTCACCTCTCCTCTGTGGTTCATGAAGAAGGGGGGCTTCGCTAGGGAGGAGAACCTCAAGTACTGGGAGCAATACGTTGATAAAGCCGCAGACCTTCTCAAAGGCGTCAAAATCGTCGCAACCTTCAACGAGCCGATGGTCTACGTCATGATGGGCTACCTCACTGCCTATTGGCCACCCTTCGTTAAGAGCCCGTTCAAGGCCTTTAGAGTTGCCTCAAACCTCCTTAAGGCCCATGCCTTGGCATATGACACACTTCGTGGCAAGTTCGATGTAGGAATTGTTAAAAACATCCCCATAATGTTACCAGCGAGTGAAAGTGAGAGAGACAAAAAAGCCGCTCAAAAGGCAGACTACCTTTTCAACTGGAGCTTCCTCGATGCAATTTGGAGTGGAAGGTATAAGGGGGCTTTTAAGTCCTACAAAGTCCCCGAGAGCGATGCGGACTTCATCGGCATAAACTACTACACCGCCAGCGAGGTAAAGCACAGTTGGAACCCACTTAAGTTCTTTTTTGACGCAAAACTGGCAGACTTAAGTGAAAGAAAGACTCAGATGGGGTGGAGCGTCTATCCAGAGGGTATTTACAAAGCAATTAAAGCTGTTTCCCGGTACGGAAAGCCAATGTACATAACGGAGAACGGAATAGCGACCCTCGACGACGAGTGGCGGGTTGAGTTCATAATTCAGCACCTCCAGTACGTCTACAAGGCCATAGAGGATGGCTATGACGTTAACGGCTACTTCTACTGGTCTCTGATGGACAACTACGAGTGGAGAGAGGGCTTTGAGCCGAGGTTTGGACTTATAGAGATCGACTACGAAACCTTTGAAAGGAAGCCCAGAAAAAGTGCTTACGTATATGGAGAAATTGCACAGAAAAAGGGAATAAAAGAGGAGTTGGTCGAAAAATATGGCTTAAGTTCTCTTTAGCTCCTCTGCCCTCTTCTTTAGTATCTCCTTTACCTTGTCCCTGTCTTCCGGGTAGCTCTTCTTTATCCATAGCCACACTACAGCACAGGGAATCCAGAACAAGGCACCTATGAGAAGTGTGTACTGATATGCCAAGGCCTTTGAGTACCCCATGTTCATTAAGAGCTCTATCAGGAAGCCTCCAAACAGTGGACCTGTCGCCTTGCCGACGTTGTCGAGAATGTTGAAGAGGCCAAATACAGTCCCCCTATCCTCGGGGAGGTTGACCTGGGAGACTATAGCCCTGACGTTCGGTCCCGCATATGAAACGAACTGTATTAAGGCGAATGAATAGATCGCTAGGACGACCCAGTGCTTAAAGGTGAGTTCGCTCGGGAGTGGGTAGATGGTAATGCCAATCGCAGCAAGCATTCCAATAAATATCGCAAGCCCTGTAATAACTGCCCTGCCTCCCCTCCATCTTGATTCAAAGTAGTCACCGGTGAATCCACCGAGAAGGCTTCCTAGCACGCTCGAAACTCCAATCAAGAGAAGCACAAAGGTTGCAGTGTCTTTTTCCATCCCTCTTGTAACAATGAGGAACGAGACGAGCCAGTACATTATGACTCCCCACGGTACTGTCCCTATAATGCCTTGGAGAAATATTAGGATGTTGGTCTTCGTTTTCAACGACTTCTTTATGACCTCCTTGTTTAACCTATACGCATACTCGTAACCGGCCTCGAGTACTTCTCTTAGTTCTTTCTCTCCTTCGCCCCTCTTGGGCTCCTCAGCTATTATGTAGAACAGCGGTGCGAGGATGAAGTTTGGAACTGCGGCGATTATAAACGGTGGCCTCCAGCTCGTGATTAGTCCGGCGACTATCATTCCAAACAGAGTTCCGAACCCGAAGGCCGTCTCGATGTAGGCGTAGCCCCTCCCCCGCTTCTCCTCCTCGAACATATCAGCTATTAAGGAATAGCCGATTGGGATTATCGAGCCTATGCCTATGCCCGTTAGGAGGCGCATGAGCAGAAGCTGATAATAGCTTTGGACGTAAGCCGTTAAAAAGCAAGGTATTTCACCGAGGAGGACTCCAATAACCAAGAGTTTCTTTCTCTGGCCTATATCTGAGAGGAAGCCCCAAATTATCGTTATTAATGCACTCGTTGCCACGAAGATCGTTGACACCAAGCCCATTTGAGTCTCTGTTATTCCAAACTCCTCCATTATCTGCTGGTAGTTTGGCGGCAGGAGGTTCTGGTCGGCCATTAAAAAAGCTGCCATCAGTACGAGCAAAACAATCGAGACCTTCCTTCTAAGGTTTCCCATTTTCACACCTCCAGGCATTATAAATGGCCTTAAATGCATCTAACCTCCTTTCAGGCAACGGTTCCCATCCTCTGGCGTCGCTATTCTCCGCGAGAAATGCCAGCTCGCCCGTTAAGTTCTGGGAAAGCATGTTCAATCTTGCGTTTCCTTCATCTTCTGTCCATATTCTTAGACTCTTGTCCGGTGCCCAGCTCGATGTCCTCAGGTAAAGCCTCTTTCCACTGTGCTTGAGTTCCAATGGGAGACATAGCTCGGCATTTAGCTCCCTTAAGAGTTCCAAAAGCCCTCCGACGCTCATTTTGTATCCTCCTATGTCCCTGTAGCCTAGGAACTCTATGTCAGTCCCATAGAGGAGAATTTCATCCTTGCCCTCTATCCATTTGGCAGCCTTTCGGGGGTTCATGAGGGGGAAGCGACCGATTCCAAGCATCACCGCGGTGTTTACCGCTACCCACACAGGGACTGCTTCAATCTCTTTTACGGCTTCCAGCGTTACCTTGCCCCCAAAGGTCATGTTAACGGCCTTCTTCAGCTCCCTTAAACCGAGGAAATAGTTGAGATAGACGAAACCCTCTCCGCGCTGGGCCTTTATGAGGTGGGGGTAGAATGGTTTTATTGGTTTTATAGCCGAATTAAGGTGATTTGAAAGGAGCATCGCTTCCCCATCCGCAAAGAGATAGCTGTAGCCATTGTCCTTCAGTATTGCAGGAATTATCGGGTCATAAGCGAGCTCAGGGAGCCAGAAACCCTCCGGAGAAACCTCAAGTTTGACCTCTTTAACTTCCTTGGTCTCTTTGAATTTGAGCTTCCACCCTGTCGAGAGACAATATAGGGAGTATGGCGTGGGTGTAGCTCGTTCCTATTATTTCTATGAGCTCGCTCTCTATTCCATCCTTCACGAGAGAAATGACTTCTTGAGGAAGAAGTTCCAGGGTATATCCGGTTAGATTAAGGCCGAAGGGGATTTCTTCCTTGAGCAATGAACCTATAACGGAAACATATGCCTTCTCGATGACCTTCGGGATTTCGGCCTTTGGTATCTCCGCGTACTGGAGGTTGCCGTGGAAAACGAGGGCCCTCATCATTTGACCCCCTCAGCGGGTTCTACAACAAAATACCGCGCTTCCCATGGAAACCTCTCTTTGTACTCCCTAAGAATCTTCTCGCCGAACTGCTGGGCCTCTTCTCTGTCCACGAGAGCTATTGCCGAGCCTCCAAACCCCGCTCCCGTCAACCTTGCGCCGTAAGCGTTGAGTTCTTTGGCCTTTCTTACAAAGAAGTCAAGCTCCTCACAACTGACCTCGTAATTCCTCGCTATGTCCCAGTGCGCCTCCATGAGAAGCTCTCCCACCCGGACGATGTCGCCGGATTTAAGAGCGTCCCTGACCTTAAGGACGCGGCGGTTCTCCCTCACGATGTAGCCTAAGTACCTAGCATAAAGGCTTGGAAGCCTTGAGAGTTCCTCTTCGCTTACCTCTTTTGAGGTTCTCTTCCCAAGGATGCTTAGTGCTTCTTTAACGATGACCCTTCTCTCCGCGTAGGCCGATGAGGCCAGCTCCCTTTTCACGCCCGTGTAGAATACCACCATCGAAACGTC
Source organism: Thermococcus aggregans (assembly GCF_024022995.1). NCBI lineage: Archaea > Methanobacteriati > Methanobacteriota > Thermococci > Thermococcales > Thermococcaceae > Thermococcus > Thermococcus aggregans. Next base: position 1,815,123 of record NZ_CP099582.1, on the reverse strand, counting down.
TTCCGGGAACGGTACGTACTCATATTTTAGCGTGTCAGTGTCCAGGAAGATCACGTGGTCCTTCTTTCCAAAGGCTATCGCGAACTGGTCGAGTATTCCGCAAGGTACTCCAACGAACTCGTTCTCGGCTTTCTTTGCCAGCAGTGCCATCTCGAGGCGGGAGAGGTTGAGCGAATATGCCTTGTTGAGGAACTCTAGAACCGCGAGTTCGAGGCTTGCCGAAGAGCTTAAGCCCGCCCCAATGGGCAGATCACCTGATATTTTTCCCTTCATACCGCCTACGCTGTACCCTTCTTTCTTGAGCACCCAGTAGATCCCTTTCACGTAGTCTATCCATGCATTCTCTCTGTTAAGCTGATCCGGTTTGAAAGACCTTTCCTCTTTAAAGTGCTCAGAATAAAGGGTGACTTCCTGTGCCTTTTCGCCTTCCAGAACCGTGTAAAGGTTTATCGCCATAGGCATTACATAGCCGAATGTGTAGTCCGTGTGCTCTCCGATAAGGTTTACCCTGCCTGGAGATTCTACCCGTACCATAGCCATCCTAAAAGTTTGGATTTGAAAATATAAATCCCTTTCCCCAAGACTTTTTAACATCCATGTCCCAGTAGTGAGAGGGGTTAAAGTGGAGAGAGTGATAATAGAGCTCTTCATAAAGCACTTCAAACTTCAGGGTGATTTACCATTAGGAGATGATGCCGGAGCGTTAAATCTTGGCGATGAATGGCTCATAGCAACAAACGACATGCTCGTAAGAAGCACGGACGTTCCCGATATAATGACGCCGGAGCAGGTTGGGTTTAAAGTGTTCACTATGAACGTAAGTGATGTCGCCGCAATGGGCGGAAAACCTATAGGATTTCTCTTTTCTCTTGGAGTGCCCAAGGATACTGACATGGACTATCTTGAGGGCGTTGCAGAGGGCATTGCCGAGGCTTCTGAGTTTTATGAGACCCCAATAATAAGCGCCGATACCAATGAGGCGTGTGATCTGATAATAGATGGAATTGCCCTTGGAAAAACTAAAAGGCTGCTCACGAGAAGTGGAGCAAAGCCCGGAGATTTGGTTTGCGTTACCGGAGACATCGGGAGGGCTTTAGCCGGGCTAAAGGTATACTTTGAAGGTATCGATATTGAGGAGAAAACAAGAAAAATACTGTATGAGAAGCTCCTTGAGCCAAAAGCCCGGGTTAAGGAGGGAACTACGTTAAGCAAATACGCAAATGCCGCGATAGATATAAGCGACGGTATGAGCAAAGAATTGCACTTAATAGCGGAGATGAGCAAAGTAAAGATAATTATCGATACAGAAAAGCTCCCCATAAGAGAGGAAGTTTTTGAAGTGGCTAAGCTCTTGGGCTTAGACCCCATTGAGGTTGCCTTAGCTTCCGGAGAAGAGTTTGAGCTCATCTTTACGATTCCCGAGGAGCACTTAAATAAGCTTGACTTTGATTTCGCAGTGATTGGAAGGGTTGAAAAAGGAGAGGGAGTTTACCTAAGGAGGAATGGAAAGCTCGAAAAGATGCCAATTTTGGGGTGGGAGCATCTGGCAAATCCTTAAAACTCGGAGTGAAATTTAGGCTCCTCAAGGCTTTTCTATTTCCTGCCATCCCAAAAGCCCAACTAAGAATCCTTAGCAAAATTAATAACCTTGCTCTCCAATTATCTCTGATGTCATATGAAAAGAATCAAGTTCAAAATCCCAATGGATAGAATTAATTATGAGTTTTTCAACGCCTTTAAGTGGTTCATGGACTTGGTTGAGTGGGGCTATGGGGACACCTACTTCTTCATCGGGAGTGATGTAGTGAAGCTCGTGGAGATTAAGTTCAAAGAAGATGTGAATCCGGAAAAAATCGTTAAAAAACTCCTTGAAATTCCTCACGTTAAGGATGCCAAGCTAATTCCAAAAAACGACCACTACGTCCTCTACGCGAGGGCCAACATTTTTGAGGCACCTCTCCCCCAAAATGCCATGGAGATCTTTGATATTCAAAAGAAAGGTATGGTGATATTCGAGAAGGGTACCTTCACATCCAGCGAAGTTTATCTATACGTGATCTGTGAGGACGAGCTCGTGGGGGACGTCATCGCAGTGATAAAGAAAGTGTATCACGGGGAGCTGGCGAGCATAGAGGAGTACTCCCCAGAAGAGAGCCCGCTCTCAAAGCTCACTGGAAAGCAGCTTGAGGCACTGCTCCTGGCATACAAGAGCGGCTACTTCGACAGCCCGAGGAGGATAACCCTTAGAGAGCTCGCCGAGATGCTGAACCTGAGCCCCTCAACAGTGAAGGAGCATTTGAGGAAAGCCCAGAAGAAAGTCTTCGAGGAGCTTATAGGCTAACTTCTTACCGAAATCTTTAAATCATCTTTTCGGTAGTTACCTATAGTGGGAGCTATGGGAAAAATCAAAACCAGCATTTATATTGATGCCGAACTATGGTGGAAACTAAAGAAAGACGCTGCTGAAGAGAAAAAGGATTTAAGTAAGCTTCTTGAAGAGATTATCTCAGAGGAGCTTCTTTTAGGTGTGGAAGATTCTTTGAGGAAAATGCTCAAAGAATTCGAGGAAAAAATTGAATTTGAACCCATTGTTGTGAAGGGAAGTGTTAGTGAGCTCGTAAGGGCGATGCGGGATGAGCGGGAGAACAGTATACTTGGACAGTAGCGCCATAATAAAACGTTACGTAAAGGAAAAGAACAGCGAAAAAATCATTAAACTCTACAGAAAAGCGTATAATGGAGAAGTTAAGCTCTCCTTCAGCCTCTGGAATATAGGTGAAGTGCTAGGGGTTCTTGATAAAGCAAGAAGGCTTGAAAGGCTTGATATAGATAGTTATGAGTTAGTTAGAGCCAGATTTCTCTCTGAAACTCTTAGAATGAAGCAACTAGGGATATTAAAGCTTATTCCGGTGTATGCGTCAATAATTGAAAAGAGCTGGCAACTGATAGAGAAATACCACATATATCAAGCCGATGCCCTTCAGATACTCTCCTCAAAGAGGGTAAATGCGGATGAATTTTATACTGGGGATAAAAGATTGAACGAAGTAGCTATTTTGGAGGGATTGAAGTCGATTCTTGTTTGAGTTGTTTTAATACTCAAATACCCGCACATGTGCGGGGTTAACTATAACTACTTCTAACGCCCATTTTAAATTGGTGAAAGCATGCCCGTGATTGAAGTTAGGAATGTTAAGAAGTATTACGGCGATGTTAGAGGTGTAGAGAATTTAAGCTTTGAAGTTGAAGAAGGGGAAATCTACGGCTTCCTCGGGCCAAATGGGGCTGGAAAGACGACAACCGTTAAAATTCTCGTGAAGATCATCAAGGACTACACCGGGGAAGTCAGGGTTTTTGGCAAAGACTTGAGAGAATGGGGCAAAGATTACTACAACAAAATCGGTGTGTCGTTTGAGTTCCCAGCTGTTTATTCAAGGCTCACCGCTCTTGAAAACCTCCAGTTCTTTGCAAGCTTCTATAAGAAGCATCTCGACCCAATGAACGTCCTAAAAATGGTTGGTCTTGACAAAGAAGCGGATCAGCTCGTGGCTAGGTTCTCCAAGGGTATGAAGAAGAAGCTTGATTTAGCGAGGGCTCTGCTGCCCGACCCTGAAATATTGTTCTTAGACGAGCCCCTCGAGGGTCTTGACCCAGCAAGTGCAAGAAAAATAAAAGACCTGCTCCTTGAAATGCGTGAAAACGGAAAAACGATCTTTTTGACAACCCATAACATGTACGTTGCGGATGAGCTCTGCGATAGGGTTGCTTTTATCGTCGATGGTGCCGTAAGGCTTGTAGATAATCCGAGTGAGCTCAAGGTAAAAATGGGCAAGCGGGTTGTTAAAGTGGAATACGTTGCCAATGGCAGTGTTGTGGTTAAGGAGTTCCCGCTTGAAAACATCGGTCAAAACGAGGAGTTTCTGAACATCTTGAAGAACTATGAAATAAGGAGAATAAACACCGAAGAGCCCACTCTGGAAGAGATATTCCTAAAGGTGACTGGGAGGAGGCTTGTATGATAGGGAACATAATCAAGACAAACCTTATCCTTGGGGTGAGAAGCTACGTTTACCCAATATACATATTAATAGGATTAGCATACGGTCTCATGCTCATGGCCTTTCCCGAGCGCTACCTCCCTACGATGGTGCCAATCTTCCTCCTCTTTGAACCCGGATTGGTTGGCTTCATGTTCGTAGGAACTGAAATATTCGCCGAGAAGAAGGACGGCGCGATAGGCGCTTTAGCGGTAACCCCGATAGACTGGAGAAGCTATATTCTAGCTAAAACACTCCTTTTGAGTATGCTATCAATTATCGGAGCCATACTTATAATGGCAATTGGGACAAGATCTCTCAATGGGCTTCCATATGTGATTGTGGGAGTCTTCTTAGTTTCCATAGTTTACACGCTCCTCGGAATAGCGGTTTCGGCAAAGTACTACGACCTTGATGATTACTTTGTTCCGATAATGGGGGTTTTGATAATCTCACTCCTCCCATTTGCCCACTATCATGGCTACCTGACAAACGAAATCTGGAAAGTTCTCTACCTCGTACCGAGCTACCCCGGGCTTTATTTCTTCAAAGCGCCCTTCGAGGGAATCTCGACTAACACATTAGCATGGTCCGCCGTAGCCTTAATTGTTTGGGCAGGTGTAGCGTATTACATCGCTAAAATAAGGTTTTACAAATACGCCGTGGAGGGATTGAGATGAGTTTTGTGAAAAAGTTCACTTCCATTTACAAGACCGACCTTAAGCTTCTCCGTAGAGACCCCATGCTCCTTTACAGTGTGGCAATGATACTCGTTCTACTTCTTATAGTTAGATACTTCAAGGATCGCATCGGAGTTTACTACCCGACACTGGCGCTCCTTGTAATGCTATTCATCCCCATGATACTGGGGATGATACCAGGATTCATGATGGCCGACGAGAAGGAGGACAAAACCATACAGGCCCTTCAGGTGATTCCCATTTCAAGTGAGGCTTTTCTTGCTTACAGGCTTACATGGGCTTCCTTAACTACTGCCATACTAACAGCCATATCCCCAAAAATCCTCGCCATAGAGCTTCCGCAAAAGGGTCTTCTGGCTTTGGTAGTTCTTTTTGTCCTCGAGGTTTGGATTTATGGTCTGCTCATCACGGTGTTCTCAGAGTCAAGGATGCAAGCTTTGACTGTTTCCAAGGTTCTCGGATGGTTCTTAATGCTGCCACCGCTGATAAAGCTCGTTGTTGTCTGGAGAAACCTCTCGACAGACTGGAGCAAGTTCACAGCGTTTCTGCCAACATACTGGCTTTACAAGGTCTTTGAAGGAATTCCACTTAACGACTACAGCAACTTCCCTACAGCAATTGCCGTCCATCTTGTCTGGCTAATTCCGCTAGTCCTTCTTTTTAGAAAGAGAGTTCTTTGATCTCTTTTTCTCCTTGATTTCTTTTTGAACCAAAAACTTAAACTGTTATGAGTACTATTTTCTCATGGTGAGACTATGAGAGAAGCAATGTATTGGGAACCCCTTGAGGGAAATAGGGTGAGATGTCGTCTGTGTCCTTTGAACTGTATTATAGATGAGGGGCAAAGGGGCTCTTGTAGAGTTAGGAAAAACATTGGAGGTAGGCTTTATACCCTCAATTATGGAAAGGTTTCATCCATAGCGGCCGATCCTATCGAAAAGAAGCCCCTTTTCCATTTCTACCCCGGCTCTTGTGCATTCTCCATAGGAACTGTCGGATGCAACATGCACTGCATCCACTGTCAGAACTGGGAGATAAGCCAGGCTGATGAAACATTCCCCTACTTGGAGGACGCCACTCCAGAGGCCATAGTAAGGTTAGCCCAACACTATGGGTGTGAGAGTATAGCCTACACCTACAACGAGCCTACGATATGGTACGAATTTGTTTTTGATACCGCTAAGGTTGCCAAGAAAACTGGCCTCAAAAACGTGCTCGTAACAAACGGCTACATAAACGAAGAACCCTTCAGAAACCTAGCCCCTTATATTGATGCTATGAACATTGACATAAAGGCCTTTGGGGATGAGTTTTACAGAAAGGTCTCAAAGGTTCCAGGGGCTGAGCCAAGCAAAAGAACGGCCATCATAGCCAAGAAAGAGTTTGGAATTCACGTTGAGCTCACATACCTAATAATCCCTACACTAAATGACAGCGAGGATGAGATAAGGGCCTTCGCAAGGTGGGTCGTTGAAGAGCTTGGCGATGACACACCAGTGCACTTTTCAAGGTTCTTTCCCCATTATAAGCTCCTCACACTGCCGCCAACACCGATTGAAACCATAGAAAAAGCCTACCGCATAGCAAGGGAGGAAGGCCTGAAGTTTGTTTACGTCGGCAACGTTCCCGGCCATGAGGGGGAAAACACCTATTGCCCAAAGTGTGGAAAACCTTTAATAGTAAGGTGGGGCTTTACCATAGAGGAGTATCACATAAAGGATGGAAGATGTGAATACTGCGGTGAACCAATACCAGTAGTTGGAGAATATAAGAAAAGACATTACAGGAGCATGTGGTGGTAATATGACGACAATGAAGGTTAGATTTTATATAGAAGCCCTCTCAAACGATAAGAAAGCTTTGGAAAGGGCTGTTGAGGAGATTGTAAAATCCCTAAAGAACGAAACTGGTGTAAAAGTTGGGGATATAATAGCGGAAGAAGTCCTCGAAAACCCTGAAGAGGAGATGCTCAAATACTCAAGCATGGTTGAAGCAGAGCTGGAAGGCTCTTTTGAGGAAATAGTTAGGGCAACAATGAAATACGCCCCCGCAATAGTGGAAGTAGTCTCACCGGCTAAGCTTGAGATAGATGGAAAAAGCTTAATGAAGATCCTTGGTGAGATTTCACTCTTCATGGGCAAGCTCATGGATAGGTTCGGACCCCTCGTCGCTTATCCCCCGCTTGATAAGATTCCAAAGCCGAAAGTTGGCTACAGCAGAGAGGAGATTGAAGAACTAATAATCGACGGCAAAGAAATTCTTTATCGCTTTGTTATAGAGACCTTTGGAAAGGACAAGGAGAGCATAGAAGAAACCATGCTGGAGGCGTTCAACTATGAGGGATGCAGAATCAACAAAATCCTCGTAAAGGTTCAAGAAGAAAGAGATGATAGAATATATGCACTTGTTGCGAGTGAGCTGATATCTCCCTTTGAGGTTCTCTTCCAGTTAACGGCAAAATACGCTCCAGTTGCAATATCAATAATTGAGCCCGAGATAGTGGACATCTCCGCGACGGAACTTCAAAACGCTCTCACTGATTTGGGAGGCTTTGTCCACGAGCTAATCCACAGACCCCTCAGGAAGAAACTTATAAAAGCTGACACATTCAAGCTTGGGCTCTCCTGAGCCTTTATTTTACTCTTAGGAGAAAGCTTTATAAACAAAATCCCTTATTGCTGGTTGAAGTGTTACTTTCTTTTTCGGTCGTTGTTGGGATATTATCGGCAAAAGGCGAATAAGTTGTAGGCATTAGGTAAACGCCACTTTTAGCCATCAGAGGAAAAATAAAGCTTCTCTAATCGTTAGAAAGGGTCTGAAAGCGAAAAGTATATAAACCCTAAGCTACATAAAGCTACTGAAGAATACCATAGTTAGGGGTTTGGCCCCTACAAGGTATTGGAGGTGTGAAGAGATGAAAGTAAGAAAGATCGCGGCCCTCGCCGTTGGTGCCGCAATGGTTGGAGCAACCCTTGGATATGCAAGTGCTACAATGCCAGGGAAGGAGTTTTTCGTTAAGGATGGAAAACCAAACGTTAAAATCGTAGTCGGTGCAAACGCCCCATCAACTATGGATGTTGCCAGCGCAGCTGACATTGCCCTTGCAGTTGGAAGCTTACTCTACACATCCGAGGAAGTTGAAGCAAGCGGAGTTAGTGTTGTAGTTAAGAAGGACGTAACAGACGATCCAGAAGACCTCACAATATACAAGTACTTCTATGAAACAGTCAACGGGCCCATAACTGCTGAAGACTGGGACGACTTGCCAAGTGACTACTGGTGGAACGGAAGCGCCTACAACGGCTCATATGATGACTGGGTAGCTGCATATCAAAACGACCCATGGAACTACGAAGTCGAAGACATGGATTCACTCGAAGGAGATTACCAAATTGACTGGGACTTCTCACTTAGTGAGATACACCTAATCCCAACTGAACCAGATGATTGGGAGGAAGAAGATGACATTGCCCAGCCACCAAAAGAGGCAAAGCTCTTAATCCCAGAAGGAGGGTTTAAGGTTCTATTGAACTACACAATCTCAAACTGGTCAGTTGAAGTTAACCTTGGAAAAGACGACCAGTGGGGAATTCCAGAGACGGAGAGCTTCAACGTTATTGATGACGATGAACCAGATGTAGAGGACATCGCCGATGAGTACGATGTTGACCCAAGCGACGTTACAGTAGAATTTGAAGGGTATGTCTATGAAGGAGTTCACGAGGGAGAGTCATTCACAGTTCTTGGCAACACTTACTATGTGTTGGACATTGGCGACCAATCATTCACCTACGGTAAGGATCACGGTGAAGTCTGGTTCAAGCTTGGTGATACAAAGGACTACGACGGCTATAAGGTTAAGGCCGTTGACATAAGCGTTAACGAGAACAGAGCATTGGTAGAAGTTACAAGCCCAGAGGGAGTAGACAAGCTCGTAATCCTCTACAAGGATGAGGAGAAAGACGTCTTTGACGACGGAGGAATAATCCTAACCCTTACCGACACATTCGTCGGTATCGACGGAAACCTCATAGCAACAATACAAGTCGTAACGAACCAGAAGGAAATTGAAAGCGGTGACGAGCTTGTATCAGGATGGACAGCAACTATTACAACTGGAACTGACTCAGAAGACAAAAAAGTCATTAAGTGGATAGAGTTGAGCAATGCTGATGACATCGAAGAGAAGACTGTAGATGTGCTAGGAAAGTACAAGGTCTACTACAAACTTGAAACATACACTGAAGATGAATCTGATGTTGATTACGACATTAACGACGACGGCGACGAGAAAGACGAGCTAATGACTGCAGAAGCTTTGATTGTCATCGAGCCAACAGAGAGAGTTTATGAGACCAAGGAGCTCAAAGTCGGTGACAAGCTTGAGGGATGGACAATCGAGGCCATCAAAGGCGAGACCTACACCGAAGTCACCTTAGTACCACCAACAGAGCCAATCACAGTCCTCGACGATGAAATTGACGTCAACGCAGTTGACAGCAACCTCATCCTCGTTGGTGGACCAGTCGCAAACGCAATCACCAAGTATCTCGTCGAGCAAGGACTCAGCACAGTCGACTGGGAGAACAGCGACGGTGACATCGAGTACCTTGAGGACGTCTTCGGCGAGTACGACGTCCTTATCGTTGCCGGTAAGGACAGGTATGCCACAAGAGAAGCAGCCAAGGAGCTCATGGAGTACTTGGCTGAGCTCTGAAGTCTTTTTCCTTCTTTTTAATTAAATTTAACTTTTCTGGAGGTTTTGACATTGGATAAAAAATTAGCTGCAATGTTTCTTTTGATTGTTGTTGTGCTTGCTCCTTTGGGAGTCCTTGCTTATGGATATGCCAATTTTTCGGATAAGGTTTATCCAGATAAAGAACCTTTGAAGAGAGTCCTTGTTAAAGTCCCATACAACGGGGTTGAGTATAGAATCGCTCTTGAAAGTTACAATACCGGCGATCCCTTTTTGGATTTGAACTTAACACTTAGAGGGACGGTATATGAAAGCATGACCCTCATAGTCGGGGACCCAATGTTTAGAGAGTGCGATGCCAAAGCCCTCGGTGATGTATGCATATGGAGAACCAGAACCGTAACCGAGATTGCGGCGGTGTTATCGCCTGTGTTTACCGCAAATAGGTATTGGTACTACAAGGAAAAAGGATACGATGAGAATGAGTCTATGGCGAGAGCTCAAGCCGATGTTGAAAGAATACATACTACATCTTTGGGGTTCATCCAGAAGGTTAAAATTGGACTTGGACTCATGGGGGACAAAAAACACCTCCTCGTCCTGTTGAAGGGGCCTGCAGAAGGAGGAAAGGTAGACAGGATATACTCCCCAAAGGAAGGAATCATGGTCCTTGAAGCCACCAGCGAGCGAACTCTCTTTGCAGAGGTTTTACTGCTGAAGACCATTATAGCCTCAAGGGTCAAGTGACCACAATATCTTTATACATTCCTCTTCTCTCACCTACCAGCTCTAAAAACTCCTCTTTGCTTTTGAAAGGTCTTTTTGCCAGGATCTTCGCAACCTTCTTCTTTCCAATTCCCGGAAGATAGCTCAAAACTTTAGAGCTTTCTTTGTTCACGTTTATGGGAATTGGTACCCCGGTTATGCTCCTAAAGCCGTGATCAACGATAAGGACGTCATAAAACTTGTTCAATTCTACCTCTTTAGGAATACCCACTATCAAGGGATAGCTCCCTATCTGCCTGCCGTATGTTAAGCCATTGTCAAACACCTCAGCCCTAACTTCCCTCAAAATTGTCCCAACTGGTACAACTCTCTTCAGCATTGGGTAGTCTATCTCATGCCTTATCTTGTACTTGTAGTGCTTTATAAGGGCCTTGTGCTTTTCAGTTTTGACTTTATCCTTCATGCGCCACAAAGGCGTTCCCGGGAATACAACGACCTGTCTTATGTTTATCCTCCTCACCAGTAAGCCGTCGTCAAGGATTTTCTTCAAGAACTCGTAGGTGAGCTCATAGGTTTTTTTAGTCTCTCCAGGAAGGCCAAAGAGGATGTTAATTCCCGGCAACAGCAAGGGCATGCCGTTGTAGCCCCTCTTTGCCCCAACTTCATTTAGAATTTTCACGGCTTCATAAGTTTCCTCAGGGGTTGAATTGAGGTTGTTGAGCTTTGCCACCTTTGGGTCGGCACTCTCAAGCCCGAAGGCAACAACATTCCCGGGAGTGCCGTATTTTATGAGCGTCTTCGCTATTCTAATGCTTTCCTCTGGATAGTTCGCTATCACTGCAGGATTTGCATTGTCCACGTGGAGCGTTTTAACTTCCAGAGCTACTACTCTAATTCCCTTGAAGAGCTTTTCAAGGGCTTCTGGATTTGGGATGGGCACTCTGCCATTTGGCTTTGCCATATACGAAAAGATGCAGCTCTGCCTGCCAATTCTAAAGTGCCTCACACCAAGATTATAGAGCACTTCAATTTCCTTGACGATGTCCTCAATTGGACGGTCTTCAATTGTTTTATACCTAACTGGCTCCGTACAGAAGCTACAGCCCCCTATACCAGCGGCCTTAGGACATCCTCTTTGGGTTTCAATCTCCACTATAACAAAATCAGGGTAATCTGGGAACTGCTTTACGACTTCAGCTCCAAGAAGGGCATAGTCCCTCAATTCGGAATAACTCCTAAAGCGGAAGGGGTTTGCATCTTTAGGATTCGTTAGAAAATCGTAGAGAAAGGCCTCCAAGTCGCCATAAACTATGTGGTCAAAAACACTCTGGGCAAGCATAAGCTCTCTTGACCCTACTCTGGTTCCGCCTTCATGCGCAGAGCCCATAAAAGCGGGCCCGCCGAGAATTTTACTGCCCTTAAAAGGCTTTATAAACTGTGCGACCTCCTCTACTTGAGAAGGAACCGCAGAAAGGTATTTGCCCGGAGTATGTAAGCCGCCGATATAGACAATCACATCAGCTTTCTCGAGGATTTCTCTCGCCTTTGCAACATTGGGCGTTCTATTCTTCGTTTTTATCCCCTGCTCGCCCTCAAAGGTAAAGCGCAGGTCGTCGATTGTCAAGTAGAATATTCTAGCATCTTTTCTAGCCTTTTTTATTGCCCCATAAGCATACCTAGGGTAGATTCCCAAATAGGGTGGCACTCCAAGTCCTGCTGGTTCATCAGTATATCCATCTATTATCGCAACTATCATCATGAATGAGTCTGCTATGTCTTTTAAAAACTAATCGCATTTCTTTCAAAAGGTATAAATGCCAGGAGTACCATTATACACATAGGTGGACTATATGATACATCAGCGCTTTAAAACTGAGAAAGAAAAGTTAAAATTCAAACAGATTTTAGAAGGAATATTGAAGCTCAGCACCAAGGAGCTCCTTGCGTACTGGATGGATCAGGAGGTAAAGGAAGCAGAGATGTACCACAGGCTCTACACAATGAGCAAAGAGGTCAATTGGGACGAGCAGGTTTCAAAGCTTTTCTTGGATATGTACAAAGATTGCTTGGAGCACGCCGAGACACTGCTAAAGCTGTATCGTACTACGTATCCAAACGAGGAAGTTATTATGGTCGATCTCCCTGCCCTAGAGGTAGAGCTCTCTGAGGAGCAACTGAGGGATCTGGTATACCATGGAAGACTCAGGGGAATCCTTGAACACCTAATGGAGACGGAGAAGATTGCACGCGACGTCTATGAATACTTATCGAAACAAACTACCGATGAAGAAATAAAGGATACCCTTATACCCTTATTTGGCTAGCAGATATTGAAAAAGGGCATTACGAAAAGTTGAGAAAGCTCTACGTGGAGCTCTTTGGAGAGAATCCTGAAGAAATGACCTTTAGATAGAATCTTGATAAGGGGTTTTGGGCATATTTTGGATAACTCCCCATGTTTGGAAGTTTAGAGTTGGAAATAAGTTTAAAAATTGGGCATCATGTTTTTATATTTCCAAATTCAAGTTTTAAAAGAGGTGATATAGTGTCAGAAGTATCTTCCTCTGTTAGTCGTATTATTCAAAAATGTCTTGAGAGGCTTCCACATATGACCCCTGAAGAACTGATATCATACAAGATAAAAGCCGAAGTTGAAGACGCAGAGGTATATTACCGATTATACGAGCTGAGCAAAGAAACGAGCTGGAGTGAAGAGCTCCCTAAAATTTTCTACCAGCTCTATCAAGAGAACCTTAAACATGCCGAGAAACTTCTTGAATTCTACAAAAGAATCTTCCCAGGGAAAGAACTTATTTCAGTAGATCTTCCATCCATAAAAGCTACTCTAACCGAAGAAACCCTAAGGTATTTCCTTGAGAGTGATAGGCTTGAGCATCTTATTGATATCTTAATGAAAAATGAAAAACTCGCTAAAGAAATCTGCGAATATGTCTCCAATACAGCAGAAAATCCAGAGGTAAGGGAACTTGCCCAGTGGTTAGCAAAGAGAGAAGAAGAGCGTTACGACAAACTCAAAATAATTAAAAAATTACCTACCGCTAAAAGGGAAGTTTCTAATCAATAAGGCCCTCATTTCGGAGGAATTCTTCAATATCTTTTATGTCCTTTATAGATAGCTGAAAGACCCTTTTGTTGGCATGGGGAATTCTCTCGATTATTGGTTTAAACTTCTTGAATTCCTCCTTTGTTAGTCCCAGCATGTGGTGAGAATCTTTCAGGGCTTTGCTTGCCAGTTTTCTCCTGTGCTGGAAGAGTGCTTTCACGAGGTTTTCATTTAGCTTGATCTGTTCGTCTTTGGACTTAGGCTCCATCACTATTACCGCAGAATCAACTTTTGGCTTTGGATAGAATGCCCCTCTGCCAATCCTCTCAACAAGCTCTACATTTGCCTTCGCCTGCACCATGACGGAAAGGCGGGAGTAATTTTTATTCCCAGGCTTTGCTACCATTCTCTGAGCGAATTCAAGCTGATAAATGAGCACAGCCCTCTCAAAATCATGCTTTAGAATCTTAAAGGTTATTGGAGAGGAAATCTGATAGGGCAGATTTGACACTATCTTGTTAAATTCCGGGAATTCAATTTTCAAGGCATCTCCTTCTATGATTTCCACATTACTCCAGTCGTACTCCCGCTTTAAAATTTCAACCATCCGTGAGTCCTTCTCTATGGCGTAAACTTTTCCAGCCCTTTTAGCAAGTTCATCGGTAAGCACGCCTAACCCGGGCCCTATTTCAAGAACAGTATCGGTTTCTTTTATCTCCGCTCTTTCAACCTCTCTCTTGATTACATCTTCAACTATCAGAAAATTTTGCCCGAGATCAGAATTAGGTCTTAGGTTGTATTTAGAAATTAGAAAAAAGACTCTGGAGTTCATCTCTACTCCCTAAATATTCTTCTTGAACCAACGAAAAGCCTGTATCTGTCTTTGTTTTCAAGTTCGTCCAAGATTCTTCTCGCTATCATCTTTACTGGGTCTGGGAGCCCTTTTACCCTGCGCTTAAGGTCTTCAAAGCTTTTAAATGGCTCTCTTTGTCTCTCTTCCAAGATGTCCCACATGTGTTTCTTCCCTATTCCTGGAAGCAGCTCTAAGCTGTGAAGTCTGTTGGTAATCGGTGGAGCAACGTTGAAAAACTTCACAAAACGCTCTTCGTTGGTTTTTACAATCTCTTCAAGGACATATGGAAGCTCAGCCTTCGCAGTTGGAGTTAAATCGTCATAATTAAGCTTTCTGGTTATCATTAATATCTTATCCCTCGGCCCCTTTCCAACGAAGACTCTCTCATACAGCATAAGGTCTGTCTTCGGAATTACCTCAAGCAAGGTAAAAGCCTTTTCTCCAATAACCTGTGCTATAGGCTTGTTTTCCCTAAAATTCCGATGCTCAAGATCGAGATAACCGGTAGGAAGGTAATCTAATACATAGGCGTATTCCTCATACTCCACATGACGCTTCTTTTTATCGGTGCTTTGGGCATAGGAATGTCTCTTACGATAATAATCCATGGTCTCTCCCCCCAAGAATATACAGTCTAAGGCTTTTAATACTTTTCGAGAAATTTTGAAAAAGAAGAAGAGAGGGCTTATTCTCTATATTCGTCCAAGATTTTGAGTATTTCTTCTGCCTCTTCTTTGGTGGGCATGTGTTCTTCCTTGGCAAAGATAACCCTTATGTCGAAGTAGTCCTCTGGCATTATGTCAACAATTTTTGTCGCCATCCTTTCGTCAAGCCATTCAAAGAGCCCTGTTAGCTTTTTCCTTAACTCTTTTGCATTTTCTGCTGGGAGCTTTGAAAACTTCTCAGCATGTTCAATGCTAACCCTTGCTTCATAGAATATTGGCTCTTCTGGGTTCTCTTTAGCACCTTCTTCCTTTCTCTTAAGCAACAGTTCTTTTGCCTCTGGAATTGAAATGTACTCCTCCTTAAGCTTCTTGCGCCCTATCATAGCCCTCACTTCTGGGGTCTTAAGTGAACTGGGTGGATAAAGAACGTCTTGAGCTTACCACCATCGGTGAGCTGGACTATATATGCGTCTCCCCTTTTTCCGACTACAGTACCAGTTCTTCCATGGAACCTTGGGTCTGGCATTCCCTTGTGGTAGCTTGGCTCAATCACTATGTGAACTTTCTGACCAACTTCAAACTCTTGGAGGAACCTTGTAAGTGGAGGGAGACCTCTCCTTCTTGGTGACTTGCTAAGCTTACCTCTAGTTTTCCTTCTAACTGTGTGGGCTTTTTGAACCATCTCAATCACCTCTCAGAGCTTATTTAGGGATTTTAACACCTTATACGTCCAGGAACACGCTTTTATTGTCAACTACGGGTCTTTCCCAATTACCATACACTCATGCGCTCAACCATTTATAAAGTTTTCACTCTCGTCTTCGTCCAGGATATTTAGGACATCAAGCTTCTCACACCACGCCTTCTTCCCGAGCAGGTCACTAACAGAGGGCTTCGTGCGCCCCTTATCACCGGATATGAGTTCCTTGATGTATAACCCTCCATCCGTAACAAGGCGGAGTTCAAAGTGCTTCTCATCAATCCATCTTGCTTCAGCCTCGTATACTCTCTTTACCCTCACTTTGTCAGCCCTTGACTTTCTAACGCGCCAGGGGGTTCTCTGGTAAATCTCAAGGCCAGTGAGCTTTCTCGCAACTTCCTCCGCTTCCTCGGGAGTAACACCCTCTTCGACGAGGACGAGTGCGAGGTATTCCTTCCTATGGTTCTTCGTGAGCACTTCCTCGGCTTCCTTCGCCGAAACGAAGTGCAGGTTGAGAACCTCTATCTTCCCGCTCGCGTTTATCTCATCCGCAACTTTTTTGAGGCCGACCTTCCTCTTTTTCGGCCTCTTGACTTCAACTATGAAGGGCCTCCCGTTGCCGAGCATCCTTACATCAACGTCCTCCCTTCCAGCACCTTTAAAGACGCACTTCCCTCCAAAGGCCTTCGAAAACGCCCTGCAGATTATTGAGGCGACGCTCTCTTCGAAGTCTGGAAGGGGCGTCTGAGGAATTCCGCGCACGAGCTTTCTGTAGCAGCCATAAACGTAGACAGGATTAATCTGGAGCTCAATCTTACCTGAGAACGGTTCCACGATGAAAACGACATCCGATTCTTTTGAAGTTTCCTTTCCGGTAGCTCGGCCAAAGGCCTTGCCGAGCTCGCGGTTGAACTCCCTGTTTATCGGCTCGGCGGTCTCAATACCGAACTCCTCCCAGATGGCCTTTTCTTTCTCTCTAATCTCTTCAGGGAAGCGGGAACCAACGAGAAACGTTTCAAATTCTATCCCTTCGCTTGCCTTCTTCATCATCTCCACGAACTCGGGGATTCTATCAAAGACATTGTGACAGAGTTCACACTCCTCTGGCTCCGCTATAGGTTCCAGACCTCTCGCAGAGCGCTCCATATTGAGGACAAATCTCACCGCCTTCCCGCGCTCCTCGTTAGTGCCTTTGCCAAGCTTTGCAAAGAGCCTGCCGAGGCAGTGGTCGCAAAGCCTGTACTTTTCAAGAACTTTCTCGGCTTTTTCTACTATCATCTCCCGCACCCTTAAGCTTTTTAATGTTCTTTCAAACTTTCCCTTATGATGACGAGAAGGCAGAAGATAATAAAGCTTTTGGAGGAGAGAGACTACAGCGTAAGCGAACTTGCAGCACTCCTTGATATGAGGGGCAAAGGAAGCAAGAAGGTAATTCTCGAAGACCTAAAGGCAATTGCCAACATCGTAAAGCGTGAGGGAAAAGTTCTCCTTATTCAGCCAGCCCAGTGCAAAAAGTGTGGCTTCGTATTTAAGCCTGAGATCAAAATTCCAGGAAAATGTCCAAAGTGCAGGTCGGAATGGATCGAGGAGCCGAGGTTCAAAATTGAGGTTCGCTAATGGTTGCCCTCGAGATTGGCAACAATGTTTATATCTCCCCTAATCAACTCCATCTAGCCTAAAACTTGTGAAAGGAGGTTTCGCTATGAGGAAAGTTGAACTTTTCATGAAGGAAAAAGGGATTGAAATTGGCGATTACATTGAGGTTGTCGAGGAGGAAAACGGGAAGAGAGTTACCCACAGGGGTCTTGTAATGCCCCCATATGAGCTTTCGAAAGGGGAGACACTTACAATAAAGCTCGACAACGGATACAATGTGGGAATTTTAATTGACCAGATAGTTGAAGTGAGGGTTTTAGAAAAAGCCAAGCCAAGGGAAGAGGTTTCTTTCAAAGAAGTCCTACCCAAAAAGCCGGGACTTCCAAACGTTACCATAATAGGAACCGGTGGAACCATCGCGAGCAAAATAGATTACAAAACTGGTGCAGTTCATGCTGCTTTTACCGCTGAGGAGCTTGCAAAAGCCGTCCCAGAGATTTTTGAAATAGCAAACATAACACCGAAGCTCCTTTTCAATATAATGAGTGAGGACATGAAACCCGAATACTGGAAAAAGATAGCTCATGAGGTCGCTAAGGCCCTCAACAGTGGAGAAGACGGAGTTATAATAGGACATGGAACTGACACAATGGGATATTCTGCAGCGGCGTTGAGCTTTATGCTTAGGGACTTAGGAAAGCCCGTTATTTTTGTCGGTGCTCAGAGAAGCAGCGACAGACCTTCAAGTGATGCCGCGATGAATTTAATATGCTCCACCAGAATGGCAGTCGAGGACTTTGGTGAAGTTGCCGTTGTAATGCACGGAGAAACGAGCGACACATACTGCCTAGCACATAGAGGGACAAAGGTCAGGAAGATGCACACATCTAGGAGAGATGCCTTTAGAAGCATAAACGACATCCCCATAGCAAAAATCTGGTACGATGGAAGGGTGGAATACCTGAGAGACGACTACAGAAAGAGAAGGGATAGCGAGGTATGGGTAGATGACAAGCTTGAAGAAAAAGTGGCCTTAATAAAGGTCTATCCCGGCATAAGTGGAGAGATTATAGACTTCTTGGTCGATAAAGGCTACAAAGGAATCGTAATCGAGGGGACTGGATTGGGTCACACTCCAAACGATATAATCCCCAAAATAGAGAGAGCAGTTGAAGAGGGCATCGTGGTTTGTATGACGAGCCAGTGCCTCTACGGTAGGGTCAACCTTAACGTCTATTCCACGGGAAGAAAGCTCCTTAAGGCTGGAGTTATACCGTGTGAAGACATGCTCCCAGAAACTGCTTACGTGAAGCTTATGTGGGTTCTCGGAAAGACGCAAAACCTTGAGGAAGTTAGAAAGATGATGCTGACTAGCTATGCTGGAGAGGTAACTCCCTACACAAGGTTTGACACTTATTTGAGGTGATGAAGATGGAGCTTGATTACAAAGCACTCGGGTTAAAAGTTGGTCTTGAAATTCACAGGCAGCTGGATACAAAAAAACTCTTCTCACCTGTGCCGAGTGAGCTTTATGAAGATGTAGACTTTACTTTTGAGCGCCGCTTGAGGCCTACAATGAGTGAACTCGGAGAGATTGACCAAGCTGCACTTGAGGAGTTCAAAAAAGGTAGGGTTTTTGTTTATGAGGGGAACTACAAATACAGCGACTTGGTGTATATGGACGAGGAACCGCCTCACTTGCCAGATGAAGAGGCATTGAAAGTTGCCCTTCAGATTACCTATCTCCTAAATGCTACCCCAGTTGATGAAGTCCATTTTATGAGAAAAATCGTCATAGACGGTTCTAACGTATCCGGATTCCAGAGAACTGCTATAATTGGCATTAACGGCAAAGTGGACACCCCATGGGGAAGCGTTGAAATCCCAACGATTTGCTTAGAGGAGGACGCGTGCAGGATTGTAGAGCAAGGGGACAAGAAAGTAATATACAGACTTGACCGTTTAGGAATTCCCCTAATTGAAATCGCCACCACTCCGGACATCCACCACCCGGAGCAGGCAAAAGTAGTGGCAAAGTTCATAGGCGACGCTCTAAGGGCAACGCGCAAGGTAAAACGTGGACTTGGAACCATAAGACAGGATTTGAACGTTTCCATTAAAGGTGGGGCAAGGATTGAGATTAAAGGTGTTCAGGAGCTTGACATGATACCCCTCATAATTGAGCGCGAAGTTCAGAGACAGCTCAACCTTCTAAAGATTAAAGAGGAACTCGAAAAAAGAGGAGCAAAGGAAGAGGAGCTGAAAGAGGAGTTCTACGACGTGACAGACATCTTCAGCAACACTGGTTCAAAAATAATTGCCAGAGCGTTGAAAAATGGAGGCAAAGTCTTGGCCGTTAAGCTTCCAAAGTTTAGGGGTCTCATAGGCTTTGAGATCCAGCCGGGAAGAAGGCTTGGCACAGAAATGGCAGATAGAGCCAAGAAATACGTGAAGGGAATATTCCACATTGATGAGCTGCCCAATTACGGAATAACGCAGAAGGAAGTTAATAAGGTTATTGAAAGGCTTAACCTCGAAGAGCTCGATGCCTTTGTTCTGGTCGCGGCTGAAGAAGATGTTGCAAAGAAAGCCCTTAAGGAAGTCCTCCAGAGAGCAAAAGAAGCCATTAGAGGTGTCCCCGAAGAGACTAGAAGGGCATTGCCAGATGGAAACACCCAATACATGCGTCCCCTTCCAGGAAAAGCCAGAATGTACCCCGAAACAGACATTCCGCCGATATTTATCAGTGAAGAGCTTAAGAGAGAAATCTTGGAGAACCTTCCAGAGTATCCACAGGCGAGAGTGGAGCGCTATGTTAAAGAATACGGCATAGACAAAAGCTTGGCACAGACCCTCGTGGATGACGAGAGGGACGAGCTCTTTGAGGAACTCATAGCAATGGGCGTTAAGCCATCTCTGGCAGCTTCAGTCCTTGTTGTAGTGCTCAAGGGACTCAAGAAAGAAGTCCCAATTGAGAACATTACTGATGAACACATAAAAGACGCCTTTAAGCTTCTCCTCGACAACAGAATAGCAAAAGAGGCTTTTGAAGAGATATTCAAGGAACTCGCACTGCATCCAGAAAAAACAGCCCTACAGGTTGCGGAGGAGAAAGGGCTTACACTGCTAAGCGAAGAGGAAGTTGAAAAGATAGTCGAGGAAGTGGTTAAGGAGAACATAGACGTCGTGAAGGCCAAAGGCATGGGGGCCATGGGAATGCTCATGGGAAGAGCAATGGCGAAGCTTAGGGGAAAAGCCGATGGAAAGCTTGTAAGCCAGCTCGTAAGGAAAAAGATTCAGGAGTTCAGCTCCTAATTCCTTTTTCTCAATAACTTTTTAAGATTCGAAGACCTATTCTAACCGGGAAGAAATATGACGTTTGTTCCAGGCCCGATTATAATCCCAAGCAAGTCTAAGGAAGAAAGGCGTAAAGTCAAAAAGGAAGTAAAGAAAAAGACTACTCCTCCAAAAAAGGAAAAGAAGTTAGTCTATGTTCTCATAAAATTGAAGCCCGATCAGCTTATAAGCGAAAAAGCCAAAGAAGTTGAAGAGCTTTTTAGGGGAAAAACGTTCAACAGGGTGGTAAATCCCGATGAGTATACTCTTCTAATGAATGCCCAGAATCTTTTCTCGAAGGCAAACAGGCTTTATGTTGTTGAGCTAACGGATGGAATGAACCGCTGGTTTTATCTCGTGCCGAGCGAGGAGAGGATTAAGTTCAAAAATAGGGACAAGTACATAGTATTTCTCATTAAAAAGGACTCCTCTCTTGAGGAGATATTTAAAAAAATTGCTGAGGGCAAAATAGACAAGAAGAGCACATTTGAAGTAGTTCTAACTGTCATAGAAGCAGTTTTGGGAATTTTGGCATTTGTGGCTGGCTATTTAGCACTTGAAGATGTCATTGACTTTTCCCAGCTCAGCAACATTGTAACTTTCGTGCTGTTTTTTATCTTTGCACTTCAGAGCATTAAAAAAGGCTATAGAAAGAGGAGCTGGGAGGATTGAGAGTTTTACTTCCCTATTTCCCAAGCTCAAAGTCCGAAAAACCCAGAAGATGTGCATACTCTGTAGTGTTTGATTCTTCCCTCGCAGAAACTTTGAAAGCCCTTGAAAAACGCTTCTTATCTCTCGGAATAAAACCAGTTAGACTCATAGATCCGGAATGCTATACTCTGGAAAGTCTCGCAGATTCTTTGTATGGGAGTGAGCATATTGGAATATTGGAGGTAAAGGGAGAGTTGAATAGAGTGTTCTACCTTTTTTCAGAAAAGAGCGAGCTCGAAGATGACCTCGAGTTCGATGTTTTTACAGAAGCTAAGAGCTATTGGGATTATCTACTCTCTTTAATCCTAACTACAGTGTTAGTGCTTTTAATGGTACTTTTGATAAGCTATCCTTTCTCAATTCTGCCGTTTAAGGGAGTTAAACCAGTAGAAAGGAAAAAAGAAAACTATACGAAAAATCCCGCTCTCAGCGTTGGAATCGCTAAAAAGAATGAGATAAGAAGACTAGCGCCCAAGCTCTTTGTGTGCTTTTGCTAAGTGCTTTGCTGCTATTGCCGCCAATAAGGAGAGCTCTCCTGCCAATACTGCACCCGCAACGATTTCTGCAAACTTCTTTGCATTAGTTCCAGGTGGGTCTCCTCCGCCAGCGACACCCATGATGCTCAATGCCTCCCTTTGCGTAGGAACCCTTGTCCCCCCACCAACTGTTCCAATTTCAAGGCTCGGCATTGTTATGCTTATGTAGAGATCCCCTTCGGGAGTTACTTCCGCAAGGGTTATTCCATGAGAACCTTCAGTTATTTGGGCTTCATCCTGGCCTGTTGCCAAGAATATAGCTCCAACTATGTTCCCAAAGTGTGCATTAAAGCCATAGCTTCCAGCCTGGGCTGAACCAACGAGGTTTTTCCTATAGTTTACTTCTGCTATCAGTTCTGGCGTGGTCTTAAGCTTCTTCTCGACTATCTCCCTTGGAACAACAGCCTCAGCTATAACGGTTTTTCCTCTTCCGTTGATGAAGTTCATCGCGTTGGGCTTCTTATCAACACAGAGGTTGCCCGATAGGGCGAGGTACTTCACATCCGAGAAGTGCTCCTCTATTATCTTCATTATCTCTTCGCTCGCTATCGTGACCATGTTCATGCCCATTGCATCTCCGGTTTCAAACTCAAACCTCAGGTAGAGGTTGTTGCCGACGATGTAGGGTTTAACTCCCCTAAGTTTTCCGTGCCTTGTTACTTTGGAAACCGCTTTCTCTTGGAGGTATTCAAGGTTCTCCTCAACCCATTGGGCGACTTCTCTCGCCCTCCTTGCATCAGGGCACTTCAAAAGAGGAGCCCTTGTCATTTTGTCATCTATTATGGTTGTTTTCACACCGCCTGCGGCTGTTAAAGCTGAGCATCCTCTGTTAACACTCGCAACTAACGCTCCCTCTGTTGTTGCTAGAGGGATGTAAAATTCGCCCTTGGCGTATTCCCCATTTATCTTTAAAGGCCCCGCTACTCCCATGGGTATCTGAACGACTCCAATCATGTTTTCTATGTTTTTTCCGATAACCTGCTCAGGGTCAATGGAGTAATGCCCGATGTTTTCGAGCGATATTCCCAACTTCTTTTCGAGGGCCTTTCTTCTTACCTCAGTTGCAAGCCTTTTGTCTCCTGTGTACTTTTCTACTTGATGGAGCTTAATCTCTCCATTGGCTACTTTTTCGATAAGTTCTTCCAAGTTCATATTCATACCCCCAACAAAAGAGATTTTTCAAATCTTTTTAATCTTTTTAAATATCCATTCCTCTAATATTTCTCCAGATTCATAAAACGCTATAGCAGCATCGCTCCTTGGCTTATATGCGAGTATTGGGATTCCAACGTTTATGGATTCCGGCACGTACTTATCAAACGGTATTACCCCAACAACCGGTAGGCCAACATTTTCAGTGATTTCATCTACTATATGCTCTATAATCTCTTCTGACTCCCTGACCTTGTTTAGCACTACCGCAATCTTCAGCCCGTATTCCTCACCTATTGCCTTAAGCTTGTTGATTTCGTTCTCAACCATTGCTTCAAAGGAATAAATTGGCGATCTTTCAATTTCAACAACTATTATTTGGTAATCAGCAACTTCAAAAGTTGGAAGAGTATCAAACGGAATCCCAGTAGGAGAATCAACAAAGACTACCGGAAACTTGTACTTCATTTGCTCAACAATGTCTCTCAATCGTTTAGGTGAGATGCCTATTACATCCTGCAGTCTAGTACTCCCGGGCATCACGTTAACTCCAGTCTTTGGGTGTTTATAAATGGCCCATTCTGGATCAATATCAGGATTTTTGAGAAGGGAATGAACGGTATAATTAACATTTTCTAAGGCAAAATGGAACCCGAGGTTGGGTAAGAAGAGATCGCCATCTATAGCCAGAGCCCTATACTCTTTTTGAGCAAAATAAACGCTTAAATTTGCCGTGGTTGTGGTTTTACCCGCTCCTCCTCTCCCGGTAACAATTATAACCGGCATTATTCACACTTCCTTAGGTAAATCTTTAAGGTAGAGATAACGCTTCTAAATAACTGCAGCAATGAACACACTACAGTTATTAACAGAAGGAAATATAAGATTTTCGTAAGACAATAGGATATAGGAGAAAGAAAGAAAAACTCAACCGAGAACTTCTCCGAATGCAAACTTCTGTTTCACAGAGTTTATAACAATCTCCACTTCGTCCCCAACTTTTGTGTTTGGGACAAAAATAACAAAGCCCTTAATTCTTGCTATCCCATCTCCACCTTTTCCGAGGGCTTCTATCTTCACCTTGTATCTTTCCCCAACTTTAACTGGAGGCACTCTCAGACTTCTTCTGTCCATCCTCTTCTTTCCAAAGTTCCTATCCTCCAATTCAGACACCACCAAGCAAGTATCTGCAATCTCAATTGTGATAGTAGAGGTATTTAAAATTTTTGGTAGTCTCATAACTTTTTCAAACTTTTTGTTTCTTAATTTCTGTCCTTTCCATTGAAAATTGAAGTCAAGGAACAACGAAACATATTTTATCAATGAAACCATGGTATTTTATAATAGCGATATTTTACGAAGACAAAAAAGCTTATATCAAAAGACAGCGAAGATATTAATGCTAACGAACCCGTTGTGGAGATGGTTAACTATGAGCGAAAAAATGACAGCTATTATGAAAACTAAGCCGGCTTACGGTGCCGAGCTTGTTGAAGTTGATGTTCCAAAGCCAAAAGAAGGAGAAGTCCTCATTAAGGTTCTTGCAACCAGCATATGTGGGAGTGATCTTCACATATACGAGTGGAACGAATGGGCACAAAGCAGGATAAAGCCTCCCCAGATAATGGGGCATGAGGTCGCTGGAGAAGTTATAGAAGTTGGTAAGGGAGTAAAGGATGTTCAAATAGGCGACTACGTCTCTGCAGAAACTCATATAGTTTGTGGAAAATGCTACCAATGTAGAACTGGCAACTACCACGTTTGCCAGAACACCAAGATATTTGGAGTAGATACAGATGGGGTATTTGCGGAATATGCAATTGTTCCAGCCCAAAATGTGTGGAAAAATCCCAAGGAGATTCCTCCAGAATACGCGACTCTTCAGGAGCCTTTAGGCAATGCCGTTGATACAGTTCTAGCCGGGCCAATTTCTGGAAAAACTGTTCTCATAACAGGTGCCGGGCCATTAGGCCTTTTGGGCATAACGGTGGCTAAGGCAAGCGGGGCTTCTCTGGTAATAGTAAGCGAACCAAGTGATTTCAGAAGGGAATTAGCAAAAAAAGTAGGTGCTGACGTTGTTATAAACCCGATGGAGGAGGACGTTGTTAAAGAGGTCAAAGATCTAACGGATGGCAATGGAGTTGACGTTTTTCTTGAGTTTAGCGGTGCTCCAAAAGCTCTCGAACAAGGCTTGAAAGCAATCACTCCGGGAGGGAGAGTCAGCCTTCTCGGATTGTTCCCGGGGGAAGTAACTTTTGATGTTAACAACCTCATTATCTTTAAAGCGCTGGAAGTCCATGGAATCACCGGAAGGCATTTATGGCAGACATGGTATACAGTCTCCAACCTCCTTAGAAGCGGAAAGCTGAACTTAGATCCAATAATCACACACAAATACAAGGGATTCGATAAGTTCGAGGAAGCTTTTGAACTAATGCGTGCTGGAAAAACTGGCAAGGTTGTTTTCTTCCCCAACAAGCGCTGATTTTTCTAATCTTTTTTAACCTTGAAACCGCAATTTTTAAGTAACTCCAGCAAGACTTCTTTCGGGGGGTTGGTAATGGAATTAAGCTATCAAGAAAAATTAACTCTCATCAAGCTCAAAGATTTGAAAAAGGCAAAATTTGAGGATCTCGTTAAAGAGACTGGACTTGATCAAGTAGCAGTGATGAGAGCCGTCCTCTGGCTCCAGAGTAAAGGGCTCGCAAAGCTTCATGAAAGACAAAAGAGAATTGTAAGAATAACAGAGCTGGGGAAAAAATACGCTGAAATTGGGCTCCCAGAGAGGAGAGCTTTAAAGCTGCTTGTAGAAAGGGGCAAGGTTTCTCTTGATGACCTCAGGGAAGTTTTGAGTGACGATGAGCTCAAGCCGATTATTGGAATCCTAAGGAGAGAGGGCTGGGCTTCTGTTAGAAAAGAAGACGGAAAACTTATTCTTGAGGTTACTGAGAAAGGAAAGGAAGCCCTTTCTAAGGAGAGACCAATTGACAAAGCATTAAAGCTCCTTGCTGAAAAGGGAGAAGTTGAAGCAAAAGAACTTGAGCAACTAGTTCCGATTAAGGAGCTAAAGAGCAGAAAAATTGGAGAAGAAGACACCAAAGCGGAAAGAGAAGTGGAAATTACAGAAGAGGGAATAAAACTCGTTGAAAAGGGTCTTGAGCTCAAGAAAGAAGTATCTGTTCTCACTCCAGAACTTATAAAGAGTGGCGAGTGGAGAAATGTTGAGTTCAAGCGCTTCAACATTCAAGCTCCCGTAAGAAGGGTTTATCCCGGCAAGAAACAGCCTTATAGGGTCTTCCTTGACAAGATACGGAGAAAGCTTATAGAGATGGGCTTCATTGAGATGACTGCAGAAAGCCTAATAGAAACCCAGTTCTGGAATTTTGATGCCCTGTTCCAACCTCAAAATCACCCAGCAAGGGATTGGACTGATACGTATCAGCTGAAGTACCCCAAATATGGCTCCCTCCCAGATGAAGAGCTCGTGGAGAAAGTTAAAGCCTCTCACGAACACGGCTGGACAACCGGGTCAAGGGGATGGGGGTACAAGTGGGATCCAAGGATGGCTATGTTACTAATGCCTAGGGCACATGCAACCGCCCTAAGTGCAAGACAGCTCGGCAAAGGCGTTCAAATACCGGGCAAGTACTTTGCAATTCAAAGAGTCTTTAGGCCCGACGTTTTGGACAGGACTCACCTAATAGAATTCAACCAAGTTGATGGATTCGTCGTGGATGAAAGCTTAACATTCAAACACCTCCTTGGAATACTAAAGAGGTTTGCTGTTGAAATTGCTGGAGCAAAGAAAGTTAAGTTCCTTCCAGATTATTACCCATTCACAGAGCCGAGCGTCCAGATGAGCGCCTACCACCCCGAGCTCGGCTGGGTAGAATTTGGGGGAGCAGGAATATTCAGAGAAGAAATGACGAAGCCTTTGGGAATAGACGTACCAGTAATTGCGTGGGGAATTG
This sequence comes from Thermococcus aggregans, assembly GCF_024022995.1. NCBI lineage: Archaea > Methanobacteriati > Methanobacteriota > Thermococci > Thermococcales > Thermococcaceae > Thermococcus > Thermococcus aggregans. The sequence continues at coordinate 1,788,379 of NZ_CP099582.1, read as the reverse complement.
GAATTGACCGTCTAGCAATGTTCAAACTCGGAATAGATGACATAAGATACCTCTTCAGCTATGACCTAAAGTGGTTGAGAGAAGCCAAACTGGTGTGGTGATGAAGGATGCCGAAGTTCGATGTTGCCAAGCATGACCTGGAGAGATTGGTAGGGAAGGAGTTCACAGTTGAGGAGTGGGAAGATCTCTTCCTTTATGCAAAGTGTGAACTTGACGATGTGTGGGAAGAGGGAGGAAAAATATACTTTAAAGCTGATGCTAAGGATACCAACAGACCTGATCTATGGAGCGCTGAAGGAATAGCGAGACAGGTAAAGTGGGCTCTTGGAATGGCAAGAGGACTGCCGAAGTATGAAATCGAAAAAAGCGATGTTGTTGTCTATGTCGATGAGAAATTGAAGGATATAAGACCGTATGGAGTTTACGCAATAGTTGAGGATCTTGAACTCGACGAAGAAGCATTAAGGCAGATAATCCAACTTCAGGAAAAAGTAGCGCTCACTTTTGGAAGAAGGAGGAGAGAAGTCGCTATAGGAACGTTTGACTTTGACAAGCTCAAGCCTCCCTTCTATTACAAAGCGGTAGAGCCGGATAAAATAAGATTCATCCCCCTAAACAGCGACCGAGAAATGAGTGCGGATGAAATACTTGAGGAGCATGAAAAGGGGAAAGAATACGGGCACTTGATTAAAGGGAAACCGTACTATCCTCTGCTTGTTGATAGAGAAGGAAACGTCCTGTCAATGCCTCCAGTTATAAATTCCGAAACTCACGGAAAGGTCACGGAAGAGACTAAGAGCATTTTCATAGACATTACCGGGTGGGATCTTAACAAGATTATGCTCGCTTTAAACGTCATTGTAACAGCTCTGGCTGAGCGTGGTGGAAAAATAAGAAGCGTTAAAGTAGTATACAAAGATTTTGAAATAGAGACTCCCGACTTGACTCCTAAGGAATTCGAGGTTGACCTTAGCTACATCAAGAAGCTTGCTGGAGTAGAGCTAAGCGATGAAGATATAAAAGACCTCTTAGAGCGCATGATGTACGAAGTTGAAATCGTCGATGGCAAGGCAAAGCTGAAGTATCCGGCTTTCAGAGATGACATAATGCACGCGAGGGACGTTTTGGAGGATGTCCTAATAGCATACGGCTACAACAACATCCCTCCGGAGGAGCCAAAGCTTGCTGTCCAAGGAAAAGGAGATGATTTTGTAGACTTCGAAAACGCAATAAGGGATCTCATGGTTGGCTTTGGCCTCCAAGAGGTCATGACATTTAACCTTACGAACAAAGAAGCCCAGTTTGATAAGATGAACATCCCCGAAGAGGAAATAGTGGAAATAGAAAACCCGATAAGTCAGAAATGGTCAGCATTAAGGAGATGGCTCCTTCCAAGCCTGATGGAGTTCTTAAGTCAGAACACCCACGAAGAATATCCCCAGAAAATCTTTGAGGTAGGCAAGGTGACTCTCATAGATGAAAAGAGGGAAACAAAGACCGTCAGTGAGAGCAAGCTTGCAGTCGCACTTGCACATCCGAAAGTGACGTTTACAGAAGCAAAGGAAATCCTCGACAGCCTAATGCGCCATCTCGGTGCTGAATATGAGCTTAGAGAAATAGAACACGGTTCTTTCATCCCAGGTAGAGTTGGGGAGATAATAGTCAATGGAAAGAGCGTTGGAATAATAGGAGAAATTCACCCACAGGTGCTTGAAAACTGGGGAATAGAGATGCCAGTTGCAGCTTTTGAAATATTCCTAAGACCTTTCTACAAAGGAAGCTTTCTCTGACCTCTTTTCTTTCTCCTGAATATGGAAGGGTTAAAAAGACTTTTCTTTTGTATGAATTTCTTTGCCAACGTAAGCATGATATCAAAGTTGATTAGGGACTCCATTGTTTCTATATCAACCTCCATTTCCCCACCTCCAATTCTTTTTATGGAGTAGAGGTTTTAGCTTTTGCCCTATTTTTATTGTCAAAATTCCAAAGATATTCGCGAATTAGCAGAATGGATAGACACATTGACCTTGATATTTGTAAAGGAAGCTAACGGGTAATATTTTTATAACCTCCTATTCAAATTTTCGGGCATGAGAATAGCTCTAAAAATTGCCTACGACGGGAGAAAGTTTTACGGCTTTCAAAGACAGCCCAATGTAAGAACCGTCGAAGGCGAGATAATTAAAGCGTTAGTAAAGCTAGGAATAATTGAAAACCCGAAAGATGCGAATTTTAAGGGCGCTTCAAGGACTGACAGAGGGGTTTCCGCTTTTGGAAACATCATTGCTTTTAACACATCCAAACCCGAACTCACGTACCCCAGAATTCTAAATCATCATCTGCAAGATGTATGGGTTTTGGGAAGGGCGCAAGTTCCAGAAGACTTCCATCCAAGGTTCTGGAGCAAGGGAAAGGTGTATAGATATTATCTTATCGACGAAGGGTTTGATATTGAAAAAATGAAAGCATGTGCTCAACTTTTTGTTGGGATCCATGACTTCTCAAACTTTGCACGCATTGAAGAGGATAAAAACCCGATAAGGAAAATAGATAGGATTGAAATACTCCCAAAGGGAAAGGTAATTGTAGTTGAAATTGAAGGAGAGAGCTTTCTCTGGGAGATGGTTAGGAGAATAGTAACTGCTCTCAAACTTTGTGCTTCTGGTGTTCTTTCAATAGAAGACGTAAAAAGAATGCTGGAAGAAAAAGTTGCTAGGAAGCTCCCACCCGCCCCTCCAGAAAACCTCGTTCTCTGGGAAGTCAAGTACGAGGGAGTGTCCTTTGAAAAGGATCCTTATGCAGTTGAAAAGGCTAAAAAAGAATTCTTTGAAAAATTTGCCCAACACCTGATAACGGCAAGCATTTTTGAGGACTGGCTCACTTCTTTATGAGTTTTTCAAGTTCTTTATCGTAATATTTGCCATAATACTGCTTCAGGGCTTTTTGCCTCTCTATAAAGTGGGTAAAGAGAAGGGGATCATCATCCTTTATGTCAACTATGACCGCACCGTCCCTTCCTTTGGGCCTTAAAGCCCTTCCTATAGTCTGGATCGTCATTATATCGCTTTTTCCTCCCCCAGCCAGAATTATGGCCGAGATTTCCGGAATATCAACTCCCTCTTTTAGCAGAGTAGACACCAGAACGTTAATTTCTCCTTTCTTGAACTTTTCAAGAATTTCCCATCTGTTTGGGCTCTGGGAACTCAAAAACTCAGCGTTTATGCCCTTCTTTTTAAGCATATCTACAAGAATCTTCCCGTGTTCAATTCTCTTGACGTCTATTAAAACCCTATGGCCTTGTTTTGCGAGTTTATATGCTGTCTCAACTATTGCTTTGTTCCTCTCTTCATTTTCCATAATCACTTCTTCGTAAAGTTCTTTGTATCGTTCTGCCAGAGATGGCATAGATGATTTGTAGTCAATTATTTTGAACTTTGGCTTTGCCAAGAATTTTTCTCTTATCAGATCCTCAGCTTTAACCTCGGATATTATGGGGCCTATCGCACCCTCTATCTTCAGTTCTTCCCCTTTAATCCTTCTCCATGGAGTTGCAGAGAGACCAAATCTATATTTTTGCGGCAGGCTTATCCCAAGCTCGTAGAACTTTTCTGCGGCTGATGTTCTGTGGCATTCATCGAACACAACAACCGCATATGGGAGCTGGAGCTTATCAACGCCTCTAGAAAGAAGAGTCTGTATCATGGCTACCGTTACGGGTCTTTCTACCCAATTGTTGTCCCCCACAACTCCAGCTTCAATCCCAAGAACCTTCTTTATGTTCTCAGCCCACTGATAAAGGAGTTCCTTTGTATGTACAACAATAAGGGCAGAAAGGTTGAGCTCGTAAATTATCCTCAAACCGATTATTGTTTTTCCACTTCCTACGGGCAGTGCTAAAACTCCCATGCCGGCCTTTAATGCCTTTTTGACAGCTTTTTCTTGGTATTTTCTTAACTTATACTCCTCGTTCCACGTTGCGTTTATTTCTAACCCCTCAACTTTTCTTTCATCAATTATCCTAACCCTATATCCTTTTGAATTCAAAAGTCGCTTTACACGGGGAATTAGACCAACGGGGAAGGATTTTGTGTGAGGATCATACAAACTTTCGGGCTTCTCCCATTTACCGAAACTTTTTCGGTAAGTTAACTCTTCATATATCATGAAGTATACCTTAGGATCTGCCTTTTCAATATACACCAATGCGGATTTATCTGGAATTCTCAATACTACCGTCTTCATAGCAACTCAAAAGACATTTTTGGACGTTCCCCTTTATAGCTCTTTCTGTATTCTGTTGAAAAATATCCGAAAAGAAGCGCAAAAATAAAAATGCCCAAAAAGTTTATCACGGCATCAACAAATTTTGGATGGGTGGTGTTATGCTACGCGAGATATTGCAACAATTTCAAGACGAGCTTGTTATCATCGATAAGCCGGTCAGCAAGAAGTTTGAGATAACCAAGTACCTCCTTCAACGCAAAACAAGACCCGTTTTGTTTAAAGATGTCGATGGATGGGAAGTTGTCGGAAATATTTGGAGCACACGAGAGAGGATAGCCTCCTTTCTGAATACTGAGAAGGAAAGGCTCATACACGTCCTGACTGAGGCCATGGAGAACCCCTCACCTTATAGAACTGTTGAGGACGCATCATTCCTGAAGAACTCAACACGTGACTTCTCCCTGACGGAGCTTCCCATCCCCAAGTACTACCCGAAGGACGGCGGCCAGTACTTCACCTCCGCCATGGTCATAGCCAAGGACGAGAACGGCTTCGTCAACTTGTCCTTCCACAGGATGATGGTGCGCGATGACAAGACCGTCGCCATAAGGCTCGTCCCGAGGCACCTCTATGCCATGTGGAAGGACAAGGCCGAGCACGGGGAGGAACTGGACGTCAGAATTGTGGTCGGAAACCCGGTTCATCTTCTCCTGGCCGGCTCTACGAGTGTGGCCTACGGCGTGAGCGAGCTTGAGATAGCCTCAAAGCTTAGTGAGATGACCTTCGGAAAGCCGCTCGAAGTCGTTGAGTTGGGCGGAATACCCGTCCCGGTTGAGAGCGAGTTCGTCTTTGAGGCAAAGATAACTCCCGAGCTTGTTGATGAAGGCCCCTTCGTGGACATAACTGGAACCTATGATCACGTGAGGAAGCAACCTCTGGTTGTGTTTGAGCGCATGTACCACGTGGACAGGCCTATATTCCACGCCCTCCTGCCCGGTGGATACGAGCACTATATGCTGATGGGCCTTCCAAAGGAGCCGCAGATTTACGCGAGCGTCAAGCGCGTCGTGCCGAAGGTTCACGGCGTAAGACTAACAGAGGGCGGGTGCATGTGGCTCCATGCAGTAGTAAGCATAACAAAACAGCACGACGGCGATGGGAAAAACGCAATTTTAGCCGCTTTTTCTGGACACCCGAGCTTAAAGCATGTGGTAGTGGTTGATGAGGACATTAACATCTATGACGACCGCGAGGTGGAGTGGGCGATAGCGACGCGCTTCCAGGCCGACAGAGACCTCGTGATAGTTCCAAACGCCCGCGGTAGCTCCCTTGATCCCTCCGGCGAGAAGGGCTTTACTGCCAAGTGGGGCATAGACGCCACAAAGCCATTGAACAGAAAGGAAGAATTCGAGAGGGCAAAGCTCGGGTGACCTCTTTACAATTTTTGTGAGCGAATGTGCCGTCTTCACAGAACACACTTATTCTGCTTGTTACCACTACTTTAGAGTTACTTTACACTCTTTTTCTTCGCAGTTTAGTTCAATTTCAAACTTCAATTTGCTTGGGACAACAATGCCGAGCCACCAGAATTCATAAACTTGTATCTCTCCAGTGATTGTGTGATTTCCCATTGAAGCGGGGTTTAAAGTAAATCCTACATAACTACTTCCGCTTGGATGCTCCTCTTTAATCAAAATATCGCTTTTAGTGTCAACTTTGATCAAAAATCCCTTAATAATGGGTAGTTTGTCTTTAAGTGCTAGGTAACATCCAAAATATTGCCCGTTTGAGGCACTATACTTTGTACCGTTCCAACAATAAAAAGAAGCGGTGTAGGTAAGTTTGGAGTAGTTTGTGTACGTGTAATAAGGGAGATATTCAAAGCTGTTCTCTGAGACTAGAGAATTTGTTGGGATAACTAAATTGAAGAGAATTACGTAAAAGAGATAAAATGTCAAAATGCTCCGCTTTCTCGTGAATTTCACCCTCATCGCCCCAAATTATGGAGCTCCGTTAGTGCTCTCATAACGGAATGTTCCATTGCAGTATCTCCCTATCCCAGTGTACAAACCAAATGTTGCACAGCCGTCTTCCCTGATTTTGCCCCATCCTGCTATCACATGACAGAGACAGTTCGGGTCGTAATCGAACTTCCTGTCAAAGATTGGTTTTGCATTCTTAAATATGATGACTCTCCCGAACATAGGGGATCCATCACTCTGGGGGCACTCAAAGCCTATGATTGTATAACTGCCATTTGAAGCGAGAAAGATGTTTCTTGTTGCCCAATACCCCTTCCCAAGGTCAATCTTTTTAATAAGTCCCTCTTTATCGTAAATGTATAACCAGTCATTGCCGAGCTTATATCTCGCATCTGGCATTTTGTCGGCTGGAAGACCTCCATGGAACTCCGCAATGAAAAAATACTCCCCAGCTGAACTCACAAAAATTTGGGGCCAGCTTATGCCCTGTTCACTTCCAGTAGCTTCCTTTACTTCCCAAATGTAAGGGAGCATTTGAACATGATCCCACAGGAGATTTCCTCTGTAATCACATGCTACAAAGTGCTTTACCTGCAAGGTAGTGGTTTTGTTCTTAAGTTCCAAAGTTGCCACAGGATAATGCGTTAAGTCCACAATGACCAATGGAAGCTCAACCGTCTCATTCCTCTCATAAAGTCCAACAACTCCCCAAGGGAAGAAGTAAGCCTCGGATGAAGTTATACGATACGCAGTTCTGTTCGTTTTTATGAAAAAACTTCCATCTGATGATCTGGTTATGATTGTCTCATTAAACTTGGCAAAAACGTTGCCGTCGGCTTCCTCAACTGGAGCCCAGAATGGACACTCCGCATTAGAGAGGCTCTCATTTGGCTCGTTTGATTGTGAATGATACCAATAACCCACAAAAGCCAATACAAGAATCAGGAAAAGGATAGGAACTGCCATCCGTCCTTTAACTACCATTAGGATCCCCTTCACGTCTTTGTTGAGGCGCCCTTACTAATCTACCATTGTAGGTCCTTTCACTATAGATATTTCGTGTTGATTTAACAGACAGCAGGGCTTTCAAAAGAAAAAGTTAAGAAAAATAAAATCTCACTCCTTCATTGGCAGACCATAGTCGAAGGAGTAGTAAACCTTCTGGAACTGCTTCCTGAACTCGAAGACTTCCTTCTCGACCTTCTTTGGATCTTCTCTGTCGAGGAGGACTCTTCTCATGAACCTTGCGATTTCTTTCATGTCGTCTTCCATCATTCCTACTCTCGTCATCTCTTGAACGCCTATTCTTAGACCGCTTGGTGTGTTGACCTTCTCAAGTGGATCCCATGGAAGGAGGTTCTTGTTGAGGATTATCCCCGCTTCTTCTAAGAGTGGAGCAGCCCATCCGCCACCGGCTTCGTGGAGCTCGCTAACATCAACTATTACTTGATGGCTCTCTGTGTATCCCTTGTCCTCTCCGATTACCTTAAATCCTTCCTCTGCAAGGGCCTCAGCTAGGGCTTTTGCGTTCTTTACAATCTGCTCCGCGTAGGCTTTACCATATTCAAGCATCTCTGCAGCTGTGATAACTTTTCCAGCCATGTGGTGCAAGTGATGGTTGCTTAAGACACCTGGGAAGATAGCCGATTGCAGTTTTGCTGTGGCTTCTCCAAGGTCTTTATAAAGTATGACACCACCCTGGGGGCCGGGGAAAGTCTTGTGTGTTGAGGAAGTTATTACATCGGCTCCTTCCCTAAGGGGATCTTGGAACTTTCCTCCAGCGATTAATCCTAAAACGTGAGCTGCGTCATACATTACATAGGCACCAACTTCTTTAGCAACTGGAGCAAGCTCCTTAACTGGGTGTGGGAATGGGAACAATGAACCACCAAAGACAACTATCTTGGGCTCGAGCTCTCTAATCATCTGGGCAGCTTTGTCGACATCGATGTTAAATTCTTCATTATCAAAGGGCCATGTGTAAACTTCTAACCCTCTCATACCAGCGGCACCAAAGGGCATGTGGCTTATATGTCCCCCATGGGAGGTGTGAAGAACAATAGCCCTATCGCCGGCATTTGTTAATCCAAAGAACGCAGCTTGATTTGCATTGGTTCCGGAGATTGGCCTCAGATCAGCGAAATCACTCTTGAAGAGCTTGCAGAAGAGGTCAACGCCTATAAGTTCTACCTCATCGACGTACTTACATCCTTGATAGTATCTTTGTCTTGGCCAGCCCTCGGCATATTTGTGCATAAAACCGCTTGCCACAGCTCTTGTAACGCTTGGAGAAGTTACATTTTCACTTGCAATCAAATTTATAGTCGATGCCCTCCATTTTTCGTGTGCTTCAATATACTCCAGAACTTTGTCCCTATACATCTTGTAGCTCATGGTATCACCCCATCGATGTCTTGCATGTGATATTTTACATCCATGTAATTTAAATCTTGCCATAGAATACCTTTAAAAATTTCAAAGGAGAATTATGAGTCGATGCCCCATGATTGAGGAAGCTGCCAAATTAATAGCCCATTCTCACTTTTTGATAGCTTTTACAGGGGCTGGAATAAGTGCTGAAAGCGGAATACCAACCTTTAGAGACAAGGGTGGCTTGTGGGAGAAGTATAGAGTAGAGGAAGTGGCCACTCCAGAGGCTTTTAAAAGGGATCCCCAGTTTGTATGGGAGTTCTACAAGATGAGAATGAAAACCATGAGGGAAGCGAAGCCCAACAAAGCTCACTTAGCACTGGCAGAGCTTGAGAGAATGGGACTTTTAAAAGCTGTTATAACTCAAAACATTGACAACCTCCACAGAGAGGCGGGAAATAAAAACGTCATAGAGCTCCACGGCAACATTTATCGGGTCAAGTGTACCAACTGCAGTTATAGAGAATATAGAGAAAATCTTCTTGAGTCCGGCAGACTTGAAGAGCTTTTAAAAGAAGACTTGCCAAAATGTCCGAAGTGCGGTTCTCTTTTAAGACCCGACGTTGTTTGGTTTGGGGAACCCCTACCTCAGGAGGCCATTCAAAAGGCATTTAAACTTGCCGAAAGGGCAGATGTTTGCCTCGTCATCGGAACGAGCGGCCAAGTGTTTCCAGCGGCGTACATTCCCTACATCGTAAAAGAGAATGGAGGATATGTGATAGAGATTAACATAAAGGAAAGCGGCATAACTCCAATAGCGGACGTTTTTCTGAAAGGGCGAGCGGGAGAAGTTATGGAACTCCTTCTAGCAAAGGTTAAAAGATGTTTAAAGGATAAAGGATGCTAAGGTGGTGTTATTGATACTCCTAATTTGGATTCGAAAAGGACGAAGTTTCCAAGATAAAGGACATCCTTACTGGATTTGAAGTTTATGAGGTCCCAGAATACTGCAGGGACTGGGTTGTAGAGGAAGTTGTGACAAAAGCTCCTACTTTTGAAGGAAGCGGTAACTGGCACTGGAGAAAGTTTATCATAATGCACAACCTCTCAAACAAAAATATAAGCAAGGTCATCAAGGTACTCCGCTCTCATGGAATTAATGGAATCTTTGCGACTACAACACCGACATCTTTAACATGGAAGCTTGAAGACCTCCTCAATGAGCTCATTAGAGAAGATGAATACTTTAGAAGGCTAAGAGAAGAAAAGCAAAGGATGAGTTCCTTTTATCTTGACATAGGGAAAAGTTAAATACTCTGACCTTCTACTTGAGTGAGGGGTTAAGATGATAAAGGTTGTGTTTTTTGATCTCGACGATACCATTGTAGATACTTCTCGCTTAGCTGAACTTGCCCGAAAAAACGCCATAGAGAATATGATCCAGCACGGACTGCCGGTTGATTTTGACACTGCGTATAATGAACTTATGGAGCTAATCAATGAATATGGGAGTAACTTTCCCCATCACTTTGATTACCTCCTCAGGAGGCTTGACTTGGACTACAATCCAAAATGGGTTGCGGCTGGGGTTATTGCATATCATAACACCAAGTTTGCCCACATAAGAGAGGTCAAGAACGCAAGAAAGACCCTAATTAGACTCAGAGAGATGGGCTACCGCTTGGGGATAATAACGGATGGGAATCCTATAAAGCAGTGGGAAAAAGTTCTAAGGCTTGACCTTGACGACTTTTTTGAGCATGTTATAATCTCAGACTTTGAAGGAGTCAAAAAACCCCATCCAAAAATATACCAAAAGGCACTAAAAACATTTAAAGTCTCTCCAGAAGAGGCTTTGATGGTTGGGGATAGGCTCTATTCGGACATCTACGGTGCAAAAAGAGTGGGAATGCATACCGTATGGTTCCGATATGGAAAATATGCGAATAAGGAGCTTGAATACGAAGAGTACGCAGATTTTAAAATCAATGATCTTTTAGAAGTTCCAGAAATTTTAGAGGTGCTCAACAATGGTTCAAATAAGAAAGTTCCTGTTGATAGATAATGCATACAAGTCCAGAATTCTCAGCGGAAAGAAAACTACGACAATTAGGTTTGGAGATTATGAGGTCGAGCCGGGGAGCGAGGTTTATCTCGTCATAACGCCCAGCGACACAGCGATCGCAAAAGTAAGGATTACAAAAGTGGAAAAGAAAAAAGTCAAAGAGCTTACAACTCAAGATGCAAAAAAAGATGGCTTTAAAGACGTCAAAGAGCTTGTAAATACGCTTAGCAAGATATATGGAGAGCTCGACGGAGAGGATGAAGTAACGGTAATTGAATTCGAAGTCATAAAGAAGTTCGAGAGTGGAATTCCTTTAAAATGGCTTAAAGGGCTGAATTACAGGGACCCAGAGGAAATAGCGAAACTTTACGTAGAGAGCAACCTAAAAGAATCTCCCGATGTGGATTTGATAATTAAGAGGGTCTATTCCGAAGGGCTGAAAAGCGCAGTGAAAAGATACGGGCCAAAAAGAGTAAGAGATGCTTTTCTAAGGGCTTATCACAGACTTTATGCGGAAGGGAAAATTTAAAGCGGGAGCTCAGTTGTCTCCTTGTGTATCTTCAGCACAACCATCGTGTGTGTTGCTACCACACCTTCTATTTCTCCAATTTTGTCAAGAAAGTCATTAAGCTCTTCGCTGCTTCTCGTCCTTATCTTGAGTATCATATCATAATCGCCTGTAGTTTCATAAATCTCCACTATCTCTGGGTAGGAGATAAGTTTTTCGGCAACCTCAGCATATTTTCCAGCTTTTGCCTTTATCAGTATGAAAGCCAAGAGATGAAAGCCAAGGGACTCTGGATCGAGGATAATTGTGAATTTCTTTATTATTCCACGCTCTTTCAGCTTCTTAATTCTTTCATAGACCGTTGACTCCGCAAGTCCGACTCGCTTTGATATCTCCCTTAACGGAGTGCGGCTATTTTTTTGAAGCACTCTCAGGATTTCCTTATCGATTTCATCTAAAGGTCCCTTCATGTTCTCACCATCCTAAAATTTTTCGAGAAGGTATATAAAGTTGATGATAGTTTCACACCATAGATTTATAAAAAAAACCTCTATTATAACTCCAATGGACTAGAGATAGGCTAGGGAAGGAGAGGTGAATAGAGATGCCAACAAACGTAACAGCAGAGTACTTGGCTGCAGAGGAAGAATACAGGCAGGCTAAAACAATACCTGAAAAAATAAGAGCCTTAGAAAAAATGTACGCTACCGTACCAAAGCACAAAGGTACAGAAAAGCTCAGACTTCAAATAAAGAGAAAGCTAGCGGAGCTTAGGAAGGAGCTAGAAAAACAGCAAAGCCAAAGAAAAGGTGGGGGTTACTCGTTTAGCGTTAAAAAAGAGGGAGCCGCTCAAATCGTCCTTGCGGGCTTGCCTAATGTTGGAAAGTCATCACTCCTTAGGGTTCTTGCCGACGTTGACATTGACGTTGCTGATTATCCTTTTACAACGGTTGAGCCAATTCCCGGCATGATGAAGCACAAAGACGTTCAAATTCAAATCGTGGAAGTGCCGGGCTTAATAGAAGGGGCTGCTCTAGGAAAAGGTATGGGAACACAGCTTTTGAGCGTTATAAGAAATGCCGATGCCATAGCTATCGTTGTTGACCTCTCTCAAGACCCGATAAAGCAGATGGAAATAATATTAAGGGAATTTGAGCGTGCGGGGATAAAAATAAACAAAAGAAAGCCGAGAGTGGAAATAAAGAGGATGTCAATGGGTGGAATCGTGATTAACGGCCAGCATTTAATTCAGGGAGACATAAGCGAAGTTATGAAAATGCTTAGAGAAGAAGGCATCCACAGTGCTGAAATTACTGTAAAAGAGCCAGTTACCCTTGAAGATTTTTCAGATGCCTTGGACGAGAGCCTTGTATGGAGAAAAGCTATTATAATCGCTAACAAAGGAGATGCTCCCGGAAGTAAGGAGAACTATGATAGACTTGTTAAGGCTTATGGAGACAGGTTTAAAATAGTCCCCGTTTCTGCCAAAAAGAAGGCAAACATCGAGGCTCTTAAAGAGGCGCTATATGATCTGGCAGATATAATAAGGGTCTTCACGAAATCACCTGGCGAAGAGCCGGCTTATCCCCCAATTGCTCTTAAAAAAGGTTCAACGGTTTTGGACGTTGCAGAGAGAATCCATAAAGACTTCGCAAAGAACTTCAAATATGCAAGAGTATGGGGGAAGAGCGCGAAGTTCCCCGGCCAGAGAGTTGGACCTGACCACGTGCTTGAAGATGGGGATATAGTTGAGATTCACGCTCGCTAGTTTGAGAACTTTGGCATGCTTCCATTTTGTATTCCCTGCCTAAGGGTGAAGCTTGCCACTAATGTCGTGAAGTGGGAGAGCACAGGGGATAATAGGCAGAGTTGGCTACGAAGTAGGGCCAACTTCTGACTAACGCCCCCATACAACTTCCTAAGAGAATTGACCCATTTGATAACAAAAGGCAAGAGCAAGCTCCCAATTGAGTGGTACGACCCTACTGCTTTGAGCGTGGAGAACTTTGTACTCAAGCCTTGCAAGTGGGTTGACATTCATAGTTTTTAATTTTTGGTAATTTTTTGATGCATGTGTTATTATTTCAAAAATTGTTCGATTTTTTGGTATTTATTTTCCATTATGCTTTAACCAAAGGTGCACAACATTTTTTTATTGGAAAAACATTTAAAGTGAAAGTCACGTATTTTACATCGGTGAAATTTTATGCGCCTTACTGAACATCCCATTTTGAATTTTGAGAAAATTCGTAAAAGAGAAGTAACAATATACTTCGAAGGACAACCAATAAAGGCCTATGAAGGTGAAACAATTGCGATGGCCCTCCATGCTGCAGGAATAAGAACACTCCAGCATTCAATAAATAAGCACAGACCAAGAGGGCTTTTCTGTGCAATTGGAAAATGCTCCTCCTGTCTTATGAAAGTCAACGGCATTCCAAACGTAAGAACCTGCATAACGCTTGTTGAAGATGGAATGCAAATAGAGAGGCAAGAAGAAAAACCAGCACTGCCAAAAACTACAAAGCCGCCTAAGTGGAAGGAACCACAGCGAATTGAAGCGGATGTTGTTGTCATTGGAGGCGGGCCAGCGGGGATGATGGCTGCAATAAATGCAAGCGAAGCTGGAGCAAGGGTTGTCCTATTAGATGAGAACCCAATGCTTGGGGGACAGCTGGTTAAGCAGACCCACAAGTTCTTTGGGAAGAGAGAGCAGTTTGCTGGAGTTAGAGGGATAAAAATTGCCGAAATATTGCAAGAAGAGCTCAAGAAAAGAAACGTAGAAGTCTTTTTGGAAACTTCGGCAATAATGCTTCTCCAGGATGGAGAGGAGAAATTGGTAGTCGGAGTCAGAAAGAACAAAGAGCTCATTGAGTTCAAAGGAAAAACCGTTGTCGTCGCAACAGGCGCAATGGAAAGGATGATACCATTTGAAGGGAACGATTTGCCCGGTGTATATGGAGCCGGAGCAATACAGACTCTCATGAATACCTACGGCGTAAAACCAGGGGATAGGGTTCTAATCGTTGGTGCCGGTAATGTAGGCTTAATTCTCGCCTATCAGCTCTATCAAGCTGGAGTGAAAGTAGAAGCAATAGTTGAAGCAATGCCAAAGATCGGAGGCTACTTTGTTCACGCTGCTAAAGTCAGAAGGCTTGGCATCCCAATATTGACAAGACATACAATTCTAAGAGCTGAAGGCAAAGAAAAAGTCGAAAGAGCGGTTGTGGCTCAACTTGATGAGAACTGGAACGTTATCCCCGGAACAGAGAAGGTTTTTGAAGTTGACGTAATAGCCCTAGCCGTTGGACTAAGGCCAAGCATAGAGCTTCTTCACCAAGCGGGATGCCAGATCAAATACGTTCCGGAGCTTGGCGGTCATGTTGTCATTAGGGACTCGAGGATGGAAACCACGATAAAGGGCATTTTCGTTGCTGGGGATTCTGCAGGAATTGAAGAAGCAACAACGGCAATGCTTGAAGGAAAAATAGCCGGAATTGCAGCCGCATTGTCTGCAGGTGTAGCTTCTCCAGAATGGCTTAAAGAAATAGAGAAAGCCCAGAAAGAGCTTGATGAATTCAGAAGTGGTCCGTTTGGAAGAAAAGTCCTTGAAGGCCTCAAGAAGGTGGTGATACAATGAGTGAAATTCCCAGGTACTTGCGGGAAGGTTATCTGAGTGTAGAAGAGCTAAAGAGGTATATAGGTCTGCCGAGCGAGGAGAGGCTGAGACAAAGACCTGTGGCAGTTCCAGAGTGCCCACAAGAAATCCCATGTACTCCATGTGCAGAGATCTGCCCCACAAACGCTATTCTCATGGAACATCCAAATGCGACCCCCAAAGTTGATTACGAAAAATGCATTGGTTGTTCTCTCTGTGTCCAAATTTGCCCTGGATTGGCATTTTTCATGATTCATTATGTGGGTGACAAGGCGAGAGTCACACTACCGCATGAAATCCTTCCAGTTCCTAACGTTGGAGAAGAAGTTGTTCTGCTGAACAGAGTAGGAGAAGAAGTCGGAAAGGGAAAAGTTGTCACAGTTGTACCAAGAGAAAAGAGCAGAGGAGATACACCAATTGTAACCGTCGAGGTGCCATTGGAGTTAGCTTGGGATGTTAGAGCAATAAAGGTGGTGAGAGAATGAGTGAGGAAAAGAAAATAATAATCTGCAGGTGCAATGATGTAACGCTTGAAGAGATCGAAGCTTTGATCGACCAAGGCATAACAGATATAGAAACGATAAAACGACTTCTAAGGATTGGAATGGGGCCATGCCAGGGGAGGACATGTCTTCCAATGGTAATAAGCATAATAGCAAGAAAAACCGGAAAGAGCCCAGAGGAGATAAAGCTCCCCGCAACAAGAACTCCTGTTAGACCTGTCCCAGCAGGTGTCTTGGTGGGTGAAATGAATGAAGAGTAAAGCGGATGTTGTTGTCATAGGCGGAGGAAGTACTGGCACGTCAATAGCTTACTACCTAGCAAAGCTTGGCGTTGATGTCGTTCTTGTTGAGAAGAGCTACCTCGGAAGCGGTTCAACTTTTAGGTGTGCCACTGGAATTAGACAGCAGTTTACGGACGAAGCTAACATAAAACTCATGAAATACAGTGTTGAGAAGTGGAAAACGCTAAGTGAAGAGCTTGAGTACGATATAAACTTTAAACAAACTGGCTACCTCTTTTTGGCGACAACTGAAGAAGAAGTTGAAGCTTTTAAGCAAAACATAAAGCTCCACAATAAATTCGGCGTTCCTACAAGGCTTATAACACCCGAGGAGGCAAAAGAGATCGTGCCACCCCTAAATGCCGACGAATTCCTTGCCGGGCAATGGAACCCAACCGATGGAAAGGCAAATCCCTTCAAAACTGTCTTTGCCTTTGCAAGAAAAGCCAAAGAACTTGGGGCCGAGATTTATGAATACACGGAAGTGACTGACATTATAGTCGAGAACAATGAGACAAAAGGGGTAAAAACGAATAGGGGAACTATAAAAGCCGATGCTGTTGTAAACGCAGCAAATGCATGGGCTCCAATAATCAATGAGATGGCTGGACTAGACAAAGAATTCATTCCAATAAAGCCCTACAAGCACCAGCTTGTTAAGACCGAACCCCTGAAAGAAGGTCAAATTGAACCTCTCGTTTGTCCACCAGCGTGGAATGATTCTTATCTCCTTCAAGATGGTGAAGATGGAGGAGTTTTATGTGGAACGGGTTTGGAGTATGGGCCAACATATGACATGACCCCCACTTACGATTTCCTTAGAGAAGTCCTTAAATGGGCGACTAGAATAATCCCGGCACTTAAATACGCCCATGTAATAAGACAATGGGCAGGGTTCTATGCAAAAACTCCAGACAGCAATCCCGCTATTGGGAAGATTAACTACATAGACGGCCTATACATTGCCGCTGGATTCAGTGGGCACGGCTTTATGATGGCGCCAGCAGTAGGGGAAGCCATGGCAGAACTCATAGTTAAAGGAAAGAGCAAAGTTCCGCTTGACTGGGAGTGGTACGATCCACATCGCTTTGAGAGGGGAGAGCTTAGAAGTACAGCTTTCCAGATCGGGTGACCTTTTCTTTTTTCTTATACCTGTTCGAATGAAAAGCTTTTTAACCCCCTAGTCCTTGAATGGGAGTGAAAGCAAAAATTTAAATAAGGCTTTACTAATCGGCCATTAGTTGAGCTTTTCACGTTCACAAATTAAGGGAGGGGTTAAGAATGGCAAGGAACAAACCGTTGGCAAAGAAGCTCCGTTTGGCAAAGGCAGCCAAACAAAATAGGAGAGTTCCCGTTTGGGTTATCGTAAAGACCAACAGGAAGGTGTTAACTCACCCTAAGAGAAGATACTGGAGGAGGACCAAGCTTAAGGAGTGATGAGAGATGGTAGAGGAAAGAATTTACGTTATTCCAATTAGGAAGATCAAGAAGATTGTTCCAAGATGGAAGAGAGCGCCAAGAGCCGCTCGCTTTGTTAGGGAATTCGTAGCGAGGCACACAAAGGCAGACGAAGTCATAATAGGCACAGACGTCAACGAGAAGATATGGGAAAGGGGAATTGAGAAGCCACCAAGCAAGCTCCGCGTCAAGGTGACCGTTGAAGAGAAAGACGGCACCAAAGTAGCCGAAGTTCACCTTGCTTGATTCCTAATTTTTTCCAATGAGGGAAAACCGAGGTGTGGAAATGCACATTGAAAGATTAGACTTTGAAAACTCACCATATCTTGGAGTCTTCGGGTTAGCCACAGATAAGTTCGCCCTAGTTAGGGAAGGGCTCCAAGAAAAGAAGCTTAATGTCCTTAGGGAAGTTTTGAAAGTGCCGGTTATTGAGGCAAGCATAATGAAGTCCAGAATAGTTGGAATTCTTGCTGCTGCTAACTCAAACGCTATTGTAGTCCCTTACTATATCTGGGACTCCGAGCTTCAAAAGATTAAAAGCGCCCTAGAAGAGAACGGATTGGATGTTAGGGTTGAGCCCGTTTTAAGCAAACTCACCGCCTTTGGAAATCTCATCCTCGTAAACGATAAAGCGGCATTAATCAGCGCAAAGTTTACAAGGGAAGAAGCGAAGCAGTTTGAGGACATCTTTGATGTCGAAGTTGAGAGGGGCATGATAGCCAACTACCACGCCGTTGGAAGCGTTGGTGTTGTCACAAACAAAGGCGGATTAGTCCATCCCGAGGCAACAGACGAAGAACTCGAATGGCTCGGAAACCTCTTCAAAGTTGATTTCTACGTTGGCACTGCCAATATGGGCGTGCCCTTTGTGGGCTCATGTATGATTGCAAACTCATTTGGTGTCGTCGTTGGACACCTAACTACTGGACCGGAAATTGTTAAGATTGAAGAAGCACTTGGATTTTTGGGGTGAGGGGAAATGGAGGTTAAAGTGTTCAGAGTTAGGGGCATCTTCGAGAAGAGCGGAAGGAAGTTCAAATTCACCAAGGAGTACAGGGCATTGAAGCCAGAAGACATAAAGGAGCTCGTCTATTCAGATATCGGAAGCAAGCACCGCGTTAAGAGGTCAAAGATTTACATAGAGGGCATCGAAGAGATAAAACCGGAAGAAGCTGAGGATCCAGTAGTTAGGAGACTCAGCTTGGAGCTTGCTTGAATTTTTTGTTTTTTAACCAACACTCTTAAAAACTTCCTCAATTACTCTTTTTGGTGATGGAAATGGAAAACAGGGAACAGCTTGAGAGATTGGCTTATGAGTATCAGCTTTTACAAGCTCGAGCACAGCTTTTAGCCCAAAACCTCGAGCTCTTAACCCTCGGAAGAAACGAGTTCCAAGCTGTAAAAGAGACACTCGAAGGACTTAAGAACGTTGAAGAAGAAAATCCTGAAATTCTCGTTCCAGTTGGTGCAGGTTCCTTTTTGAAGGGAAGGATAGAAGACAAGCAGCACGCCATAGTTAGCGTTGGTTCTGGCTATGCCGTGGAGAAGAGCCTCGACGATGCTATAGCATACCTGGATAAGAGAATTAAAGAGTACGATGAAGCAATAAAGAAGACTCAAGAAGCTCTTCACCAACTTGAGCACAAGCTACAAGAGCTAGCTCAAAAAGCTCAAAAATTACAGCAACAGCAGGCAATGAACTTTAAAGTCCCCAAGAAGTAGCTTCCGCCTTTGGAGCAACTTCAAACTCAATTTCTTCTTTTATGTCGGGTCGAAAAGGAATATCCAGTGCAAGTCTGAGAATAAACTTTCCATGTCCGGCTATTATCCTTCCAAATTTACCGCCTTTCAGGATTCCCAAGGGGCTTACCTGGTCATAGTACCCCAATATTATCAAAGGCTCGTTTAGAAATTCTTTTTCAAAAACTCCTATGTTTTTTGTATCGCCGATGAGCTGTTTAACAACCCTCTTTCTCCTTGAAACCAACTCCACTTTGGCTCTTCTTGCTTTTGAGAGGTTTGCACTTACCGAAATCCTAAACCCATTTTCTATCTCTTCTATTCTGGCCTCGACAAAATCTCCATTGGCAGATACTACAAAGCTCTCAAGCGGAAACCTCACCTCGTAGGACGGTTTTGCATAAAGAATAACCACGTCCTTGTATTCATCGTTCAAAATTCTAATCCCTGGAAGATATATATCTCCTGTTCCATCCTGGGCTATTGATAACAAAAATGGCTTTGTTTCAAGTTTAAATGATGTTACTGCCTCTTCACTTTCCCTTAGAAAACTCTTGAATACATGATAGTGACTGCTCTTTCCGCTTGAACTCCAGTAAGCATAAGCATCAAAATATCCAACTTCTGCTCTCAAGGGTTTTAGAAAACTTATTTCATTCTCGCTGATGGAAATGATTTCTTTGATATTCCTTACTTTTTCAAAGGACTTTCTCGAGCGATAAATGACAAAACTCATCAAACCAGTCCAGAGGGCAATGAACCCAAGTATTCCAGCTCGATACATTATGGGAATTGTGGGATTTTTAAGTACTATTACTCCTACGGGAACAGTGATAAGCATTCCAAGTAGCAGAACAAGGTACAGAACTTTGATTTTTCCCATTAGGATTATTATCCTCATTACAGTTCTCACCCCAAAGATACTCTAAATTTTATACTTTCCCTCATGTCTTTTTTTAAGGGATACTTGAGCTTGGTTTCAAGTTCAAACTCTCCATGTCCACTTATCAAGGAGACTTTTCCAAGCGCATTTGCAAGTTCTTTTGGGCTGATTAAACTTTCATGGGAGATTAATAGAATATGTTCTTTGATAAACTCATAGTCAAATTCTCCCTCTTCATCTCCCCAAAAAAGTAATTCCCTCGTGTCATTCCCTTTAAGTATTACTTCCACCTCCTCAGCATCTTGGAGATTTGGTGAAACTTTACCTTTAAGGCCAAATTTAGTTGGAGCGAGAGTAATTTGCACAAAATCCTCGGAACCATAAATTGCTATGCTCCCCTGGGGAAATTGAAACACATAATTCGGAGTTATGTAGAGAATCAAAATTCCATTATCAAGTCTGAATCCGGGTATTTCGAGTCTTCCAGCACCACTAACGTCTATTTCAACCCGATACTCCGCTGGTTCTAAGAATAGCTCTCTTGATGTAGTTTCTTCTTCCTCTTTAAACTTTCTTGAAACTGAAAGTAGCATACCTCCGTACTCTACTCCTCCCTTATATCTTTTGAGTGTTGCACTGCTAGAACATAAGAGGATTCCTTTTTTAATTTTCTCTTCCTTGGGGAGAATGAGACGGCTATCTTCTATGATAATACTCCCGGAAAAAGAATGTACGAGCTTTTTTGTTTTTCTTTTTAGAAATGAAAGCTTGGAATCAGGGACGAGGATTATTTTTCTCATCGAGTTCCCCCCTATACCATTCCACCGTTTTCAGAAGGCCCTCTTCAAGTGAATACTCCGGTTTAAAACCAAGCTTCATTATTTCACTTATATCTGCCTGACTGTGCCTTATATCTCCTGGTCTTGGTTTGTCAAAGACTATGGAGCTTGAAGAACCCGTTATCTCAATTATTTTAAGGGCGAGCTCCAAAATGCTTGTTCTCTCCCCCCTTGCAACGTTGAAGATCTTTCCGTCTGCTTTACTGCTTTCGGCAGCAAGGATGTTTGCCCTTACAACGTCCTTAACATAAATAAAGTCCCTCGTCTGTTTTCCATCCCCATAGATTATCAGCGGCTCTCCTCTAAGAGCCCGATTGATGAAGATGCTTATTACTCCAGCATATTGATTGTAGCCCTGCCTCTCTCCAAACACGTTAAAGTACCTCAAGCTCACTGTTGGAACGCCGTAGAGCTCATAAAAGACTTTGCAGTAATATTCCCCCGCTATCTTCGTCACGCCATAAGGGGATAGGGGCTCGGGCTTTTCACTCTCTTTGAGGGGGAGATTCTGGTTGTCCCCATAAACAGCCGCAGAAGAAGCGAAGATTAACTTTCCATGCCCCTCGCTCAGGGCTTTCAGAATGTTTAAAGTACCGAGAACGTTTATTTCTTCTGTCAGCATTGGCTTCTCCACGCTCTCCACAACACTGACAAGAGCAGCCTCATGAAAAACGTAATCCGCGTGAGATATTAGCTCGGCTATGCTTTGGTAGTCCCTTATGTCGGCTTGAAGGAACTTTACATTTGGAGGAACATTCTCAATTTTACCGGCGTAGAGGTTGTCGATCACTATTACCTCGTTCTCATCGCGGAGCTCTTCGGCTATGTGGGAACCTATGAATCCTGCTCCTCCTGTGACTACGATGAGTTTGTTTTTTATCATAGCTCTCCCTCACTCTAAGTTCCTTTTGGGGAATTTATAATTTTTGGATCTTCCTTTTAATGGTTTCACCCTTCAGGATGGAGAGGAGGACAGTAGGCAAAGAGGCTCCTCAATACCGTGCTGTGGCTCTTTGAAAAGCCTTAAATCTCAATTCCTATCTTAATACCTTTCTCTTTTTCTAACCCCTTGAGGAGAAACAGTATCTTTTCTCTATCCAGCCGGACTCCCCTTAAATGGCGATACGCCTCTATCAACTCGGTTTTTTCTTTCCCTTCAGCTTTTTCCGCTAGGTATAACAGCAGGGAAAGCAAAACACCTTTCATGCTCTTTTCGATTAAGGGGAGGACTTTCCATTCGCTGTCGTACACATAAAGAGCCTGGGGAATCTCATTACCATTTAGATGCTCCAAAAGGAAAAAGCTCGGCTTTATGGTGCTCGTTAGATACGATATGAGGGTTTCTCTTGAATATCCCTTTGTCCTCAGCATCTCAAACCCCCACGCGAAAGCTTTTAGCTGACTCGCGTATTCTTCCAGCGAGGCTATTTTGTCCTTTGAAAGAAAGCTGAGTTTTAGAGAGCTCTTTTCGATGGGCTCATTGAAGAGGTCTATTTTCAGGAGAACCCTATCTTCTAAGGTTGAGTTCTCTTCAAAGGCTTTCACTATCTTCCACTGGATACCGTTTGTTAAAATGCCGTACTTGACCCCTTGAGAAAAGCAGTACTTGGCAAGCTGTCTTAAAGGCTTTTCACTTCTCAAAACGTTCACGCTTAAGTTTTTGGCTTCCAAATAGGCAACTACCTTTCCGTCGAGAACGAGAGCATAATCTGCCCTTCCCTCTTCCGTTCGTTCTTCAGGCCTTACTTCTTTTGGGTCTTCCCAGTCCCATCCTAAAGCCTGAAAAATCTCGCCTATTAAATGCTGCTTCACGGCTTCCTCGTTTCTCTCATAGAGCAGCCTATGCTCCCGAACTTTCTTGAGAGTGCTTATTATAGCCTTCTGGATTTCAAACATCTCTCACACCCGTTAAACTTCAATAACGTACTTTTTGCTTTGCTCCCCAAACCCCCTAAAACTTCCAAGCTTCAGGCTTATAATGGCTTTCTCGACATTTTCAACCTTTACGGAAGCGAGATGTGTAACTCCCGTCCCCTTAAAGAACTCAGGTAACCCTTGAGCCGTTGCTCCAACGAGAATTATCTTTTTTGCCTTGTTACTTCTCTCCACTATCATATCAATTGTGCAGTTTAGCAGAGCCGAGCCGCTGACTATTACCGCTTCCATCTCCGGGAGGAGGACATATTCAAGGGCATCACTCAAGGTCTCTCTGTCCCAAAGTTTAGGGTTCCTCTCGAACACAAACACTTCCTTGCCTTTTTCACGCAAAGCTTGGACTAGAGGGAGCATGTTCCCTATGACCGCGACTTTTTCTTCCTCTACTAAGTCCAAAACGTTTCTTTCCGCATCTACCTCTAAGTAATACTGAGAAACTGCATTTATTGCCGCAAGGCCAAGAGTTCGTTCTATGATGTTGAGGCTGTCAGCCTTTTCTATAAACCCTCTCAAGCTCGCCCCTGTGATCGTGTTTTTGTACTCGTTAATCTCCTCTGGAAGCGTCATGACTAATCCCACCGCTTTTCCCTTTTCTCCCTCAATAACAACGTAAGTATAAGGTAGGGCGAAGAAGAAGTCTACCAGCTTAAAATCCTCCTCCATTGCTTTCAAAGCTCTCTTTTTTAACAGTCTTAGCATCATTTCCGAAGCCTCCAACCTTTTTAAACTACGCTGCCTAAAAAAGTTTGGTGGATAAAATGTGCAGGGTACTGTTTGCGGCTGGAAATGGAGAATCGATGGTAGAACTTGTAAACGCCCTAGTAAACTCATCAAAACACGATCCCTATAAGGTGGCACTGGGAAAAAGTCCTTCTCATAAGGATGGCTGGGGATTTATCTGGATGTCAGAAGGCAAAATTGAACATTACAAGACGACTAAGCCTATTTTTGAGGACAAAGAGGGAGTTGAAAGTCTTTTGGGATCTTTAAAAGGCTTCGGAGTCCTCTTAGCCCATACAAGAGCTGCAAGTCAAGGAAGTGTTAACATCTTCAATACCCAGCCGTTCTCATATTCCTCTCCAGAAGGCTTTACGTTTTGGTTTTACCACAACGGCGACCTAAAGAAGGACGAAATTATAAAAATGGCAGGGTTTAGGGAAGAAAAACTTAAAGATGCATCTGATAGCTACGTGTTTGGCCTCTACCTGCTGAAAAGACTGTCCTCTTTTGGTGAAGAGGAAGTCCTTAACACCTTTAAAGAAGCCCTTCCAACCGTTAAAACCACACTCAACACAGGAACTCTTTTCACAGCTCCAAATGAAGTCAAAGCTTTTGTAACAGCTTACATGGTCGAGGAGAGAGAAAAAGACACCTTACACAAGAGATACTCTCGCCTTTTAAAACTTGAGACGAAAGACCTCTTTGCAGTTGTATCGTCAACGTTTGAACAGTACTCATCCCTCCCCTTCCAGGAAATTCCGAACAGAAAGGCGTTTTATGTTGACATGGACTTGGGAAGAAAAGAATTTGGGGCGAAGGAGCTTACCCTCTAAACTCTCTAAATTTTCTTATGAAGTTTGCCACCTTTATGGCATCAAGAGTCTCTTTAACGTCATGAGTCCTTATGATGTTGGCTCCGTTCCATACTGCAATGGCGGTAGCAGCTAAGCTGCCTGCTAATCTCTCCAGCGGGTCTTTTCTTCCAGTTATGGCTCCTACAAATGACTTTCTTGATACCCCTACCAAAATAGGTAGCCCAAAAACCTTTAGTAAGTTCAGATTTGCGATGACTTTTGAGTCCCACTCGTACCATGGAGGGTATTGAGGTCTTAGAAATCCAATCGCTGGATCAATTGCTATCTTATTTTTCTCAATGTCATTTTTATATGCAATCTGGAGACTCTCCTTGAGAGCTTCAATGACTTTGTGGATTGGATCTGTAAAGTTCCTAACTTCTTTATGGGCGCAAACTATAACTGGGACATCGTATTCTCTGGCAACTCTCGCCATGTTGGGGTCTCCTTTGAGGCCGGTTACATCGTTTATAATATCAGCTCCAGCCTTAATGGCTTCTTCAGCCACCTTCGCGTTTGTTGTATCTATACTTATAGGAACGTTGACATGCTCTCTGATCGTGCTTATTGCCCATACTGCCCTCCTGATTTCTTCCTCTATGGGTATCTGAGTTTCCAAGTAAGGAGCGGTAGATTTCGCCCCAACATCTATAAAAGAAGCTCCTTCGTTTACCATTTGGATTGCAGTTTCTATCAGCTCTTCTTCATTTTGTTTAACGCTTCCTTTAAAGAAGCTCTCCGGAGAAACGTTGATAACTCCCATAATTTTTGGTTCATCTAATGGCACTCCAGTAAATCTCATGCTCTCACCGAAAAGTGTTTTAATGCTTACACTATAAAAATTTGGGGTGAGAAAATGCTAATCGAGACGCCGAAGAGGTTACACTTAGGCCTAATAGACCCTTCTGGATCACTAGGGAGGCGTTTTGGATCCCTTGGGGTCGCCCTTGATGGGGGGTATAGAATAAGGATTATGCCCCACGATAAGCTTGAAATACGGGCCAACGAAGAGGACGAGAAAACCATACGCTACGTTGTTAACAAGATGAACCAGAAGTTTACAACAGGGTTTAATTACCTGATTGAAGTTGAGAACGCCATTCCAAGGCACATCGGGCTGGGATCCACCACCCAGCTAGCCCTTGCCGTAGGTGTGGGAATAGCAAGACTCAGTTCAGTTAAAATTGAGATTGAAGAACTCGCTTCTCTTCTCGGCAGAGGAAAAAATTCAGGGGCCGGGATTTATGCCTTTAAATACGGCGGTTTCGTAATAGACGGCGGAGTTAAGGATGGTATTCCGCCCTTGATCGTAAGAGAGGACTTCCCCGAGGACTGGGCATTTCTTTTGATAATTCCTCATGCTAAGAGAGGCTTTGACGAGGAGGAGGAAAAACCGATAATGCAGAGCGTAAAAGGAGAAAACAGTATAGCTGAAAAGATTTCCCACAGGATTCTTCTAGGGTTGTTGCCGGCATTAAAGGAAAGAAACATCGAGGAATTTGGGAGGCATCTAAGCGAAATTCAAAAACTCGTGGGGAAGCATTTTGAGGAGTATCAAGGTGGAGAGTTTAGAGAAGACGTTAAGCTCATCATGGAGTTTTTGCAGGAAAACACCTATGGCTGTGGGCAGAGCTCCTGGGGACCAACGGTCTATGGGCTGATAAAGAAGAACGAATATGGAATGACAGAGACAAAGGCTCACGACTTTCTGAAGGCTCATGGAATTAAAGCTACCCTTGAGTTGGGCCTCCCAAGAAACAGGGGAGCAACAACCGTCGAGGAGAACACTTATATCCTGAGGCTCATTAACAAAGTTGCCCAGAAGTAGGTTTTTAATTTTTTCTAAGGTCTTATTGGAACCAGCTTGAGAACGGCTCGATTGTGCCCGCTACCCTGACCTTTCAATTCTTTTAAAGTCTTATTGGAACTCAATGCGTTTATGGGGCATAATAACCCGTTTGGCTGCTTTCAATTCTTTTAAAGTCTTATTGGAACCAATAGCTTCTTGGACGGTTTTTCCATGCCTTCCCACTTTCAATTCTTTTAAAGTCTTATTGGAACGCCTTTGGGTTCACTCTTGAGGAGGGGCGCCCCCGCTTTCTTTCAATTCTTTTAAAGTCTTATTGGAACCGACAAAATTCACCGCGTCTGGTAAAAGCTCAAGTTTTCTTTCAATTCTTTTAAAGTCTTATTGGAACTGGAACGGAGCAGGAGCCAACCCCAGAGTTTGGGGCAGAGGAATACTTTCAATTCTTTTAAAGTCTTATTGGAACGTGGGACGAGGTAAACAAGAGTGCAGTAGTGTGGGTTAAAGCTTTCAATTCTTTTAAAGTCTTATTGGAACTCAGGGCCATCTGTAACATATTTGGGGATATTCTTCATCTTTCAATTCTTTTAAAGTCTTATTGGAACACATTTTGAAGTTATTGATACACGTACCAAAGACACGACTTTCAATTCTTTTAAAGTCTTATTGGAACTAAATGGTGGGTTATGTTGAGCTCCCTAAGCAGTACAGCTTTCAATTCTTTTAAAGTCTTATTGGAACCTGTAGTGTCGACGCTAACGAACTGGTTTATTGCCACCTTTCAATTCTTTTAAAGTCTTATTGGAACTACGCTAACTATCAGCTTAACTTTCCATTTATTCCTATTCTTTCAATTCTTTTAAAGTCTTATTGGAACACCAATGCGTTCCTGCAGAACTTCACAGTGAAAATGGTCTTTCAATTCTTTTAAAGTCTTATTGGAACGGTCTTGGGAGCAGCCTTCACCGTCGGCGACCAGATCTTTCAATTCTTTTAAAGTCTTATTGGAACTTATCAACGAACGCCCTAACCTTAGCATATTCTCTTCTTTCAATTCTTTTAAAGTCTTATTGGAACTATGATATCGATGAGGAAGAAGCTATCGGGATTAACACTTTCAATTCTTTTAAAGTCTTATTGGAACATTAAAAGGTGGTGAAAGTGACTAAAGGTGAATATTACTTTCAATTCTTTTAAAGTCTTATTGGAACGTTGCGCTCGATCCAGCTGTTCTGCTTGGCGTTGCAGACTTTCAATTCTTTTAAAGTCTTATTGGAACCTTCATGTTAATCTGCCTCCATTTATCCTCGACATGGTCTTTCAATTCTTTTAAAGTCTTATTGGAACAATCTGTTTTCATAATCGAATTTTAAGCTTATTTTAGCTTTCAATTCTTTTAAAGTCTTATTGGAACGCATCCGACGCCAGCTCTGGTGATAACCTCCAATACGTCTTTCAATTCTTTTAAAGTCTTATTGGAACAAGATTCAAGGTTTTTACCCTATCTTAAGGCCTCCACTTTCAATTCTTTTAAAGTCTTATTGGAACAGATGAAGTTTTTCGGAGAACAGTTGAGCTTTATTGACTTTCAATTCTTTTAAAGTCTTATTGGAACATTTCACTTCAAATGTTACCATAAACCGTTTTGGAGTCTTTCAATTCTTTTAAAGTCTTATTGGAACTCATCATTGTTTTGGCACTCATGGTATATGTGCTCGGAAACTTTCAATTCTTTTAAAGTCTTATTGGAACTACGGATACACTCGCAAAGATGCAGAACTACTATTAGAACTTTCAATTCTTTTAAAGTCTTATTGGAACCGAGGAAGCGACAGAGCATTATAAAAAAATTAAAGCGACTTTCAATTCTTTTAAAGTCTTATTGGAACCTCCTTGTTCCGTATTTGATGAGTATAATTTTCGAGAGCTTTCAATTCTTTTAAAGTCTTATTGGAACAGGGGCGAATTTTCTCCCAAATCTCTTGTAAACCTATTAGAGAGCTTGAATATTATAAGCCTTTCGACAAAGGGTCGTTAAAGAAGCCTTCCCATACCTTTAATCAAAGCCCAAAGAATGTATTTTCACAGAACAAATCGCGTGAAACTTTGCTAATTTTCTCATGCACAACCATATACACGAGATTCCCAGAGCAAGAACAACAAATTAAACCAAAAATAAACCCCTAAAAACGAATTAAAAAGAAAAAGATCCAACCTCCATGAGGAGAGCATACAAAAGAACCCCTAAATTTGCTCCGTTCAAAACTCCGAAAAAAATTTCGTTACAAAATTCATTAGATTTTGCAACTCTTTGTTAGATAGCAACTTTTAGTTACTAAAGATTTCCAAACCGAGTTTAAAGTTCAAAATTCAAAAAGAAACCCTCAAAAACGATTAAAAGCAAAAAACAAAAACCTAAACGTGATACGAAAAATCTTCGGCTACTCGCTCACGTAATAGTATTCCCCTATTTCCTTTTGCTCCCTGTCCTTAACGCTTCCCTCTTTGTTTGCTCTTGGCCTTCCTGTGTCAGGGTCTCTTCTGAAGGTTATGCCCACGTTTGCCAGGAACCTGTTCATTCCTTCTCTCATCCCCATTGGAGGTAAAGCCCTACCGTACTTTCCTGGCTCACCCTCGAAGACCATTATGCGATCGCTTATGTAGTCAATCATCAGCACGTCGTGCTCAACTACGAGCGCGGTTTTCTCGTTCTTTTCCATTAGATGTCTTATTGCCCTTGAAACGGCCAGGCGCTGCTCAACATCAAGATAAGCTGAAGGCTCGTCTAGAAGATACAAGTCGGCATCCCTTAAAAGACAGGCTGCTATTGCTACCCTCTGCAGTTCACCACCACTTAAGTCATTTACTGCTCTGTCATAGAGGTCGGGGATGCCCAAGGGGTTAAGAAGCTCGGTTTTGTAGAAGTTGCTCATGAGTTTTGCCGCATCGATTTTGCTTAAAAGCTCATAGACCGTTCCCTCGTAGTCGGCTTTTATGTACTGCGGCTTGTAGCTTACCCTAAGCTCCCACTCGACTTTTCCTTCTGTCGGTTCCTCAACGCCGGCAAGCATTTTCACAAAAGTAGTCTTACCTATACCGTTGGGTCCCACTATGCTTACAACTTCTCCCCTGTATAGTGTTCCTCCTTCGGCTTCAAGCCTAAAGCTTCCATAGTCCTTTACAAGCCTTGGATACTCCACCAGAACGTCTCCAGCCTGGCTGTGCCTCTCACTAAGCTTTGTAAACCTTATTTGGTACGGCCTGAATCTGACGTTTTCCTCGGGGAGATAACCTTCCAAGAAGGCATTTATACCAACTCTTGTCCCTTTTGGCATAGAGAAAATACCGTAAGCACCGGGCTTACCATAGACTATGTGTATAATGTCGCTAAGATAATCCAGAACTGCCAAGTCGTGCTCAACAACTACAACGGACTTCCCTTCTTCTGCCAGCTTTCTAATGGCTTTGGCAACTTTGAGCCTTTGCCTTATGTCGAGGTATGATGATGGTTCATCAAAGAAGTAGAAATCCGCATCCCTGGCTATAGCCGCTGCTATCGCTACCCTCTGCAGTTCACCACCACTTAAATGCTGAATCTCTCTATCCAAGATATTTGAAAGTTCGAGCTCTTCAACGAGCTTATCCAGTATTCCTCTCTCGTCAGCTCTTTTGAGCAAATCCCTTACCTTTCCTTTAACGACTTTGGGGATTAAATCAACGTATTGGGGCTTAACCACTTTCTTTACATTGCCTTCTTTAAGCCTCTCAAAGTAGTTCTGGAGCTCATTCCCCCTGAACATCCTTATGACATTCTCCCAGCTGTCATTTGACCCGCAGAGGTTGGGAATCATTTCCCCGGAGAGTATCTTAACCGCGGTTGTCTTACCAGTACCGTTTGGACCCAAGATACCAACAACCATTCCCTCCTTGAGGACTGGCAATCTGTAAAGGGCGAAGCCGTTAACTCCATATCTGTGCACACAGCCTTCTTTCAGCTCCTCGGGAAGGTTAACTATCGTTATCGCCTTGAACGGACACTTGTGCACACATATCCCACAACCGGTACAGCTCGCCTCTTGGATAACAGGCTTGTAGTTGTCCTCGTCGATAACTATAGCTTCTCCGCCCATTCTGTTCACTGGACAAACCCTCTCACACAAGAAGTGCCCACACTTGTCCGGATTGCACTTATCGTAATCGATGACCGCGATCCTCATAACCCTCACCACCGAGCACAATATCTAAGAGCATTTTAAAAGAGTTGTGTAGACCTTTCGGATACTGTTGAGACAAGTAGTGGGGGGCTCAAACTATAGGGTGTGGAAGTCGGTCTAACTTGGGCAACACTTCAGATAAAAATGAAAATCTTGGAGAATGACTAACCAAACAATTCTTCGTTTTAGGCGCCCTACCACCTAAAATCTCATTAGAGAGAAAATCGTGGCAGTAAAAGAATTTGCTAACCAAAACTTCTGGCAATTAAAAAACAGAGAAATATTTTGCCCTTGTTTAGTCCATTATTCGATTTAATGCTTGGTTGATATAATTGAGTTATTCGAAAGGTATCTGCCCAGTACCGTAACACTTATATAATCAATCACAAATAATCATAAATGATCACAATCACAAAAATATGATCGAGATTGATTAGGCGATGACTTATGTTCGCGGAAGAACGAAGAACCAAAATCTTGGAGCTCCTGCAAAAACATAAGAGTATGACTGTCTCTGAACTAGCCAAAATGCTCAACGTTTCAGAACCGACGATAAGAAGGGACTTGGCTTTTTTAGAAAGGAAAAGACAGATAATTCGCACTCATGGCGGTGCTATGGCAATAGAATACTTTTCTCATGAACCCACGTTCTTCGAAAAAGAGCCCCTTGAGAAATCTGCTAAGGAAGAAATTGGAAAACTGGCTAACAGTCTTATAAAGGACGGCGACATTATAGTTTTGGATTCTGGAACGACTACCCTGGAAATAGCCCGGAACATGGAAGACAAAAATATCACTGTAATCACGAACTCTCCTTATATAGTCAAAGAGCTCTCAATGCGGAAAAACATAGAAGTGATAGTTACAGGAGGGAGCCTCAAAAAAGGAACCCTAGCTTTAGTGGGGCCAATAGCGGAAAACACTTTATCCAGATTACACGCAGACATAGCTTTTATTGGGGCTAATGGCATTACGCTGGACGCTATAACGACTACAAACTTGCTGGAAGCTGAAATTAAAAAGATAATGATTAAAATTGCATCGACATCTTACATTGTGGCAGACCATTCGAAGTTTGGTAGAACTGCTTTTGTAAAATTTGCAGAGCCCAATGAGATTTCCGGGATAATAACAGACTCTGGCACCGATTCTAAGTGGATTACTGCGTTCAAGGAACGGAAGATTCGAGTTATAACACCAGGAGGTGTGGGTGGGTGATACTTACTGTTGCAATGAACCCGGCTATTGACAAGACTCTTTTTGTTGAGGAACTAAAACTAGGAGCAACCAACAGGGCTGTAGATGTCAGTAGGAACATTGGAGGAAAAGGTATCAACGTCGCCAAAAACGCTCGGGCACTTGGGGCAGAAGTTGCAGTCGTGGGGTTTATTGGAGAGAAAAGCAAGCATGTGTTTGAGGACTATCTTTCATCTTTGGGAATAAAATATGATTTTGTGATTATCCCCAACGTGAATGTTCGTGAGAACATAAAACTGATAGAAACAAGTACTGGACAACTTACTGAGATTAATGAAAGAGGGCCCGACGTCGATCATCAACTATTTGAAGTCTTGAAGCAAAAGATTTCTCAATATTCCAAACAAGCAGATGTCACGGTCTTGTCTGGTTCTCTGCCCAGAGGATTGTCCGCTTCCGCTTACAAGGAGATTATCACAGAAATCAGAGAAAATACGAGAGTGATCCTTGATGCAAGTGGGGAAGCATTAAAACAAGGCATTGAAGCCTCTCCTTTTATGATAAAACCTAATCTTCAAGAATTTTCCCAACTGCTCGGGAGGGATCTTAAAGAAATCGATGAGATCGTCGCCGCCGCTAAAAAGCTGATAGAGGAATATGGAATAAGTGTTATCTGTGTTTCAATGGGAGCGCGGGGAAGTGTTACAATAACTCCCGAAGCAGCATACTACGCTGAGCCTCTTTACATTGAAGATGTAAAAACTCCTGTAGGTGCAGGAGATGCATTGGTAGCTGGCTTTGCTTATGGTTTCGAAAAAGGGCTTGATATTGCTGATGCAATCAAGATTGCAACGGCTACCGCTTCTGCTTCACTGATGTTGGAGGATACCGGCCCAATTGACTTGGAAGTTTTTCGGACATTGCTTCCGAGGATTAAGATTACAGAGGTGAGATAAACAATGACTGAGGTCAAAGAACTATTCCGAGAAGAGCTAATCAAAATGGAACTAGAGGGAAGCAACAAGAAGGAAGTTATAATGGAGCTAATTGAGTTGCTCTACGAACACGGCGTTGTGAAAGACAAGGAGAAGTTTTTCGAAGATGTATGGGCAAGAGAGCAGGTGACACCAACAGGGGTGGGATTTGGTATTGCGATACCTCACGCCAAAAGCTCTGCCGTTGTAACCCCCACTGTGGCAATCGGAAAATCGACCAAAGGCGTTGATTTTGAGGCCATAGACGGTAAGCCTGTGCACTTGGTGTTCTTGATAGGGGTTCCAGAGAATGCGCCGGATCTTCACCTGAAAATACTGAGCTCGCTCTCCAGACGGCTTGTCCACGAGGAGTTTAGGGAGGCCCTGATGAAGGCAAAAAGCCCCCACGAGATTGTGGAGATTTTGAGCAAGAACATTGAGGGATAACGCGAATTTGTTTATCCAATCGAAGGTGTTGAGGTGGTGGAAAGATGCCGGAAGAGGAAAATCGAAAAATAAAAATTGTGGCCACAACGGCCTGCCCGACTGGAATAGCCCACACCTATATGGCGGCAGAGGCTTTGGAGAACGCCGCCAAGAAACTGGGCGTCGAGATTAAAGTTGAGACCCAGGGAGCAAGGGGAGCCGAAAACCAACTTTCAAAGAAGGACATTGAAGAAGCAGACGCTGTGATAGTAGCTGCCGCAACGAAAGTGGATCTTTCTCGCTTCAAGGGCAAACCAATAGTGGAAGTCCCACTCCAGGAAGCCATAAAAAATGCTGAGGCCGTTCTTCAGAGGGCTATTGAGCTCGCCAAGGAGGAGAGGGCCCACAAGAAAGAAACTGCCCAGAAGGTGCCTAAAAAATCAGACGAAGCCCGGAAGAGTTCCAGTAAGGATATAATTCCGGTATCTTCAGTAAGCGGGGCGTATAGACATCTCCTAACGGGAGTATCGTTTATGATACCCTTCGTCGTGGCAGGAGGTGTGCTGATAGCACTATCCTTCGTCTTTGGCATCCACGCGTTTGAGAAAGAAGGAACACTTGCATGGGCACTCATGAAGATCGGTGGCGGTGCAGCGTTTAAGCTGTTTGTTCCGGTACTGGCCGGGTACATAGCGTACTCAATTGCAGACAAGCCAGGACTCGCCCCAGGTATGATAGGCGGCTTCCTGGCAGTAGACATGGGTGCAGGATTCCTTGGAGGTATTGTGGCAGGATACCTTGCCGGATACCTTGTGGACTACCTGAAGAAGGTGAAGGTTCCCGAATACCTAAGTGGTCTCTACATCATCTTTGTGATCCCAGTAGTGTCAGTACTCGTAGTGGGACTTCTCATGGTCTACGTAATTGGTAACCCCATAGCCTCCGTGACTACAGCACTTAGAAACTGGCTTAACGGTATGAGCGACATGGAGGCCGCAGCCTTCGGATTTATCCTCGGTGCAATGATGGCCTTTGATATGGGTGGTCCAGTCAACAAAGCCGCTTACACGTTCGCAGTAGGGCTTCTCTCCGAGAACATATTCACCCCCATGGCGGCAGTTATGGCTGCCGGTATGACCCCACCACTCGGTCTTGCACTTGCTACAACCCTCAAGAAAGAGCTGTTCACCGAGGATGAGATCGAGGCAGGAAAAGCGGCCTGGATCTTGGGAATCTCCTTCATTACGGAGGGTGCAATCCCATTCGCTGCCGCAGATCCATTTAGGGTAATCCCCTCAATAATGGCAGGATCAGCAATTACTGGAGCACTCTCGATGGCGCTTGGGATTGAACTTAGAGCACCACACGGAGGAATATTCGCAATAATCATGCCAAACGTCGTTAACAACCCACTCGCTTACTTAGGCGTAATAGCAATTGGAACAGTAGTTACGGCGCTAATAGTTATTGCCGTGAAGAAGTACACACGTAGAGAAGTAACATCTTCTTGACTTTTTCCCTATCTTCATTCTTTAATGCTATGGAGGGAGGAAAATGGAAATTAGAAAAAAGATCGTTGTCAAAAATCCAGAAGGACTTCACGCCCGCCCTGCGACTGAACTAGTTAAAGCCCTCTCTGAGGTCTCTAGTGAGGTTTATATTGTATATAAAGGCATGAAAGCAAATGCAAAGAGCATCTTAAACATCTTGAGCTTAGGAGTAGACCCCGGTGCTGAGGTTGAAGTCATTGTAAGCGGAGAGGACGCTGAAAAGGCCATAGAAATCGTGGAGGCGATTCTAAATGAGGAGGCAAAAGACTGACGTGATACAAGTTCCAAGGGACAATATAGTGGTTGAAGGCTACGGGTTGGGCACGCTCAAAGTGCTAAAGAGAAAAAGAATAGTAGATAAACAGTTTGTTAACCTAGAGGACATCAAACTTACCGCAAAAACTCTCTCTTCCGAGTTGGGCAAAATCGTAAGTGACCCATCCTTGCCAAGGGAGGTTCGGGAAATTTCGCAGGTCCACCAGCTCCTCCTTGAGGATCCGTTTCTATGGAAAAAACTGGAAGATGCGAGTGTAGATGGAAAAATAAAGATTGAAGATTATGAGCGTATTCGTGATGAAATAATATCCCTGTTGTTGAGTACTGGTAATCCTCTGATACAACAAAGGGTTGATGACATTAAGGACTTATTTAGAAACCTTCTTCTCGGATCTTCTGAGAGACTTGATAACTTGAGAGGGAGTGTTGTATATAGCGAGGAATTCCTCCCCTCTGATGTTATGAAGTTAAGTATTCTCGGTGTTAAGGCTCTCCTTTCTACCCAGGGTTCTCATACGACTCACGCTGCTATCCTTGCTCGGGCATTTGAAATCCCGTATATAATCAGACTTCCCAACCTCTCCGAGTATGAGGAAAAAAGGGTTTTTGTTGATGCAGTAGAAGGCAAGATCATTATAAACCCGAACGAGACAAATATTCACGAATATGAACGGATAATAGAAAAGTACACGAAAGAAAAAGAGGAAATAGAAAAATATGGTGAACTCAAGTTTGACGACATAAAAATAATGGCAAATATCAGCGTGCCCCAAGAAATAGAGGTTGCCAAAAAGAAAGGGGCTGATGGAATAGGCCTTTTCAGGACAGAATTCCTGTTCGTTGGGCGCGACAACCCTCCCTCTGAAGAAGAGCAATACCTGGTTTATAAGAAGGCTTTAGAAACATTTTATCCTGAGGAGGTTGTCATTAGGTTATTAGACATTGGAGGGGACAAAAAAATTGAATACTTGGCAGTAGATAACGAAGAAAATCCATTTTTGGGGTTGAGAGGGATCCGTTTACTCCTAAAGCACAAAGAAATTTTGAAAACCCAACTGAGAGCACTCCTTAGAGCATCTGCCCATGGTAACCTCTCGGTTTTAGTTCCAATGGTTACTCTACCGGAGGACATCGAGAAACTACTAGAGATAATCCAAGAAACAAAAGAAGAACTTTTGGCTGAAGGAAAAGAAATAGGGTCTTTCAAACTGGGCATTATGGTGGAAGTGCCTTCAGTAATATGGCTTATCGAAAAGATTGCTCCCTATATTGACTTTGTAAGCATAGGGACAAATGACTTAACGCAGTACATCTTTGCGGCAGATAGGAATAATCCTTCAGTAGCAAAATATTACCAAGACGAACATGAAGTAATATTTGAGATAATTGCTACCATAGCAGAAAAGGCCAAGAAGTTCAATTTACCAGTTGGCGTCTGTGGAGAACTGGCAGGAAAACTTGGTGCCACAGAAAAGTTATCGCAACTGGGTGTCACAAAGCTATCTGTTTCGCCTTTCAAAGTCCCATTCATAAAAAGAAAAATCTATGAAATTCAAACTGGCCAAGAGAGAACATATAAAGGTTAAAACTTCTCTTCTAACGATTTTAATTTTTCTACTTATCCCAAAATTATGGCCTGAAGCGCTATTTGGGTTATCTTTGTCGTAGCAAAAAAAAAAACAATTCCTAAAGCTGAGAAAGATATTTGACTATTTCATAAGTATGAAAGAAAAGTATTTTTAAGCATTTGCATCTTTTTTTATGTATGCATTCAATCTTCGAAGAACTCAAAAGCGAAATCGTCTCTATCCGGGAATTCCCACAAAAAGAGGGTATTTATGCCGAGTTTAAGTTTAAGAACCCCCAAGTTAATGAGTTAGTCGAAGAGATGGGGTTTAGGCTTTACAAACATCAGGTTGATGCCCTGAAAGCTCTGTATTCTGGAGAGAATGTGGTTGTGACAACTCCAACTGCCTCCGGCAAGAGCGAAATTTTTAGGCTGGCGATATTTGATAACTATCTCTCAAATCCCCAAGATACGTATCTTCTTGTCTATCCAACAAGGGCGTTGATAAACAACCAATATGAAAAGTTCAGCGTTGAAAACTTCCGTTTCTTCCAAATAACAGGCAAAATGGTTAGTGCAAGAATTTTAACGGGCGATGTGGAGTGGACTGAAAGGAGAAAGCTCATTAGAGAGAAGCCGAGGGTCGTTTTCACGACTCCAGACATGCTTCACTACAATATTCTAAGGAACAGAAAGGACTACGAATGGCTTTTGAGAAATGTGAAGTACCTCGTGGTTGATGAGCTTCATGTATATAGGGGCGTTTTTGGGACTAACGCTGCTTATCTTTTTAAACGGCTTCTCAAGACGCTGGAGAGGTATGGAAGAAAGCCCCAGATAATAGCCCTTTCGGCAACGTTGAGGAACCCGAAGGAGTTTGCAGAAACCTTTTTTGGGATGCCGTTCAAACCCATTACAAAGCCTGCAAATCCTTTTCCAAAAAGGTATCTCGTGCTTTTTGAACCGAGAAGGCTAAATGAGATGCAGCTTTTAAGGGCTATTGTCGAAAAGCTGGCTGAAAAAGGCATTAAAACCCTCGTTTTCTTTGACTCCCGCAAGGGAACTGAGAAGCTTATGCGGTTCCTTTTAACATCTCCTGCAGTTTACAAAACCACAACGTACAAAGGTACCCTGCCAAAAAACATCCGATGGGAAATCGAGAGGGATTTTAAGGAAGGAAGACTTCTTGTGCTGCTTACAACAAACGCCTTAGAACTTGGCATCGACATAGGCGACCTAGATGCTGTGGTAAACTATGGAATACCGCCGGATGGGTTGTTTTCCCTTATCCAGCGCTTTGGAAGGGCAGGACGAAAGAAAGAGAGGGAAGCTATAAATGCCATTGTTCTAAGGAAGAACGGCCTCGACTACTACTATAAGGAGCACGTGGACGAGCTGGTGGAGAAACTTGAAAAGGGAGTAATCGAATACATGCCTATAAACCTCAAAAACAGGCTTGTTGTGAAAAAACACCTCCACTATCTTTTAAGTGAGCTCAAAATCCTCGATTGGGATGAGCTGAATGATTTTGAAAAAGAGCTTGTCCTAGAGCTGATAGAAGAGAAAAAAGCAAAGCTTTATGACAACCCAATTACCGGCAAAAGAGAAGTTCGTATCTTGAAGCCGGCGTCCAATTATTCCTCTATAAGAACGGCAAGTGATGAGAGCTACTTCCTCGTTCTTGAAGAGCCGTGGATAGGGTACAAACTTTTGGAAAAGTCCAGTATAAGGGACTTAATCCGATTTGTAAACTGGCTCAAGCTTAAAGGATACATAATAGAGGAAGTAGACAAGCCCGAATACTACAGGTCGCTTTTACCGGGAATGGCGTATTTCTCGAGGGGAAACTTGTATATCGCAAGGGATAAGCTGAGCCTTGGAAAGTTCCACTTTATCTTCGCGTCTCCGCTCAACAGGTTCTGGGAAGTAGATACGTTCCCCTCAAAGAGGGAAAAAGTGGAGATCCTCGACATTTACAAGAAAAAAGAGCATAAAGGTGTCGAAATTTACATCGGTCGGCTGAGGGTTAAACATCACTACTGGGGATTCGCAGTCAAGGGAAAAGACGTTCCTTTGTACCTTCAGGAGCTTTTGAAGCTTAAGGAAGAAGGCATTTTGAAGGGAGACATTTACTCCCCAATGCTGGAGTTTGGGAAGATGACTAGCAACGACGAAGAGGAAGAAGAGTGGAGCATTCTCAACTGGGAGAAATTTGCAAAAGTTGAGTTTGACGAACCTTTAACATGGGAATTTGAAACGGATGGAATCTGGCTTGTGTTTCCTGAAAGGATTAGAGAGATTACAAACGAGGAGTTTAAGGAGTTCTTCAAGGTCACAGTAGAAAAAGGGCACGAGGAGATTGCGTTTAGCCTATATGAGCGTTTGGATAGAAGGGCCCTCTTCCCCGAACTTCTTGGTGCAACAAGCCACTACCTACGGAACTACATCAAGGAGACGCTAAAGAATTCAAAGATTGAAGATGAAGAGCTTGCTTTTGCCATAAAGAAGATGATAGACAGCAAAGACGGAATTGGAAGCGGGCTCCATGCAATTGAACACAACATGATTAAAATAGCCCCAATTTTCACATATGTGGACAGCAGAGAACTCGGTGGATACAGCTATGAGAGCTTTCCAAATCCTCCTTTTGTGGGCAAACCCATAGTGTTCATTTACGATGGAAACGAAGGAGGCTTTGGACTGGCGGAAATCCTCTACGAAAACTCCGAAAAGCTCATGGAGAAAAGCCTGGAACATCTAAAAAGCTGCGAATGCAGAGATGGATGTCCACTGTGCGTCTATTCGCCAAAGTGCGGCACATTCAACGAGTTTCTTGACAAGTGGCAGGCCATAAAGGTATGGGAGAGCATTTTTACCGGAGATAATACTGAATGAGCTTTCTCAGCTCCAGATTTCGCTCTATCTTTTTTCTTAAAAAGCGCTTTAACTGGGAATTTTCCGCCAGAAGGCCGCTGAGCTCGATGGCGAGTATTTTATTGTCTTCGCTAATTCCGTATGCCTTATACCTCAACGGTGCCCATTCTTTTTCCAGCTTTGCAACTTTCTTCTCAAGCTCCCTAACCTCGTTCTCAAGGGTTTCTACATCTGTTTCTGGCTCTTTAAAGCTTCTAAATAGAATTATCTCAAGAACCTTTCTCTCACTGACCCTATAGCGCTCGCTGAGCTTTTTTATTTTCTCTGCGAGTTCATCGGGAAGCTCAACTTCAATTTTTCCGAAGCCTTTTTCAGGCCTTATTATTAATTTCACGCTTTTTCGCCTCCAATTCTTTCCTAAGCTCCTCGTTCTCCTTTCTCAGTTTTTCTCTAATGTTCTCCATCAACTCCTTATCCTTCAGAGCCTTCTCGTAGAAGGCTTTTAACTCTTCCAGCTCTTCCTCGATTTCCTTTAGCTTCTCCTCAAGCTTTGCTTTTTTCTCAAGGAGAAACTCCTCTCTTTCAGCCTGCAAAGTTCTCTCGGCTTTTAAGAGGTTGTTCTCTATTAACTCCAGAATATTCAGCGCCTTCAGCTCTTTAAACCTTCTTCCTTCTACCCTTATTTCTACTGGCATTTTTCATCATCTCGGTTTTTCTATCGTAGCAGAGAATATAAAAAGCGAGCAGAGACTTCCATTTTCCATAAGGCTCAAGTATCTCCCTAACATTCTTTTCTCTTACTTCTTTAGGATTCAGATTAAATATCTTTGCTATTCCTCTCCTAAGCCCCAAATCTCCGGCTGGATACGTGTTTTTCCCGAGGCCATAGGCCAAGAATAGCTCTGCACTCCATTTCCCAATCCCTTTAAACTTGGTGAGATACTTTATGGCTTCCTCTTCACTGAGTTTCTCTAGGTCTAGATTCAAATTCCCCTTAACGTACTCCTCTGTGAGGGATTTTATGTAAGTTCCCCTATAGCCGAGCTTTGTCTTCTTAAGATCCTCATCCCCCAAATTTAAAATGTCTTCTGGTTTTGGAAACAGATAAAGGTCTTCAATTTTTCTTCCTACGAGTTTTACGAGGTTGCTAATCGTTTTCATTGCGAACTCAAATTTTACCTGCTGCTGGGCTATAACTTCAACTAAAGCCTGGTAGTTGTTTGGTGCCCTAGGGATGGTTAGTCCATAGAACTCCTCAATTAAAAACGAGAACTTTGAATCCTCTATTTCTGAATAAAACTTCTCAAGGTCAATATCCAGACCGAGAATAAACTCAAGCTTCTTTTTTGCATCTTTTCGCTCTTTTTTCGAGAAGTAATCTGGAAAATAGAAGTTTTCTCCGTCAAAACTCATTATACCCTTCTCTAACGCTTGTTTAAATATCCCATTTTCGAATTTCCAAGTGCCGTTTTTTATCATCTCCTGGGTTACTTTCCTGAGGTCGATCACCTTAACCATCTGTCTAGCCTAACAGGGTTTTCCTTTATATCTTTTAGTGTTGAGACATAGAGCCTCTTCCCGTCCACAGAACGGTGAATTTCAAGTTCTCCATTTTCTTCCAAAAAGCGCATGATTTCTTTAATGTCCTTCTCTTTTATTCCAAAGTTTTCTTTTAAGAAGTCCCAGTAAGGTTCTACATGAGCGTATTTAGCTGCCTTCCTAATTATGCTCCATGCAATTTTGATTTTTTCATTCCCTCTGGATAGTTTGAACTTCTTTATCTCCTCTTTCATGCCTCCTCATGTGATTTTTGAGTTCAGTTCTTATTAACTTTTACTTTTTTTGGGAAAACTTAATTAAGCTGAAGAACTATATTTACACAAGGTGGTGGTTATGAAAAAGATTATTCTTATCTCGTTGTTTCTGCTCATATTCTTAGCCCCTGCTTTAGCTGAAGCAAAAACAGTTTATGTTGCTCAAATAAAAGGGGAAATCACATCTTACACCTATGACCAGTTCGATAGGTACATAAGCGAGGCAGAGAGGGCAAACGCAAACGCGATTGTAATTCTCCTTGACACCCCGGGAGGCAGAGCAGATGCGATGCAAAATATAGTTGAAAGAATAAAGTCTGCAGATGTCCCCGTTATAAC
Organism: Thermococcus aggregans; assembly: GCF_024022995.1. Taxonomy (NCBI): domain Archaea; kingdom Methanobacteriati; phylum Methanobacteriota; class Thermococci; order Thermococcales; family Thermococcaceae; genus Thermococcus; species Thermococcus aggregans. The sequence continues at coordinate 1,747,321 of NZ_CP099582.1, read as the reverse complement.
CTATGTTTACCCACCGGGAGCTATGGCAGCTTCTGCGGGGACGTATATAGCCTTAAGCTCACATTTGATAGCCATGGCGCCTGGGACAAGTATTGGTGCATGCAGACCTATTCTCGGATATTCTCAAAATGGGAGTATTATAGAGGCTCCCCCAAAGGTCGTCAACTTCTACGTCTCTTACATAAAAAGCTTAGCAAAGGCCAGCGGGAGAAATGAAACAATAGCAGAAAAGTTCATAACCGAAGATTTGGCTATAGGTCCAGAAGAAGCCCTAGAATATGGAGTTATTGAGGTTATTGCAAACGACGTGAATGAGCTTTTGGAGAAAGCAGATGGCATGAAAACTAAGGTTCCCGTAAAGGGAGAATACGTAACTCTAGACCTCAAGGGAGCCGAAGTGAAATACTTAGAACCGAGCTTGAAGGATAAAATTATAACGTACATTACTGACCCAGCTGTTGCCTACGTTCTCTTAACCCTTGGCATATGGGCCCTGGTTTTAGGGTTCTTAAGCCCGGGGTGGCACGTTCCGGAAACAGTGGGGGCAATAATGATTGTTCTGGCCATAATAGGCCTTGGATATTTCGGCTACAAAAGTGCAGGATTGCTGTTGATAGTTCTAGCAGTGGTATTCTTCATAGCGGAAGCCCTAACGCCTACCTTTGGCCTCTTTACTGTTGCGGGCTTCATAACATTTGTTTTAGGCAGTATAATGCTCTTCAGCGGGGGTGAGGGAGTGGACTATTTGGTTTCAAGGGAAGTTTATTCCCAGATTAGGTTGATAATAATAACAATTGGGGCACTGCTCGCGCTGTTCTTCGCATTTGGAATGGCCGCAGTAATAAGAGCCCATAGAAGAAAAGCGCAAACTGGAAAGGAAGAAATGATAGACCTTTCGGGAGAAGTTGTAGAGCCATTGGCTCCAGAAGGCATGATAAGAGTTAGAGGCGAGCTCTGGAGGGCAAGAAGCAAGGACGGAGAAACAATAAACGTTGGGGAGAAGGTTAAGGTTGTAGGTATGGAAGGGCTCAAACTTATTGTGGTTAGGGAAAAAGAGAAAAAGGATGAAAAAGAAAATACTAAAGAGGTGAAGTAGAATGCCCTTTGGGTGGATTGTGTACCTTATTATTTTGGTTTTTATTTTGATGTTTTTGGCTTCAGCCATAAAGATAGTGAAGGAATACGAAAGAGCAGTAATCTTCAGGCTTGGTAGAGTTGTTGGAGCAAGGGGTCCAGGATTGTTCTTCATAATCCCAATATTCGAAAAAGCTGTGATAGTTGATTTGAGAACTCAGGTTTTGGATGTTCCAGTGCAGGAAACAATAACAAAGGACAACGTTCCAGTAAGAGTTAACGCCGTTGTTTACTTTAGAGTTGTTGAGCCGGTAAAAGCCGTTACTCAGGTTAAGAACTTCATAATGGCGACCTCTCAGATTTCCCAAACAACTTTGAGAAGCGTAATCGGGCAGGCTCACTTGGATGAACTCCTTAGTGAGAGAGAAAAGCTTAACAGAGAACTACAGAGGATAATTGACGAGGCAACCGATCCATGGGGAATAAAGGTTACCGCTGTAGAGATCAAAGACGTTGAGCTCCCAGCAGGAATGCAGAGAGCTATGGCAAAACAGGCAGAGGCAGAGAGAGAAAGAAGGGCTAGGATTACCCTCGCTGAGGCAGAAAGACAAGCTGCTGAAAAGCTTAGAGAAGCTGCCGAAATTATCTCCGAACACCCAATGGCACTTCAGCTTAGAACTTTGCAAACAATAAGCGACGTAGCAGGCGATAAAAGCAACGTCATAGTCCTAACACTCCCAATGGAGATGTTAAAGCTGTTCAGGAGCCTTTCCGATACAGCTGAGGTTGCAAAGAAAAAATTAGAGGAAGAGAAAGAGTAGGTTTCTCTTTACGTTTTTGACCATCCTTTAATTCTTTTTTTGAGTGGCTTCTACAGAAAGGTCATTTTAAACACAAAGCACCAACTGAAACCAGAGCCGATCAGAGAGGGCATTAAGGTAACCTTATAAAAAGAATTTACAAAGCTCTGTTTGGAGGGAAGAAATAATGGAACTGCTTACTATTTTGATTGTTGGCCTTCTGGTTACGAATATAATCTTGGTAGTACTCTACGTAATGGAGAGAAAAACCGCCACATATACCGTATATGATACAAAAGCAAAGAATGCCCTTAAGAAGAGGGTTGCCCGTCTAAAAAAAGAGTTGAAATTGGAGTTAGCTGAGTTCGATATGGAGGAATGGGAAAAAGCCCTCGACGAGCCTTTAGAAGAGGGAATACGGAAGTTGTAAGGTTGTCTTTGTTAAGATAAAGCTTAAGTATTTTTGAGCAATATTGTTATATCCCCACTATCCTTGGGAGGGGGAAGAATGAGAGCAAAGGTAAAGATTTTGGAAGTGGAGACTGGTAGATTTATGGTAGTAATCAACGAAGAAGATGCTAAAAAAGCAAAACTTCATCCAGAGGACCTAATTAAAATAGAAACCGCAAAAAGAACAATATATGGAGAAGTCGTTATAAGCAACATGGTTGGGCCGGGAGAGATAGGAGTAACGAAAGATATACTGAGTACTTATACATTTTCTGAAGGAGAAATAGTAAACGTGGCTCCAGCTGGAACCCCCGAAAGTGTGAGGTATGTAAAGAAAAAGATGAAAGGTCAAAAGCTTAAGAAAGTTGAAATAGAGGCCATTGTGAAGGATATCGTGGACAGAAAGCTTAGAGATATAGAAATAAGTTCTTTTGTGACATCCCTTGAGATAAACGGGCTCGATATGGATGAGATTGCATGGCTCACAGTGGCGATGGCAGAGACTGGAGACATGCTCGATATAGATAGAAAGCCAATCATGGACGTCCACAGCATAGGTGGCGTCCCCGGAAACAAGACAAACATACTTGTAGTCCCCATTGTTGCTGCAGCTGGCCTGACAATTCCCAAGACTTCCTCAAGGGCAATAACAAGTGCCGCTGGAACTGCGGATGTTATGGAGGTTCTTGCCCCAGTGACTCACTCCTTGGATGAGATAAAGAGGATTGTAGAGAAAATCGGTGCCTGTTTGGTCTGGGGTGGAGCCCTTAATTTAGCTCCCGCCGATGATCTAACGATTAAAGCGGAGAGAGCGTTAAGCATTGACCCAAGAGGACTTATGCTCGCAAGCATAATGTCAAAGAAATATGCCATGGGCTCTCAATACGTTCTCATTGATATTCCAACGGGAGAGGGAGTAAAAGTAGAGACCATAGAGGAAGCGAGATCTCTAGCAAAAGACTTCATAGAGCTAGGGAAGAGACTTGGCCAGTACGTGGAAGTTGCAATTACCTATGGTGGGCAACCCATAGGCCATACCGTTGGCCCTGCTCTTGAAGCTAAGGAAGCCTTGGAAACGATAATGACTGGCAAAGGCCCGGGAAGCCTTGTAGAGAAAGCCACAGGGCTTGCGGGAATCCTGCTTGAGATGGGAGGAGTTGCACCGGCGGGAATGGGTAAGAAGATGGCAAAAGAAATCCTTGAAAGCGGGAAAGCGTATGAAAAGTTGAAGGAAATAATAGCCGAGCAGGGCGGAGATCCAAACATAAAGCCAGAAGACATTCCCATAGGCGACAAAACTTACACCTTCGTAGCTCAAACCTCGGGATACGTGACGAAAATTGATAACAGGGCAATAACAACAATAGCGAGAACTGCTGGGGCTCCCGAAGACAAGGGTGCTGGAATCTTCCTCCACGTTAAAGTCGGAGAAAAGGTAAAAGAAGAAGATCCTCTCTTTACGATACATGCAGAGAGTGAAGCTAGACTCGATCAAGCAATAATTCAGGCAAGAAGACTGGAACCAATAAGAATAGAAGGTATGGTGCTTCAGAGAATCGGAAATCTCTAGCGTTTTCTATGCCTCTCGTACCATCCCCACTCTTTTTTGCTTCCAAAACTTCTAACGCCTTCTTTTACAAGCTTTATTCTTAACTCCTTGGCCATTTCGGGAGTTATCTCTCCGTGCTCTTCCATCCAGTTAATAATTTCCAATGCTTCTTCATCCGTGTCGCATCTTCTTATGAAATCAATAACTGTTGGGTTATATCCAGAGAAATCCATCAGTTCGTCTTCTTCCTCTTCTTCTACTCGATATCCCTCAATAACAAGCCCTGGCTCTTCTTCGAGCTCTCTCGCCAAGTGAGGAAACTTCTCTCTAAATTCTTCCTTATCATATTCCTGCCAGGGAAACTCATCAATTGGGCGTTTTTTCTTTTTATCTACCATATTGGACACCTCTTTTCAACCTCAACTCTGTTGACATGCTTTATATACCTTGCTACCTTACTTTTGCAAAGAGCTTATATATACTCTCATCGATTTTCAACCATGAAGGGTTCGTATATTCTCGTTATCTATTTAGATAGGGACACAAAGATAAAAACAAAAGCCAGAGAGTTTTATTTGAAAAAGGGGTATTACATCTATGTCGGCTCTGCCATGAATTCTCTTGAAAAAAGAGTTGAGAGACATTTTAAAAAAGAAAAACGCCTTCACTGGCACATTGATTTTCTTCTCCAAAAAGCACAGCTTTTGAGCGCTTATTTAATACCTAGCGAGGAGAGAATTGAGGAGATGCTTTCTCGAACTATAGGAGCTGTTTTTCAGGGAGTTGAGGGCTTCGGAGCGAGCGATCTTAGCGTAAAGACTAATTTATACTATTCCAAGCACCCTCCAGATGGAACAATATGTAACATCCTAAACTCAAATAACCTTGGCTGGAAAAGGATTAAAAGTCCTAAAGAGATTATGGACTGGAGGGAAGAAAATGCTGAAGTTAGGAAAAGTTGAAGCATATATTCACGAAAAGCTTGAAAGGGAAAAACTTCACTTTGTTCTCCTCGATCCGGATGATGTTTCTCCTGACACTGCCGGGAAGCTCGCTAAAATGAGCGAAGAAGTGGGCGTGGATGCAATAATGGTGGGAGGCTCTACGGGAGCAGAGGGAGAAGTCCTCGACAATGTTGTTAAGGCAATAAAAGAGAACTCCAGCTTACCGGTGATACTCTTTCCCGGCTCGCATAGAGGAGTAAGTAAATACGCAGATGCCATATTCTTTATGAGCCTTCTCAATTCGCGAAATCCCTTTTTTATCACTGGAGCTCAGGCGCTTGGAGCTTTTACAGTAAAACGCTATGGACTTGAACCAATACCTATGGCGTATCTAATAATTGAGCCCGGTGAAACAGTTGGGTGGGTGAGTGATGCCAAGCCCATTCCAAGGCATAAACCAAAGATTGCAGCGGCTTACGCTCTGGCTGGGCAGTATATGGGGATGAGACTGGTTTACCTCGAAGCGGGGAGCGGTGCTCCGCAACATGTGCCAAATGAAATGATTAAGATAGTTAAAGCGGTCATCGATGTTCCCCTTATTGTCGGGGGTGGCATAAGGAGCTATGAAGACGCAAAAGAAGTGGCAACGGCCGGTGCGGATATAATAGTCACCGGAACGGCTATAGAGAAGGCCGGTTCATTAGAAGAGGCAAGAAAAAGGCTCGAAAACATAATAAAAGGAGTTAAAGAAGTTAGTCCTTGAGTACTCTTTTTTCATTTCTTGTCTTTAGGTTATAAGAGCTCATTTCCTAATTCCGAAAGACCCTCCCAGAACCCTTGAAGGAACAATAGAATTAACATAATCACAACGATCTATACCAGAAATCCCACGACCAGTTTTAGAAGTTCAATTGGCGTACCCATTAGTTCACCTTGTTTAGGGGTGGTTTTAAGGTATTTATTACTTATTTATTACTTTTTGTCCCGTCCAAAAAAGCTATTAAACCTTAAGATTGAATTCTTTGAGTGGTGATATCATGAAGGCATTTATATCTGTTGATTTGGAAGGGATGCCGTTTATAGTAAGCATCGAACACCTAGTAGAAAAGGGTGCCCTCTACAATGAAGCTCGAAAAATAGCCACGGAAATAACCTTAACAGCCGCAGATGCCCTTCACCGGGCTGGTTTTGAGGAGGTAGTGATAGCTGACAGCCATGGTCCAATGGTAAACCTTCTTCCAGAGAACCTTCCTGAATATGTTTATCTCGTCAGGGGATACCCGAGGCCAGTTGCCATGGTCGCTGGAGCTGAAAAATGCGATGTTGCACTGTTCTTGGGCTACCACGCCAAGGCCGGAACTCCTTATGCGATTTTCGACCACACATACAGCGGTGCAAACGTTGGCAAGCTTGAAATAAACGGCATTGAGGTTAGTGAATTCCTCCTAAACGGCTTCACTGTAGGTCATTTCAACATACCGGTAATCCTCGTGGGCGGTGACGAAAAGCTCCTTGAGGATGACGTGAAAAACTTTGCTCCATGGGCGGAGAGAGTAGCGTTTAAGAGAGCATTTTCACGGTATTCCGCTATAAGCCCAAGTTTGAAGAAAATAAAGGCAGACCTTGAGAATGCTGTCTTTAGGGCTGTTGAGAAATACAAAAAAGGTGAAACAAAGCCGTTAAAACTCGAGTATCCCGTTAAGGTAAGGCTCACCTATAACAACAGCGGCATGGCAGATGCTGGAGAGCTTCTCCCAGGGGCAAGAAGAATAGATGGAAAGACAGTAGAATTTGAAGCAAAAGATATCGTCGAAGCATACAAGGCATTCCAGCTGCTGGTGTTTGCTGCCGCAGGAGTTACCTCATTACTCCGGCGTTAAGCCTCGCTCATGACTTTGAAGCTGACTTTTCCGTCTCTCACTATCTTTTTAATATCTGCAAGGAGTTTTTGAACGTTCTCTTCTACAACTTCCATTCTTATTTCACTAATACCTTTGCTTGTGGGGGGCAAGAAGTGTATGTCCTTAAGGTTTCCCCTAACCTTATCTAAAATCTTAGCCAAAACTTTTCCTCTTTTTTCATAGGGCAATTTTATGTCCAGTTCGACAATTTTCATAACTATCACCATTTTATTTTAGAAAAGAAGCCCTATATAACCTTTTTCATGAACCAGAGGCATGTATCTTTCTGGGGTTTATTCCTCCCAGTTATGAGAAAGGTTTTTGATTTTTTGAGCATAATAACTAATGCCCCGGAGAAACCGCGGGGGATGAGCGAGTGGCGAGCTGTGATTCCCCTTCGCTCCTCCGGGGCACAACTATAACAAAATATTTAAGTTTTTCACGCGTAAATTACATCGGTGGCTTTGATGAAAAGAATCTCTCGAGAGCTGGTAGTTGGAATTTTTGTGGGAATAGTGATCGGGGCAGTGCTGTTTTATGCAGTACATGGCAAGTCCCGTGATATTCGTACTTGCCCTGTAGTTAACCACGAGACCCTGGTGGAATATCTGGTAAATGCTAATCTGATCACCGGAGGCGAGGCAACCGCCAAGGCTGTGGAAGAGGCATATCTAGAACAACGCAGTCCCAACTACCCTCTGGAGATATTTAAAGAAATGTATCGCAAGGCTCCTGGAAGAAAAAAGTTCATAGGACTTTCATATGTTTTTGTTAATGATCACCTCCTTTATGGCAGATTTTCCATCTCCAACGAAACCTCCTTAAAGTTTGAGTTCGAAAGCCCGACCAAAAAGATGAGCCAAAGAATAGATGGGGCTGGAATAATAACTCCTAGGTGGGCTGTTATCTTCGTGAGCCTTTACGACTTTGAGGGAACGAACGGCGTTGAGGAGCTACGGCTTGTCGTGCCTAAGGAGTGGAAGCTTGAGTACTACGGAGGAACGGGGAAGATTTTAGCAGAAAGCGTGCTCCGTGTGAGGTTCTCCAGCATAAAAAAGGACAACTACGTGGTCTTTGCTTTCAAGACCGTCGGTGTTGATAATCCGCCGTATGCAGAAATCGTTATCGATGGAGACAGCTACAGACTGATGGAGGATTATTCCTCCACGTAAGGGGACGTTATAACTTTCCTTATTTCTCTGGCGATTTTCTCACCGATTCCCTCAACCTGCATTAATTCGCTCTCTTTTGCAGTGAAAACTCTCTCTACGCTTCCAAAATGCTTAAGGAGTCTCTTTGCCAAGGTTGCCGACACGTAGGGAAGTCCTTCGACGATTAGCCTCTGCCTTTCCGCAAGAGTAAGAGCTTTTCTCTCACTCCTTACAGCCACTTCCTTCTTTCTTTCCTCTTGTTCGCGTTTAGCTATGAGGTAGATGTAGCTGGCGACTTCGCTTGCATCTTTGGCAAAAAGAACCGGGATTTCCCAATCCACAGTCAGAGCGGCCAGAGCTCCCCTAATAGCATTGGGGTGTACGTTCCTGATTCCATAGAGCTCTCCTTCTATAATGATAACTGGCCGGGCATAGGCTTCCTTTAAACGTTTTGCCTGATCAAAAAGCCTTCCATCTATTATTGACTGGATAAAATCGTTTGCAGATTTCCTTTCTATGGCCACGTCCTCGCTTAGTATATAATCTCCCACATCGAGGGTCTTAACTTCCAAATGAGCACCGAGTTCCTTCAGCAATTTTGGAACCTGGCTCTTAAGTTCACGTGAATCAACGTAAATAACAATTCCCTTTGGTTTCTTTACAAAAACTGGCTTTATAGGAAGCTTTTCATACACACCCTTTTCCGCTTCCTCCCTCTTTTCACTAACTTCCTCGGATTTTTCATACTTCTCCTTGGGCTTTACAAAACCTAAAAGGGAAGCCTGTTTCTCCTTTTTAACCATATCTTCCACCTTCTTTAAGAGGGAAATCATCTGCTTCTCCTTATGGCGGGAACTCCAGTAATAAGCCTCATCTCTTGTTCCCTTTGCCATTAGTATAACAACTCTACCGGGTCTATGTCTTCCGGTTCTTCCCCTTCTCTGAATGCTCCTTATTGCTGATGGAACCGGTTCATAAAAGATAACCAAATCTACCTCAGGGACATCCAATCCCTCTTCACCAACGCTTGTAGCCACGAGAACGTTAAATTCTCCTTGCGAGAAGAGATCCAAAATCTGCTTTTGCTTCTTCTGGCTTAAACCCTTATCGTTTTCCTTGTTGGCTTGTCCTACAAAACGCATGCTCTTGATTTGCTCTCGGAGAAGTTCCTTTACGATCTTTTTCGCCGTCTCTCTATAGTTTGTGAACACGATTATCTTTGAGGACGGCTTCTTGCTCAGCTGCTCCTTAACCAATTCCTTCATTTTATCGAGCTTTGGATGATCGATTCCCAGTTCTTTTGCCTGGACAAGAAGAGCTATTGCTTTTTTCATCCTTTGATCTTGCATAAGCTCTTTTGTTGATTTTGTTTTTCCAGTCTTGGATTCCTCGTAGAGTTTTTTTAGATAAGCCCTTAAAGCAGACAACCCCTGAGTTTCGAGTAGCTCTATTGCGTGGTGAAGCTTCAGGGCTTTTGCCTGGTAGAACATAAGCTTCCCAACATCGTAGTTGCCCTTTGCCATCTCGGCATTTATTATCTGCCCTGCCTTGAGAATTTCCTTCTTTGGAATGTCCGGAGAAGCACCATCTATAAGGCCTGCTTCAGCTAAAGGCTTCAACGAGTCTTTGAGCATTTCCCTTAGAATCTTCCTGACTTCCTTGTAAATTTCTGGGAGTTCTACTTTAACCCACTCAAACTTTATTCCATGAACGTAAGGCTTGACGTCTGGGGAATTCTCGGTTCTAACCTCAATGTGCTCAATAAAGAGATTTTTAACGATCTCACGAATCTTTGCCTCGTCACTTCCCGGAGAAGCTGTGAGTCCCAGAATAAGTGGATGCTTTGCCTGCCTCATATATTCCTTTGCTATGTAAACGTAGGCGTAGTTCCCTACCGCTCTGTGAGCCTCGTCAAAAACGAGCAAAACAACATTTTCGAGGCTTATTCTCCCAACAACAAGGTCGTTTTCTATTGTTTGGGGAGTGGCAGTTATTATGATGCTCTTTCTCCAGATCTCAGCTCTTTTTTCTGGAGGAATTTCACCCGTTAAGGTATTCATCTTCTCTTCTGGAAGATCAAAAAGCCTTAAAAAGCTCTCTCTGTGCTGGAGCGCCAGGGGCTTTGTCGGCGCAAGCATTAAGACCTTTCCACCATACTTGAAGAGCCTATAGTCCGCTATCATCTGAGCTATTAAAGTCTTCCCTAACCCTGTTGGTAGAACAACCAGACTGTTTCTATCTTTACATTTTGCGTAGATTACCTCTTGATAAACCCTGGGTTGGATAAGGTCTCTTCGCAGATACATTGGTTTATATTTTAACCGGGAGGTTTATAAATACGCCGCCCACACAAAACCTAAAAAGGTGAAAGTCAAACTGTAGCTCAGGTGTTAAAATGCCGCGCGGGATGGGTTGGAGACGAGGGAGAAAACGAAAAATGCGATTTATAGGATTTATTCCAGAGGTTAGGCACTTCTATCCTGCTAAACCACCATTTGGCCCACCACAGCCGCCAGTTTTCATGACCTATGAGGAGTTTGAGGCACTAAGGTTAGTGGATTACGAAGGCTTAACTCAAGAGGAAGCTGGGCAGAGAATGGGAGTCTCAAGGGGCACAGTGTGGAGAGCTTTAACATCTGCAAGGAAGAAAGTTGCCCAGATGCTTGTTGAGGGGAGGGAGCTCATAATTCTCGCTCAGGGAAACGAAGTCCCTAAATCATCTCAAGAGCCAGAAGTTACCGATGAAGACTCGTTTTAGCCCTTCTTTTCTAGCGATTGTATAAACCCTCTCCATTTGTCTCTTGCTTGTGGCTGGGACGTCGTGCATTAAATGCTGAGGAGCAAACGCCAGAAGAATGTAGGGGATGTAGGGGTTTATGCGGGAGAGATACCTCGCTATTCCCTTGACCTCTTCTTCATCTATGTAATGGGGCACCACTAGCGTGCTTACAACCAGTAGGGGCGGCTCTTCTCTTTCGTCCATTGATGATATAACCCTTATGTTTTCCTTTATTCTCTGAAGGGCTTTCTCTCCATTAATTTCCGTTAAAGCCTCGTAGACACTTGGCGTATAAGCTTTCCAATCGATCTTAACTATTCCACCACTTTCAAGGCTTAGTCTTGCCATCTCGTGAATTATATTGGGGTTTTCAAGCCCATTTGTTTCCCAGCAGATTCGTTTTATACTCTTTACTTTTTCTGCCCGCTTTAGGATTTCTCTGGATGTTTTGATCGCATAGGGACTATGTGGAGTGGGATCGCCACCAAAGTAGCACACACATGATACCTTACTCCTCATTGCTATATCTGCTAGCTCCCTTGAGCTCATGATGATCCCTTCAAAAGGATCCATTTTCCCGTCTTTTATCATGTACTTGTGCTCCATGTTCTGACAGAAAAGACAATCTAGGTTACAGCCAGCAAAGAAAACCGCCAAGTTGTAAAACCCTCTATGATTCTTTTCTGGACAAACGGGCCCTGCAACGCAGTTTGTTGGGTGGGGATCGAGATACCAATGGAGATATGCATGATCATAGCTTCCAGTTATTGGGATTAATCTTCCACCCTTGTTCCATACTATCCCGCAGTAACCAGAGCCTTCCTCTGGGATCTCACATTCATTCACGCAAAGGGAGCACTTAACTCCATTTTTGGGAGGCTCAATGGGGAGGCCTATAAGTTTTCTCCATTTTTTGTGAGATTCTTTTGCAATTTCTAAGGCTTTTTGTGGTTTTGTTCTTAAGCAGTTGACGCATACTCCGATTGATTCACTGATCTCTTCAGACTCATAACCACATAATTTGCATTTTGTCATGACAGTAGTTATTTGGACATAAATATTAATGAAAGTTTCCAAAAACCTTAAACGCCTTTAGGTTAACCTAATTCTGGTGATGATATGATAGCCTTCGGTCCCGTGCCTTCGAGAAGGTTGGGTAAAAGTTTAGGGATAAATAACATTCCAGACAAAGTCTGCTCCTATGCATGCGTTTACTGCCAGATTGGGAGAACTCTAAAGATGGAAATTGAAAGGAGATCTTTTTATCCTCCAGAATTGGTCTTTGAGGAGGTTAAAAGAAAAGCTTGGGAAGCAAAGGAAAAAGGAGAGAGAATAGATTACCTCACGTTCGTTCCCAATGGTGAGCCTACATTAGATGCAAACCTCGGGCAGGAAATAGAGATGTTAAAAGCTCTCAACATCCCTCTGGCCATTTTAACGAACTCATCCCTTATATGGAGAGAGGACGTTAGAGAAGATCTTCTAAAGCTCGATTTTGTTTCCCTAAAGCTTGATGCGGTAAGTGAGGATCTGTGGAGAAAAGTAGACCGCCCACACAGGAGCCTGAGACTCGACAAAATCCTTGAAGGAATGCTTGAGTTTAGAAAAGACTTCGATGGCAAGCTCGTGACTGAGACTATGCTCATCGATGGTATAAACTATGGAGAGGAGTTTAAGAGAATTGCCGAGTTTTTAAGGGAATTAAAACCAGATATAGCTTACATAGCGGTTCCCACCAGACCTCCCTGGGAAAAGTGGGTAAAGCCAGCTAGAGAGGAGGTTATCAACGTGGCCTTCCAAACCTTTGCCGATGCGATTGGGGAAGAGAGGGTTGAGTACCTTATAGGATATGAGGGCAATGCCTTTGCCTTCACAGGAAACGTGAAGGAGGATATACTCAGCATCACTGCAGTTCATCCAATGCGTGAAGATGCCTTAAGAGAGCTCTTGAAGAAAGCTAACGCCGAGTGGAGTGTTGTGGAAAAGCTTGTAGATGAGGGAAAACTGATAGAACTTGAATATAGAGGAAGGAGGTTTTATATGAGAAAATTGAAAAGCCGGGAGCTACCTTAATATTTGCTCTTTAACTACTTCCGCAATCTCTCTGAGGGCTTTCGACGCTTTTGACTCTGGAAACGCCTCCACCACAGGCTTAAGCATTGCCATGCTTTTCGGAACTGCTCTGTCGTAAGGGATCTCACCAATTATTGGTATTCCCTCTTCCTCTGCAAATTCATATAGGCCCTTGAATTCAGGATTTAAGTCCGCTTTGTTGATTATTAGGTATGCCGGTTCCCTGAAGTGTTGAACAACTTTGTAGACCCTTTTTACATCGCTTAGGGATGCCGGGGTCGGTTCCGCAACGAGGATTGCTACATCTGCACCGCCAAGACTTGCTATAACTTGACACCCTATACCCGCAGCGGAATCTACTATCATGTGCTCTATTCCTTCCTCTTTCATAATTCTCTTGGCCCATTCCTTCTCTTCTGTAACAAGCTTTCCGCTGTTTGGTCTCCCTACGTCAAGCTGGGCTGAAATTAATGGAAAGCCATATTTAGTCGTTGTCTTTTGGATTATACCTGAGCGGACTTCTTCTAATGTAATCACGCCCTCCACGGGACATACTAGCTTGCAAACTCCACAGCCTTCACAAGTTAACTCGTTGACCTTATAAACCCCATCAACGAGCTTTATACAGTCGTAAGGGCATCTCTCGGCACAGATACCGCACTTTATGCATGTTTCACTGTTTATTTTTGCAATTTTCGCACCTATAATTTCTCTTTTTTCTTCCCATCTTTCAACGCCGAAGAGCAGATGCAGGTTGGGAGCATCGGCATCAGCATCAACAGCTATCAAGGAATACCCATCTTTGAGCAGATATATGAGTGAAGCGGCAACGCTCGATTTCCCAACACCACCTTTTCCACTCGCTATCGCAATCTGCATCTCAATCACCCCATATAATTGGCTATCTTTTCAGCAAGATCTTTGAAGATCTCCGCTTCTTTGCTATCGGCTAGAACTATAGGTTCCCCTTTAACATAACTCCTGATGATGGCTTCGCTATATGGGATTTCTGCGACTATCTCGGCATTGTATTTTTGTGCAATCTTTTCTATTCCCTCTTTTTCTCCAAGGTCACTTCTGTTAATCACGACCCACGCTTCTATGTTCATTAGTCTAGCAAGTTCAAGAATAAGAGCCAAATCGTGAAGGCCTAGTGGAGTAGGCTCAGTGACCGCTATGAGGAGCTTTGAATCTTCTAGTGCCTTAGAGACGGTATTACTTGTGCCTGCAGCTGTATCTACAAGTAAAAGCTCCTTGTTAAGAGAGCGGGCCCTCCTTTTTGCTGCAGTTACAATGGGCATTGCTCTCTCTTCCCCTTCCAGCAGTTTCCCAGTAACCAGAGAAAACTCGTAAGGGGTCTCGGTAATATAGGTGTGTCCTATAAGTTTCTGACCTTCCAATATTGCTCCAGTAACAGGACAGACTATCTCGCAAGCCCTGCATCCAGAACACAGCGTGGGCATTAAGAATGGAGTTCCGTCTTTCATAGTGATTATTGCGTTTTCTTCACAAACTTCAGCACATTTTCTGCACTTTATACACTTCGAATAATTAAAACGGGGCATGAACATGTTAACAGGTTCCTCGTTTTGCAGTTCAACTCCAAGAAGGATGTGATCATTTGGCGCCTCAACATCGAGATCAGCCAGAGCTAAGTCAAAATATCCCCGTAAAGCTATCGCAAGATTGACTGCTACTGTTGATTTTCCCGTTCCCCCTTTACCTCCGCTCACAGCTATCTGCATTTCGTCACCTCCAGAGTTAGGGAAACCTAAAAGTTTAAAAATTTTGTGCATATGCTAATATGGAGGGATAAAGTGAGGTGCCTTAAGGTCGCGTTTGGAATGGAGGACGACGAGACGCTCGTAGATGCACATTATGGCGACTCTGAGTTCTTTGCGATATACGAAGTTTGCGAAGATGGAAGCGTGAGGCTCATTGAGAAGAGGCCCAACAAGGCCAAAGACCTCGAAGAGGAACACGACGAAAGTCATGGCGACCCGAGGAAGTTTAAGGCGGTTGTGGGCCAACTCCTCGACGTTGACGTTTTAGCGGCATTTAGAATGGGACCGAACTTTTTGAAAATTAGAGACAAGACTAACAAAGTGGCGTTCTTCACGAGGACGAGGGACTTAAAGCTTGCCCTTCAGCGTATCGTTGAGAACTTCGACGACCTCTACAGCCAAGTACAGGCAAAGAACGCCGAAAAGCCGCCGATAGAGGAGTGAGCGATGGTGTTCCTGGGGATAGTGCCCAAGGTTTTCCTTTTTGCTTTCCCCTACACCCTCCTTGCGTTCTACCTGAACTCATATTGCGGAGTTTGGACTCCAAGGCTACCCACCATCGGAGCGCTTCTCGTCGCCGTGGGCATCGCCCTCTGGCTCTTCTGTTACACCCAGATTTCAAGGGCCTATCGCAGGAGAGAATTACTCACAAGTGGATGCTACTCCAGAGTTAGACACCCAATCTACTCAATCTGGGGCCTTCTGATACTGCCGGGATTTTCCCTCGTTATCGGAGGTTTCATGCTCGGCCTGCTCGTGGTTTACTGGACGGTCGTGATGAGGATTATAGGAGAGGAAGAGAAAGCCCTGGAGGAGAGGTTCGACGATGAGTGGAGGGAGCACACGAAAAGAACTTCTCGATTTCTACCCAGAGTTTGAGCTTCTTTCCTTCACTCCTATGCTCCCGCCACTTAAAAAGACTTTGACTACGGGAGGATGATGAGAAAAGTACAACACTCGTTACTGCTCCTCGGGGGGAAGGGAGCTCTTTAAGTTGACAGGGCAAAGTGGTACAAGTCTTCTTTTAAGTCTCTGGGGTTGGATTTTGTTCACATGACTTTCGGGCTAAGGAACAGTATTGAGCGCTGGTTTAGGACTGTTAAGGAGCGAACAAAGCATTTCTGGAATAATTTCAGGAGTAGGGACTGGAGGAAGGTTCAGGGATTTGTTTCTTCTGTTTGCTTTTTGGTATAATTTTGTTCGGGTTCACTCTCGGTTTGGTGGGTCGCATGGTGATGCTGCCGAATGGTTTCGGAGGTGATGCCCCAATTATCCCAACAGTATCCAAATTTTTCCATTCTAAAGAAACAAAGTCTTTAAAAACAAACATAGAAGCCTGCAGAAAGTTAATCTTCATTTGCCATTTTAATTGCTTCATCTTTTTTGGCCCAAATCTAGCAAAAAATTGGGAAAAGGCTCACCAATCCCACCAGTAACCCCACCAGGGGTAGTAGTAGGGATAGTAGCTTCTAAGCCATGCATAATAACCCCATGGTCCTCTAAAGAGCCACCAGCAGGCGCCTCTACCAAAGATCCATCCTGGCCTTAGCCACGGTGGGAGCCAGCTGAATGGACCTCTTCCAGGCCAGGGCTTCCACCAATACCAGCCCCAACCCCACGGCATCACCACCACCTCCAAGGGGCATTTTTTGGGATGAAAAATGGGCAAGCAGGATCGTCAGCATGAACTGGGAGGTTCCAAAATTCACACTTGCCCTCTTTATAGTGGATACACTCCTTGTGCCTTGGTGGTTCTGGTATCAGTGGTCTTGCTGGCATTGGGAATGGAGGATAGTAAGCTTGTGACTGAGGAGTGGGTGGGGCTTGAGATTGTTGAGGTGGATAGTATGCTTGTGGTGGGGCCTGGAAAGGTTGTGGAATCTCGCCTTTGCTTATCTTTTCAACAGCTTCCTTTATTGGGGTTCCCGGTGGAAATGTGTAAACCTTAATTCCCGCAGCTTGAAGAGCCTCCATTGCATTAGGGCCAAGTTGAGGAGTAATTACTGCATTAACGCCTTCCTTAATGAGCATTTGCACAACCATTGGGCCTGCCCCACTTGGAACATTCATAGCCTGATTTTGAATTACCTTCACGTTCTTTATCTCTTCATTCTCAACATCGATGATTGTAAACACAGGAGCCCTCGCAAAAACTGCTGCAACTGTGTCTTCTAATCCTCCACTTTTTGAACTTGGTACTGCAATTTTCATGAGATCACCTCATTATGTGCATATGCAAAAAAAGTTAAAAATTTTATTGGACAAATTTGGGAAGAGTGTCAAAATAGTAGTGAAGTGTTTGTAGCGGCATGAAGAGTGAGCATGATGTATTGAAAGGCTGTTAATGTTAAAAAGCTTCTTCACGATCTTATATAACCTCACTTCGAGAAATTAAGGAAAAGAGGAACCAAAGATTCTGCTAAAGAGAAGATTGGCCACCACGTAGGGTCTTCACACATACCCACAAATCAGCTCTACGAAAGATTTAAAGCGAGAGCTTCGACATATATCTCGGCATAACACTCATTAATTAATAAGGCCACAGCAGTGAGGCTTGTATTGAGGGAACAACTACTTCCGGGGTGATTGACTTGGGTAAGGTGCCGGGAGATCTTCTGAGGAAGTACGTGTTTAGGAGAACTGGATCGAGAAGGGATGACGTCCTCGTGGGGCCTCGCGAGGGTGTCGATGTCTCAGTGATGTCTGCCGGCGACAATATTGCTATCGTCGCTCACTGCGACCCCATAGTTGGTGCTTTAAGGAGGATTGGGTGGTTAGCCGTAAACATTGCGTGCAATGACGTGGCCACAGCTGGTGTGAGGCCAAGGTGGATTTTGCCCACCATCCTGTTGCCTGAGAGGTGGGATGAGAGGATGATTGATGAGATAACCAAGGACATCGACAATGCCTCAAAGGAGTTGGATGTGGCTGTCGTAGGTGGGCATACGGGCTACGCAGTGGGTTCCTTAAGGCCTATAGTGGTGGTTACAGCTATAGGCATTGGCTTAAGGAGCGAGGTGATCACTTCTGCAGGGGCAAGGGTGGGAGACTCGGTCTACATAACCAAGGGCGCAGGTATTGAAGGCACAGCCATCTTGGCAAGTGACTTCAGAGACGTGCTGCTTGAGAAAGGTGTGAGCGAGGAATTGATTAGGAGGGCCGAGACATTCATGGACGAGATCAGCGTGGTTAAGGAAGCGCTGGCCCTATCAGAGGCTAAGGCAGTAACAGCGATGCATGACGCGACGAGAGGGGGGGTCGCAGAGGCGCTGGCCGAGCTAGCCGCAGCATCAAATAAAACCATCGAGGTTTGGGAGGACAGAATCCCCATCAGGCCGGAGACTAAGGCGTTTGCCGAGGCTCTAGGCTTTGATCCCTTATGGATGATTAGCTCTGGAACGTTGGTATTCACAGTACCTAAGGAAAGGGCTGGGAGGGTTAGGGAGGTGATGAACAGGTTAGGCATTAAGTATGCGGAGATAGGTGAAGTGAGGGAAGGAGGGGCTGAAGTATTGATCCACAGAGACAGGGGAGTAGAGAGGATTAAGAATCCTCAACCTGAGAGGGATGAGCTCGCTAGGCTGTGGGAGATTTACCCAAGAGTAAGTTAACCTCCTCTCCCGTCGTGTCCGCGTCGAAGAGGAGGCGGTGCTTTCCCCCAACTAAAACGCTCCAGCCCCAATCGTTGAGAAGACTCTTGGGGGCACGTTCTCGTTAAGGACGACGAGGCGCATAATCTGCCCCCTGTTTTTATCCCCCACGACAAGGTATCGCTGGAAGGGTTTTAAACTTCTCCACCAAACATAAGTGAGGGAAGAAAATGAGGGAAGTAACGTACCGTTTCATCGGAGTCATCCACAGCCCGTTCAAGGAGCCGAAGGGCATTCCAATACAGCCCTCTGCAGCCAGGGGGATTAAGGGAACCGTTGAGGTCTTCCCGGAGTACTCACAGGGATTGAAAGACATCGAAGGGTTCTCGCACATTATACTGATCTACCACTTCCATCTTGCGAAGCCCGGAAAGCTCCTCGTCAGGCCGTACATGGACGATGAGGAGCACGGAGTATTCGCAACCCGCGCACCGAGCAGGCCAAACCCGGTAGGTCTCTCGATAGTGAGGCTTCTCAGCGTCGAGGGAAACGTGCTCCACATCGAAGACGTTGATATCGTTGACGGGACGCCACTACTCGACATAAAGCCATACGTGCCAGAGTTTGACGTACGAAACGTCGAGAGAACGGGTTGGCTGGAGAGAAAAGTTCACAAGCTTCCAAAGGCCAGAGACGACGGCAGGTTTGTGGAGGAATAACACACTATCTCTATGATTCACAGTTGAACAAAGGGTATACAAAAACTTTAAGCCAACTTTTTGTGAAGTATGTTATGAGCATTTAGGGAGATGTCGAAAATGGTGAAGATTGGAATTATAATTTGCGACCGCTACCGCACCTGTGCGGGCGGCAAGTGCTTCAGGGCGCTGAGAGAGCGCGAAGGGGCCTTCAGCATATACAAGAACCAAGAGGTCGAGGTTGTTGGATATACAACCTGCGGAGGCTGCCCCGGCGGGAACATTGAATACGCCCCGGCGGAGATGAAAAAGAACGGTGCCGAGGTTATCCACCTCGCGACGGGCTTTCTGGTGGGCTATCCCCCGTGCCCCTGGATAGACTACTTCAAGCGGTTCATCGAGGAGAAGTACGGCCTCAAGGTCGTCCTTGGAACCCACCCAATTCCGCAGAAATACTACACGACCCACAAGGCTCTGGGCACGTGGGACTCACCCGACTGGGATGAAAAACTAAAGTACGTCATCTGCGACGAAGAAACGAGAAAGAAATACGACTAAAAAGACAGACATACTACACCTCGTAGATCATAACACTTCCACTACATACTTTCTGTTTCTCTTTTTTGAAGCCCTAGGCAGACCATTGCCACGCCGAGCGCCTTTCCTCTTTCACCCTCGACGAGAACCCACGTGTAAGGTAGAGCAAAGCCAAAGTCAACGAGCTTATCTCCAGGAACAACATAGCCATCACTTCACGGCATTTATTACCACAAAGCTCCCCTCACCATAGCCCGGCTTGACGGGCTCAACTTCTCTAATTTCGTCGAGTCTGTGGAAGAGAGTCTGAACTATCTCGAATTTCCTGAAGCCGACCTTCTTGAGCAGTTCCAGAAGTTCATCCGTGAAGAAGAACCTAGCCTCACGGTAGAAAACACTTTTTTCTTTGTTTCGCTCGTATTCCTGCCCGATCGGGCTGTTCCTGTCAACAAAGCCTATTATGAGTGCCCCACCTGGCTTCAGGACGCGGTAGGCCTCGCGTAAAGCCTTCTCAGGATCGTCAACGAAACATATCGTCGTAACCATCAGGAGGTAGTCGAGGCTTTCATCTGGGAAGGGGAGGTTTTCTGCCGTTCCCTCGATAACCTCTATACCCCTCTTTCTGGCTATCTCTGCCATGGCCTTCGAAGGCTCAACGCCTAGCTTTATTCCGAGCGGTGCCGCAAAGCGACCAGTTCCGACGCCTATCTCTGCCCCCTTTCCTTCCTTTGGCAAAAGCTTCCTAACAGCCTCAAGCTCGGAAAGATAAGCGTGTCGGTGCCTCTCGAACCATGCTTCGTACCTCTCCCTGAACTTCTCAAAGGGTTCTGTTTTTGGCATCCTGTGATCCCATAGAGGAATTGGCTCAAAAACCTTATACGCTTTTAGGTCAACCTAATTTCGGTGGTAACATGATAGCATTCGGTCCCGTCCCCTCAAGAAGGCTCGGGAGGAGCCTCGGAGTGAACAACATTCCCGATAAGGTCTGCACCTACGCCTGCGTTTACTGCCAGATTGGAAGAACTTTAAGGATGGAAATCGAGAGAAGGGCCTTCTACGACCCGGAGCTGATATTCAGGGAAGTCTCTGAGAAAGTCAACGAAGCTTTGGAAAGGGGAGAAGAAATTGATTACATAACATTCGTCCCCGACGGAGAGCCAACACTCGATGTCAACCTCGGAAGGGAGGTAGACCTCCTCAGGCAACTGGGGATAAAGTTAGCCGCCCTCACAAACGCTTCTTTAATCTGGCGCGAGGACGTGAGGGAAGACCTTCTCAAGCTGGACTTTGTTTCGCTGAAGGTGGACGCCGTCAGCGAGGCCCTGTGGAGAAAGATTGACAGGCCCCACAAGAGCCTGAGCTTGGAGAAAATCCTTGAGGGAATGCTTGAGTTCAGGAAGGAGTTCAGAGGAAAGCTCGTGACTGAAACCATGTTAATAGACAACGTGGACTACGGAGATGAGTTCGAGCGGATAGCAGAATTTTTAAAGGAGCTAAAGCCGGACACGGCCTACATAGCCGTCCCCACCAGGCCCCCGGCCGAGCCATGGGTGAGGCCCGCGAGAGAGGAGGTCATTAACAGGGCTTTTCAGGCCTTCAGCAAAGCCCTCGGCGAAGATCATGTTGAGTACCTCATAGGCTACGAGGGGAACGCATTCGCATTTACAGGAAACGTGGAGGAAGATTTACTCAGCATCACCGCCGTTCACCCAATGAGGGAAGACGCCGTAAGAGAGTTCCTGCGGAAGGCGAACGCCGACTGGAGCATCATCGAAAAACTGATTCGGGAAAATAAGCTCATAGAGCTGGAATATGAAGGAAAGAAGTTCTACATGAGGCAGCTGAAGAGCAGAGAAACGCGGTGAGACATGGTTGTCTGAATGTTAGGGTAACCGAAAACTTTAAATATTGTGCATATGCACAAAATAATAGAACAAAAGTGAGGTGGTAAAGATGAAGATCGCGATACCAACTAATGGTGGTGGACTTGAGGATACTGTCGCCCCTGTCTTTGCCAGAGCTCCAACATTCCTCATAGTGGACGTTGATGAAAAAGGCAACATTATCAACAGCAAGGTCATACAGAACAGTGCCGCTATGGCAGGAGGAGGGGCTGGATCAATGGCTGTCCAAACCCTCATCAACGAGGGCGTCGAGGCAATAGTAGCACCACAGGTCGGCCCAAACGCTCTTGGCGCAATCCAGGCGGCAGGGATAAAGCTCTACCAAGTAGCACCAGGAACCCCCGTTAAGGAGGCTATAAAGGCTGTGGTCAGCGGAAGTGTCAGCCAGTTCACAGTTCCAGCGCCGCCTGCCCCGGCGACACCAACAGCACCGGCTCCCGCCTACGGCTACGGCCCAGGTTGGGGCAGAGGCTGGGGCCGCGGTAGCGGCTGGGGAAGAGGCAGAGGTTTCGGCCGTGGATGGAGCAGAGGAGGAAGAGGCTGGGGCGCGAGGCTCGGCTACTGCCCCTGGACAGGCCAGCCCAGCAGAAGAACCCTCCGCTGGCTCTACGGCTGGTGGTGAGGCCTTTCTTTTTTATCTCTTATGAATGCGAGCTTTAAGAACGTACCGGAGGAATAAGAATGCCAAGAGGAATAGGGAGGGGATACGGCAGGCAGAGATACGGATTCTATCCATTCGGTGGTGCTTACGGCATAATTGACCTGCTACTCCTGTTAGGAATCCTGTACTTTCTGTTCAAGCTTTTCATCGTGGCACTCCCCTATGCCCTAGGACTGGTAGTACTCCTGCTCCTTAGGTCGTTCATAGGGCGCCGCTTCTGGGGATGGGGAAGGCCATTTTGAGCTTATGCAAACTTTTTTAAGTTCGGCTTTCCTAATTCATCTGGAGGTGACGTGAATGAGGATTATAGTCTCAACTGTAAACGGAGGACTCAACGACAGGGTGAACCTGGCATTTGGGCGGACGCCCACTTTTACTATAGTTGACGTCGAGAAGGGTGAGATAACAAACGTCCAGGTCGTCCAGAACCCGGGTTACAGCCAGCCTAGGGGAGCAGGTATCACCGCGGCCCAGTTCGTCATAGACCAAGGAGCAGACGTGGTGATAGCAGGTCAGTTCGGGCCAAATTCTGCTCAAGTGCTTCAGGCCGCAGGCATAAGAATGGTCTCTGCCCCAGCCACGATGACCGTTAGAGAGGCAGTAGAAGCTTTCCTTAGGGGTGAGCTCACCCAAGCCCTTTTCGGCCCCGAAGGCGGTGGGGTCGGATCCGGCAGAGGCATGGGTAGAGGGATGGGACGCGGCATGGGAAGAGGTAGAGGCATGGGCCGTGGAATGGGCGGCGGAAGAGGACAGGGAAGAGGTGGGTGGTAAACTCTTTAATTGAGAGAAAACCGTTCCCCCTATTATTTTCGGTGGACTTTATGAAGTATAGCAAACTTGCTGTGAAGATTTTGAAACATGAAGAAAAAGAGATATACTATGATCCGGCCTACCACGGCAGAACTCTGAAGATTTTTGGCATCGATGATAACCCCTCAAGAGTTATCGAATACATAGGAGACCAATTTCTTGAAAAAGACTACGGGTTGATTTTCTTTGATACGCAGGGAAAGTACCCCAAGGAGAAATTCGACACCGTAATAAAAATAGAAGATAACAAGCCCACAGGTCTTGATCCCATAAAGATGGTCGAAAAAGGTCTCTTAAAGGACTTTTACACTGCCGTTACGATAATTCAAACCATATATGGATTGGATCGCTCTCTCACAGATAAGCTCTACGCTGACATCCTAGAGGGAAAAGTCAAGAGCGTAAAAGATGCAGCGAAGTCAAAAGAACACTACGGAGAAGTCATAAGGGAAGTTTACACTCCCCTTGACGAGACCTTTTTTGAAGGCGAGCCTCCGGAGCTCGGTAAGAGCATTTTAGTTGACTTCGGAAAAACATACAGCATAAGTATTGCTGGAATGGCAGTTTTAATTCTCGCAGCAGCAATTAGAGATAGGAGAAACACGTTGATTGGAATTGACGATGCGGCAGTTCTCTTTTACACAACTCCAGGGAGTGCTACCCTTCCTCTATTGACCCAGCCCATGAGGGGAAGGGTTACGGTTTTGGGCTCGAAATACGTTGTGGAGAATATTCTCAACATACCTGGGCTAACTTTAGTGCTGTACAACGATCCAGATTTGCAGAGCATAATCTACGAAGCGAATGGTGTTCCTCAGGGCGATATGAGAAAGCATGTTCTTAAAGAGGAGGGAGCGTTTATATGGAGAACAACGCAAACCTTAGAGGGCGAGTTTGGAAAGCTCCCGTTTGAGGGATGAGAAATGAAAATTACAGTGCTTTTTGAAAATCACGCCGGGTTTAAGAAGGGCCTTTTTGGTGCCCACGGCTTTTCAGTTTTAGTTAAACACAAAGGAAAGAGTATTTTGGTAGATACCGGAAGTGATGGAAAGATTTTGCTTCACAATATGAACGCTCTCGATATTTCGCCTGAGGACGTTGATGCGGTGTTCCTCACACATGGTCATTATGACCACACTGGTGGACTGGAAGAGTTTTTAAAGGCGAGAAAAAGCTCCATAGACATTTACGCTCATCCTGACGTCTTCCTGAGGAGGATTGCATTGAAACCCAAGCGCAGGGAGATTGGAATCCCCTTTTCGCAAGAACACTTGGAAAAACTCGGAGCGAACTTTATACTGAAAGAGAAGCCCGTTAGGATATTTGATGAAATTTATACGAGCGGTGAAATAGAAAGAAGAACTTGGGATAGGGCAGTTGGCTACATTATGAGCGGAGAAAAACTGGTAAAAGACCCTCTAAGGGATGATATGGCATTGTTCATTGAGCTTGGGAGCAAAACAGTCGTTATAAGCGGTTGCGGTCACAGCGGTATTCTAAACATAGTGGAGCACTCAAGAAAGCTTATTGATAAGCCGATTTTTGCCTTGTTGGGTGGATTTCATCTAAGCGGGGCCAAAAGAAGTGTCCTGGAAGATGCAGTTGGGGGCATTAGAACTTTTGGAATTAAGAAGCTCTACCCCGGCCACTGCACTGGGTTTGATGGAATTTGTGCATTTATGAGTGCCTTTGGGGACAAAGTGGAGCCCTTACACGTTGGAAAAGAGGTCAACTTTGCCCAGTGACTTGGCTTGAAGACAAAGAGAAGCATAATAGATAAAGGATTCTACGTTCCCATATATGAAAACTACTAATGCGAAACCAATATAAGATGCGACGGCAAATAACTCACAGCTTAAAAATTATCTGCTTCGGGTGAAGATTATGGGGTTAATTGAAGACAAGGCTTTAGTTGAAGCGGCTTTATTTGTAGCGGGGAGGCCTTTGAGCCTTAAAGAGCTGTCGAAAGCTTTGGGGATAAAATCCCTTGACTACCTTGAAAAGCTTATCGAGCTTATAGCTGCTGAATATGCTGAAAGGCAGAGCGCCATAGAGGTTGTTCGAGTCCTTGGGGATAAATACGTAATGCAGGTTAAGCAGGAGTATTCCCAGAGGGTTGTCCATTTAATGCCGAAACCAGACTTGAGAACTGGAGAACTCAAGACCCTCGCATTGATAGCATACCTCCAGCCCATAGAACAGAGCAAACTGATAAAACTAAGGGGAAGCCAAGCCTACGAGCACATAAAGCGCCTGTTGGGAATGGGCCTCATTTATGCGGAACCCTATGAGAGAACTAAGATTCTCGGAACAACACAGAAGTTTGCAGAACTGTACGGATTTCCCGAGAACGATCCCCTGATAATTAAAGAGGCGTTCAAGAAGGTTGTTCATGCCGAGTATGCCGACTTAATAGCAAAAATAGAGAAGCAACAAAAAGAGAAAAACGTCGAGTAGTAATTTCTTATACTCCTCGTTTTTCTTTTTCTGCACTATGAAGAAATTTGGGAGGTCTATTGAAGATTCAAAAACTTTAAATACCTGTTCTGCGAATTACTATTCAGGTGAGTGTATATGAGGGTTATAACAAAAGAAGAGATTGTGGATAGGATAAGGAAAAAAACTGGGATGGGCTTGGAGGAGATAGAGCATAAAATCAAAGAGATTGCTCAAGCTAATGAGATATCCGAACATGCGGCTGCACTTCTTTTGGCAGAACAGCTTGGAGTAGAAACCGAAGAAGAGGAGCCTGCTCTAATCCATATATCCGATCTGGTTCCCGGAATGAGAAACATAAACGTGGTTGGCAGAGTTTTGCGCAAGTATCCTATTAGAGAGTACACCAGAAGAGATGGTTCAAAAGGCAGAGTTGCTGCACTTCTAATCTACGACAATACTGGAAGGGCAAGAGTTGTTTTATGGGACTCCGAGGTTGCAAAATATTACGATGAGATTCAGCCCGGCACAGTGGTCAAGATTATAAACGCAGATGTAAGGGAGAGCCTTAGGGGACTTCCGGAGCTCCACGTTAATTTTAGGAGTAGGGTGATAATCAACCCTGAGGATCCAAGAGTCAACGAAATCCCACCGCTTGAAGAAGTTAGGAGCTACAACTACACAAGAAAGAACATAGGAGAGTTAATGGGTGGAGACAAGTTCGTCGAAGTGAGGGGCACAATAGCAAAGCTTTACAGAATCATAGCATACGATGCATGCCCCCAGTGCAGGAGAAAAGTTGATTATGACCCGGCAACTGAAACCTGGGTATGTATAGAGCACGGTGAAGTCAAACCGATCAAAGCCACTATATTAGACTTCGGTCTTGACGACTCAACGGGCTACATAAGGGTTACCCTCTTTGGAGATGATGTAGTAGAAATACTTGGGGCTGAGCCAGAGGATATCAGCGAGAAGCTTAAAGAGTTTGTAAACAGCGGATTAACCATGAGGGAAGCTGGAAGAAAGTTAGCAGAGGAAGAGTTCTACCACGTTCTTGGAAAGGAGATAATAGTTAGAGGAAACGTCGTTGAGGACAGGTTCTTGGGCCTTATCCTGAAGGCCTCTTCTTGGGATGAGATTGATTACGAAAGAGAAATCGAAAGAGTCAGGAGGGAACTCTTGAAGGAGGTAGAGTGATATGGAAGAAGTTCCTCAAATTAGGAGAAGAAGGCCTGCAGTTGAAAAGAAAATTGCCGAGATAACTCCAGAAGATGTTAGGGTTTCATTAGTCGGCAAGGTTGTTAAAGTTGACAAAATAGATTACATCTTTTGGCTCGATGATGGGACGGGAGTGATTGCAATTGAATGTGAGGAGAACATTTTGCCAAAAATTGGACAGACGGTGAGAGTAATTGGTAGGGTCATTAGAAACGAGAAAGTGCACATCTATGGTGAGGTAGTTCAGGATTTCAGCAATGTAAATCTGGACTACCTGGAGGAGATTCAAGAACTTGAGAAGAAAATCTTGCCCAAGCTCGAAAACGCTCTTGTGTGGTGGTTAGAATGAAAAAGAGATTACCTTCAACGAGGGTTTACATAAAAGACATCCTAGAGGGATTTTACGTTAAGAGTGAAGGTGATTTTGAGCCTAATTACCTTATCACAAAGGATGCAAGGAAGATATACAGGGCAAAAATAGTGGGAACTGTTGTTAGAGAGCCCATAATCGCAGAAGACGAAACATATGGAAAGTTCCAAGTGGATGATGGAACTGGCGTAATATGGGTTCTCGGATTTAGAGATGACACAAAGTTCATCCGCTTAGTAAAGAGGGGCGACATGGTTCAGCTGATCGGAAAAATAGCAGAGTGGAGAGACGACAAGCAGATACTGGTTGAGGGAGTTAGTAAAGTTGACCCCAATATGTGGATACTTCACCGCTACGAAGCACTTAGGGACAAGGTAGAGCACATTAAAAAAGCCAGGCTTGCATTTGAGATATACAACACCTACGGAGTTACCGCAAAGGCCAAGGTGATTGCAAAGAACAAGGGAATCAGCGAAGACCTGCTCAGCACAATAGACGAGCTTTACGGCATAATAATGGAACAAAAAGCTGAAGAGGCTGCTTTTGAGGAAGAACTATTTGAAGAAGAAGCCGAGGAATCCAGCAAAGACCTTGAAGAAGTCAAGAAGGCCGTGCTGGAGATACTCAGATCAAAGGGCACTGCAGTTTCACTCAAGTTCATTCAAAGAAAACTCCAAGACAAATACGATCCAGAAACAGTGGAAGAAGCTATCAGATCCCTTCTTGCAGAGGGAGAAATTTTCGAACCAGAAGTTGGCTATTATCAGATACTTGAATAGCCTCCTTTTTTAAAATTTTAAAATGGAAAAAATCAGTACTGCTCTCTCATTGTCCTAATCACTGGGTCATGGATTAGAGTTGAGGTTATGCCATCCACGAGCCTGTAGAACTCATTTTTACCTCTCTCCAGATCCATGCTTTCTATTTTTAAAAGCTCGCACTTGTTGCTCAGTATCCACCTTCCGAGCACGATCTTTTCCTTTTCCCCTTGCCTGATGTCTATTCTAATAACCCCATAGGGGACATCTGCAGTCCACCAGTTGGCTTTGAACACAACTTCCCAGCCTAGCTCTTCTAAAGTGTTTACGAGGATGTCCATGGTGTCTCCGGGGCCATAGGGAGTTTTGAAAGTGATGACCGTCCACAATTTTTCATCAGCCAGTTTGCCTTTAATTTGGTCTTTAAATTCCATAACCTCACACCCCCTTTGTTAACGCTCCCAACAAAAAGCTGAACACCGCCAAATATATGGCAACCTTCAACTTTCTCTGGACCCTTCCAGCAGTAGTTGGAGAGGGGTCTTTTAAAATTTCGTATGAAGATAACAAAATTATTCCATCTACCACTATTATGGGGAGGTACCCAAGGCCAATTCCGGCTTTTACTGGCAAGAACGAAGCAATCACAGTAGCGACACTAAATAGAACTCCCACTTTTGAAGCTCTTTCAATGCTCCAGATAATAGGCAGGGTTCTGGCCCCATGGGCTTTATCTCCCTCAACGTCTTCTATATCTTTGAATATTTCCCTTGCGACATTCACTAAAAATGCACAAAGTGCAAGATAACCGGCAAGGCCAATCTTACCCACGGCAACAGCCCCATAGAGGGGAGTAACTCCAGTAAGAGCTGCCACCGTAAGATTTCCAACAAATGGAGCGGGCTTTAACTTCCAGGCATAGAAGTACATAAGGATATAAGCTCCAAGGGCAAATAAAAATGCCCAAAGGTTGAGCATATAACTTATCAAAAGCCCTAGCACAGCTAAACATAGCCCATAAACAAGGGCAGCTTTTCTTGATAGAGCTCCTCTAGGAAGTGGCCTATTAGGTCGGTTGATTTTATCAATCTCATAGTCAAAGTAATCGTTGATGATATTGCCCCAGCTACATCCTAAGAACACCACAAGGAAAATCATCAAGCTTTTTTCATAACTGGGGAGACTCCCTAATGCTACAGTAGCACCTAGGATTCCAACCAAACCAGCTACAATGCAGTTTGCTGGCCTCAGAATTTCCACGAACCCCTTGGCTTCCATTAGGCACACCTAATACTAAAATTGACAGGCGGTTAAAAAGCTTTCTCTAAAGAGCATCTCTGTTTAAAAGTCCAAGTTCCTCTCCGTCTTCTCTTACCCTAATTCTCCCAAATCTTATTTCAACGGCGTTACTAAGCTCGGCTTCAGTTAGTGGAGTCACAACATGAGCTTTGAGCTCTTTAAAGTTTATCAGCTTCAGAATCCCAAGCCCCAAGCAAAAACCATTCTTGTCTATAAAACCAACGATAAGATTGCTTAAATTCTCAAGATCTATGGCTTTCATAATGTTCTTATCAAAGCTTCTTGGGAAAGCTCCGATGTCGGCTTTTACAACAAAATATTTGTCAATAATCTTTCTTCCATAAAAAACAATCCATTTGAAAAGGTTCTCCAAGATGCTCTTTTCTTCTTCAATTATCTCTCTTCCTTGAAACATCAGAGTTCCAGTGATGTAAAACTTTCTAAGATCCAAAACATATTCTTTGGAGTTTTCAAAATACTTTTTCCATTTTTCTCGCCTTATATCTCGTCTTTCCTCTCTTGTGTGGAGTCTTGCATTTTCACTGATCTCCAGCCTAATAACCCTTGTTTTGCTTTCGAAAGGCTTCAGAATGTCCTCAAGCTCGTTTTTTCTTTGCAAAGCCAATATCAAATCGGGTTTGGTTATTTCTATTTTCATTCTCTTCAGCTCAACCCCAGAACCGTGGACTAGGCCGGTAGTGTCGATTATAACGACATCGGCTTTTCTTTTAATTGCTTCATTAACGAGAAGCCCAACTCCAGTCACCATCTCACCAAAAAACTGATTCGGAGTTATCGTACCGACAAAATAATGCTTTACAGGCCTTATCTCCTCCAGGGATGTGAAAATGCCCTCGGGAAATCCAAGGCTTATAACAGCAGGCGGCAAAATACCTTTTTGCCCGATATCGCTATCCACAATCGCTACTCTAAACCCTTGAGAAAGAAGTTCATTGGCAAGATATACCGTTAGGGTAGTCTTTCCACTATCAACTCCACCCAATATCATGATTTTAAGAGGCTTTTTTGCTTCTTGAATAATCTTAAGAACTTCTTTTCTGTCCTCTGGAACTTCTTGGGTGTACTTTGCTTTGTTCATGGTTAAAAGTAAAAAGGAAACAATTAAAAAGTTAACTCCGGAACATAGAGTAACCAAGTAGAGGAATCAGTTTACAAAGACCAAAAGGTTTATTAAAGTACTAAACTAAATCTGAGTCGGGATTGGGAAAATGACCAAAGAAGAGGTGGTAAAAATGAATAACGAAACTGCACTTACATCAAGGCAAGTGGAATTGCTCAAAAAGCTTTACAAAGAAGGAAAAACCATAGAAGTACATACCGTCGAAAAAACTCAGGATGAAATAGCAGAAGAACTGGGAATAACAAGGCAGGCTTTGAGCAATCACCTCAAAGCTCTCAAGGAGCTTGGATACATAAGGACAGGCAGAGGGTTCATAGACCTTACAGACAAGGCGCTGGAGTTCCTAGGAGAAAAGAAAGGGGATGTCTTTATTTTTGTTAGAATTGAACCGACCAAAAGAAAAGCCGTTTACGATGCAATCAAAAAGCTCAAAGTTAAGCGCGTTTATAGAGTTACTGGTGACATAGACCTTATTGTTGAGGCAGATAAAACAAGGCTTGATGAAATACTTGAAGAGATAGCTTCTCTTGATGGCGTTAAAGAGACAATCACCCACGTCGTCCTTGAGACTCTCTGAGTTTTTCTTCTATCACTTTTCTAAGTTGATCCAAATTTGTCCCAAATTTTGCTGATATTGGTACAAAAACATCTTTATAATCTTCCCACGTTCCATCGAGTCCAAACTTCTCTATAAGACGATTTATGGTTGCATTTAGGTTTTTCACTTTGTCCATCTTGTTAACTGCGACTATGGTTGGTATGTTAAGCTCTTGGAGAAACTGGAAGAACTCGACATCGATTGGTATTTCCCCTCTCTTCTCCCACCGTTCAATTATTTCAAGAGCACTCTTTCCATCTATAACCAGAACAGCAAGCTCAATTTTATCGGCGTTGTCTTCTATAAAACGCACTATTTCAGTTTTTATCTTTTCTTGAACATGTTTTGGGACACCGCTCATAAAACCAAAACCAGGCATGTCAACTATTGTTTTTCCTCGCCATCCTATCTCTACTGGTTTTCTCGTCACTCCTGGCCTCTTACCCCTTTTAACATACTTCCCAGTAAGCCTAAATATCAGCGTGCTTTTTCCAACATTTGACCTTCCAACAAAGATTATCATTGGTTATCACCCTTTTATCTCGGAAAGGCTTAAGTAGAGTAACTTCAAAAATCTTTCTTAGGTGGTTACCATGGAGAATCAACAGGGAACTCAACTCATTAATAAGTTTGTGGTTTCATTGACCGATGGTCAGATACTCGGTTATGTAACAGATATTAATGTAGAGATCGACCAAGATCAGTTTTACTTCCTTCTAAAAATCAAACCCCTGGAGAACATAAGCAAGAGCGGTGAACTTCAGCCGGGCATGTTCTCAAGCGAAAAAAAGATAAGAATTAAGCCCACCGACATTGTCAGCGTCGGCTCAGATGTTATAATACTAGGAAATGGACAGGTTCCACCACTAAGGGAAATAGAGAGGCTCCATCATATAGCTTCGGAATACAACAGCCTAGTGAAGGAGCTAGAGCACAAAGAGAAAATTATCGCAGAGCTGAAGGAGGAGAACTCAAAGCTAATTAAGCAAATTGATGAACTTACAAGAGAACTAAAGAGGCTTCAAGTTCTCAAAGAAGACTTTGAACACCTAAAAGAACAGCTTATAAGACAAGAAGGACAGCTTGAAATGGCAAAAGAGTACATAAAGCTCTTGGAAGGACTAAGACATGATATAGACCAGATAAAAGCGGATGTTGAGACCCTCGTTAAGGGATATATTGAAGACGTTGTTAGAAAAATAGTGAACGAGGAATTAAACGCAAGAGGATTAAAGAAAACCCTCCTTTAGCCGAATATCTGGTGACCAAACACGTTGAGCAGTATTTCAATGGCTACGAATATCAAAACTATCGCTATTGCCCCTCTCGGGCTTATTTTTATTGCCCTTGTGTCCTCATCGAAGAATCTCATTAAACCCGCACCGGTTGGGGGTAATGTGGTTTTCTCCTTGGCCATTTTCTCACCTCTTGTTGAGGGGATAAAGTAAGGGGATATAAAAAAGTTTTGATATTAAGCTTCAGCTATCAGGAGTAGTTTCTGATATTGTGTAAGCTTCTATGGATTTAATAAAAGGTTTGTTGCTCTAAGTAAAATTAAATGCCACTTAAATTTTGATTTAATAATGGGAACCCCTAAATACAACAAGAACATTAGTTACAATTGAAAACCCAGCTAGAGAGAGGAATAAGTAGTTGATGTGGAGCATCTTGAAAAGTCCCCAAACAATTCTACCTCTCCCTTGTGTGCTCCCTTGGCACCATAAGATATCTCAGGAAGTTATTTTGGAGGTGTAAGCATTGCCAATGTATATCATAACCCATAAGTGGAACCCCGAAACAGAACTGATAGATGCAATGAAGGAAGCCACCAAATTCTTTGAATCCGTTTTAGTTGATGGTACAAAATTTCCCGACGGAGTAGAATTTTTAGCCAGCTATAACTTCGCTGATGGCGCATACACTGTTTGGAAAGCGCCAAACAAGGAAACACTTGAAAAAATAATGGAAGATTTCCCAGTCTTCAAAAAAGAAGCAGAGATAGTTGAAGTTAGTCAAAGTTACCCACCTACCCCGGATTATGTTGCTAGGGCATGGAAGATGGCTATTGCATTCGCTCATAAGTGAGCCGGTTCTGTTTTTATTTTAATATTTTTACTTTAATTTTCGAAGTTATTCTAGTTCAATCCTACCCGAGACAAGGCTTCTAGTATTAACTTGGCAACCTTAACTCAAATAAAGAAAACCTTTTTAAATGAAGTTGCTTAGCCCATGGTGGACAAGGGGTTTACCCAATGAATCCCGCTAATGAACGTGGAGGTGGGAGGAAATGGCAACATTTAAGCTTGTAATATCAGACCCAAAGAGCGGTATCGCAAAGCAGGTTGAGATTAGTGGAGCCGAAGCAGATAAGTTGATTGGTCTTAAAATAGGGGACGAAATAGAGGCCAAGGAACTGGGACTTAACTTAAGTGAAATCTTTGGAAGCGAAATCCCAGCTGATGTTAAGCTCAAGATAACCGGTGGAACGGATAAGGACGGATTTCCTATGAGACCCGATGTTCACGGGCCAAGAAGAGTTAGAATTCTCCTCTCAAGAGGCCCAGGATTTAGGCCTCAGGAAAAGGGAGAAAGAAGGAAGAAAACCGTCAGGGGCAATACAATAAGCCCTGAAATTGCCCAGATAAACGTTAAAATTGTCTACCCATGAAGATTTCTTCTCCAATTCTTTAATCTTTTGTCTCAATCGATTAATTTAAAAGTCATTGTGGTAAGGTTAATAAGGGAGAATAAACCCTTAATTTTGGAGGCGAGGAAAATGGCAAAGAAGAAGTTTAAGCAGGCTGAAGTCAATATCGGTATGGTTGGTCACGTTGATCACGGTAAGACAACACTAACAAAAGCCCTAACTGGAATTTGGACAGATACGCATAGCGAGGAGCTCAGAAGAGGTATTACAATCAAAATAGGTTTTGCTGATGCTGAAATAAGAAAGTGCCCTAGCTGTGGAAGGTATTCTACTTCTCCAAAATGTCCATATTGTGGAGCCGAAACCGAGTTCGAGAGGAGAGTTTCTTTTATAGATGCTCCAGGACACGAGGCCTTGATGACCACAATGCTGGCTGGAGCTTCCCTTATGGACGGTGCAATTTTAGTCATTGCTGCAAATGAACCATGTCCACGACCTCAAACGAGAGAACACTTAATGGCACTGCAGATAATAGGAAATAAAAACATAATAATCGCTCAAAACAAGATCGAGCTTGTAACGAAGGAGCAGGCAATTGAAAATTATAGACAGATTAAAGAGTTCGTTAAAGATACTGTAGCTGAAAATGCCCCCATAATACCGATATCTGCCCTTCATGGAGCAAACATAGACGTGCTGATAAAAGCCATAGAGGACTTCATCCCAACCCCCAAGAGGGATCCAAACAAACCACCAAAAATGCTTGTTTTGAGAAGTTTCGACGTCAACAAGCCAGGTACTCCCCCAGAAAAGCTCGTAGGTGGAGTTATTGGAGGATCAATTGTCCAAGGAAAGCTCAGAGTTGGGGATGAGATTGAGATAAGGCCTGGAGTTCCGTATGAAGAGCATGGAAGAATAAAGTACGAACCCATAACCACTGAAATAGTTTCCCTTCAAGCAGGAGGAAGGTTCGTAGAGGAAGCGTATCCCGGCGGACTTGTAGGTGTAGGAACTAAGCTTGATCCTTTCTTGACCAAGGGAGACTTAATGGCTGGCAACGTTGTCGGAAAACCAGGCAAGCTTCCACCAGTTTGGGAGGAGCTCAGATTAGAGGTGCACCTCCTAGAGAGAGTCGTTGGAACTGAAGAGGAACTCAAAGTAGAGCCAATAAAGAGAAAAGAGATACTCCTTCTTAACGTAGGAACAGCGAGAACAATGGGTCTCGTAACAGGGTTGAGCAAGGATGAAATCGAGCTCAAGTTGCAAATCCCAATATGTGCAGAGCCTAGAGAGAGAGTTGCAATCAGCAGGCAGGTAGGCTCAAGGTGGAGACTTATCGGTTATGGTTTCATAAGGGAGTGATCTTTTCCCTTTTTTGGTGATTTTATGCGGAAGTGGATTGTTATCCCCGATACAAATTTTCTTTTAATTCCAGGTCAGTTTGGAGTTGATATAGTAAGTGAGCTCCATAGAATTCTCGATGTAAAGTTTGAAATACTCATTCCAAATGTTGTTCTTGAGGAACTTGAGGTAATAGAGCGCAAGGTTAGAGGGAAAGACCTTATTGCTCTCAGAATGGCAAAAAAGCTTGCTGAAAAGTTTAACACTATTGAAATAGGCAAGTTTGGAGAGAAGCCCATAGACCAGCAAATACTTGAGTTTGCATTAAAAACGCCAAACGTAATAGTATGTACTAATGACAAGGCACTAAAAAGAAAACTTCGCGAAAAAGGGATTCCCGTAGTTTATTTGCGACAAAAAAAGATTCTCGAACTTGAAGGCATGCTCCCTTAAAGCAGAGAAAGGTATATAACTACTTTTTATCCTACTTCGGCTTAGGTGTTAAATATGCCCTATGTAGAGAAATTGGAAATGAAGGGATTCAAATCATATGGAAATAGAAAGGTTGTAGTTCCTTTTTCTCGTGGATTCACAGCGATAGTTGGTGCCAATGGAAGTGGTAAAAGCAATATTGGTGATGCTATTCTTTTCGTTCTTGGTGGGCTTTCAGCAAAAGCTATGCGTGCAACAAGGATAAGTGATCTAATATTCGCCGGTACGAGAGAGGAACCCCCGGCTAAATATGCCGAAGTGGCGATATATTTCAACAACGAAGACAGAGGCTTCCCAATAGACGAGGATGAAGTAGTCATAAAGCGACGTGTTTACCCCGATGGGCGGAGCAACTACTGGCTTAACGGAAGGAGAACCAGCAGAAGCGATATCCTCGATTTATTGAGCGCTGCAATGATATCTCCCGATGGCTACAACTTGGTGCTTCAAGGTGACATAACCAAGTTCATTAAAATGAGTCCAACAGAGAGGAGAATGATAATAGACGAAATTTCTGGTGTTGCAGAGTACGATGAAAAGAAAAAGAAAGCCCTTGAAGAGCTGAAACAGGCAGAAGAAAACTTGGCAAGAGTTGACCTGCTGATTAGAGAAGTAAAAACACAGCTTGACAAGCTTGAGAAGGAAAGAAACGATGCTTTAAGGTATCTGGATCTAAAAGAAAAGCTAGAGGTAGCTAAGACGACCTTACTCGTAGGGGAAGTGAAACGCCTTGAAAACCTAATCGCAGAGAGCCAAAAACGTGACGAGGAAATCAAAGAGGAGATCGAAAAGATAAGCAAAAAGCTGGAAGAAATTGCAAAGGAGATAATCGAGAAGGAAAAAACTCTCAACCAAATTGAAAGAGAGCTTGAGGAAAAGAGTGAAGATGGCATTCTCGAAGTAACGAGGAAAATAAGCGATGTTACATCCAAAATAGAGCTGGCGAAGAAGAATATTGAAATAGCGAATAGAGAGATTGAAGAAAGTCAAAGAAGACTCGTGAAAACAAAGGAAGAACTCAAGGCCGTTTCTGAGGAGATAGAAAAAAGCAAGTCCGCAATAGAGAGATGGAAGAAAAGAAAAGAAAAACTTCTCAAAGAAATAGGAGAAAAGGAAAAGGAAAGAAACGAGCTTGTTTTAAAGCTGGCGGAAATAGACAAGAACTTCTCCATAGCCAAGGAGGAGTTTGACAAAGTTGAAAAAGAGCTAGAAGACTCAAAAAAGGAATACTACCTCAAAGAAAACGAAATAGAAAAAATGAAAGATGAAATAGAGAGAATTCGTACAAAGAACGCTCAAAACTCCACAAAAAGGCTGGCACTCAAAGGTAAAATCGAGGAAATCAAAAAGGAGATTGAAGAGAAAAAGTCCGAGTTATCTGAAGTAGAGGGTAAAATGGAAAAAATTGGCAGTAGATTGAGGCACCTTGAGAAAGAGCTCGAAGAAAAGCGGCAAAAGCTGGAAAAAATACTTCCGGAGATCAAGAAGGTAAGTGAAGAACTCATAAAAGCAGAGGCACAGAAAGAAATTAGCGGCAACAGGACACTTGAGGCATTGAAGAAGGCAGACATACCAGGGATTTACGGTTCTTTAGCGGAGCTTATAACGGTCAAGGACGAGAGCTACCTTACTGCGGTTGAAGTTGCCCTTGGCTCCCATGCAGACAACGTTGTTGTTGAAGACGACAGAGTTGCAGAAGAAGCAATAACTTTCCTCAAGAAAAACAAACTTGGCAGGCTTACTTTTCTCCCGTTAAACAAAATAAAGCCACGTAAGCTTGCTGAAACCTCCAAAGGAATTCCAGTTATGGACGTTATTGAATACGACCCCAGGTTCAAAAATGCGGTTTCTTTCGCGGTTGGGGATACGCTTATAGTTAACGACATGGATGAAGCCAGAGAAGTCGGAATTGGAAAAGTTAGGATGGTTACACTTGAGGGGGAGCTCCTAGAGAGAAGTGGAGCGATTGTCGGTGGATATTACAGACCCAAAGCAAAGCTCGGGATAAACACTGATGAGATAAAAAGACGCTTAGAGGCCTTAGAAATGGAAAGAGAATCGCTGGAATCCCAAATAAATGCTCTCAAAGCCGAGCAGAAGGGTCTGGAGAGAGAGCTGTTTGAGCTGAGAATGAAAAAGAGCGACCTTTCAAAGGATCTTCAGGTTCTCCAAAAGGAGATGGACAGACTGCTCAGTGAAGACAATGCACTAAAAGAGGAAATTGAAGAGGGAGAAAAAAGAATAGAAGAGCTCGAAAAATTAATTCACCAAACAAAAGGCAAGCTTGCAAAGCTCAGCGGAAGAATAGAAAGGCTTGAGAGAAAGAGAGAAAAGCTGAGAAAAGCCCTTGACAACCCAGAAGCGAGGGAACTCAACCAGAAGATAAGAGAAGTAGAGCACGAGCTTAGTGCCCTTAGGGAAGAGCTAAGCAAGGTTGAATCAAAGCTTGAAAGTCTTGATATTAGAATCAACGAGGAGCTAATCCCAAGGAAAGCCGACTTAGAAGAAGAGATTGAGGGACTTATAAACAGAATAAATGCCTTCAAAGCGAGCATAAGAAAGAATGAAGAAGACATTGCTCAGCTACAAGAAGAGCTCGAAAAATTACAAGAGGCAGAGAAAGACGTTAAAGAGGAACTTAAACACCTAAGAGACGAAAGAGAGAAGCTGAGAGAAGAAATATCTCAGCTAAGGGGGAAAAAGGAGGAACTCAGAGATACTTTGCAAAAGCTCAGAATCGAGGCAAACTCGCTTAAGATAAGAATTGCTCAATACGAGACTCAGCTCCGTGAGAAGGAAAGAGAGCTCAAGCATCACGATGTTAAGCGCGTTAAAGAAATTCCTCTTGACCTAGAGAAGCTCAAGGAAGAGATAAGTGAGATGGAAGAAGAAATTAGAAAGCTCGAACCTGTTAACATGAAGGCCATTGAGGATTATGAAGTTGTAGAGAGGCGCTATCTGGAACTCAAATCAAAGAGGGAGAGACTTGAAGCAGAAAAGGACAGCATCATCGAGTTCATAAACGAGATAGAGGCGCAGAAGAAGAACGTTTTCATAAGAACTCTGGATGCCATTGCAAAGAACTTTTCGGAACTGTTCGCAAAGCTCTCTCCAGGTGGAGAAGCCAAGTTAATACTCGAAAACCCAGAGGACCCCTTCAGCGGTGGATTGGACATAGAAGCTAAGCCAGCTGGAAAGGAAGTGAAGAGGATAGAGGCTATGAGCGGTGGAGAGAAGGCATTGACGGCATTAGCTTTTGTCTTTGCAATTCAACGCTTTAAGCCAGCTCCGTTCTATCTCTTCGACGAAATTGATGCCCACCTTGATGACGCAAACGTAAAGAGAGTTGCAGATTTGATAAAAGAAGCCTCTAAGGACAGCCAGTTTATAGTGATAACTCTCAGAGACGTGATGATGGCCAACGCAGACAAGATTATAGGGGTATCAATGCGCAACGGAATTTCAAGGGTCGTGAGCCTAAGCCTTGAGAAAGCCATGGAGTATCTGGAGAAGGCAAGGGCAAAGAACGCGGCATCATAGGTGAAGAAAAATGGAGCAACGAAGAGATGAAGAGATAACACCTATTGACATCCTCCTTCAGCTCGTCACCATGGGCAAGGTCGATCCATGGAACATAGACATAGTTGACCTCACAGAAAAGTACATTGAGCGCATTAGGGAGATGCGAGATCTCGATTTAAGAATCTCTGCTAGAGCAATTCTTGCCGCCTCCATTCTTCTTAGAATGAAAACAGAGGCCCTGCTTTACGGGGATGAAGAAGAGGAAGAAGAAAAGGAAGAAAAAAGAATCAGGGTTGACGTAGAACCCTACGTGCCACCGCTTAGAAGAGTTGAGCGCTATTACACCCTCGATGACCTTATTGAAGCCCTCATGGATGCACTAGAAGAGGCAGAGAAGAAAAAGCCGCGGAAGAAAAAGAAGGTTGAAATTGAGGAGGAAATATTCGTTGTTGACGATTTCAGAGTGGACATAGAAAAGCACGTGAACAGACTTTACGCAATAGTCAAAGAGCTCTACGAGGAAACAAAAGATAAGATATCCTTCTGGGAGCTGATATTTGATCCAACTCCCAAAATAATAGCAAGAACGTTCCTCTACTTGCTCTTTTTAGCAAACATGGGAAAGGTCGAGCTTATTCAAGAAGAACCATTTGGAGAAATATTTGTAATTCCAACGTAGTCCCTCTCCCCTCTTTTTGCCGGTCTAAAGGTTATCGCGAGAAGGGGTTCATCTTTTCCGATGTACATGACTTTCTTATCCTTGTTTATGTAGAAGTAGAACTCTCCGTCAGGGATTTCATTTAGAAACTTCTTTGGGGTGGTTCTCTTTACAATCTTTTTATCTCCCCAAAATACGCACTCATAGGTTTCTCCAATATTTTTGATCTCGTTTATAATTTCCGACTTATTGAACCTCTTACACTCGAGCCTAGAGCACACAAGGGATTTTCTCTTGTCAGTAAATATAACGATCTTATCATTGACCTCAATTTTTTCTGCTTCCTTAAGAAAATCCAGAAGGGCTGAGTATATTTTCTCGAGCCGCCTGCTTTTTGAAAGACGTTTGATTATTCTCTCCCTAGCATGGTTCGTAAGCAACATAAGAACACCAAGAAGCGTTGTAAATGGTGCGGGGGGCGGGCTTCGAACCCGCGACCTCCCGGTTTCCCAGGCTCCCCCGAAGGGGAGCAACCCTATGAGCCGGGCGCTCTGACCAGGCTGAGCCACCCCCGCACTTTCGCATATACCTCTTTGCGTTCTATTTTTAAATCTTTCGCCCATCACTAGATGACACTAAGTATGAGTTCAAGGAGCTTTCCATCATTAACAGCTATTATGTTTAGCCTTTCTGTCACATCTAGCCTAAACTTAAGGTTATTTCCCTTGTCGTCGGTTATAATGGCTCCAGCTTCCTTTGCTATTACATAGCTAGCCGCTATATCGGTAGGCCTTACATAGTTCCTTACGTCCGCTACACCATCCAATGAGCCTCTAGCAAGGTAAGCAAGCTCTACTGCTATGGCACCCAAGACTCTTGTTCTCTTAACTTTTTCAGCAAGTTTTATCCCTCTTCCCCTTGTATAGAAGCTTATTGAGATCGAATCCTCTTTTAGAGGTCTAACCTGTATTTTCTTGCCATTCAGATATGCCCCTTCTCC
Source organism: Thermococcus aggregans (assembly GCF_024022995.1). NCBI lineage: Archaea > Methanobacteriati > Methanobacteriota > Thermococci > Thermococcales > Thermococcaceae > Thermococcus > Thermococcus aggregans. The sequence goes on along the minus strand of NZ_CP099582.1, from coordinate 1,707,133 downwards.
AGGAATTCCCTCATAAACGTTCTTTGTGATGAATTCGTAGAGCATTGCATAAACGGGGTTTTTGTTTTTGAACACTGCAAAGCTGAATCCAAAGATCGGGATGCCGTGGATGAAGTTGAATGAACCATCAAGAGGGTCAACTACAACTGTGTACTCACTTCCCACGTCTATATTTCCCGTCTCCTCACTCACCACGTTTACTCCAAGGGGCTTAAGGTGTTCCAAAACAATATCTTCTGCAATCTTGTCCACAAGTTTGGTTTTGTCTCCACTCGGGCTAAAGCCTACGAACTCTCCGGCTTTTTTTGTCCCAAAGAGAGGCATAATTTCCCGCTCAATATTTTTTGCAAGATTAAGGGCTACCTCATTCCATTCATCCATATCTACACCCCCATAAGCATTCTCAATAGATTTCTTGTCCCCGGAGCAAAGCCGAGGATAAACATTACCATTTTTATAAAGTCCATAAGCTCCCTATCGCTCTCACTTTCCTGAAGCTCCTCCATTAGGTAAAGGGCAATCATCAAGACTGAAAACTTCAAAAGATACATAACCGCGGCAGTCCCCGTAAGGTTCATGAGATACCTCGGTAGCACGTGCTGCTCCCAGTAGCCAAGGAAATCAACACCCACAAACGTTGTCGTTGCATCGTAAAAGTGAGCGTAAAAAAGGTAAGAATTTTCCCTCACGAGCCTTATCCTCTTGGAGAGGAGATACACCGCCGCCAGAGCAAGCGATACAAAGGGAATGAAGTACTTTAAGACCTCGAAGTTAAAGCTTACTTTGTCTAAGTTGAAAAGCAGAAGAAGGAACTCTCCACCGACAAGAGCCCATCCAAAGTAGAGAAATACTTTTCTCCAGTCTTCAAAAAGCCTGTGGGTTATTAAAAGTGCAGAGAACGTTATCGCAAAAACGACGAAATATATGCCCGGTGTAACAGTAAGATAGGTTCTGGGGATTATAGTTGCATCCGTAAGTGCTCTCCCAAAGGCGCCCAAAATCATGTATGGAATTAATGCCCTAAAGAACGCGTTGTCATATTTTATGCCGAGTTTTTTAAGAACCCTATACACGCCAAGGGCCGCCAATCCGAGAATTACTGCATAGGTGAGGGTGTTTACAACGTTGTAGCCCTGATTGTACCTTATTGGGTCTATGAAATATCTCTGAAAAACCTCTCCAATGCTCATTTAATCACCTGAAGTGAGTATCCCGAAATTGGTTAAAACTTTTTCTTCCAATTATTTTTTAAGCTTAAGGGAGAAGAATAGAAAGGTGATTATCATGCACTTAATGGAGCTACCAAGGGAAGTTCTTCTTGGCGAAAATCTCAAAGATAAAGTTAGCCAAGTTGCCAAAAGGCTCAAATTAGGTGAGAGGAGCCTAATTCTTTATGGCCCAAAAACAAAGGAAATTGCTGGAAAAGATGTGGAGAAGCATTTAAAGGAGTCTTTTGATGTAAAGAGTTTGGTAGTAAAAGAAGCTTCAATGAAAGAAGTTGAAAAAGCTCTCAACGTAATAAGAGACGAGAACGTAAACTGGGTTATTGGCGTCGGAGGGGGAAGCATAATAGACGTTGCCAAATTGGCTTCTTTTAAGGCTGACGTCCCATTCATAAGCTTTCCAACCACGGCTTCTCATGACGGCATAGCAAGTGCAAACGCCTCAATAAAGGATCTTGGCACAAAAACATCAATAAAAGCCCGCCCTCCTATAGCGGTCATTGCGGATGTTGAGGTCATAAAGACCGCCCCCTATCGCTATCTTGCGGCGGGAGTGGGAGATACGATAAGCAACCTTACAGCGGTAAAAGATTGGGAGCTCGCCCACAAGATTAAAGGGGAATACTTCAGCGAATACGCCGCTTCACTTTCTCTTATGAGCGCAAAGATGGTTATCAAAAACGCTGATATCATCCGGCTTGGCAATGAGGAAAGTGTGAGAAAAGTTATAAAGGGCTTGATATCCAGCGGTGTAGCAATGAGTATAGCAGGCTCTTCAAGGCCTGCAAGCGGTGCAGAGCACTTATTCAGCCACGCATTAGATGCAATTGCTCCAAAGCCTGCTCTCCATGGAGAACAATGTGGAGTTGGAACGATAATAATGGCATACCTCCACGGCCTTAAGTGGCAGAAAATTAGGGAAACCTTAAAGAAGGTCAGGGCACCTACTAATGCATACGAGTTGGGAATTGATCCAGAGTATATTATTGAGGCATTAACAATAGCCCACACAATCAGACCCGATAGGTATACAATTTTAGGTAAAGACGGCCTCACAAGAGAAGCCGCAGAGAAAGCTGCTAAAATAACAGGTGTAATATGATCATCTTTCACAGGAGGTGTTAAAATGGTAATCACGCTGGTCGGTGAAAAGCTTGCAAAACCGGGAGTAGAGTTTATCTATTACGGGCCTGCAGATCCATGCAAAAGCTGTAGATTGGCAAGAGTCTGCGTAGGGAACCTAGAACCAGGAAGGAGGTACAAAGTCGTAAGGGTCAGAAACATAGAGCACTCGTGTCCCCTTCATGAAGGAAAAGTAAGAGTTGTCGAGGTCGTAGAACCGGCAATCGATGTGGCAGTGGAGCCAAGGATAGCAGTAGTAGGCTCGAAAATAAAGCTGAGCTTTGTAGAGTGCAACGACCCAGAAAAGCAAGACCTCGTTAAGCCGGAAGGCCTTTTTGAGGGCGACCTCGTCAAGATTCTTGAAATTGTTGGAGATTTTGAATGTGAGGGGAAAAAATACAAGATCGTAAGGGTTATCCGGGAAAAAGAATGACTACCTCTTCTTTTCTACTTTTGTGAAAGCTATTACCTCTTCTTCTCGAATAATAAAATTATACTTGCCAAACCTCTCTCAGTCAAAAAAGGAGCATAATCGCAGTTATGATGAGGAAATTTTAGAGGAAAAAATGTTCTCTGAGGATAATTAACATAGAAAGTGGGAAGTTCTAGCAGTTGAGATTACAACAACGAGGAACTAGTAGGTTACTAAGAATTTCTTCCTAGCTGTTTTGGAAGATCTTACGGAGACAACCGTTTGATAATGCAAAGAAATATGAATCTGCTTTTAAGTTTGTGAGGCAGGATTTTATATCCCAAAAGTTGGAGGTTTCCGCCATTCAGATACAGTAATAGTAACTAAAAAAGGAGCAGAAGTCATTACAAAAGTTCCAAGAGACTTTGAGAGCTTAGTTGTGTGATCTCCTTTTATCTTTTACTTCTTTAGCGACAATAACTGTAGACGGGGACTATAAAGGTCATCTGATTCTACTATTTTCTCAGACCGTAATAAGAGAATTACATTATTATAAGAGAGTTTGTGCGTTTAACTGCTGTTTGCTTAAATCTTTTAATTAATCATTCTAGACTCCCCAATAGGAACTACGCAAAGGCTCTACGCCTTCAGTAAAAATGTTACCCTTTTGAGAAGGTTTACTTTCAAGAACTATGCTCTTCGAGGGTTAATTCCTTACCTTAGAAGAAGTTTTTTTGTCTCCGCCTTGCCAAGGTGATGTTCATCCCAAGCTGAGTTACCAGCTCACTACAATTCGAAATCGTGACCACTTAAGGTACATTTCTACTGATTACAAGCAAACTGCTGGTTTCTCCTTGTTGGAAAGGTACTGCTGTTTTTCTGACGTTTTTGAGTGTTCGCTGTGTACGTACGTGTGAGTTCAAATACGTATGACAAAATTTGAGTTTTTTAGATTTTATGGTTGAATGTTAGCATCATCGGTCTGAGTATTGAGAAGATTATTGAGGAAGCTTCTATATGAATTTACCTTGTTCACATTTTTAATAGTGAAATTTGGATAAAAATTTGTGATTTTTCAGTTTAAGTTTTAACCAACAATTACAAGACTTAGAGGATTAAAGCCAACTTTTAAGTCAACATTTTACGAGATATATGGACAAAAATTAACACGTTAAACTTTTAATTACCGGGATGCAAAAGTTAACGTTGCTACATACAAATTTAACATAAAGTAATAGTGGAAAACTGTGAGGCTGGTGAATGATGGAAGCAAATTAGTTCTGACACCAGCCGAAGAAAAAAGAAAAAGAGGTGGATGAAAATGGGATGGTTACCAGCATTGGGAGTTTTGATAGTCGTATTGGGATTAGCGCTAGGTTCCAAGTATAAAATCAACCCTCTACTTGCTGTGCTGGCCGGAGGTATTGTTTCAGGAATACTTGGGGGACTTAGTATAACGGAAATCCTCGAAACTATAGGAACCGCTTTTGTGAGTAGCAGGACAATGATACTATTTTTGATAATGTTGCCCGCTATAGGGATAGCTGAAAAACATGGCCTAATGGAACAAATGAAGTATATCATTTCAAAGCTTAAAGGAGCAACTCCTGGAAGAATTTCCTACGTCTATCAGTTAATAAGGGAAATTTCCGTCGCAACAGGTATGAGACTAGGAGGTCACGCAGCATTCGTTAAGCCAATTATTGCTCCAATGGCAGAGGCTGCTCTCTTACAAAAAATTAAGGATGCATCAGAAGAAAAGATAGATACTGTCAAGGCTATGACAGCTGCAGCTGAAAACTTTGGAAACTTTTTTGCTCAGAATATCTTCCCTGCTGCAGCAGGAATTCTCTTAATTCAAGGGGTTATGGAAGAACTAGGGTATTCTGTTCAACTCACTGATTTGGCAAGAGCGTCAATACCAATAGGAATAATAACTGCAATTTACGGATTCGTATACTTTATGATACTTGATAGGAAGGTTCTTGGGGGTGAAACCCAATGATAAAGGAATTACTAGCATCTAAAAGTACTTTGGAGTACTTCTATATACTCACAGGGATAATTCTCTGGTTTTATGCATATATGACATTAAAGGATGAGAAACATGAAGCAAGAATTGGGACGGCCATATTTTGGTTTGTATTAGGGCTGATCTTTGTAGGTGGAAAATGGCTCCCGCCTGTAGTTTCCGGTGCTTTGGTGGTTTTGATAGCATTGTTGGCAGGATTGGAGAAAATAGGAAAAGGAACTTACTTTAGTACTACTTTAGAATTCCAGCAGAAGAGACGTGAAGAATTAGGTAACAAACTATTGATTCCAATAGTATTAATCTCAGGTACTGCAATAGCGTTTGCTCTAGCTAAGTTACACCCCTTAGTTGGATTAGGCGTCGGAAGCGTTCTTGCACTAATTGCAACAAAGTTTTACGCTCCCAAGGATTCGTTTGCACACATCCTGGACTCTGGAAGGGAAACAAGTGATAGACTTGGATGGGCCTTAGTTTTGCCACCATATCTTGCTGCGTTAGGAGCCTTGTTTAATAAAGCAGGCGTTGGAGAAATTGTCTCTGAATTAGTAAAGGCAATATTCCCAGTTGGTACTCCACTTGGGGCAATAGTAGCCTATGCATTTGGAATGGCAATCTTTACAATAATTATGGGGAATGCCTTCGCAGCATTTGCAGTGATAACTTCAGGTATTGGTGTACCTTTGCTCATAAAAGCATATGGAGTAGATCCTGCTGTCGCTACAGCCCTCGCAATGACTGCGGGGTACTGTGGAACTCTAACAACTCCAATGGCGGCTAACTTCAACATAGTACCCGTAGCTTTACTGGACATCAAAGACAAGTATAAAGTTATTAAAGTTCAGATTCCAATGGCAATAGTCTTGTGGGTAACTCATATAATCTTAATGTATGTGTTGTTGTTCTGAGGAGGTGGTGGAAATTGGCCGAAGTCAAAGTGTTGGTAACGGGATTTGAGCCGTTTGGAGGAGACCCTATAAATCCAACAGAAAAAATTGCAAAAGAATTAGACGGGAAAGAAATAGGCAATGCAGAGGTTGTAGGGAGGATTCTCCCAGTAGTGTTTGGAAAAGCTCGCAAAGTACTAGAAGGCATATTAGATGAAGTAAAACCAGATATTGCAATCCATTTGGGGCTTGCCCCAACAAGAAGTGGAATCAACGTTGAAAGAATTGCAGTCAACCTTATGGATGCAAGAATCCCAGATAACGAAGGATTTCAGCCTCGTGATGAGCCCATAGTTCCTGACGGCCCAATAGCTTACTTTGCAACCCTTCCAATTCGTAAAATCGTTGAGAGACTAAACGAAAAGGGAATTCCTGCAGTTATCTCCAACAGTGCTGGATTATACCTCTGTAATTACGTTATGTACCTTAGCTTACACCACTCCGCTACTAAAGGATATCCCAAGATGAGTGGATTCATACATGTCCCGTATCTACCAGAACAAGTTACAAACAAATTCTATATCTTGGGCCAGAACATGCCGAGTATGTGCTTTGAAATGGAACTAGAAGCAATAAAAATTGCAATTGAGACAGGTGTTGAGGAATATCTGAAGAAGATTTGACATTTTGTCAAAATTTTTCTTTCTTTTTCTCATTACTTCCTAAATTTTTGAATTCTGAAAAACTATACTGTCGGACGACTACAGTAGTATTTCATGAAGCTATCAGCTATACATTTTGGGATTGTTTTTACTTTGATTCAAAGCTCACTGGAAAATTCTTTTAAAGCAAATTTATCTTAACTGCCCCCACAACAATAAGGCGATAAACCTTTAACCCTTTCCTCCAACTACACCCCATGCTAGTCATAGACACTGCAATATTTATCCAAGGGGTCGATGTGGAAGGGGTCACAAGTCCAAAAGTGCTTGAAGAGATTAAAGACCCGGAATCAAGGCTTTTTGTTGAGAGCCTAATAAGTGTTGGCAAAGTTAAGGTAATGGTTCCCTCAAAAGAGAGTATAGAAGCTGTTAAGGGAAAAGCCCTAGAAACTGGCGAGCTTGGAGAGCTAAGCGAAGCTGACATCGAGATACTTGCTTTGGCTTATGAGCTTAAAGCGGAGATATTTACCGATGACTACAACCTGCAAAACATTGCAACCCTTCTTGGTCTCAAGTTCAGAACCCTGAAGCGAGGGATAAAAAAGGTCATAAAATGGCGCTACGTTTGCATCGGCTGCGGAAGAAAGTTCGAAACTCAGCCTCCGGATAATATTTGCCCCGACTGTGGAAGCCGGGTTAGACTGCTCCCCAAAAAGAAGAGGAAAAGGCGTCAGCGCTCATAGGGCTCTTCATCAATCAGCTCAAGTTAATCATCATCCGCTATTTTATACTCCCCTTATTGCCTTTTAAGTTTCCCTCAAGGATTTTAATACCTATGCCGTTTAGCCCAAGACCAAAGGAAAAGAGAAAAACATGTATTGGCAGGGCTGTTAAAGAGCGTTTTACCCTCTAAGCGTTGCTATTAGTCTTTTTTCATTCAGCAGCAGATTTATGGCATCTTTAACGTCTTTAACTACCACATCGCTGGCCAGCAAAGCCTCAACACTAGCCCCTTCTTCCCCTACCACACAAATCGCCAGCTCTGCATTCTCAAGCATTCTAACGTCGTTGTTTCCGTTGCCGATTCCTATGTACGGCTCATACTCTAAAGCTTTCTCAAGCTTTTCGTTGCCGTCTTTAACCCTCTCCACCTTGAGGTCAATCCCTTTGAGCTCCTCCTCAAGCGTCCCAAAGGTGTTGGAGCTTAGAACCACGACCTCATATTTCTCGGTAAGCTTCTTCAGAAGCTCTTTCACATCCTCGCTTACCTTTCCATCAACTCCCAGCGTTCCGTTTAAGTCAAATATAACCGTCTTTGCAGTAATTCGCCCATAGTTTGGAATCTCCATATTTTCACCCTTCTTTAACTCCACGAAAAGACTTAAAACTCTGTCCCTCAAAGCTTGAATGGTGAAGGTGTTGAGAATAGCATGGGGGATCAGCGGAGCTGGACATTTCCTCGTCGAGAGCGTTGAGGTTCTTGAACGGCTGGGAAAGGTTCATAACATAAAGGTATTCCTCTCCGCGGCTGGGGAAGAAGTAGCCAGAATGTACGGAGTCCTAGAAAGAATAGGGGCTTTTCCCATTGTGCGTGAGTCCAAACAGGGGCATGCATTTCCTTCATGCGGCGCATTTAACTTGGGCAAGTTTGATGTTTTTGTTATCTCCCCCGCAACGTCAAATACCGTCGCAAAGATAAGGCTAGGAATAGCTGATTCCCTTCTTTCTTGCTGTGCTTCTCAGGCTTTGAAGAGCAAAATTCCCCTCATTCTTGTACCAACGGATTCCAAGCCCGTGGTTGAGACAAAAGCACCCAACGGAGAGGTCTTCAAAATTTACCCGCGCAAAGTTGATCTCGAGCATGTTGAAGCCCTTAAGGAAGAGGGAGTAATAGTTCTTGAGCACCCCTATGAAGTGGAGAAAGCTTTAGAGCGGTTTTTATGATGCATGCAGAAGGCAAGGAACTCACAACTTCCTCAAAATTTTAAGCACCATTTGAGTTTTATCAAAATTTAAAAATCTATGGGGTGAATTTACACCGGTGGTTGAAAGTGAAGATAATCCGCTTTGGTGTTTCGATGCCGGAAGACCTTCTAGAAAAGTTCGACAGCATAATAGAGGAAAAGGGATATGCCAATAGAAGCGAAGCTATTAGAGATTTGGTGAGAGATTTTATAGTGAGGCATGAGTGGGAAGAAGGAGATAAAGAAGTTGCAGGGACTATAACAATTGTTTACAATCACGACGAGGCTGATGTTGTGAAAGAACTTCTTGATATGCAGCATGATTACCTAAATGAGATTATCTCCAGCCTTCACGTGCACATGGACGAGCACAACTGCCTTGAAGTCATTGTTGTTAAAGGTAAAGCCAGCAAAATAAAGAAAATAGCTGAGAGGCTAATTAGCTTGAAGGGCGTAAAGCATGGAAAGCTCGTCATGACTACCACGGGTAAAGAGCTGGTATGAAAAAGCTTATAAATTTCCCTATTATCAACACCTTTGGGTATATGCCGGGGTAGCCTAGCTCGGTAGGGCGGCGGACTCGTAATCCGCAGGTCCCGGGTTCAAATCCCGGTCCCGGCTCCACAAACTTACTCTTCTTATAAACTCCAACTTTTCTCCAAGAATAAACCATGTGGGCAGAACCCAAGAGTTAACTCACCATTACCAAGCCCAGCCTACGATTCTCCCAGAGAGCAAATTTATGCGCAACTATCGCAACTATTATTAATAATTGTACCCTAATAACTAGTTAGGTGTTGCCTCGTGAGGAAATTAGTCACGTTTTTCCTACTCAGCCTCCTTCTGGGGGCTTTGGTAATTACGCCGAAGGAAGCAAAAGCAGAAGAATCACCGTACTGGGCCAAGGTCTATAGGGGACTTGAGGTTGATAGAGCTTATGCTGTTGGTATTGCTTCTAACGGTGACGTGATAGTAGTGGGTGTTACTAATTACCTTGGTGGTGTAGATATTTGGGTTCTTAGGCTTGATGAGAACGGGAATGTGAAATGGCAAAAAACATTTGGAGGAAGTGAGAGTAAAAATGATGAGGCATATACAATTGCAATCGCTGAGAATGGTGACATTATAGTGGCGGGTTTTACTGCAAGCTTCGGCGATGTTTGGGGTGACGTTTGGGTTCTTCGCTTGGATGAGAATGGTAACGTTAAGTGGCAAAAAACTTACGGTGGCGAATGGTCGGATGTGGCTTATGCAGTCGATATCGCTAATAATGGTGATATTATAGTAGCAGGTTGGACTGAAAGCTTTGGAGCCGGTGGGAAGGACGTTTGGGTTCTTAGGCTTGATAAGAACGGGAATGTGAAATGGCAGAAAACTTACGGCGGAAGTAGCTGGAATAGAGCTTATGCAATTGCTATCGCTCCTAATGGAGATATCATAGTAGCTACGCATTACCTGCTGAGGTTAGGTCCTGACGGAGAGCTCAAGTGGGCAATAGAGTTAGGCGGACCTAACACAGAACCAGATATTAAAGTTCTCCCCGAGAAGACAGGAATACTAGTAGGGGTATGGTATGATCTCATTGCTCGATTCAATGTTGATGAAGTGCCCAACTATTCAGGCTGGGAGGCGTGGAATGAAGTAAGCATTGGAGTCCACGAGAGTGACGCTGTAGTGCAAACAACTAACGCCATAGTAAAGACGTCAAATGCTGTAGTAAGCAATACAAATGCTGAAGTTCAAAACACAAACGCTGAAGTAGAAACACTATGGACTTACACCCCCTCTAGTGCGCTTAGGATATATGGTCATGACGTTAATATTCAAGAGAAGGTTAGTGAGGAGCAAGCCGAAGAAACAGTAGAGAATGAAACTGCTGTAGTTACTTACCAAGCAATCACAGAAGTTTATAACGTCACTGTCAAGGTTGACGGTGAAGAAAAACCCGGTTACTTAGTCAGACACAACGTTACCATAATCGACGTGGAAGGTGAGGTTGAAGCTTTTAGGACAGTATTCAACGTCAGCAAGGAGGTCGCTTACAGTGTTGATGATATGATCCTCCCGCCGGATGCTATAATAATCAACCCAGAACCGGTGATAGCCTTGGACATAAAAGATCCGAAAGAAGGGCAGACCGTTAACCAGACGATAATCGTCCTCACTGAAGCTCCAGAGAGCGAATTTATGCAGGGAGTTAAGATAGACCACGAAGTCATCACTAAAAGCAATAACTCTGAAAACTCTACTTGCGGCCCGATAGCTTTCCTCGGCTTCACACTAATTCCGGCGATTCTGAGAAGGAAAAAGTAAAATAACACTTCATTTTAATTCTTAGGGAGGTTTAGTCAGTGAAGCTTAAAGAAACTCTTGTTTCAATCATCATGCTTTTACTCTTAGTCCTTCAGGTCTACGATTTCACCTTAGATGTTCTTGATGCGTTTAATATTAGCTTGGAGCTCCCCTTTGTACTCGACAAACTCTCAATAATCGCCACATTCTTCCTTTCCATTTTCATCTTCCAAGAATTCCTCGAAATTGAATTCAAACTCCAGCCCTTAACCATTTATGCCCTCCTCTCAATATTCTTCTTTTCAAACGCCAATATAATGCTAAAATTCGTCCTCCCAGAGAGTTTTCTGGTTGCACATAGGGGAATATTCAACACGCTCCCTATCGTCCTCATATTCGTGATCCTCCCTATCATCTCGTATTACTTTGAAAGGAGCGTTAAAAAGACTCTTCTAATGCTTGTTTTATTCGCCATAGGCATAGTTTATCCAGTCGCCCAGCTTTACCCTCTCATAATGGATAAGTTCGTCACACTTGCCGCCACTATTTACGTAGTTTACTCAATAATCAAAAGCTCGTCCATAAGAGGAATTAACTTTAAGGAGCTCTTCCAAAGGGCTCTCGATTTTGATAACATCATTGCGGAAGAAATTCTAATAAAACCTGCAAGTAAGACCAACAAGCTACCATTCTACCTCCATGCGGTTCTACTCTTTTACATCCTCTCTGATTTTAGTTTGTATATTATTCCCTCCACACTTGGGCTGTGGGATTCTTCCGATTACCTGGCTCAGCTCGGACTGACACTTTCCAAGGTTTCCTTGCCCCTTGTGGGATACATATCCCTCACTGCGTATCTATACTTCATCCTTTATCCCTTTCTCTTGAGAGTCCTTCCAGAACAGCTAGACATCTCGAAGCCGACAATACTTGAAATCACTGCTATGGCTGTTTTCTTTTTCTTTCCATCGGTCATGCTCAGTCCTCTGGTTAGTTACAACGGGTACGGCGTAGTTATGGAGCCATGGGTGCCAGAGCGGGAGAGGTATATGGTAATGTTTGGGCTACTTTCTGTGTTACTTTTGTTCGTGTTAGTGGGTGTTTATGAGAAGAACTGAAGCAAGATCCTTTCCTCGATTCTCTCACTTGCTTCAGTATCATTTATGATCCCATATGTGCTCGTATACATCTACTCGCTGGCAGAAAGCATTTTCATCTGGTACAAAAACTCGGAATTCATTATTTTTGTCTTCATGCTTTTACTGTTTTTTGTCCTCTCTCTCATTGTGATATGCCATACGTGGTTTAAGGAGGCAGTTTCCGCTTCTCCGCCTTTTTTGGTTCAAGTTATCCTTCTCTATGTTGCACTGTCATTCTTGATATTATCGCCTTCAGTTTATTCTACATCATTTTTCCTGCTTTATCTAATCTTTTTTGTGGTTTTAAGTCTTGAGAAGGGGGAACTCCTAGCGAGACTGTTCCTAATGTTGTATCTCGTGACAGTTCTAGTGGTCAAGAGGTATGAGCTCGCTTCTGTTTTTATGGTTCTTGCCGTATATTTTGCTCTCAACTTTGCCCGGGAATTGAGGATTTATAAGCCGAGTAAGAGGTTGTTGTTGCTCTTTTTTGCCACTGTTGGAATTTTTGTAGTAATTGGGAACCTTTTGGGAGAGATTATACCTTTTGAGAAGAGTCTCGAAGGAGTGCTCTTACTTTTCCTATTCAGTAGTGCTGAGGAGGTTATAATGAAGGACGTCATTTACAAAAAGGGTGATGGTTCGGCTATGGCAAAACTCATCACTAGTGTCGTTTTCGCGCTTACTCACTTGTTAAACTTGAGTATATTCTTCACGTACTTGAGTATAGTCCCGTTTTATGCTGCATACCTCTTCCTGTATCAATTAATAACAATTTTCTTGTATGAGAAGTACCCATCCATTATAGCGTTCTCACTCTTGCACTTTTTGATAAACTTGGGGATTCTGTTTGTTTGAGTTGATACCTCAGGTAAGTGAAAACTGTGGTTAATTGAATCCCTCCCAAACTATAGTTTTTTGCCTCTTTCTTTAGCTTTTTTGAATCTAAGGTTAAACAAAAGTTTCAGGGGGGGATAGTGAGTTAACCAAAAGTTAAACTCATTCTGACAGTAACCCTTATTTTACACAATTGCGAATAAGACTACAGGTGGGGTTTTGTTGGTTAGAAAGAAGCGGATGAGCGTTAGCGGTGTTAAATTTGATGAGGAAAAGACTGAAACCTTTGAGATCCCCTCGGGACTCGTTAGGAGCTTAAAAGGCTATCTTGGTGAGAAAATTGCAGGAGCTTACTTGTGGGACAAAATAATCCCCGAGTTGAAGAAGCAATATGATTATGTCAGCTTGTTCTTTTCCAATCTAGCCCCTGTTCGTTTGACATCCATAGGGGGGAAGCCCCCAACTAACTTGGAAATTGCTTCGGGATTTTTTCGCGAAGTTTTTGGATTAGACTATGGTACAACTTGGGTGCCACCTACCGCCTTCAAAACGTTGTATGTCTTAAAAGAGCAACGGCGGGATTCTGACAGGTTTATGATCAGATTAAAACTGGAAAGAGATAACGCTCTAAATGAACGAGTTTTTATAATTAGGGTAGGGAATTGCAAGATACCCTCAAAGAGGTAGAAACATTCATATCTGGGATTCACTTCCTCCCCAAAACAGACATCGACAGGCTTGCAGAACTTTACAGAACATTATCTTTCCCAAACCACGCTGGGCGGGTTGGATATCGTCCTGACTATATAATACTGACTGCCAATGTTGTAGGAAAACAAAGACTCGAGGTCGTCTCTGAGGAACCAATTAAGAAAAACTTTGAGCTCCCAATCTTAAGGCTCGGGAAGATAGTACTTGTGGAAGTCAAGAGTGGAAAGACACGTCGGTTAACATTTACAGCCAACCAGAAAAAGTTCCTTAAGTCCCTTCCTGAAGGTATTCCAGCAGAATTCTTGCTTCTATTTGTAGAGATCGGAGACGTAGTCTCTTTGAAAGAGGTTAACGTGTCCGTGTACCGTGTTTCAGACATCTACAAGGCACAAGCCACTAAGCAGAGTAAGTTGCCTCTTAGTTAACTCATCTCTTCGTGTGTAGTGGTGGTTTTGCCTTTTTCTCTCTCCGAAAGTGGATAAGGAAATTATGTAAGAGCCGAGCACCTAGATACAATCTTTTTCCCATATCCACTAAGTGAGAGTTATGTTTAGGCTCTCGGCGTGTGATGAGAGTCTCGTTTTTCTTAAATGCCTCTGGAGAAAAGCTTAAATAGGACAAAAATTTTAATAACAAAAGGTGATCAAAATGCTCAAAGGCTACTACATAGTCGAGAACACTGGAGTCGTCCCTGCTGAAAGAAGGTTCAAGTTCAAGGACTTGAAGGCGTGGGGTTACGATCTGCACCTTGGAACGATAGACGGAAAAGAGGCCTATTTCGTCTCAAGGACTGGAACCCGGGAAGAGGGCGAGACCTACACCGAGAAGGGCAAAGAGTACCACATCAGTGAGAGCCAGCAGGAGATCCCAAAGAATGCGAGGCTCCTTGCAAGGATAGTTATCGAGCGCGGTCAGCCCTACATCGAGTTCTGGCTCGACACAGAGGAGGGTAACTACCCACTCGCCAAGGAAGACGCACGAGTGATCCTGCACCGCTTTTGGACTGTGAAGAAGTTCAACCAGCTTGAAAAGCACGTTGGAAGCGTAGGTTTAACTACAGACTTCCTCAAGGACAGAGTCTTTGTTAAAGGCATCCTCCTCCCCTTTGAGGAGTACTCACCAAAGGTCAGGCGCGTTCTCAGGGCCGTCAGGGACGTCCACCGCGATATGACCGGCGTTGGAAGGTTCGTCTTCCAGTACTATGGCGAGGAAGATAATGCACACAATTACCGCCTTTGGTGGCTCTTGCCGACTATACACCTCTTCGATGTCGAAATATCAAACGAAGTGGACAAGATACTGAGGATGCTTGACTGAGCCTTCAACTTTATTTCTGCCGCTTCTCAAGTATTTCGAGTATCTGCTACTCTTCTCGGATCCTCTTCGAGAGACCTGAAACATTCAAACCCTTGCCTTAATCTGGAACATCATGGAGAATTTCAGATAATGTAACTCGACTTGTATACTTACGCAGTAAAGGTAATCTTATTCATGGGTCGGCTGAGTTGACTAAAAGGCTGTTCACATTCGGATCATTTATTTAGACGCCCATCTTAACGTTTTATAATTATGAAATTATTCTGTGATAGTTTGACTCTCAGAGTTTAACCCAATTTTTTACTGTAGCTTATAGTTGTTAAAATTACTCTTTATTATGGTACTACTTATTACATTTTATTCTATAATGATAATTAAAAAATTAGGATGCAGAAAAATTACTTTAAATTAAAGTAAAAATTCGCAAAAATTACAAATATTCGGAGTAATAATTTTACTATTAAAAGACGCACAAATTATCGTTATTGAACAAGATTGTGCATCGAGAATTACACCTTCCAGCAACCTTTGAGTAATCACCAGCATTTAGGTCAACAGGACAATAACACGAGAGAAAGAGCAAGAGAAGATGCAAACCCCAATACCTCCCTAGCAGGAAATCTGTTAGAAAAAGAACACCTCTATCTCATATATGCATTGGACAATATGATAGCATTAATATTGTTGCTTGAGCCAAGATTAGTGGTCATCCCTTTTGGTGCTCCTTGATGGAGAAGTATACCCCTTCAAAATCCTAATTCCCCGTGTTGTAATGTCCCTTTTTTGTACAGGGAAATTAGATATAATGTAGATTATATCCCAATTATGTATAGTGGTAAAATCAACAAGTTTAAAAGGAACGGAAAATTATCATTCAAGGGGAACCCTATGGGAGGAGCGTATAATTTGGTCAGAAATAAAAGTCTATATCTGGAGCTTACTCCTTGGACAGAAGACGAAATTCTAAGGCCTTTCCGGTGGTATTATTCCAAAAGCCCCAAGATTGGAAGTTTGAACCCGCGAACCCTTGCTATCTTGCTAACACGAACTGAGACTGGAGCTGATACTTACACCATGGCATTATACCTAAGCCGCACTCTCAGAGCAAAGTTAGATAGTCTCCAAGCCATAGCCTCATGGAAGCATCAGATAAGCGCAGAATCTCTGATTGAAAATGTGAGAAAAACACCCAAACCGCTCACATCAGAGCACATTTTTGAGGCTATAAAGACTGGGATAGAGAAAGCTCTTATTAAGCTTGATGGGATTTCAATTAAAAACACAAAGTCAAAGGTGCCTCATTGGATAATAAAAACACACATTTCCAAGGCTCTCTCCAAGTATACTGTAAGCTTAGTGGAATGGACATCAGGCAACAAGAGATATGATCTTTATCTACCTCTAGAGGACATTAGGATCGAGGTAAAATATGCTTGGGGATACACTGTAAATTATTACGGGTATGCACAGAAAGGCCCGGATATATACGTCATCGTGGGTAAAAATGTATCATGGGACAAACTCAGAAGAATGGGTGAAACTAAAAATACGAAATATGTTTTATATCGGACGGATTACGGTAGATTATTTTCAAATATGGTGGATTTTGGGTGATTAAAATGGTAAGGGATGTTATTCCAAAATATCCTTCCTTAGTATCCCTTTCGAGGGAGATAATTGTGGCAAAACTCCATCAGGCAACTCTCAATCGAGATAATGCTAGACCATTTTTTAGAGAAAATCAGAAGACTGGTCGCCTAGAGCTGGTGATTCCAGTTAGTTGCCTCTCTTCATTGGAAAAATGTGTATTAGATGAGCTTAATTATCCAAAAAAGCCTGTGAGAATTGGACGTGGCTTCGTTAAGGCATTTGTAATAAACCCTCACCACATCAAAGATAATGATCTTAAGTTAGCCCAAGAGATCATTAATGTCTATAACAAACTCTTAGAAGAGAGCTGTATTGGGCCATGCCACAAATATGGGGTTAATAAACTCTAGTCAGGGGTCTAGAATCTACTTTTAATGGTATTTATCGATATTTATCTCTTATTTCCTTTAAATCTCCCCTTAGCTCTGTTTAAAATATTTATGGCTTTGAATAAATTTGAAGTGCTTGCTATCCAAAAATCTACTATGTACCTGCCACAACTTGTGGATCTCACCAGGAAATGGAGTAATCGACAACAAAGTAGTGACATTGCTTTTAATTATTACCACCGCCAATTGTAACGGAAAAAATTGGCAATGATGCCGGCTTATACAAGAACACTACCTCAATTTTTGTAGAACCGTGGATTGCAAAGAAAAACCTGTATGGCTTGCATCGTTGATTTGCACAACTTTATGTAGTAAAAAATTTGTGTTTTGTAACCATTATTAGTAGTAATATTAGTGTTTAGAGAATATGTAATTATTATTTATTTGTTACTATTGCCATAAAAGATTATGTCTATTATTGTATTTTATGTACTGCATAAAATTTCAAATGATGTAAATACAGATTATAGTAACAAATTCGAGTAAAAGTTGAGAGATAAATTGACACACAAGTCCGATAATATACTACTCAATGTAGTAAAACATTCCGGAGGATATTTATACCATGAAAGCATTACAAAAACTCTGAGGGAGAAAGATGGAGAATACTCAAATATTTGTGTGCCCCTTCTGTGGCTACAAAGCAAAAAGCCTTGAGGAGCTAAAACAGCATATTCTTGAGAGGCACACGCTAAATAGAGAAGACGTACGGGGAATTAGATTCATTCAAAAACATTAAAAGCAGTCCTTCGCTCTTATCCTTGGTGGTGTCCCATGTTCAAAATAGCTGAGAGGAAAATAAGGTGGCATAAAGACTTTGACAGCTCCCACTTCTTGGATTTACCCTATGAGAGTAAATGCCTCAGAATTCACGGGCATACGTATAATGTTGAAGTGGAGATATGGGGCGAGCTGAACGAAAACGGCATGATATTTGACTTTAACCACCTGGGGAACCTCGTAAAGCTTCTTGATCATAAAATCCTTGTCAGTGAAAAGTGGGTAACTAGCAGGGAAGGAAGCTATGTAGTTGTGGAAAAAAACGGCAAGCATCTAAAGCTTCCCCAAGATGAAGTTGTAATCCTTAACAAGCCAAATGTAACGGCGGAGTACATTGCAGAGTGGTTTGCAGAGAGAATAGCGGAAAAAGCCGGAAAAAACGTGAGAAAGATTAAAGTAAGGATCTGGGAGGACCCAAGGAGTTATGCCGAGATTACCCTCGAATGCTGAATGCACTTACCTAAAAAGTTAAATTGCACAAAACCCAATACCTTGAAAGGTGATATGATATGAGGTTTTCAAAGGGTAGAAGCTTTCTGTTCCGAATCCCAGAAGGGGAGGAGTTTTTGAGTGCTTTGAACGAGTTTGCAAAAAAGCACAACGTGTTAATTGGGACTGTCAGCGCAATTGGGACTCTGAGGAATCCAAAAATAGGGTATTTTGAAGAGGAAAAAGGACAATACAAAGTTATCGAACTCGAAGGCGCCTATGAGCTGGTGTCCGCCTTAGGAAACATAAGCATAAAAGACGATGAGCCCTTTGTCCACATCCATGTAAGTTTGGGCGATAGCGAAGGAAGGCTGTTTGGCGGCCATTTAGTTGAAGGAGAAGTCTTCGTTGCAGAAGTTTACATCCAAGAGCTCCTTGGTGAACCGCTGGTAAGAAAGCCGCAAGAAAACGGCTTAGCCCTATGGGACGCTGAAGAGGATTGAAATGGGAGCGAATCTTTTTATCTTTTTCAATTTGTATACTTGTTTCTTGTTTTAGGCAAAGTTTTAAGCAAAAATATTTAAAGGCTCGTGATGATATAAATATCATGATGAGATTGTTTAAAGTCAAATCTAAAGTTAGTAGGAAAGTCCAGGAATTGGGAGAAGGAACAAGCTATGTATCTCTCCTTGTGCTGGCAAAGGACGAAAAAGAAGCAGAAAACCTTGTGGAGAAATATTTCCAAGAAGAGGGTGCTAAAAAGGAAAATTTTGAGATTCTAAAGATAGAAGAGATAAAACCCAAGGAGGGAGAAGTCTTAGGCGTAATTGTCGGGTAGTGTTTTTAGTACTTCTTGTGCTAGGCTGGAACCAAACAACGTATGTATTGCGAAATTGCACACATTCTTTTTTAGAAAAGTATTTAGGAATTACACATAACTAGTTAAGGGTGGGAGAATGAAGCCAATTATTGGAATTGTGGCTTCCTTTGACTGGGAAACTGGAGCTCTCACAATAAACGACACTTATGTAAAAAGAATTAGAAAAGCCGGAGGAATTCCTGTTGCAATTCCGCCCCTCTTGGGGATAACTGATGTTATCGAAGCAATAGATGGACTCATAATCCCAGAAGGCCCTGATATACACCCAAGGTATTATGGAGACACACTCTCCGATAAAATTGAGTGGCTTGATATCCAGAGGGACGAATTTGAGCTTACCCTCATTAAAGCCGCTTTGGGAAAAGACCTACCAATGCTGGGGATAGGTAGAGGAGCACAGGCAATAAACGTTGCCCTTGGAGGAAGTTTGTATCAGGATGTAAGCGAAATTCCAAAGGCTATACGACATAATTGGCTTAAAAATGGGAAGTTTTTAGTCCATCCTGCCGCAAAAGTTCACGAGGTAAGGATAAAACTCGACTCGCTTCTCTTTGAGATACTCAAAGAAAACTTGAACGTTGAGTCCACGAGCGAAGTGTTTATAGGAGTTAACAGCTTCCATCATCAGGCGATTAAGAAGCTTGGAAACAATGTAAAGCCTGTAGCCTATGCAGAGGACGGCATAATAGAAGCAATTGAGGTAGAAGGGAAGTTTGCAATAGGTGTTCAATGGCTGGCTGAGTACCTTAATGAGATGGAACCTCTGTTCAAAGCTCTCGTTGATAAGGCTCTGGAATACAAAAAGAAAAAACTAGGCCTTTTAGATCAGGAGAAAAATTCAATTGACCTGCAAGTGGAGGAGCTATAACACTAGATGAGAACCATCGCAAGTTGGATAGGAGTAGTAGCCCTCCCTGCATGACCCGAAGGTTATGCCCTTTGATTCTATCTTCTTTCTTGCCTCTTCAAGGAGTTTGAGTCTTATGTCTTTAGGAAGGTAATAATAACCACCGATTCTTTCTCCTTTCCTGTAGAGAGGTGCGAGCTTTTTCATTAGTTCTGGGAACTTTGCCTCCATTCGCTTCCATGAATCTGGCCGGAGTTTTAGCGTAGATACTGTTATGTGCGACACGAAGCTTAACGCATCAAGGGTCTCGTCAAAGTCCTCCCACGTGTAAAATGGTATTATTGGGTCAATTCTAGCATAGACAGGAATACCTTCTTTCTTTGCTTTTTTTAGCGCTTTAATTCTTTCTTTTGGCGAGGGCGCATTTGGTTCGAGGAGGCTCGCTTTTTCGTTGTCTATGGTTGTAACGGTAACACCAACGGCACATTTTAGAGTTTTCAAAATGTCCAAGTCCCGCTCAAACAGGTTTGACTTCGTTAGAATCAAACAGGGGACATCGTATCTCTTGAAAAGCTCAAGCACCTTTCGGGTTATCCTTAGCTTCTCGTCTATCCTTGGGTAAGGGTCAGAAGAATAGGAAAGCGCCACTAAAAACTCCCCCTTAAGCTTTCGGAGTTCCCGTTCTAAGTTTGGAAGAAGGTTTTCTTTTATCCTCACTTTAAATGCATTGGGGATGTAAGAGGTTATGTAGCAGTAAACGCACGCATGATCACAGCCGGTGTAAACGTTGAGGGTATACTTAAACGGACAGGTGCAGAGCTTCGACTTCCAGGGATCAAAAGGTCTTATGTACATACACCGTAGGTTCACAAAACACATTTAAAACTTTCCTGCCATTGTAAGGTGGTGGTTTCTATGAAAGGAAAAGTTAGGTGGCTCGGAGATTCCAAGTTTGAAGCGCTTACAGAGGAAGGCGGAAAAATAATCTTCGGGGAGAATGGCATTTCACCGATGAAAACACTCCTCCTCAGCGTGGCTGGTTGTACTGCAATAGACGTCTTGATGATCCTTCAAAAAATGCGCGAGCCTATTGAAAACCTCGAAGTTGAAATAAGCGGGGAAAGGAGAGAGGAGCACCCAAGAATTTACACCAAAGTCCACATACACTACAGGATTTATGGAGATGTAAAAGAAGAAAAGGCAAAAAGGGCTATAGAGCTTAGCCAAGAGAAATATTGTTCAGTCGGGGCTCATTTGAAACTCAGCGGGACTGAAGTAACTTACTCCTACGAGATTATTAGGGAAAAAGTTTAAGTCCCTCTTTTTCAATATGTTTTAGGTGATTTTGATGAGAGGAGAACTTATTAGGGTTTTGAGTGCTGTTGAAGAAAAAGCTAACGAGCTCAAAATGGATGGATTCGAGCCAGATTTGGTGCTCTTTGGGAAAGAGGCTTACGAGTTTTTGAAAGCGCAGATAAACGAAGAGTTTGGAGGGGAAGAGGGAGTTTCCGAGATTTCTGGGCTTAAGGTCAAGGTCGTTGAAGAACTCGGAAAAGATGCGGTTGTTATTGACTCAAAAGTTCTTGGCATAGGGCTCGGAGGGGCTAAAAGGGTTAAAATAATCAAAGATTAAGGGAATATCCACTTAAAATCAGCAGGCTTAAAGAAACTGCCATTATATCTGCCAGACTTCCGGGATTTCTTAAATCTTTCTTTTCTCTTAGAAACTCGTCAAACTCCTCGAGGCTGAGCGTTCCGGCGAGGGTTTCTTTTGCTTTCGTCTGAACGAGTTTTGCCTCCTCAAGCCCGGCTTTTCTTATAATCAAGGTGTCCAAGTTGTTGGATAGAAGCTCAAGGAATGCCCTGATGGTTGCTTCCTCAAGTGAAAAAATGGAGCTAAGTTCTTTGAGCCTGTAAAAGGTGGAGTAGCTGAGCTGGTAGCCGGTAAGCCACTCCTTAAAAATCAGCTCCCTCTCGCTCGAAATCTCCGCAAGCTTTTCAAGGTTTATCTTGTCTCGGATGAGCTCTTCAAAAGAGGAATCATCGTAAACGTCGTATTTTACTCCCCTTTTAACTCCCTTTGGGTTCGCAATTCTTATGGCTTTGTAGAATTCTATGCTGTCATACGGGCTGGATGCAGAGATAAGAAGCTTAACTTTTTCTCGGGCAGCCTCAATGTCTTTCGCCCATCCAAGTGCCACCGTGAGAGGAATTGCGAGGGTTATTATCCCAAAGTTTGGGTTTAAATTCTGGGCTTTTTTGGAGTTTTCAACGGCTTTTTTTATAAGCTCTCCGAGTTTTGCCCCTTCTGGTTGAAGTTTTCCCCCTCTTATGAGCTCCCCTCTATGAGCGGCTTCAAAAAGAACATCAATTACAGAAGTGTTGGCAAAGAGAAAATGGTATAGGGTAAGGTCTTCAAAGTCCCTATATCTATTCACGTTGCCGGGCTTAGGGATGGCTACTTCAAGTAGGGGCCCTAGAGTAAAGGCTTTGACAACCTCCCACTTATCCATAGCCATCATTCCACGACTATTTTTCCAATGAAGTTCTTGACTCTTAGTTTTAATGTTTTCTCCCCAGTTTCAAATCCTTTATTGACAGTAACCGAAGCCAAAGAGCCCTCAATTGAAGGTGCTACCTTAACGTTTTCTGGGATGTTGATGTTAATCTCTCCGCTTCCTCTGTATATTCCAATTTGGGAGCAATATCCACCGATCTCTATCTCGGGACAGTTTTCAAGAGTTAACTCCATGTCTCCTATGAAGTTCGTGACAGTAAAAGAGCTGAATACTCCTGAGGCTGCGACATCTCCAACTACGTTATCCATGTTAACTGAAACAGTCTCTCCCAATTCAAGGTCAACGTCACCCGCAGTATTCCTTAAGGTTAAAGAAACAAGCTTAACCTCGTCTCCAACTTGTATTAAGAGTTTTCCGTTTTCCTTGTTGCACTCGAAACATGAGAGCTTTAGAGTTTCGCCATCACTTACCTCCACCGGCAGATTGCTGAGGACTTTTATAGTATCTCCCGGTACTCGTTCTACGATTATTTTTGCGGCAATATTTTCTATTGCGATCTCGGAAGCGCTGAATTCACCGATTTCCTTTACTTCTCCGACATCCCTAAAGGTGAACTTCCATGAAGAATATGAACCTGGAGTTACAAGAAACAGCGCTAAGTATATGATGAAAACTACCGCCAAAGCAGTCCTTGCGGTTTTGTTTTTGATAAGCACATAGAGACCTGCGATAATGAGAACTACTCCCCAGAACGCTCTTTTAATGTAAGGCGCATATGGAAGGAGGTAGTCATATAGCTCTGGTCTAAGGCTTCTTAAAATGATCAGCAGTCC
Organism: Thermococcus aggregans; assembly: GCF_024022995.1. Classification (NCBI taxonomy): domain Archaea; kingdom Methanobacteriati; phylum Methanobacteriota; class Thermococci; order Thermococcales; family Thermococcaceae; genus Thermococcus; species Thermococcus aggregans. The sequence continues at coordinate 1,684,214 of NZ_CP099582.1, read as the reverse complement.
TAAAAATGTTAAAAAGAGACCAAGGAGTCGTTTCATTTTTCATCCCCTCGCTACCAAGTATAGGCCGAGCAATAGGATAAGCACCGCGACTATTTCCCTAAGCCCGAATAAGGGGAAAGGTATGAAAGCTTTTAAGAGTAGCACTGCGCCTAAGAGAATAAGGGCAATTCCAAAGAGCTTCGTGTCATCTTTTTTCTCAACTACTGGGGCTTTTTTGCTGAGTTCTTCCACACTTTTTCCAGCCTCTTCGGCTATTTTTTCAATCTTCTCAGGAAGTTTCTCTGCGGTTATCTCTTCTTCATCTTCTTCTGGCATGACAATAGCCATCAAGAAGTATGCTAAGATGAACACCGGTTCTACTAAACACAGCAGTATGAAGATTATTCTCACTATCGTCGGATCAATCCCCAGATACTCTGCAATTCCTCCCAACACTCCTAAGAACATTCTATTCTTTTTACTCCTCCTGAGTTTCTTCCCCACTTACTTCACCTCCCTCTTCGGGTTCTTCCGGCATTACAAGAGCCAACAGGAGGTATAACAACGCCGCAGTCCCCACACTCCCCAACAGCAGAAGGATAAAGAGTATCCTAACAAGGGTTGGATCTACGTTAAAGTACTCTGCAAGTCCTCCACAGACGCCAAAAAGTATTCTGTTCTTTTTGCTTCTATACAACTTTTTTTCCATATAAATTCACCTCTTCCTTGAATTAATATTCATTTCACGCTTAATATACTTTTGCGTGTCAATCTTTAATTCGCGGTCATAGTATATTTTAGTACTGGTTATTTTTGGATAGAAGAGCTGTGTTTTCTGCGTTTTTTACCTTCATTGAAATCAATAAAAACCAAAAATCCTGTTGCGTTGTCATTCTTCAATAAATTAAAATAAAAACGGGGAGAAGAAGGCGATCGTGATCAAATTATTTCTACTTCAAAGCCCATTATCTCTCTTCCCAACTTCTTTCTCGCTATTTCAAAGGCTTTTTCTACCCTGCTAACTACCACAATTTCTTCCTCGGGGATTGAATTCCTCCTGTAGTAAACTATTCTCGCGAGCATAGCTCTCACCCCATATATCACTTCGAGTGATATTACAGTAGTATCTAACCTTGATGATTGTAAACACATTTATAAGCTTTTCTGTGCTAATATGTACGTCAATGAACAAAAAGAATTAAAAGGGTTAACGAAAAGAAGCCCCCATGGAAGTCCTTTTCATAAAACGTGCACATTTGGAAGAAATCCTCAGGAAAGCTAAGGAAAGCAAGGTTGAAATATGCGGGTTTTTAGTGGGAAAAATAGAAGGAAAAGCTGCCTTTGTGGAAAAGGTTTCGTTTGCAAACAACAAATTAACTTCCCCGGTTGAATTTGAGATAGACCCTCTAGAGATCCTCAAAGTTCTTGAGAGTGCTGAAAGAGAAGGAAAGGAGATAGTGGGTATTTTCCATTCCCACGTCAACCGCCCACCGTACCCTTCATCCAAAGATTTGAAGGGCATGGACTTGTGGAGAAACATATGGCTGATAGTGAACAACCTCAGAGAGTACAGAGCGTTTATACTCGAAGGGGGCAAAGTAAAAGAAGTTAAAGTAGAGGCAGTCTAGTCCTGAATTATAATCTCTATTTTCCGCCCCTCTTTGTACCCTTTCATGGCAGAGAGCATTCCCTTAATGGTCTTTTCCACTACTTCTTGAACCCAATCTTTCATTGGAAGCTCCTTTCCATCAATTTTAACAATGACCTTTGGTTTTGAACTCAAGACGACACAGTCTTTTACGGTCTTTTCGCCCTTTACTATTAGCTTTGCCATTTCATAGCAGTCAAGCCCGCACAGTCTGCAGTTAATATTCGGCAGAATGAAGGCTTTTTCCTCTATCAAATCGGTAAGCCTTTCGGGGTTTTCCAGAGCGTTTATAACCTCAAGACCATCAACGCTTTTGAGTTCATTGGATATGACTCCGCTAACCGCTATCGCGAGCCCATCGTTTAGCACTTTTACTTCTTCTTCGCTTTTAGCACATATCACTTTGGGCAAATGCTTGGCATCTTTAAACCCCTCAAGAAGAAGAAAATCTACTTCAGGCATTACAGAAAGGAGAGCGTTTAAGTCCTTTGCATCAAAAAGAAGGGCATCTGTGTCCTGAGCCCTCACAATCACGCAATCAGCTACTCTTTTCAGCCTCCATGTGTCGCTTTCTTTTCTATCAAAATTCGTGTGCATGCTCTTTGCTATCCCCACACAGTACCCTCTTTTTTTGAGCTCTTTTGCAACGTTCTCCACTGTAGTTGTCTTTCCGCTCTTTTTGAATCCTACAAACGCAACTGCCCTCATTTTAATCACTCTAGGAGCATTATCCAATTAACGTCGTCTATCTTGACTACCAGTGCTTTTCCCCTGTTTCCTACAACGTCGGCGACGTTCTCCAAGATGATTATCTCTTCATCGAAATCCTTTAGAATGCCAGTAAAGGAGTGGTCTCCGCTTACGGCCAAGGCTATTCGTTTCCCCTTCCACTTTTTGAGGGTTTCGTCCAGTAAAAGTGGTTTCTCCTCGCTCATGTTCTCACCATAGGAAAAGACTATAAATGGCTTTTAGCTTTTTCCATGTGGTGATTGCATGAGGCTGGTTACAAAGAACGAGGTTGTTAAAGATGCCTTTTTAAATGAACTCAAGAGGGAAGGAATTAAATTTGCCGTTACGGAAAGGCTTGGGTACGAGGCATTCATAGGCTACATGATAGAGGGGACTTTGGAGGAGATAAGCAACACTTTAAATTCCTTTGAAGGTGAGGAGAAGGAAATCCTTATCGAGGGTTTTCTCGCGTTTAAGGAGCAAATAAACCATGCCCTTGAGCATCTCAAAGAAGGTGAGGAAATAAACCACCTTCTCCAAGAAGGATACTGGATGGGAGATGTTCTTGAGCAATTGTTTAAAAACGGCGCACTTGTTGTTGAAGAGAACAAAGCAAGGCTAAAGGAAGACGTTGATGTTACAAAGCTAAAATTCCAGTTCAGATTCCCATATCAAATTGCAAAAAACCTCGAAAGCATAGAGAAGATAGCAAAGCAGTTTGCTTTCGTAGATCTGCTTCCCGAGTATGAGATAGAGATCAGGGAGCTTGAAATAGAGAAAATAAATAAAGCCCTTCACATAGCGGCGAAGTACTTTGAAGAGGAAGCGGTTATGGGCGTATACTTTGCTTTAATCTCAAGGGGAATAGTTGCCAACGAAGTGTTAAATGCCCTTGGCAATGAAAAAGTTCCAAAAGACGAGTTAGTTGGAACGTTTCTCAAGGCAATGCCCATGGAAATACCCACTGAAAAGGGCACCATGATAATAAACGTGACAGACGGGAAGGCATTTGAAGAAATTTTGAGAATGCTGGAAAAAGAAGGGCGCATAGACATAAAAGGTGGGAAAATCAAACGGAGATAGAGTCTTCCGAAGGAAGCAACACCAAACCTAGGAGCATTAAAATTCCTCCCACTCTACTCGTCAAGATGAGGGCAATTACTGCTGGAATTAAAAGTTTGTCTTTTGCTTTTTTGTACTCTTTGTTTTCAATAAGTTCAATGACCTCCTCTGACCTCTTAAGTATCCAGTAGCCGAGGATTGCGAAGGGTATTGCGAGCACTATTCCCACAACTGTGAGCAGAAGGAGAACCGCTATGAAGAATGGCTCTATGACGCTTAGAATACCACCGACTTTTATCAACTTTTTCGCCATTTCTACATCTGCCATTTGACAATCCCCAATAGTAATAAATGTAAAAATCCTTAAAAGAGTTTCCAAATTTCATCTGTTTCAGGTCTTTTTAGTGGAACTTCTTTTCCGTCTCTTACGATAACCTTTACGTTCTTATCTTCCAGAAACTCCCCAACTATTGCAGCCTCAATTCCTTCTTTCTTTATTGCCTTCACAATTTCTTCGGCTTTTTCTGGCGGTGCTGCAATTAGAAGGGAGCCCGAGCTTATCAACGCCAAGGGGTCTAAGTTAAAGTACTCGCACAGCTTCTTGGTCTCTTCTGCAATGGGTATCCTATCGTAGTAAACCCTAAATCCCAGCCCGGCTGCATCCGCCATCTCGTGGAAGCCGTTTGCTATTCCTCCCTCTGTGGGGTCATGCATAGCGTGAACTCCAATCTCTGTGGCAATTAGGGCTTCTTTAACCACGCTTATTTTCTCAAGGAACCGCTTTGCCCTCTCTACAAGCTCGTCCCCGAACACTTCCCTTAGCTCTTCCTCCTTTTCGCTTGCTATGATGGATGTTCCCTCAATTCCCGCGCCTTTGGTTAGGATTATGACATCTCCAGCTTTTGCGCCGTTTGAACGCACAAGCTTTTCTTTTTTAACCTCGCCGAGCATTGTTCCAATAACTATTGGCCTATTTAACCCAATCGTAACTTCCGTGTGACCGCCAACTATTGAAACTCCAAGTTTTTCGGCGCTTTTGTGCATGTCCTCCATTATTTCCCTAAGCACATCCTCATCGGCATTCTCGGGGAGCAAAATTGTTGCAAGAAACCATCTCGGTCTGGCTCCAAATGTTGCAACATCGTTTGCGTTCACGTTTATTGCATAAAAGCCTATGTGCTTCTCTGCTCCCGTTATGGGGTCACTGGATGCAACGAGAACGGTTTCCCCAAAGTCTATTGCAGCCGCATCAATTCCCACACCGGATTTTACTATCACTCTTTCATCTTGGGCCCCTAGAAGGTTAAAAACGATCTTCTCAAGTATCTCTGGAGGAACCTTTCCTGGAAGCATTTTTTCATCCCCATTAAAATGAGGATAGAAAAGATAAAAAGGTTGTCCAAAACTAATAAAGTAATCTTTTTACCGAAGACGAGAACGTTTGCAAATTATTTTTCCACTTGTCAGGTTTCGGTGTGGTCCTTAAGCTCTATCTTAAGTCTATAGTCTATTACTCCCTCTATTGCTAACTCGACGGCTCGGGAATTATTTATTCAAATAGGCCAATTCAATGGTTTCAACTACGCAGAGCGGTATTTAGAGGAGCTCTACAATAGGAGGGACACTAATAATTCAGAATCTGTTGTGACTTTATGCAGAGAATAGCATCAACGGTTTGTTCAATCCACCAGCAGGATTAAAATTGGAGTCTTTTTAATGCTTACTTTTTTCAAAACTAATTTTCTATTGCAAACCAAAAATTTAAATGGCTTAATAGACATAAATAGTCTATGAAAACTTCCGTTGGTGATGCTCAATGCGGTTAAAGTTGTTAAGCTTTTTGTTACTTGGTTTGGTGGTTTTAGGATTTTTCGGTAGTGCGGGAATTGGCAACGGTGATAAGGACAAGGCTTGTCAGAGTGGAAGAACTACAGGATTAACAGGTGGAACGATAGTGCAAAAAGGGGAGTTTGCAGGGGTAGATAATCAAGTTCTTACCACTATGGAGGTAGCGGCAGGGTAGGAGGGACGACAGATGTTGCCCCTCTCTTTTCCTTTATTCATCTTAGCTCTGCTGGCAACTAATCCGTTGTGGAGCATTCAACTTAGTGCCAACTCTATCGCAGTAAATGAGAATCTCGTTGCAGTTACCTCTGACAAGCTCTACATTCTTGACGAAAGTGGTGAGGTTCTTTTGGAATATAACGTAACGCCTCTCTGGATTGGCTTTTCTGATGGATACCTTGTATCCCTAACCAAGGATAGAGCACTATGGATTGATAAAAACTTCCCAATCCGCTCATATAATATTTCACTCAAAAATCCCCCATGGTTTACAGATTCAGAAAAATACCTCGCAGTTTACGACCTTGATCCCATGGGCATGCCTAAGCTCTATCTCCTTGGTAGAGAGGGTATAATATGGTCTGCAAACATTTCATTTTCCGTTAACACCATTGCCATTGATGGCAACACAGTTTATCTTGGTGGAGATGACCTCTATGCCGTTAAAAATGGAAGAATTGAGAAAGTACTTAGTCTGCCTCCTTGTGTATCAATCAAAAGCCTCGATGCATACAAAGATTTTGTTGCTTTGGCACTTGAAAACGGGACTTTAATCTTACTAAAAGATTCCAGAGAACTCTGGAGAATGCAACTTACGCCCAACGTGACATCAATACATGAGTGTCTATGCAATGGTACAATATTCAAGACCCCCTCAGCTAAATACCTCAACATCAAATTTTTCGCCAATAATTTACTCGTTGGAATAGACAACAATGTGGAGTTCTATTCCCTTAACGGCACACTTATCCGGAGATTCAAGCTTGATGGGAATATCACATCCCTCGAGACATCAGATTCTCTGGCTCTCGCCGTGACTCCTAATAGGGTGTATTTCATTTCAGAAAACGGGGTTTTGGGGAGTTATACCACTGATGTCAAACATACTGCGGTTTTCGGGCTAAACGCTGTAATAGCAGACTCTCAAGGAGTTCATTTCTTCACGTTTAAACCATTTGTAACGGTTACAGACGTTGATGAGAGTATAGCAAGAGAAGTGTTCTCTAATGAAACTCCCAACAAGCAGATTGTTCTCGGAAAAGCTGCAGCTAAGTTTGTTAACGCGACTTTTACAAGGGATACCATGGAATTTGATGGGATTATTTATAAAAGCACTTGGAAGAAAGAAGATTACTGCCTAATTCAGCCCGAAAGTGGAAGAGTGTTCATAGTAGGGACACACAGGTATGGAACCAGAGCTTGCCTGCTTTACTATAAGGAAAGAAGGCCTGAAAAGCTCACACTGCTCAGATGGAGGGATTTAAACAGAAATAACAAAGTTGAGGTGGAAGAGATTGAAGCTGTACTTATGGAAAATCTCCAATAGGGGGTCTTGGAGTTGAAAGACTTTCTCTTCCAATCCTTCTTTTCCTCCTCGGCTTTGGATGGTTAAGCATAAAAAGGAAAGATATCAAGCTTAAACGAGGTTCTTTTCTTTCAGAACTTTTTCCATTCTGTCCATTGCTTCCTCAAGCTTTTCGTAGGCTGTGGCATAGCTTATCCTCACGTAGCCTTCTCCAGCATTTCCAAAGGCGCTTCCTGGAACAACGACGACCTTGGCCTCCTTTATCATGAGTTCGCTGAACTCTTTGCTTGTAAGCCCAGTATCCTTAATTCTCGGGAATATGTAGAACGCTCCCTTGGGCTTAACCGTTGGCAGTCCCATCTCGTTTAGCCTCTTCCAAACAAGGTTTCTCCTCCTCTCATACTCCCTGCGCATCTCCTCTACAGCTTTCCAGCTCCTTTCGTCCCTTAAAGCCTTTGCAGCTGCGTATTGGATAAACGTTACCGGGCATGTGGCATTGTACATCTGGAAGCGGACCATCTTCTCTATGACCCACTCAGGAGCCGCTAAAAATCCCAAACGCCATCCAGTCATTGCAAAGGTTTTTGAAAAGCCGTTCATAGTTATTGTTCTTTCAAACATGCCGTCTAGAGAAGCGATGCTGTAGTTTTTGACGCCGTCGTAGACGAAGTATTCGTAAACTTCGTCGCTTAAAACCATTAAATCATGCTCTACGGCAAAGTCTGCAATTTCTTCGAGGTCTTTTTTCGTTAAAACGGCTCCAGTCGGGTTGTTAGGAGTGTTTATGATCAAAGCCCTTGTTTTTGGGGTGACGTATTTCTCGAGGTCGTCAACGGTTAAGCGGAATTCGTTCTCCTCGTATGTGGGCACTTCAACGGGTTTTCCTCCGGCTAAGATAACCGCGGGGGCATAGCTGACGAACATTGGAGAAGGAATGAGGACTTCCTCATTATCCCTGAGGAACGTTGCAAGCCCCATTAGGATCTGCTGATTTGTGCCAACAGTTATCATTATTTGGGTTTTTGGATCCGCGTCAATCCCGTTATGCTTCTTGAACTTTTCTGCAACGGCTTCCCTGAGTTCCAAAATTCCTGCGTTTGGGCTGTAGTGCGTTAGTCCCTTGTCAAGGGCTTCCTTTGCGTATTCTTTTATGTGCTCTGGAGTGTCAAAGTCTGGTTCCCCAATCCCAAGTGATATTACGCCTTCAATTCCCTGAGCAAGGTCAAAGAGCTTCCTTATTTCAGAAGGGTTTACCATTTCAAGCCTATCACTTAGCGCCATGAGCCTCACCAGAGGGATTTCTCGTTGATGTTTATAATTTTACCTATATCAAATCATATCAGAAGTTTGAGTTTTGTCGATCCTCATTCTCTATTTTCTCATAATTATCGTAAAATTTATATGTGATCTAAGCAGTAATTAACTTTGAGGGAATAAACAATGGAAATAACGTTTGAAAAATTGGCTGAGGTCATATTCAAAGACATAATACCCAAATTAGAAAACAATATTGGTGTAGCAGTATTTTGCAAAGAGAGAGCAAAATTTGAAGGTTGGCTCAAGGTAGAATTATGTGAGAGCCTACTAAAACATTTCCCAACTTTAATAATAATTCCAGAAAAAGACAGAATTGATATTACCTTTGATGACTGGGCAATAGAACTAAAAACTATCAACACTAATTACAGATATGAAGACGTCAAGAACAAGCATAGACCGATTACTAAAAATATCCAGGGGATACTCGAAGACATTGAAAAACTAAGATCTACAGATTACACCAATAAGGCGATTTTGTTTGTAGTTTTTCCTGCAACTCATAACCATAAAAATTGGCAAATGCATTTGCGGAAAATTTCCGGATCATTAAAAGATATAAGATACAGGGAATTTAAATTTAAAAATAAGGTTCCGGGGGTAATTTATTTTGGTTTAGTTTGATTTTAACACGCAAGGTTTCTCCTGAAACATTTCAAGGAAAATCAACCGAGAATGTAAAGGAGAGGAACCTATGAATATACAACAAAGTTCTCTAAAACGAGGGCATCAAGCCTTGCTTTTCTGAAAGTTCTAACCGCGTCTGCTGGGGAGCAAACTATTGGTTCCCCATGCATGTTGAAGCTCGTGTTTAGGACAATTCCAACACCGGTTTCCTCCTCAAAACGTTTTATTACGTCATAATACCTCGGATTGTCGTCTCTAAGAAGGGTCTGAGGTCTTGTAGTACCGTCAACGTGCACAACTGCCGGGGCTTCCTTTATCATTTTTTCCGTTGCCTTGTAGCTCATTGTCATGAACTTGTTTGGATATGGGTCTTGGAGGTAGTCCTCGATTCTTTCCTCCAGCATTGAAGGGGCAAAGGGCTGGAAGACGTCTCTATTTAACGACACGTTAAGTTTTTTCACAACTTCCTTGTCCATCGGATTGGCAAGGATAGAACGGTTGCCGAGTGCTCTGGGCCCATATTCCATTTTTCCCTGGAAAAAGCCCACAAGCTTTCCTTCTAGGAGCATTTCTACCACAACTTCCTCGACATCTTCACGGTACTCAAATTTTAGGTTTTCCTCTCTCAAGAGGGACTCAATTTTGTTTTCGTCATAAGAGGGACCCAAATACACATGCTCCAGTTTAAAAGGCTTCCACTTTCCATCCAGCCTCTCCATTTGTGCCTTTACAAATGCCGCAGCACCGAAAGCTAAGCCAGCATCGTCCATAGCGGGAAATACCCACAAATCCGGGAAATGCTTCCTCAATATTGCATTTGCCTTTACGTTTTGTGCAACCCCTCCAGCGTAGGCGAGTTTTAAGTTGTAACTTCTAAGTTTTAAACCGAGCTCGTCGAGAAGCTTTTCAAGACGTGCTTGGGCAGAGGCCGCAATCTCAATTGCCTTTTTCTGTAGTTCTCCATCAAGGTTGCCCTTTTTCATCTGCTGGGCAATTTCCTTGGCCTTGGAGAGTGGATAATTAAAGAACTCGGCAAGCTTTTTTGTGGCTTCGATCCCGACAACCTTGAGCTTGTTTTCAAAACTCAATCCATTGAGTTCAATGATGTTTGAGAGATCATAAGCTGGCTTTCCATAGGCGGCTAAGCTCATTACTTTCCCTTCATGCCTCATTGGTTTAAAGCCTAAAAGCTCAGTAACAGAAGCGTAAAAATCCCCAAGTGAGTCCAAATAAGTGCTCTGGGCTATTCTTATCATCTCGCCATCTCTTCCGATGTAAATAGAGGAGCTTAGTCCATCACCCGCCGCGTCTATACTTAATGCCAGAGCCTCCCTCCATCCCGAGGTGAGATAAGCGGAAGCGGCATGACAAAGGTGGTGCTCAACAAAGAGAACTTTCTTTTTGAAGTCTTTGCCAAAAATGGACTTTAACCGTTTTTCTAGCTCCAACAACCGGGATTGCTTCCTGAAAAGGCCAGCAACCGCTATTATTTCCACTTCTTCTGGATGAATATCCCCCATTTCCAAAACTTTCTTTATGCTGAGCTCCGGGAACCCGCGATACTTCTTTATTCTGTTTAGTCTCTCTTCGTTTACGGCGTATATCTCTTTCTCCGTGAATAGCACTGCCCCTGCGTCGTGTCCATCGTGCACTCCAAGTATTATCATGTGTGGGGATTAGACAAATGCTTTTTAAACGTAACTTTGGAACATAACACAGGGGATTGAAATGAAGGCAAAAATTGAGGAGTTTGTTGATAGGGACACGTATAGAAAGGCTCCCCTGTTTGAGGGAGAGCTCCCGGAAGGGAGTTACGCCCAAATAGTTGAGATAAAGCCAAAGCAAAGAGTTCCAAAGCACTACCATGAGAAGCAATATGAGCTTTTTTGCATAATCAGCGGTGAGGCAAAACTCAGCATCGGAGGGGGGGAGTACAACGCCAAACCGGGCGATATCTACCTTGTAAAGCCAAAAACAATTCACTGGGTTGTAAACGAAAGGGAAGAACCATTTAGGCTCTTTGTGGTTAAGCTGAACTACTTTGGGGAAGATACCGTCTGGCTGGAGGATTGACAAAATAACGGATTTCCAGAGCGAAAAATTCTTTAAACCTTCTTATTACCTAAGAGCATGAACATCTACGAAATGCTTGCTTTAATCGGCATAGGGCTTATCCTTCGGAGGTTAGTAAAGTCTGAAATACCGTTCATCTATTTAAATAAGCTTGCCTCACAGGGACTTTTAACCTTCTACGTCTTTTCAAACGTTGCCTCAAAGGACATTGAATACCTTATGGAGATTAAAGTAGTATTCTTGTATGTCTTCTTGGTCATTGTCCTAAGCCTTGGGGCGTCTTTTCTTTATGGCAGATTTTTTGTGCAGGATAAAAAATGGCGGGGAGCTTTGATAATACTCTCAACGTATCCAAATACAGTGGCAATGGGATTCCCAATAGCAAGCCTCTTTTTGGACGACTTAACCCCTGCGATTATCTATGCAAATACAAACACCTTGATAGTCCTTCCAATAGTGACTTTCGTTGCTGCACATTATTCGAGCGGAAAAGCTTCGCTCAGGGAAAGCCTCCTAAGAGCGCTTAAGTTTCCGCCTACAACTGCTAATCTACTAGCCTTATCCTTTGTGCTACTGGGTATTAAACTTCCCTCAGGATTGCTGAGTTGTATGAACAAAATCGGATGGTGGAGTATTCCCGCGATTCTCATTTACTTCGGCTCCCGCATAAACCTTCAGAAGTTTGAATGGAGGAAGCTCCTTGAGGTAGGGACGTTTAGAATAGTCCTGCCTTTTGTTTTTGTCGCTTCAACACTAAGAGCTGATCCGGAAATATTCTATGCAGTACTTGTTGAGGCTTCAATGCCTCCCGCAATAATGGCAAATGCCATTTTAGCTCATTATAAGCTTAAAGAAGAAGAGGGGATTGGAGTTACGATTGTGTTAACTCTCGCAGTTTTAGCCCTCTTTCTTGCCCTTAGGCTATTTCTCTAATTTGGCATCACGGTAGAGTGAACTCGAGTCCCGAGAGTTCATTGTTCACAGACTTCACTACAGAGAACCTGTAGAGCTTACCCTCTGTGGTGACCTCGACTATGGTTGTTGCCAACTCTTCAAGCAATGGCAAAGCATCTGGAACAGCACGCTCTAACACGTCAGTATTGATGAAGTAAAACGCAATCCTGCGCTTATCCCCAACAAAAGAAAGGACGTCATTCACAATACGGAACACCTCTCTTGTAGACTCAGCGAGAGAGAATATCTTTTCAAAGCCCAAAATGGGATTAATTACTATTTCTCTTTCCCTCAGCAGAGAGTCAAAAACCTTCCTGTACTCGTGCTCTTGAATCGCCAGCTCTTCAACTCTAATCCTCCCCACAACTTGCCCGACGTTCAGCCTGCCACCGAGTTTTACGACTTTAACATCATTCAAGAAGCTGGTGTCAATGCCGGCTAACTCCAGCTGTGCCTTGTACAAGTACTTTGGTTTAAATATGGATTGAAGCCCATTTGCGATTCGTAATTTTCTGCAAAGCTTGTCCTAACTATCTCCTTATGTGAAAAAGCTTTAAAGAGAAACCCCAAATATCACCCGAGGTGAAAGCAATGGAGAACCCATTTGAAATTACCGGAGTTGTTGCAAGGGAAATCTTAGATTCAAGGGGAAACCCCACAGTTGAAGTTGACGTATATACTCCAGTCGCAATGGGAAGAGCCGCTGTTCCAAGTGGAGCATCAACGGGAATTCACGAAGCTTTAGAGCTTAGGGACGGCGGAAAGAGATACCACGGAAAAGGCGTTAAGAGGGCCGTTGAGAACGTCAACAAGATAATCGCCCCAGAGCTTATTGGAATGGATGTTACGCTTCAAAGGGACATAGACATGCTCATGCTTGAGCTTGACGGCACTGAAAACAAGAGCAACCTCGGTGCAAACGCTATTCTTGGTGTTTCTTTAGCAGTCGCAAAGGCTGCGGCAAACACACTTGGAATACCGCTCTACCGCTACCTCGGTGGAGCAAACGCTTATGTTTTGCCCGTTCCAATGAGCAACGTTATCAATGGTGGAGCTCACGCTGGCAATGATTTGGACTTCCAAGAGTTCATGATCATGCCAGTCGGTGCAAAGAGCTTTAGGGAAGCAATTCAGATGGTAAGCGAAACCTACCACACCTTAAAGAAGCTTCTCATGGAGAAGTACGGCAAGTTAGCGGTCAACGTTGGTGACGAAGGAGGTTTTGCTCCACCAATGAAAGAGGTAACCGAGCCCTTAGATGCCCTTGTAAAAGCAATTGAAGAGAGCGGTTACAAAGTTGGAGATGAAATAGCGTTTGCCCTTGACGTTGCATCAAGCGAGCTTTATGAGGAAGAAAAAGGTGTCTACGTTGTTGGAGGCAAGGAATACACAAGGGAAGAGCTCATTGACCTCTACAAGGAGCTCATATCAACATATCCGATAGTCTCCATTGAAGACCCAGTTCAAGAAGAGGACTTCGAAGGCTTCGCGATGGTCACAAAGGAGCTCGGCAAGAAGGTTCAGCTAGTTGGTGACGACATCTTTGTTACAAACGTCAAGAGGCTCAAGAAGGGCATTGAGATGGGAGCCGGAAATGCACTGCTCCTCAAGGTAAACCAGATTGGAACGCTAAGTGAAGCAATGGATGCCGCTTACTTGGCATTTAGAGCGGGCTATGGAGTTGTCGTATCCCACCGCTCCGGTGAAACCGAAGATTCAACAATTGCAGACATAGCCGTTGCATTAAATGCTGGGCAAATTAAGACGGGAGCACCAGCAAGGAGCGATAGAAACGCCAAGTACAACCAGCTCCTAAGAATCGAGGAAGAGCTTGAAGGAGTAGCCTACTATCCAGGTAAGAAGTTTAGGAACCCACTGCTCTGATTTCTCTCTTTTTTTCTCTGGAGATACCTTTAAATATTCTCGATAACTTAGATAAAGATGGTGAAAGCTTATGCTTACAAAAATGCTCATTGAGAATTATAAATCAATCAAAAAAGCGGAGCTGGAGTTCTCGAAAATTAATGTTCTCGTAGGGCCGAATGGAAGTGGAAAAACGTCCATTTTGGAATGTGCCGAGGTTCTGCGGAATCCACATGTCTATACTGGTTCTATAACCAACACCGTAGGTATCGAGAGTGTTCTTGAAAACTTATTTGAGATTAAATTCTTCGATGAAATAGTCCATGCTCACGATATTTCTAAGACAATTCACATAAATGCTGATTTTAAAGACGTAGGAATACTGAGAGTTGAGGTTTCATTGTCAAAAGAAAAAGGTACTAGAAAACTAATTGGCAACCAATCCTCTAACAGAGACTTAAAAATGGAACTTTCGCGAATACTTCACATTCTAAAAACTAACCGTAGAGTAGGGCGAAGATTAGGGGAGTGTTAGCGGATACATCCGCTGTTGATACTTCAAATTCTCATGCAATTTTTTATTATGCTTGTTATCGTTCAGAATTCCAGGAAAATATTGGAATCATTCGTGAGTTTTACGCAAAATATGGGCTCCAAAATCTAAGATGGGTGCCAACAGAAACACAAGGCCAGTATGAAATTATTGCAACGACTCCAGAAGGGGTTGACATAAATCTCGCAGATGCAGGTGCAGGATTAAATGCACTTTTCCCGATAGTAACTGCTCTGGCATTTTATCCCAAAGGGAGTACTATTTTCATTGAACATCCAGAAATGCATCTTCATCCAAAACTTCAGTATGAGCTTGCTGAATTCTTCTTAATGGTATCAGAGAAGAGAGATTACCAGCTGATAATTGAGACTCATTCAGAGCACTTGTTATATGGGTTGTTAAATGCCGTAGCCTCGAAACGTTTATCTCCAGAGGATCTCGTTATTTATTCATCACGGAAAGAGCAAGGAGAGTCAGTTTTTAATAGGCTTATTGTTCATGAAGACGGAAGTGTTGAAGGGGATCTTCAAGACTTTTTTGAAGCAGATATAGATGTATTCCTTGATTGGCTAAAAGCATGAGGGGAAGATAATGATTGTCATTGTGCTTGATACCAATGTGCTTAGAAGAGCTCTTGAAGAGGAAAAAGGTCTAAAAGGTGATGAGGAAACTAAACTTGCATATGAAATCGTTACAGAACTCTTATTAAATGTGGAAATATTATTTTCGTAATTAATGCAGATACTGCAAGTGAGTATTATCGTCATTTAGAAGCCCTTAAGAAACGACTCAAGCAGTCAAGAATTGCCCCACAGTCTTTTAAATTGCTTTCCTCAATACTACGAAAAATGAGAAAAGTCCCAACAGAAAATCATGAGTTTGAGATAGAAGGGGAAGCCATTGGGAGAAAAGACTATCATTTGCTAAATTCTGCAAAAACAGGGGCTTTAAAATTCAAAGTCGAAGATGCATTTGTTTTAACTTTTGCTCAAGATGTTTATAGAAGCAAGAAGGCTAAAAATGGTCATGGGCTGTTTCGTAAATAGGAATTTACGAAACATTTGTTGGCTTTTGTTTTCCGTAATTTTTATATAGCCTTGTGGGGTAGTTTTTAGTGATGTGGCAGTCTCCGGTATGTGGGGGTTCTAAGCCCGAATGGGGACTGCTGAAAGTCCTGAGAGATGTGGGGAGTTACCGTTCCCCCCGAAAGCCACCCAATGAAGACGGGAGGGTGGAAGGTTGCCCGCTACGATGGTTTCGCATGTCCCAAAAGTAGCGGACAACCAGAACGGTTACTATCTACTTAATCAATCTTAAAGATGAAAAGGAAAGAAAACTTCTTGAGCAAAGGATTACTTAAATTCAAGGCTTTCTGACAACTATCAATGCGTGGTCCTTTTCATATGGCTCTAAGGAGATTCTCTCAACGACTTCGAAGTATTCGCTAAGTTCTTTCTCAACTTCCCTGAAAACTTCCTCCGGCTCCTTTGTAACGTCTATGCTCCTGCTCTTAATGGATATCATACCGTAGCCGCCTCTCTTGAGGTAAGCTTTAGCGTTATCTATGAGTATCTTAGCTTGCGTTGGCTGGGCAACGTCCTCAAAGATTACGTCCACTTTAGTAACCAGCGCTCTGTATTCTTCGGGCTTTGTTGCATCGCCCAAAATGGGTATGATGTTTCTCCTTTCTTCTACAAGTGGGACGAGCTCTCTAAGGACTCTTGGGGAAAATTCAACACCAAAGATTTTTCCTTCCCACCCTATGATGTCGCTCACGTGAGAAGCTGTGGTACCGCTCGCTATTCCAAGGTAAAGCACGGTTGTTCCGGGCTTTATCGGGAAGTTTTTAAGTCCGTTAAGGATAGCAGCAGCAAGTTTTGATCTGTTTGGATTCCATATTCTGTACTCTTCCCCTTCCCACTTGATAACTCTCTCACCGTAAACCTTCTGTCCTGGGACGAGGTTTTTGGTCGCTATCTTCTCGCTGCCGTCATCATCAATGACAATGTAAACGCCAGGGAATTTGTGTTTTTTAACGTTCATTTACATCACCTCCTCCTGCCTTTCTCTTTTCCTTTCTTTTTCTTCTTGTCCTTGAATTTCTTTCCTTTTTCTTTCTTCTTAAATCTCTTCTTCTCTTTCTTGGGCTTCTCTTTGCGCTTTGGTGGCTTTGGATACTTCTCCTTGATTTCTTTAATTCTTGCTTCAAGCTCCTTCTTAAGCTCCTCTGCTATGTATTCACCTGAGAAGTAGTCAACTCTAGCTGCTATTGCAAGCTTTCCAGCCAAGGCTCTTGCAATTTTACCCCTTTGCCACCATGGAGACCTGTTGATAGCTGGATATTGGTAAATAACTCCGTGCTTTGGTGGCTTTGCACCGGTTCTTAGGTGTCTGAACAAGGCTTTTTCTGCACCGAGAACTTGAATCGTCGATGCCGGCATCATTGCCAGCTCTTTTAGACCACCAGCCAGACTAATCAGCCTGGCAGCAAGCTTCGCTCCCACTAGAGCCTTCAAGTTTGGAGCGACGTCGTCCATTGCCTTGTCAATGTAGTCCTCGATTTCGCTTCTCAGCTTGTAGAGGTCGTCGATTTCCTTTGCCAAGTCTTGGATAACCTTGATGTCCTTTTCATCCATCCATGCACCCATTGTCTTCTCCTTTGCTTCAAGGATTTTTGCTATCTTGTTTTCTCCCAATCCGAGGGATTCCAGCATCTCCCTCGTAATGTTGTCTCTGTGTCCAATGGTCTTAACAAAGCTCACATACTGCGGGTGCTTGGGCAAAAGTTCGTCAAGCTCGGGGAAGTGGAGGGAATACCACTCCCTGAGTCTGGAAACAAGGAGGTTTATGACCTTGTCAATGTCGTCAAGAGCTTCTATTGCTTGGATTACCATCTTGTCCCTTGCACCGCTCTGCTCCTGTATCCTAAGCCTGGTTAAAGCCACTCCCACTGTGAAGTACTTCTCAAACCACTCTTCTCCTAAAAACTCCGCGGGGTTTTCTCTAAGTCTCTCCCCAGCCAAGTTGGGGAATTCGAATTCAGCTTCGAAACCGAGCTCCCTCACGTTTCTGCTCAGCTCCGGATGTTCGAACACAAAACTTGAGTACCCTTTCTCTTTCAGTTCTTTTATGAAAGCAGTGAGGTCTTCTGTGACTTCTCCCTTTAGGAGCTCGTCCAATGCAACTTCTGGCTTCTCCGTGAAGATTCTTTTTCCTATGAGTTTGCCTTCTCCATCAAAGGCGTAGATCCCCTGCACGTTTTCGCTTATGTATGCTTTCATGAGCATCACCTTTTCCATTTTTTGTTGAAGAGGTATAAAAGAGTTGGGCTTTTAAACCTACTCTGCAACATGGCCTTATAAGCAATTGTCGAAAAAACGTTGCACATTTACCGAAAGACTTTTATAATGTACACCATTAACCTCCGAAAGAACCCATTTAAGCTAATTCCTTAAAAAGGTGGTGCCCAATGAGAAGACTGCTAAAGCCAATAAAGGATGTCGGAATTGTTGGCTACGGTGCTTATGTGCCAATGTACAGAATTAAAAATGAAGAAATTGGAAGGGTATGGGGAGTAAACAGCTTTCCCATACAGGAAAAGTCCGTAAACAATTTAGATGAAGATGCTATAACCATAGGAATTGAAGCGGCAAGGAATGCCCTCAAAAGAGCTCAAATAGACCCAAAAGAGATTAGGGCATTGTGGTTTGGAACGGAATCTAAGCCCTACGCCGTTAAGCCCTCTGCAACTGTGATTGCGGAAGCAATTGGGGCAACTCCCGATTTAGATGCAGCCGATTTTGAATTCGCATGTAAAGCCGGAACTGAAGCTCTTCAAGCCGCAATTGGATTTGTGGGAAGCGGAATGGCAAAGTATGCCATGGCAATCGGTGCCGATACTTCCCAAGGGAGACCCGGAGACCACTTGGAATTTACCGCATCAGCCGGAGGAGCCGCTTATATCATTGGAGAGAAGAGCTCGGAAACGGTTGCTTATTTTGAAGGAAGCTATTCCTACGTAACCGATACCCCCGATTTCTGGAGAAGGCAGCACGAGCCTTATCCAAGACATGGAAATAGATTTACCGGAGAGCCCGCTTACTTCCATCACATAATAAACGCCGCGAAGGGATTGATGGAGGAGCTTGGATACTCACCAAGTGACTTTGACTATGCCGTATTCCACCAACCAAACGTTAAGTTCCCGTTAACTGCCGCAAAAATACTGGGAATTCCCAAGGAGAAAGTCCTTCCAGGATTGCTGAGTGGAATAATAGGAAACACCTACAGCGGTGCAACCCTCGTGGGCATTTCAGCGGTTTTAGACATAGCAAAGCCAGGAGATAGGATTCTTTGGGTAAGCTTTGGAAGCGGAGCTGGAAGCGACGCTTTCAGCTTGGTTGTGCAAGATGCAATAGAAGAAAAGAGGGACTTAGCGCCAAAGACCATGGACTACGTAAATAGAAAGAAATACATCGATTATGCACTCTATGCAAAGCACAGAGGTAAGTACATCTTGTGAGGTGGTTAAAATGAGGAAGCCAGTAATTATTGGTGTGGGGCTAACTCCGGTTGGAGAGCACTGGAGGCTCAGCCTTAGAGATTTAGCGGTTGAAGCACTGCTCAACGCAATGGAAGATGCAGGCGTTGATAAGGTGGATTCCCTTTATGTTGGAAACATGGCCTCAGGTTCATTCGTTGAGCAAGAAAACCTTGGTGCATTAATAGCAGACTGGGCAGGTCTTGGAAATATTCCAGCGGTTAAAGTCGAAGCCGCATGTGCTTCCGGAGGAACTGCTGTTCAAGAGGGAGTAAAAGCAGTTATGAGCGGCCTTGAAGACGTCGTTGCCGTTGTAGGCGTTGAGAAGATGACCGATGCTTGGCCAAGCGACGCTACAAGATACCTCGCTTATGCTGCGGATGCAGAGTGGGAGCTCTTCCATGGAGTAAGCTTTGTCGCTTTAAACGCTCTCACCATGAGGCTCTACATGAAGGAATACGGCTACACCGAAGAGGATTTGGCGCTCTTTGCAGTTAACGCCCACGCAAACGGCGCTAAGAACCCCTATGCAATGTTCAAAAAGCCGATAACAGTTGAGACCGTTATGAAGAGCCCATATGTAGCGAATCCACTGAAGCTCTTTGATGCCTCCCCAATAGCAGATGGAGCCGCTGCGGTAATAATAACCACCGAAGAAAAAGCCAAGGAGTTCGTGGATAAGGCAAAGATGGTCGAAGTTGCCGGAATGGGAAGGGCAATAGACACAATAAACTTAGCAAATAGGAAAGACCTCTTATTCCTCAAGGCCGCAAAGGTTGCCGCTGAGAGAGCATACAAGATGGCGGGAGTTAGTGTTGATGACATAGACTTCTTTGAGGTTCACGATGCATTCACTATTATGGCTGCATTAAGTTTAGAATCAATAGGAGTAGCCGAAAGAGGAAAAGGTGCAATGCTCGCAAAAGAAGGGCAGATAGCCATAGATGGAGACTATCCAATCCAAACTTTGGGTGGATTGAAGGCGAGAGGGCATCCAGTAGGAGCAACTGGAGTTTATCAAACTGTTGAAGCAGTTTGGCAGCTTAGAGGAGAAGCCCCGAACCAAGTGCCCGATGCGGAGATTGGCTTGACCCAAAACATCGGTGGAACGGGTTCAAACATAACTGTAACCATATTGAGGAGGGTTTGAAGATGGGAAGGCCCATGCAGGTTGCAAGGTATTGGAGGCACTTTAAAGAAAAGTACCGCCTCATCGGAGGCAAATGTAAGAGCTGTGGTCACGTTCACTTCCCGAAGAGGCCTGTATGTCCCGAATGTGGAAGCCAGGAGATAGAGGACTTCCAGTTCAGCGGGAAAGGTAAAGTTGTTAGCTGGACCATAGTGAGAAACCCACCGAGCGGTTATGAGTACTACAAGCCCTATCCAATAGCCCTAGTTGAGCTTGAAGAGGGGCCAGTGGTTTTGGCTCAGCTCACAGACGTTGATCCGGAAGAAATAGACTTTGGAATGGAAGTTGAAATGGTCACAAGAAAGATCAGAGAGTTCGAAGAAGACGGAATAATCCTCTACGGCTACAAGTTCAGACCTCCGATAAAGTGACTTATTTTTCCTCTTTTAAATCCTTTACCATTCTTACCCATATGCCGCTTTTCCCAGCTACTTTAAACCCATATTTTTTATAGAACTCGATTGCCTTGGTGTTTTTCTCTCCGACCCAGAGCTCTATTTTATCGTTGTATTTGCTCAAATACTCCAAGGCTTTTTCCATGAGTTTTTTGCCAACGCTCTTTCCTTGATAGTCTTTATCAATTACGAACTCGTGTATAGCTCCTACTACTCTGTTTTCATATCTGCTGTGCCAGTCGTTATCGCATACAATGAAACCTACTATCCTATCTTCATCTTTTGCCACAAAAAACCCATCGCTAGCTTTGCTCCAGCACCAGCGGATGTATCTCTTCGCGTAGCTTTCTCCTTCACCGCCGTATTCCCGTAGGTTTTCATAGCCCCGCATGTATATTCCAACAAGAGTTTCGAGGGTTTCTTGATCTAGTTTCTTTAGCTTCTCTATTTTGATTTCATTCGACATATCCATCGGTGTTAAATTTTCAGATGGATTTATAAAATCTAATCCTCAACTGAGAGTAGAGAGCGACGAAGGTGATTTTAATGGCAAAGGCCAAGCCAAGAATTTGTGAAGTCTGTGGAGCAGAGATTAGAGGACAGGGCCACACGGTAAAAATAGAGGGTGCGGAGCTTTTAGTTTGTAGCAAATGTTACCAAAAGTACGGCAGGAAAAAGCCCGGCACTTGGAGCCCAATGCCCACAGGAAGAGAGCCAAGAAGGCACTATGAAGCAAGACCAAAGCCAAAGCCAGCTCCAAGAATGCAGAGACCTCTTTACACAGAGGATATTGTCGAAGATTACGCCGAAAGAGTCAGGGAAGCAATTCAAAAGAGCGGTCTAAGTTATGAGGAACTTTCCCATAAAGTGGGACTTTCAACCAACCTCCTTAGGAGGATAGCCCATGGGGAGTACATGCCAACCATAGAGGAAGCAAGAAGGCTCGAAAAATACTTCAAAATAACACTCATCGAAAAAATAGAGGAAAACATGCAGGAGAAAGTAAAGATACCTAAGGACTACGAACCTACGCTGGGCGACATCGCACACATAAGGATCAGGAAGAAGAAAAAGAAGTGATCACTCCTCGTTTTCTACTCCTTTTACAGATTTCCTGGGGCGGTGAAATCCTTTCAATACTTCAAAAGTTCCCCACATTCTTAGAAGCTCCCTGTGGACGTTTGATCCCGGTGGGATGACTACTATGTGAGCAGGTGGGTGAATCTCTCTCAACCTACCTATTGCCTTCGCAGGGGGTAAGTCTATCTGCGCCACAACATGAGCGCGATACTTTTTCTTGGGCTTTTCTCCCACAATTTTCTCAAACGCCCAATCAGAAAGAGCGGGAGGGATTATTCTAGGCTTGCCCCTAATTTCCATTCCTCCGTATCTTATAAGGTCTGCCAATGCTACCAGTGCTTTGTCGAAGCTGTCCGTCCTTATCAAAACTATCGTGTTTAACATGTTCTCACCGAGAAGAGCTAACCTCAGGGGTATTTAAATGTATGTGTGAACCAGCCCACGGTAGCTTAGCTAAGAAAAATTTATAAGCAAAACCCTAAGAGATATGTGTGGCTAAGGGCCCGTGGTCTAGCCTGGTTATGACGTCGCCCTCACACGGCGAAGGTCCGGGGTTCGAATCCCCGCGGGCCCACCACAACGATTTTGTAAAACTCATAACGTCTCCCTCCCCAAAGAGGCCTCTTCTGAGCAGGATATTGATGGACTTAGGTCTTTGATCTGACTCCTCCTTCCACCTTAAAGGCGATGCTTTTTGGTGTAAGTACATTGTCTAAGTTATCATGTCATTAATGGAGGTAATAAGCGGTAACTCCAATTTGAGGTTTTTTTGAGTAAACTTCAGTGTACTTAATTCCAGAACCAGTATTGTAAAGGAGTATCTTTTCGTCCTTATCAATATCCCCCTCCTCAACCACTTGTTTTAATCCTGCTAAGGTTGCAGCACCTTCTGGGCACACAAACACACCTTCTCTCGCAAGTTCTTTTGAAGCTTCGAGGATTTCCTTATCGCTCACTGCCACGGCGCCACCTCCACTCTCATAGAGGACCCTCAGTATCAAGAAGTCAGCAAAAGCTTTTGGAACTCTTATTCCGGCTGCAATGGTCTTTGCGTCTTCCCAGAATTCACTTTCTTTTTTCTTTTCTTTGAAAGCTTTTACTATGGGTGCACAACCTTCAGATTGAACTGAAATCATTCGAGGCATTTTCTCGTCTATCCACCCAAGCTCTTTAAGCTCATTAAAGGCCTTCCACATTCCTATAATCCCTGTTCCTCCTCCCGTGGGGTACAATATTACGTCAGGTACTTCCCAGTTAAACTGTTCAGCAATCTCTAGACCCATTGTCTTTTTTCCTTCTACTCGATAGGGTTCTTTCATTGTTGAAACATCAAACCAGCCAAACTTCCTTTTTCCTTCGCTGACAATTCTCCCGGCATCTGAAATAAGGCCTCTTACCAAGTAAACTCTAGCGCCAAAAATATAACATTCAAGCTTGCACGTTAATGGAGCATCCTCGGGCATGACAACATAAGCTTCTATTCCAGCTTTTGCCGCATACGCTGCAAGGGCGGCTCCGGCATTTCCAGCTGTTGGCATAGCAAGCTTTTTCAAACCAAGTTCTTTAGCTTTTGAGACAGCCATTGCCAGACCACGAGCCTTGAAAGTGCCTGTGGGGATGAGTCCATCGTCCTTTATGTACAGGTTTTTAATTCCTAGCTTTTCTCCAAGCTTCTCTAATTTAAGTACTGGTGTAAATCCCTCTCCGAGGGATACAATGTTTCTCTCATCTTTTATTGGAAGCAATTCCCTGTAGCGCCACATATCCGCTCTTCTGCCCTTTAGATCTTCTTTGCTTAAGGCATTTTTCACACTCTCCAAATCGTAAATTGGCAAAAGTGGAGCGTTGCATTTTTCACATATTGTTTGTGGTTCATCAGGAGAGAATTCCTTACCACATTTACTGCATACTAATTTTTCCAGATGTGAAGAGTTTCTCATTATGAATCCCCCAACATCAGTAGAAGATTGTTTTCCTTAAGTTTTTCTATAACTCTTGTTTGATATTGCTGATCTTCTTCTAAAGCATAAGAGTTGGAAAAGAAAAAGTCAAAATATTTATATAACCATTGTTTTAGGCCCTTCGCTCTTGGAGGCCCACCATCAAGTTATCTTTTACATTTTTCTTTTGAAAGCCTCGCCCTTTAGGGTGGGGGGAGGTCAGTTTATGAATTGGCAGACCATTTTTTGGAATTCATTGCTTCGTATTTTGCGTACTCTCTCTGAACCTCAGGCTTTCTTTCTTTTCCCCAAAATCCTCTTAGATTCTTGAAACTTATCATTCGTCTCACCAATTAATAATAGAATGCTCAAACTACAAGGGTATATCGATCAAAAATGCTCATTATTTATAAGGATAGAAATTCTAGAAGCGTTATCAAAAGATATTTAAGTATCTTTTAGATTATCATTTGTTAGTTGAAATGAACATTTACGTTGATGGTGTTGAGTATGGAACATGTAATTGAAACTAAAGACCTCACGAAATTTTTCGGAAAGAGAAACATAGTCTATCACCTAAATCTTAAGGTTCCTAAAGGAGTTGTCTACGGCTTTTTGGGCCCCAATGGTGCGGGTAAGACGACCACTATCAAAATGCTTACGGCAGCTTTGAGGCCCACCTACGGAGAAATTAGAATTTTCGGGCTTGAAATGCCCCAGAAAAGAGTTGAAATAATGAAAAACGTCGGCTATATGCCAGAAACACCAATAGCCTACGAGGATATGACTATCTTTGAATTCCTAACCTATATGGGCAGGCTTTCAGGTTTAAAAAGAGAAGAGGCGAGAGAGCAGGCAAAGAAGCTCATGCGATACGTCGGGGTCGGCAGATTAGCCTTGAATAAAATAAAGGAGCTTTCTTCAGGTCAAAAGCAGAGAGTAACCTTTGCATCGGCTTTAATTGGGGATCCAGAGCTTTTGATCCTTGATGAACCCACTGCAAACCTTGATCCCTTGGGGAGAATAGAATTCATAGGAAAAATTCTCTCATTGGCAAAGGAAGGGAAAACAATCTTCGTAAGCTCTCATATAGTCAGCGAAGTAGAGAAGATGTGCAACTATGTGGGGCTTATAAACCAGGGGCGTTTAATAGCTCAGGGAAAGATAAGTGAGCTAACGGAGATAGAGGAAAACGATTACGACGTTTCTACCTCGGACAACAAAGTAGCACTGCAGTTCTTAAGGGAGAAGCCCTATGTCAGAGAGGTATGGGAAGAAGAGAACATAATAAGGGTTAAGGTTGACCCGAGATTCCTGGACGAGTTTTTCCTGCAGTTCCCGAAGTATTTAGTCTCCAACGGCATTCGTTTAAAGCTTTTCAAGCCCCACACAAGCCCGCTTGAGAGAATCCTCATGGAAAAGTTCAGCATAGGTGAGGAAAGTGATTAGCGTTCTCTACCAAAACGAAGTGTATAGGCTTTTAAAGTCGAGAAGGCTAAAAGTGATGCTTGTTTTAATGCTTCTCCCCGTTGTAGTTTACTTCTTCACACACGAAGAGATAACCGAATACAGCGCAAAAGCCTTGGAGATTTCATTCCAGATAAACGTCTCCCAGTTTTTAATAAACTTCTGGGCAAGCGTGATAGGCCAGCTGGTCGTTATAATCGTCATGAGCGATTTGCTTGCAAGTGAAATTGACAGAGGAACGATAAGGCTCCTCCTAACAAAGCCGATAAAGAAAAGCGAAATAGTTTTCGGCAAGTTCTTTTCCGGAATTACTGCTGTGCTCGTTATCTTTGGCATACCCTACTTTGTGATGCAGGTTTACATGGTTCTTCTCTACAAATCGGGCTTTGAGGGGTTTAGGGCAACGTTTGATGACTTCCTGTTTGCCCTCGGAGTTACAGTTCTCGTCCTTGGGAGCCTCGGAGCAGTTTCAATGCTTCTCTCGGTAGTTCTTTCAAGGCCGCTCTATGCGTCCCTTGCAAGCTTTGGGCTGGTGTTCACTGCCCAGTTCATACTTCCACAACTGCCATTCTTTGACAACCCTGAGCGCTTTAACTTGAGCTACCAGATAGGGGTGCTCTTAAAGAGGGGCTTTACGCTTCACACCGGATTGGACACTTACAAAGGAGACCCAACTATGAGCGCACTGTTTTTTATTAGTGTTATCCTGCTAAGCCTGATCTTTACTCTCTTGGGATTATACAGAAAGGAGTATGAGGGATGAGCCATGAGAAAGATATTACCGCTTTTCGTGCTTCTCCTTTTTGCCGGGAATGCCCTCGCTGCGTCGGTTGAGCTCGGAATAGATGAGGTTTTAATAGTGGATAACACCACCGTAACCTTTGATGTCCCCCAAAACAACCCCAACCTTGTTTTTCTATTTCTGGATGGTGAAAATTCGAGCCTAGCTAAGGGGCTGCACTTTGGCGAGAGCGTTCTCTTTGAGGGGGTAAACTATACTGTCGGGAGCTTGGATTTGAATACCCTTACCCTCAAGCTTCATCTGTCCGGCAACTACTCCACCTTTAAGGTTTTAAAAAAGAGGGACTTCGAAGTTTCCCTTGTAGAGTCTTTTGATGCCTACGTAAAAGTAAAGATAAAGAACACCGGCTATTACGAGATCAACGATACGCTAGTGGTTTCTGCCCAGGGAGTAGAGATAGAGGAAAGGGACATTGACCTTAAGCCGGGAGAGAGCTTGACCTTAAAGATTTCCCCCGCTTACAACCAGCTGACCTTTATGCTAAGGAATGCCAAGCTGTCGAAGAGCATAACAGTGGCTTCTCTTGAGGAGCTTGTGACAATTGAGCGTATCTGGAAAGATGGGAAGCTCCATGTTCTTCTAAGAAACCATGGAGATCCTGTTAATGTAACTCTCAAGCTTCTGGTTAGTGGGATGACCTTTGATAAGAAAGAAGTTTTCCTCAACTCAAAGGAAGAGACGGAAGTTGTTTTTGACAGTGATATTACTCAAGGCACGATTCTGCTGGACTATGGAGTAATAAAGCAGGAGAGCTTTTACTTCGAAATGCCGAAGGTGTCTTTAGTGAGGGCTGAGAAAGAAAACGAGAAGCTAAAGATATGGCTGAGAAACGATGGAAAGGTAGGGTTCTCCGGCAAAGTATCAGTCTACCAGAACTCCGTCCTCGTGGGCGAACCTTATTTTATTGACGTTACCATAAAACCTAACGAAGAAGTTTATCTCGAGTTTAAAGTTCCTGAAGATACACAGATTTTAACCGTTATGGTTACATCGAGTTCTTACTCTGCCACCTTCCCTATCTCCTTGAAAGCAGAACTGACCGCAAAAGCGGTTAATTCCTACGCTAAGGGAGTACTTGGGGGAACTGTGAGCTACGTGATAGCCATTGTTGGCAATGGAAAGGTGGAGTTTGGCATTAGCGGACTGCCAGACTCTATAAAAGCCTACTTCTATTATGGGGATACTCAAGTTAAGGAGCTCGACGTAGTTCAAAATGCCCAGGTAACTCTTGTTTTAAAGCTTCCAAACTTACCGCAGGGCTTTGTCTTGAACGAGCCGATTGACTTTAACGTGATGGTCAATGACATAGAGATCCCCTTAAAGCTTGAAGTTAGTGGGGTTGGAATACTACCGGTTTATGGAGACAACTGGCTTGCCAAGGTCAATTATACAAGCGAATACCACCACGTAGACTTACCTTACAGGGTATTTGGGAATGGGATAACTCCTCCCTTTGCCTTCGAGCCATGGGAAGGAGAGAAAATTGCCATCCTATACGGAAGATATATCAGACAGGGAAAGGATTTGAGGATTCACCTCCTAGACCGTTCAGGGAAGATTATTGATTCTTCAACTCAGGAGAGAGGAAGAAGTGATTACCTAGTATTCAACGAGAGCGAATTTATGATAATGGTTGAGGGAGAGGGGTATTTCGAGGGGATCCTTCTGGTTTCTGATTACATCAACGAACTGAAAAACCTCAGCTTTGAACTTAAAAAGAGGGAATTCGGTGAGGGATTGAGGACTTTCATAATAAATGCCACTTCGCTTAGAGGACAAAAGCTGAGGTTTTCCCTCTCTTCGGATAGGGATGTGGAGCTAAAGGTGTACTATTTCACATTGAACAACGAGAAGGAGAACTTCGATCCCTTGTCCACGAACTTCAAGGGAGTCTTTAGAGGTAGAGGGAAGGCTATTGAAGGAGAACTTGGCATAAGGAGCTACGAAGACTTCATAGCTGTGGCGGTTATTGGAGAAGGAAACGTAACTCTAAACTTTGAGAAAGCAGGTAGAGGAGTCGAGGTTGGCGAATTAAAGTCAAAGGAAGTATACCTTATAGTGGCGGCACTGATGGCTCTCCTTGCTTTGGTGGTGTACCTAGAAAAGAAAATAGGGTAGAGGGTATCAGAAGATAAGCGGTGCCCTGTATTCGCCCCAGACTTCTCTTAGGACGTCCGTAACCTCACCAAGCGTCGCCAAGTGCTTGTGTGCTTCGATGATGTAGGGCATTAGGTTTTCATCCTCTTTTTCTGCAGCTTTTCTGAGCTTATCCAATGACTCTTCGACTTTCTTGCTGTCTCTTACGCTTCTCAGCTTCTTAAGTCTCTCAATCTGCTTGTCCCTAATGCTTGGGTCTACCTTGAGGATCTCGACCTCAATTGGCTCGTCAACGACAAACTCGTTCACACCGACGATGATGCGCTTCTTCTCCTCGATTTCTTTCTGGTACTTGTAGGCTGAGTCTGCGATCTCCTTCTGGATGTAGCCGCGCTCGATAGCCTTCATCATGCCGCCCATTGCCTCGATTTTCTCTATGTACTTCATAGCTTCCTCCTCTATGTGGTCGGTAAGCCACTCAATGTAGTAGGCACCGCCAAGTGGATCAATTGTATCCACAACGCCGCTCTCATAAGCTATGATCTGCTGTGTCCTTAATGCTATTCTAACGCTCTTCTCTGTTGGGAGTGAAAGAGCTTCGTCATAACTGTTGGTGTGTAAAGATTGGGTTCCACCCAAAACGGCTGCCAAAGCTTGAATGGCAACTCTTACTATGTTGTTCTCGGGCTGTTGGGCTGTTAGAGTTGAACCAGCTGTCTGGGTGTGGAACCTGAGGAGCATTGATCTTGGGTCTTTGGCGTTGAACTTCTCCTTCATTATCTTTGCCCATAATCTTCTTGCGGCTCTGAACTTGGCAATCTCTTCAAGGAAGTTGTTGTGAGCTGCAAAGAAGAAGCTCAATCTTGGGGCGAACTTATCGACATCCATGCCTCTCTCAAGGACGGCCTTAACGTATTCAATACCGTCTGCTAGTGTGAACGCTACCTCTTGGACTGCATTTGCTCCCGCTTCTCTGATGTGGTAACCGCTTATGCTTATGGAGTTCCATTTTGGAACGTGTTCAGCACAGTACATTATGATATCAGTCGTTAGCCTCATACTTGGCTTCGGTGGAAAGATGTAAGTACCTCTGGCAATGTATTCCTTGAGGATGTCGTTTTGAACTGTACCCCTAAGCTGCTCTTGGGGAACGCCTTGCTTTTGCCCAACCAAGATGTACATGGCTAAAAGGTTTGCGGCTGTGGCGTTGATTGTCATTGAAGTTGAAACCTTATCAAGGGGAATTCCGTCGAAAAGTATCTCCATGTCCCAGAGGGAGTCTATTGCCACACCAACTTTTCCTACTTCTCCTTCAGCCATAGGGTGATCAGAATCGTAACCGAGCTGGGTTGGTAAATCAAAAGCAACGCTCAAACCGGTCTGCCCTTGCTCGAGAAGATATTTGTAACGCTTGTTTGACTCTTCGGCTGTTGCATAACCAGCGTACTGTCTCATTGTCCAGAGCTTCCCTCTATACATAGTGGCATAAACGCCCCTGGTGAACGGGTATTGACCGGGGAAGTTGAGCTTTTCCAAATAATCCCAGTTTTCAAGGTCTGCTGGCGTGTAAACCCTTTTAATCTCAAAACCGTCATCTGTCATGAATTTTTCTTTCCTTTCGGGTCTTTTTTGGATGAACGGCTTTACAGTCTTTTCTTCCCACTCTTGTTCTGCTTTCTTAATCTCTTCAATCTTCTTTTTATCGAAAGTCATTAACACCACCCTAAGGAGATATGTTTTAAGCCTATAAAAATCTTTTACATACTCAAAGGCTTTACTTTCTATTGGACATTTTATCCAGTAATCTTAAAAAATCAGGAGAAAAGAAAAGTTACTCTTTCCACTTTGGATTGTCCTTAACGACTACTTTTCCGTTCTCTTCAACCACTATCTTTGAAAATCCCTTCTCTGCAATCGTCCCATAATCGTGGCCTGCATCCGCTGGGTATATTGCGAGGAATATGAAGGGCTCATCACCTGTGTTTATTGTCCTGTGGGCCCAGTGTGGGGGAACATAGACTATTGTGCTCGGCTCCATTTCGATGAACCTTGCCTCCCCTTCGGGAGTTTGGAGTAGCATTCCTCCTTTACCTTTGATAGCTAGATAAACCTCTGCCCTGTCCACTTTTGCATGATAGTGCCCTTTGGTCATGAAGAACTCGTTCCCAACTTTGCCCGGGTACAAAATGGTGGTTGCAAAGTTTAGATCTCCCTCCTTCTCCTCTTGTTCTATTGCATAGACCTCATAAACCACTGGGTTCTCTTCGTTCACCATTTTTTCCCATGCTTCTTCATCGACAAAGTAGCCTTTCATGTCGCTGAGTCTTCTGACACTTTTCTTTGCATTTTCAATAATTCCTGTTTCAAAATCAAGCTTAACACCAAAGGGCTCTTTATACTTCATTTTTTTCACCCCGTCAGATAATTGGGCTCCTTGTATTTTAATCTTTCCCCTTATGTAT
This sequence comes from Thermococcus aggregans, assembly GCF_024022995.1. Taxonomy (NCBI): domain Archaea; kingdom Methanobacteriati; phylum Methanobacteriota; class Thermococci; order Thermococcales; family Thermococcaceae; genus Thermococcus; species Thermococcus aggregans. The sequence continues at coordinate 1,654,067 of NZ_CP099582.1, read as the reverse complement.
CACTAAGAGTGAAACTAAAAGAGGGACTGAAGGAGGAAAGCTATTCCTATTGTAACTCCCCAGTAGCCAGGATTCCATCTCAAGACTTTGTAGCCATCTAATGGAGGAATCGGGAGAAGGTTAAAGAATGCCAACCACAGATTTATAAAGGCTGTGTAGTACAGAGAAGCCCATAAAATGCCGGAAAATTTTCCTAGGAGCAACAAAATCAGGGCAAAAGTTCCTATGAGTATGTTTGTCACTGGCCCAGCTAGGCTTATCTTTCCATAAATCTCTCTATCCTCCCAGTCTGCGTAGAGAGAATAAACTTGGACTGCTCCAACTGCGGCAAAAGGGAATCTAAGTCCAAGAAGCTTATTTAACATCCCCACCAGCAAAGCCAGCATAATTCCGGTGTCCCATCTCCTATAGATGGCATAGTACCCATATCTTCTGGCAACCTGCCTATGTGCAATCTCATGGAACACGAATGCCGTAAAGATGCCAAAGGCAACATAGGGGATTGCAGTTAATTCAAAATTGGAAAAGACGAGTGTAAGCACGATGAAAGATATTGCCAAGTCCTCGAGCTCCTGTTTCCTAAGGCCAAGCACCATTGATCATCTACCTCTAATCTCGATTTTCTTCCCAAGAACAAGCTCCGCTGATTTTACAGCACTTCCTCCGCTGCCTACAGCTATCCTAACTTGATCCTTGGGGACATAAACGATTATCTTGTCTCCTTCGTACTCGACGTCAAGAATCTCAACCTTAAGCATGCGCTTCAGTTCTTCCCTCATTTCCAACCCCATGAAAAATTGTAAGGAGGGAATATAAAGTTTAGGCTAGTCGAAGTCCCATATCGTTCTTCCTTTGTAGAACATCATCACATACCCGCAGGTTTCGCATATTACGATTTTCACTTTGTGTGCCGTGAAACCCCACTTGCTGTCCAGCTTGCCTTCCTCAACCTTAAAGCTCGTTCCTCCACATAGCGGACATTTTAGGTGTTGTCTTTCCATTTGTATCACCGGTCGTTATTTTGTTCTTGTTGTATAAAAGCCTTGTCTTCCTTGTAGGAATTCAAAAGCCTTTCTATGCCCTTTTTGTGACCAAGCCCCACTACCGCTATCACTTTGGGCTTCTTAACGCCTTTCATCTTTAGTCCGTCAACAATTGCCTTTAAATTCCTCGCCATTGTCTTATTCCTATCTTCCACAAGGACTTTGAAGAGGTAAGGATAACGGAGCCTAAATCTATGCATCATTAGTTTGTAACTCTCCATTATATCCTCCGGGCTTTCTCCCTCAGGCGCAATTGGAAGAAAAACAAGGGAGCTCTCAAGCAGGAGAAGTATTTTCTCTCTCAGAGGTGCCTTAAGGAGCTTTCCCATAATGCTCTGGATGTCCTCATCAATTAGATAAAGAGGTACCCCAAGAAGAGAGGCCGTATGGATTGCTTCCAGCATTTCCTCTCCCGGCTTCATTCCAAATTCTTCCCCAATTTTTTCCTCAACTTTCATGAGCAGATACCCCAAAAGTGCCTTCCTTCCAAGCTTCAGCGCTTCCTGGAATGTCATCCTTTTCGGGGACTGGAGTGCGTAGAACCTTCCCATGTCGAGTTCAATAGCAACCGCGTCAGGTTTCTCCTTTAGTATAAGCTCCCTCACTTCACTTCTGCTTTTTGGAGATACGTGCATTGTGCCAATTATTTTAACGTAGCGAAGATAGCTCATATTCCTCACCGATCCTAAGCACATCAAAATCTCTGGGAATTATAAATTTATGCCCGCAGAGCCTCTCAGCTTCTCTTTTGTACTCTTCATACGTGTATCTAGGGGCTCTGTGGAATAGAACTAAAAGTTTAACTTTCGCTTTTTCCGCAATGTCGCAAGCCTCCATGACTGTTGAGTGGTAGCTTTCACCCCTGTCTTCTTCGTTTAGGTAAGTTGCTTCGTGGATCAGCACATCTGCCCTTTCAGAAAAGAGCTTTACTCTCTCACAGGGCTCGGTATCACCGGTATAAACAATTTTCACTCCCTTCTTTGGCTTCCCAGTTACGTCTTCAAGGTGGATAACTTTGCCGTTAATTTCAATTTTACCTTTGGTTTCAAGCTCCTTCATCCAGGGACCGGGTTTTAAGCCGAGTTCCCTAATTTTATTTAAGTCAAAACTCCCTCTTTTGTCTTTCTCTTTGAAAACGTAGCCTAACGCCGGAACACCGTGCTCAACTTTGAAGCTCCATATTTCGTAATTTTTGAACTTCAACCTTGCCTCTCCAAGCTCGTGAACATGTATCTCAAAGCTCGGCCTGAAAAACCCGCTTTTTAGGTAGTTTTGGATAAATTCAAAGGTGTACTTTGGCCCGTAGATGTGGAGGGGCTTTTCTCTGTTCCACAGGGTCATCGTCTGGATGAGGCTCATCAAGCCGAGGTAGTGATCCCCATGAAAATGTGTTATGAAAATCTTCTCTACTTTCATCGGGCTTATCTTGGCTATGCTGAGCTGCCTCAGAGTCCCCTCCCCCACGTCCCACAGAATTACCTCTCCTTCGTATTTTAAGGCTACGGCAGGGACATTCCTCTCTTTGTTTGGCATTATTCCCCCGGTCCCAAGGAAAATCACTTCAAGCATGGTCTAAAATCTACACAAAAACTTAAAAGGTATTTCCTTTGTGGATTATTTCCTCTTCTCGTGTACCCACAGAATAACACTGAGGATTAACGCCAAGATTGAAATGCCAATGGCAATGTCTGCTTTTCTATCATCGGGAGGGACGATGTAATAATCAGGATTTCTATGAACAGAGGCCTCAAGGCTTAGTAAAGAGACTGTATTCCCAAAATACCAGAACCTAACTGGGGAGTTTACTTTTTCCTCAAATGGGCTTTCATCGTCAATCCAGATTGTCAAGGTTCGTTCCCCATTGGGAATTCTTGTTAGGGACAGTTGCAGGCGATGAATTCTTTTTTGCGGAAGTATAGAACATTCCTTCTTTTTACCGTAATATGGCGTATGCAGCTCAACACATATATCGTTGTCCTTTACGAATATTCTTGATGTTTTTTCGTTGCCAAAATCGAAAATCAATATGTCCCCTTCATCAGCCAGCTCAAACCACGCGTCGATGTGAGCAGTGTCCCATAATCTCCCTCCAAATGGGAAGTTAAAGTATGTGCGGTTCTCCCGATTTATGAGAAGATCTTCATTTATCGGCTTTCTTTCATTAATATAGTAAGCTACTGCAATTGTAGAAGCGTTGGGCGGAAGATTTAGATGAAGAGTTACTTCCCCGCTGATATCTCCCCCCGGAATCCATATTCGCCCATCTTTTACTGGAACTGTGAAATTTTTGCTCCCATTTTCCCATCTTAACGTGCCTGAAACTTCTTTCCCGCTGTATTTGTAAAGACGCGCATCGATTCCCAAGAGCTTCCCTGAACCATTGAAAACTAACTCCAATGGAGGAGTTCTAGTTACACCCCCTTCCCCTTGGTACTCAACTACTTTTTCAGTTTTGTTGTGAAGACAAACTCGATCCAATCAGCCTCATAGCTCGGATGAATTACCAGATGAAGGGGATTGCTGAAGTTTCCTTGAAGAAGTTTTACACGATCAAGCGCCTCTACTGGGGGGACCTGAATGAGAATAACGATAAGAAACAAAAATATTGCAGCTTTATGGGGCTTTATTTCTGAAGTTTTCATAAAAATCCCCTCTTGTTTTTTTACTTTATCGTTTAAAAAAATTTTCTCTCTTTCGAGATACTGGCAAGATAACCTTGGCATTGTCCCGAAACTGTTCAGTAAATAATGGTTTTAGCCTTCACACTTTCTTCATATCTGCGGAATAAGGGGACAAGTGTAAACCTTTACTTCCTCATTTTGATTCCTATTATAAGTGCAATCAAGACTGCTATGGCGAGAATAAACCCTCCATACGTTTCTTCCTTTGTGTAAAAAGTTTCCGATGGGTCTCCTTCAACACCATAAAAGGTAACGTTGTATATGCATGCGTGAGAACATGGAGCGCCTAGAGATGCCAAATAAAAGGGATGTCTAACTTGGACAGTTTTTTCAAACGCTATTCCATTTTTAAATAGTTTGACAGACAAATTACCCTCTTGTAGCTTTAATTTTGCGTTGTAAATCCCGGGAGAGATATTAGCTGAGCAATAGCTGGTGCAGTAATCCTCGGCTAGACATACCTTTCCATTATGTATGCTCAATATAGGGCAGGGTTCACTTTTCCACCCGTTTACAAGATCAACATCGCTACCATCGTAGAGAAATGTGAAGTTCAACTCAAATTCTCTCCAGTAGCTTTTGTTTGCAAACTCTAATGCACCGACCTTTGGTTCTTCCACAGAACACGAACTGGATGGTATAAGAAGTAAAGGGAGCTCATTTGGCTTAATTTTTGACGTTATAAACGTAAATTCTTTTATTGTGACTTCGCATTCCCTAACTTTTAGGCTGATGTCAAGAACATAAGGCCCGCGGTCCAGATCATGGTGATGTGAATATAAATCTGGCTCGAAAATTGGCAGATAAGAAACCCCGTCCATTCTTCCCGAGGTTCCATAGGACATATAAAAGTACTCTCCTTTTTTGTCCCTTAGCTTGATGTCACTGCTCAATGTACAGTTTCCTATTCCAGAAAGAAGTATGCCTGCCCAATATAGGTATTCGGTCGTGTTTAACTCGTATCCCCTCCATTCGAAGGTTGTACTGCCGAAATCTGCCCATGCGAAGGTGGGGTCTCTTATCAGGGTGTAAACATCGGAAGAGAAGTTGAACGTGTAGGCAGAGGTAAATGGGGCAAGGAATAAGAGGGTCAGCAACGCGACATTTTTCATACCTATCCCCACCAATGGCAGTTGTCTAAATTACTATTAGCAAGTATATTTTAATAAGCTTATGCATAAGGTTAAAATGTTATCTTGCCTAAATTTTTTGAGGTGCGGTAAATGGAGGAAATCCTTAAAGCAATTCAGGAGAAAGACTGCAAAAGACTGGCAAGTTTGCTCTATTACAAGGTGGATGAGCTGAGTGAAGATGACCTAAAAGAGGTTCTTGAGAAGGCCGAAAAACTGGCCCTTGAGTGTAAAGACTATGAGCTGTATAAGCTTGTTGTGTATTACTTCCTCGAATTCTTAAACATCGACAAGATTGAAGAGTTTGAGAAGATAGCTGAAAAAGAAGATAGTTTCGAGGCTAAATATCACCTTGCCGATTTGTACTATCTTATAGGCGAATTGGAAAAGGCACTTGACCTCTACAGAGGTCTTCTTGAGAAGGAGACAGAAAAAGGAAACTTAGAGAACATTGCAAAGATTTACTACAACATGGGGCTGATTCACGAGGAACTCTTGGAGTATGAGAAAGCGCTGGAACTTATGGAAAAGGCAGAAAAAGCCCTAGAAGAACTTGGAAAGGAAGAGGAGATAAAGCAGATAAGGATTTACAAAGCTTACATAACCTTTGAAATGGGAAAAATTGCAGAGGCAAAGGCTGAGCTCGCGGAACTTCTTTCAGAGAATCTAGACAATAGGATGAAGTCTCAGATACACCTTGTTTTCGAGGAAATGTTTGAAGATAAAGATAACTACGAGGCCGCACTTCATGAGTGCCTCTATGCAATGCTCTACGGAAGAGATAGCGAGTACTTTGATGTTGGGTTTGATGCCTTGATAGATGTACTGTGGCAGATGATGCTCGAGGACAGATTTGAAGATATCTACAACAACATGGACATGTTTGCTAGGGCATTTCCAGAAATGAAGGAGTTCTTTGAGGGAGTGAAGGCGGTAGCTCTGTACAAAGACGGCAAAGTAGGGAGAGAAGAAGTTAGTGAGTACATAACCAAAATAAAGAACAGAAGGCTTTTAGACCTTCTTGAGTTCCTAAGCGAAGCGGAGCTTTGACTTTTAGATTTTTACTTTTTGGTGGTCTTTATGGAAGTCAGGGTTGCAAAGCTTGAGGACTGCAAGGGCATAGTCCAAGTTCACTGCTCTGGGGTTGAGAGATGGATAAAGAAAAGCGAGGGGAGAGAAGCCAGTTATGAGGAGCTTAGCATAGAGGAACGCTACCTTCACGGCGGCCCTTGGATGAGCATCGAGACATGTGCAGTTCATCTAAACAGCCTTCTTTTAGAGGGCCAATTTCCAATTGTTGCGGAAGAAAACGGGAAAATAATGGGGAATGCGGAAGTTTTGATAAGTGAAGAGCCCATAAAAGGGAAGATTAAGCGGATTGCCCATATAGACGTTCTTGAGGTACACAAAAACTTTAGGGGCAGGGGAGTGGGAAAAAGCATTGTGGAGTTTATTGAAGAGCTAGCCCGAGAGAAAGGCTGTGAGCTGGTTACCGCAACACCTGAAAAATCAGCGATCGGCTTCTATGAAAAGTTGGGGATGAGAGATGTCCTTCATGATGTCAGCTTTGTTGAGTTTGATCTAAGCTCTTTCCCACTCACGAAAACCAAACCAAAGGTCTTTGAGTTTTCTTGGGATGATGTTAAAAACTTAGAGATGGTCGCAGGAAAGTTTCAGAGCTCATACCACCACTGGTTCATGGCGTTTAAAGATAAAATAGCTGGAATAGATGATAGAATTTACTTCGAAAGTGGAAAGATTGGGGAATCTTATTACGTCCTCGAAGAGGTCTATTACAGGGGTTCTATCGTTACAGGCTATCTTTGGGGAAGGAAAGAAGATTTTCCACTTTTGCTCAGCAGAGCGAGGGAGCTTGGCTTCAAAAAGCTCCGTACAATCATCGAAAAAGACTTAATGGAGAAGTTCAAGCCCAAGGTAATTGAGAGAATTATTATACTCGCGAAAAGCCTTTAATCTTTTTTAAGTCGCTTTTAGTGTTTACGTTAAAAAAGCTCTCTCGCCAAGCTTCTGGAAGGGTCTCTATTTTGATGTAGCAAGGTTTAGAGAGCCTTATTGCCTCATTAAGCATGTATCTGCCTTTGGCTATCTGTTTCTCCAGTATTTCCAGGAAACTTTTCGAATACGCAGCGTGGAGAGGCTCTAAGTAGCCGTTCTCCCACTTTGGGACACAAACATGGGGCTTAAGCTTATGGAACTTTTCCACAATATAGTCCACAAACTCCGGTTGTACAAGGGGCATATCTCCGGCAATTACAAAAGCATCCCCCAGCTTATGAAGAGCTGCGTAAACCCCTCCAGCTGGGCCTACTTCGAGCTCGTCAGTAATGACTCTAAAGCCAAGTTTTTCAAAGATTTCTTGTTTGCCCCTTGAAGTCACTATTACGACTTCCTCTATTTTCTCAGCTCGTAGAACCCTCCCGATGGTGTGGAGTATTAAGGGCTTTCCGCTAACCTTGTAAAGTAATTTTTCTCCTCCAAAACGCCTTGCTTTCCCCCCAGCAAGCACCGCGGCGATCATGTCCTCTCAACCATAGTTTCGTGATTTTTATAAGAATGCCTGTGTTGTTTTGACATTTATTTGTCAATCTGCTTTTTAGTTTTTCGCCAAAACTGTTTTAAAGATGTTAGTTTGTTAACTATGGGTAAGGAGCCATGCCAAGCTACATAGTTGTTGGCGGTCAATGGGGAGATGAAGGGAAAGGGTCAATAATCGCTTATCTTGCGATGCACGACAAGCCAGAGGTCATAGCACGCGGAGGCGTTGGGACGAACGCAGGACACAGCGTTTTTATAAACGGAAAAAAATATGCAGTAAGACAACTTCCCACAGGCTTTATGAACAAAGAGGCAAGGCTTCTCGTTGGAGCTGGAGTTCTAGTTGATCCTGAAGTGTTTTTCTACGAACTTGAGCACCTGAAAGACTTCAACGTCAGAGATAGAGTTGGAATTGACTACCGTTGTGCGATAATAGAGCCGAAACACAAAGAGCTTGACCGGACCAATGGTTACCTCCACGGAAAGATAGGGACTACCGGTTCTGGCTGTGGGCCAGCTAATGCTGATAGGGCACTAAGGAAAGCCAAGCAAGCAAAAGACATCAAAGAACTTGAGCCGTTCTTAACTGACGTTGCGGAGGAAGTTAACGACGCCCTCGATGAAGGAAAGCTCGTTTTAGTTGAGGGAACCCAAGGATTCGGTTTAAGCCTTTACTTTGGCACTTATCCCTACGTTACATCCAAAGACACTTCAGCATCGGCAATAGCAAGCGACGTTGGAATAGGGCCAACGAGGGTTGATGACGTTATAGTTGTCTTCAAGAGCTTCCCAACGAGAGTTGGTGCAGGACCGTTCCCAACAGAGATGAGCGAGGAAGAGGCGGATAGATTGGGGCTTGTTGAATACGGCACAGTTACGGGAAGAAGGAGAAGGGTAGGATGGTTCGACTTTGAGTTTGCAAGGTACTCCGCGAGGGTCAATGGTGCGACAATGCTGGCAGTGACGATGCTCGACAAATACGACAAAGAGGCTTTTGGTGTTACTGATTTTGACAAGCTTCCAAAGAAGGCAAAGGAGTTCATTGAAGAAATAGAAGAGAGGGTTGGAGTGCCAGTGGCTCTCATAAAGACAGGGCCCGAGCTTGGGCACATAATTGACTTAAGGGAAAATATTTAGTGAAGGAACTCCAAGATTTTCTTTTAACTACTTCTTTTCCATTGTTGCAATCTCTTCTAGCGATTAATATTCTCGCGAGGTTTTTCAATGTTCTACTAGCGACGAAGCTGGCGAACCTTCCTTACATTGGCTACGGGCTTGAATTGCATCACGCTTTCCCGCACGTTGGACAAGCCATTCGATTATCGTTCTGCGGAACTCCTCTCCCCACTCAGGGTCTTCGAATATTTCGTGGTATGCGCCATCAAATTTTTTGAGTATTTTGTCTTCAACTTTGAGCCGTTTAAAAAACTTTATTGCACCTTCTGGGGGAGTTATTATGTCTGCAGTTCCAATAAGGAACAAAACGGGAACTTTTATTCTTTCAGCTTCCTTGTGTGCCCTTTCCATGTTCTCAAAAATACTTTTTCCAAGTGCTGCAGAAATTCTGTCGTGAACGAGCTCATCTTCCACATATTTCTTAACGGCTTCTCTGTTTCTTGAAAGGAACTTCGGGTCTAGTCCATTGCTAAGAGTTACGGTGGGAATTAAAGTCCCCAGCACCTTGGCAAGAGACACCATAAAGCTTGGCGTCCTAGGACTTTTAGCCAAAGCAGGTGAAGAAGCTACGACACCTTTGATATTCTCGGGTCTCGTCTCGGCGTATCTCAAAACAGTAAGACCTCCAAGGCTGTGGCCAAAGAGGAAGGGCTTTTCTCCAATCTCTTCAATGATGTCATCTATTATTTCCATAGCCTGCTCTATGGTTGCATGCCCCCTCTTGCCCCCGCTTTTTCCGTGTCCAGGCCAATCAAAGGTGTAGACGGCAAAGCCTTGCTCATTTAACATCTTTATAAGCTTTCCATACCTTCCGCTATGCTCTCCAAGTCCATGAACCAGAATTACCCATCCTCTTTCAGGTGTTCCGAACTTGGCTCTGTATATCATGCCCAGCACCTTAGATAAATGGAAACGAAAACTTAAATCTCTTCTGGAAAGTTAGCTTCGAACTTTTGACAATCTTCTGCTGTAAAGGGTAATGGAAGCTGCCCTTGAGTGAGTTGCAGAAGTTTGAAGCAACTTTTATATGTTTTGAATGTCTATTATAAGTGTGTGCTTGTTAAGAGATAACGAGGAGGATGAGTTATGAAACGACTGTTTGTTGTTCTGGTTTTTCTCTCATTGTTCTTCTTTCCAAAGAACTCAATTGCAAGTTGCTGGATAGTTGACTATGGAGAAAGCTTTGAAGATGTACTTGTAACCTCTGAAGGCAGAGTTTTCGCAGTAGGGAGTGCTTTTTTGAGCACTGATCTTCAGGGGAAGCCATTACAAGCAATGACAACAGTGCACAGAGATCTTGAAGCCCATAAAGTCGTTTTCACTCCGAAGAAAGAATTAATAGTAGCTGGGCATGATTTTATTGCAAAGTTTGACCAGAACGGAAACCCCCTATGGATGAAAAAATTAAATGTGACAGATGTTGCTGTGGCTCCTAATGGAGACGTGATATTTGTTTTTGAAAATGTTCTAGCAAGTCTAACTCCAGAGGGCCAAATTAAGTGGGCTAAATCGGTTGTTGAACCAAATCAAGGTTTCTTGAGATTCTCTAACGTTGCAACAGGCGACAATGGAATTCTGGTCGTTGGATACTTCTTTGTTCCAGAGGGTAACAATGATTATAACGGTTGGATTGGCTCTTTTGACTTTGAGGGGAATATAATATGGCAGAAAAGCCTTGACTTAGGATACGATGAACTGATTGAAGGGGCTTATGTAATCAATAACTCCGCAATATTGGAGGGGGTTGCTGGCTCCCAACACGCTCCTTGGATTGGAGAATACTTTATCGTAAAACTAAACAAAAAAGGTAATGTTCTCTGGGGGCGTGAAATTTTGCCAATAGCTCTGCCAGAAGAAATAAGCACAGATATTTTCTGGTCACTTAAAATAAACGACATAGATTGCAATTCAGAAGGAAAATGCCTTATTGGTGGCAACTTTATAACTTTCCTTCTCGATGAGGACGGAAATCTCTTATGGGCAAAAAGCTTTTCAAGTAATGGCGTTGCATTAACTGATTCTCTAGCTGTATCAGCTAAGAATGTGCTTCTCGCATTTCCAATAAACGGTTCCGACGCCATTGGAAGGGAAGCCCAAGTTACTTTTTTAGCAGTATCTCCTAAACTCCTCCCAACAAAATTTAAGTTGCAGAATTTTTCAATTACTGTAGAAAACGCCTCCATTAGTTTTGCCCCATTAATCGTCCATGGAGAATTCCTATATTACAGCCAAAATTGTTCAAATGCACAGCCCTTTGCTCTCAGTTCTACGGATGATAAGGATTCACAGATATCTCTTCAAGAACCTACGTTGAACACAAAAGAGAACCCTCGGGAGTTCTACTTTGGAGGAGCGGCTTTGGCAATAATAGCATTTCTCTTATACTTGCGAAAGAAAAAATAGTACACTTCACCACTAAATGTCTGATTTTTCTTATGTTGCTACAGAACAATCTTTATATAATTTGAGGTGTGGTATCATTATGATGAGAAGTTCAAATGAAAAATAATTGAGAACATATTTTTGGGGAGTAATACACCAAGAGGGGAGAAGTATGAAAAAAACAGTTTATAGCCTGATACTCGAAGTAATCTTGCTTTCTACATTATTCCTAGGATGTCTCGGGGGAAATCAAACTACTTCCACCTACAAAACTGCCGAAGAAAACACTGCTATAGGCAACGTATCCGACAACATGCACCAACTGATTCCGAGCTATGTTGGATATGCTCATGTTTATCTAAACGAGCCCATAACATTAACGTTCTATTGGTGCTATCCCAAGGAGAACCTCGACAGTTCAACGAATGTGGTCGTTTCTTTCTCAAGGTTTCATGAGATCTACAACTATGAAAGGCTGAAAAGCATAAATAGAACCCTCCTAGGGTACATTCCATTATCCATAACTATGAACTTTAGCAGACCTAACTACCAGTACAATTTTGGAGTATACGCAAAGACGACGTTGTTAGTAGGAGGAACTGAGGTAAATGAAAGCTCAGTCTTTGTAGATCTCACTATTCAGATAGCCAATATTACGTCAGAAGATGTCCCAATTGAATTTGGCCACTACAATCCAGAAGAAGTATCTTTCACAAAGGACAAGGAAGTGGTTGTCTATGCAGTGGAAATTAGAAATCCAACAGAGCAGCCAGTCGAAATTTTAAACGTATCATATGTGAATACAGTGATTATTCCCCAGTACAACATCTCAGTACTAAACTTTGGAATTCTTAGCGCAAGTGATGCCTCACAAGTCCCCACAACACCTCCTAAGAATCTCAAGAGGGTTCTTTTACCCCATGAAAAGGGCATACTTGTGGCTTACATTTACTTAGATAAAGACATTCAGGCTCTCTACTTCAAGCCCAAAATAACTCTGTGCATTGGAGAAAAGGATATGATAATCTCCGGCCCTCCGTTCTCGTATATCAGAATTACAGAGCCTTGCAGTGCAAATCCATAATTATTTGAGGGGGAATGCAAAATGAGAAAGTCCGACATTTCCTTAATTTTTGCTTCTGTTTTTGCCATTCTTCTGGGAATAGCGGGAATAACGGGACACGTTAAACACTCATTCTACATGCTTTACCTTGTGCTCTTTCTGATCACGCTGTCTGCAATCGTGAAGAAGAACATGCCTATCAGCACGGTTGGAGTCCTCTTGAGTGTTCCTTTAACGTATCTGGCAGCCGAAAGTGTCAAAAATCTCCCTGCATTAACGGTGCTTTTAGTAGCATTTGAACTGGGCTTAATTGGCATGTACATCAAAATGGTTTGGAAGAATAGAAATAGAATAGGGCAAAGAATGCTGTTTCTCGGGCACTAAGGAGGTGGAAACGTGAAGTCCCTCAAATATATTAGACGTTTGGTTTTTTTTGTCAGGCCTTCTTTTAATGTTTTCCTCATTTTATCTCGAATGGAACAAATTTTTGATTAGGTACTGTGGGATTGTACTTACCGCAGCAGGAGTGATAGGTCTCCTTTGGGAGTATGTAAACGCTGGCCGTTTAGATGATTGAAATTAAAAAGAGAAGTTAAGTCCCGTGCTCCCAGCTTTCCAAGTATTTCCTCTGCTCTTCAGTTAGCTGCTCAATCTCGATGCCCATGGATTCGAGCTTAATCCTAGCCACCATTTCGTCAATTTCCCTTGGCAAAACGTAAACTTTGGGCTCAAGCTTCTCGTGGTTGTCCTTGATGTACTCCGCTGCCTTTGCTTGTAAAGCAAAACTCATGTCCATGATCTCAGCCGGATGACCATCTGCTGCCGCTAAATTCACTAACCTTCCTTCCGCAAGGAGGTATAACCTTCTTCCATCTTTGAGCTTGTACTCCGTAATATTGGGTCTTGGATTGCTTATCTCAACGGCTAAGCTTTCTAAATCTGGCTTGCTTATCTCAACGTCAAAATGCCCAGCATTGGCTAAAATCGCCCCATCTTTCATGAGCTCGAAGTGCTCCCTGCGGATGCAGTTTATGTTTCCGGTTGAAGTAACAAAGATGTCTCCTACTTTTGCGGCTTCCTTCATTTGCATAACCAAGAATCCATCCATTCTAGCCTCTAAAGCCTTTATTGGGTCTACCTCGACCACTATTACCGTAGCTCCCAATCCCCTAGCCCTCATAGCTATTCCTCTTCCGCACCATCCGTAACCGACAACTACGACGTTTTTACCAGCAACGAGCAGATTTGTGCTCCTAATTATTCCGTCCCAAGTTGATTGTCCCGTTCCATAGCGGTTGTCAAAGAGGTATTTTGTATAGCTGTCGTTTACCGCTATGATTGGGAACTTAAGCACCCCTTCCTTTTCCATCGCCCTTAATCTTATCACACCCGTCGTAGTTTCTTCACTCGCTCCCCATATTTCTGGAATAAGCTCTTGCCTCTCTTTTAAAACCGTCGAGACCATATCCGCACCGTCGTCTATGATTATGTTCGGCCTTATGTCGAGAGCTTTGTGCATGAACTCGTAATATTCTTCCCTACTTTCCCCCCTTATGGCATAAACTTTTACTCCGTTTTTGGCTAAAGCGGCAACAACGTCATCCTGAGTGCTTAAGGGATTGCTCGCTGCTGCCGAAACTTCAGCTCCGGCGGCTTTTAAAGTTAAAAGCAAGAAAGCGGTTTTCATCTCAAGGTGCAACGTTGCGGCAATTCTAACTCCTTTAAAGGGCTTTCTTTTTTCAAAATCCCTTCTTATGTGCTGGAGAACAGGCATAAAGCGAGAGACCCAGTCTATTTTCTTCTCTCCTTCGGGTGCCAAATTAATGTCCTTTACACAGTAATCTTTTGTGCAGTCCATACCATCACCCTTTTGAGGTAATGCTAAGAAGTTAAAAAGGTGATTATCCAGACAATAGGTGTCGGTAATGAGGATTGTACTCGGAGATAGTTTAGTGATAGTGGATTTAACCCTTGAGCTCAGCGAAGAAACCACTGTTTATCCCGGCGATCCAAGAGTTGAAATAAGAAAATGGACTGCAATTGAAAAAGACGGTTATTATACGAACGCCCTCTTCCTCGGAGAGCACAGCGGGACACATGTAGATGCTCCAGCACACTTCATTCCGGGCGGAAAGACGATAGATGAGATACCCCTTGAGAGATTCATTGGAAAAGGCGTAGTTCTGGATGTATCCTCTCTAAATGAGAACATAAAGCCGCAAGATATCACGAAAAGTGCCGAAGTCGTGCTTTTCTACACCGGTGGGAGAGAGGTATATCTCTCTGAGGAAGGGGCAAAATACTTGGTTGAGCTTGGTGTTAAGGTTGTGGGAATCGATGCCCCCACTATAGGTGATTCCAGCACTCACAAAGTCCTGCTGTCTAATGAAGTTGTTATTTTCGAAAACCTTACCAATCTACAAAAGCTCATAGGAAAGGAATTCACGTTCTTTGGGGTACCGTTGAAAATCAAAAACGGCTCGGGCAGTCCAGTTAGGGCTTTTGCAATAATAAAAGAAGAAGAGTAGAAATCACTCCTCCCTAAATGCTCCGTACTTCTTGGGGTCGTAGAAGGGTGGAGTGACTGTTACGGCTTTCTTCTTTTGTCCCCTTATCTCAATTTCTATCTCCACGCCTGGTTTGGCGTATTCTGGCTTAACGAATCCTATGCCTATGCCAATTCCCAGCAGGGGTGAGAGCGTTCCACTTGTTACTTCTCCAATTTCTTTTCCTTCTGCGTATATCTTGTATCCTGCCCTTGGTACTCCTTTGTCAACCATCTTGAAGTGCACCATCTTGCTCGAGAGCCCCCTCTCCTTCTGCTTTAGAAGTGCCTCTTTTCCAATGAACTCCTTGTCCCAGAAGACCGCAAACTCGAGGTTTGCCTGCAAGGGGGTTACTTCGTCAACATCAGTGCTCAGGAGTTGGAGCTCTTTTGTTTCATTGCCGTAGAGCGTGTATCCCGCTTCAAGCCTCAAGGTATCTCTCGCACCAAGTCCGGCAGGCTTTATGCCGTATTTTTGTCCAGCCTCAAGGATCTTTTCCCACACGTAGAGGGCTTTCTCGGGTTTTCCTCTCTTTTCTGGGTCAGGATGATAGGGGTTAGCATCTTCAAAGTAAACCTCAAAGCCGTTCTCACCGGTGTAACCGCTCCTTGAGAGAAGCATCTTTATGCCGTCGAGCTCAACTTCCTTTGCTTGGAACCACCAGAGCTGGTTAATGTCAATTCCAAAGAGATCCATTGCAAGGTCTCTTGCCTTGGGACCTTGAATTGAGAACATTACATAATCATAGGTCTTATTTTCAATCTCAAGGTCGAGTTTGGTGTATTGTTCAATTGCTCCTTTAATTGAGGTAAACCACGCGTAAAGCTTTTCGAATGCATCGCTGTCGCACACCATCATGTATGTATCGTTGCCCATGTTAAACACAAGGGTCTCATCTTTCACAGCTCCTCTCTCGTTGAGGACTAGGGTGTAAGTTCCGCTTATTGCCGGTGGTTTGGAGATGTCATTGGTTGTGGTATATTGAAGGAACTTGAGGGCGTCTTTCCCTCTGAAGAAGATTTCACCCATATGTGAAACATCAAAGATTCCAACGCCGTTTCTTACTGCAAGGTGTTCCTCCTTTATACTTGAGTACCAGATGGGCATTTCCCAGCCTGCAAATTCTTCAACTTTTTTTGCATGCTCTTTGTGCCAGTCAAAAATGTGCACCCTCTTCATAGTATCACCATTTATGATGTATTCCATTCTAAATATAATGTTTTCCTTCCTAAAGACCTAAATACCTTCATGATGATATATATCAGGTGGTTGCATGTTTGAAAAAGTACTTTTCCCGACGGACTTCTCTGAAGTGTCTATGCATGCGCTTAGGGAGTGCATACCCCAGCTGTTTGAAATAGGTGCCAAGAAACTCTACCTAGTCCATATAGTGGACATAACCGCCACCGACATAGAAGCCATAGAGCTCATGAAAATAGATGAGGAAGAGCTAAATAAGCTTGCCGAAGAAATAAGGGCAAAGGGAATTGATGTCGAGCCAATAGTGAAAGTTGGAATACCGTCGCTTGAAATAGCCGAGATAGCTCAAGAGAACGACGTGGATTTAATTGTTGTACCCTCTAAAGGCGAGAATATTCTCAGGCAAATGCTTCTTGGGAGCACCGCTTCAAATCTTGTCAGAGCAACCAAAAAACCCGTACTGGTTGTGAAGTATGAATGGGATGAGAAAGAGAAGAAAATTAAATGTTTATCAGACTGTAGGGAGATCTTCAAGAGACCACTAATAGCATTAGACTTCTCTCCATGCTCTGAAAAAGTTGTAAATGCTGCAAAGAAGTTTGAAGAGCTCATCGAGGAAGCCACGCTTATCCACGTGGTCGATTACGGAAAGCCAGAAGAACTCGAGAAGAACATTGAAAACGCAAAAACAAAGCTGGAAGAATTCGCAAAGATGTTTAACGTTCCGGTAAAGACTGAAGTGCTTACCGGAATAGCGTCCCACTCAATACTAGGCACTGCACTGGCTAAGGGTTCTTCACTTATAGTCATAGGCAAGAAAGGCAGGAGTGTTATAAAAGACCTCCTGCTTGGAAGCACGGCAGAAAGAGTCGTGAGAGATTCAAAGCTTCCAATCCTCTTAGTACCATGTGAATAACCTCAGACTGGAACGGCTTCCACATCAAATTCGGTAGCTACCCTGTTGCCATCATCGGTCATTCTTTCTTTTTCCCCTTGGTTTAAAAACCTTTCATTGTTCTGAATTTGGGCTTTCTTTGAGAAGTGTTGAAAGCAGCAGCTTTAGCGGCTTGTTTTTTATAAGCGTCAGTGCTTCTTGGATTTCTTCCTGGCTTGCACTGTCTCTAGCGGCGTACAGGTAGAGGGCGTAAGCCATGACCTTGGGATTACCCTCGTTGAGTTCCTCAGCCGCTCTAGCGAGTTCTCCCATGCTTATCTCGTCCGCCAGTCCTTTTAATCTATCTTTGTCGTCCTTTTCGAGAGCATCTCTTAAAGGTTTGTAAAAGCGGTTTATAAGCAAACGTGCCATTCGCTCCCTCTTTATGAGGTAATCAATCGGAGTTTCTTCTTCGGATTTTCTGGAAGGAAGCACATAGTATACGACGGGAAGAAGAATGAAGAACACCATCAAAATAATATAAGGAGTTAGCGAGAACGGCAGCATCTCGCCATACCTATATTTGAGGTACAAAAGGAGAACTAAACCTATGAAGCCCCAGAGCATGAAAAAGGCTATGTAAATCTCACTAATTCCTTGATTTTTTTCGAGTAGCTTATACTTGGAACTTGCCCCTATTTTATTTAGAAATTCCAACCTGTTTTCCGCTAACTCTATTTCTGCTTCGAGTCTCCTTATCCTTTTGTCAACCTCTTTCAGCACATCTCTCATAGCAATCCTTCCAGAAGTGTTGCTATTCTCTCACTAACCACTTCAAGGATCCTCTCTCCTTTTTCTTTTGTCGCTCCTTGAGGGTCATCGTTGACTCCGTTCGGGAAAAGCTCAAGCCCTATGTCCCTCCTTATTACTCTGACTGGAGAGCTTCTCTTTTCTCCCTTTGCTTTCTCCGTTCTAACAAGCTCTGGAGCTATCGCAAGCATTACTGAAGTCTCGTCTTCTCCTGCATGTCCTTGGGAGGAGCATATCTTGAGTATTTCTTCCCTGAAGTCTATCCACCAGTTTATGAGAATAATCTCAACGTCATGACTTTCGGCGACTTCTTCACTTGCTTCTATGAGTGGATACACGTTTCCTCCATGGCCATTTAGAATAACTATCTTGCTAAAACTTTCTTCTGCGAATTCCCTTAATACGTCCCTAACATATCTGCGCAGGCTGTCTGCTTTCACGTTTATCGTTCCTGGATAAACGTTAAGCACAAAGCTGTGTCCATACCAGATCGGAGGCGCTATGAGAATTTCTATCCCCTTCTCTTTTAGCTTTTTTTCGACCCTTTTTGAGATCTCAAGAGGAGCAAAAACGTCAGTGCCTAAAGGCAGATGTCTTCCGTGAGCTTCAACACTGCCTACAGGGAGCAAAACAGCAGATACCTTAGCTTTTATCTTTTCAAATTCCTCCCACGTCAGCTCTTCCATCCTCATCTGTTTCCCCTTAGATATTTGAAATGATTTCCTCATAAACCTTTTCTATTCCCACTACAACCTTGTCCCATGAATACTTCTCTTCGACGGCTTTTCTTCCATTGTTTCCATACCATCTTCTCAGCTCCTCATCCTCCAAAAGCTTTTGAATGGCCTTTCTGAGCTCAAGCTCATTTCCGGGAGGAACTAAGATGCCCGCCTCGTTTTCTTTTAGAACTTCAGGTATTCCGCCAACGTTTGTAGCTATAACGGGAACCCCAGACGCCATAGCTTCAAGTACTACAATCCCAAATGCCTCAGCAGAGATTGATGGTAGCACAAAAACATCTGCCATTCTGAAAATCTCTGGAAGTACATCGTCCGACACATATCCCATGAAAACGACCTTATCCTCTATTCCGAGGAACTTGGCCTGAGCCTTTAAAAAGGAGAGTATTTCTCCAGTTCCTACCATTACAAGAGTAGCATCTTCTATCTTCGAGAAAGCATTCAATAGCACGTGAGGCCCTTTCCGGTAGCTCATTCTGCTTACATAAAGAACGACGTTTCCTTCAATCCCAAACTTAGCTTTTATTTTATCTTTTTCCCTAGCGGGTGAAAAGCGCTTGTCCTCAACTCCATTTGGAATTACCGAAATAGGGACATCCGTAAAATGTTCTATAAATGCCTTTGCAGCCTTACTAACTGCTATTATTTGGTGGGGGTAATTTAAATAGTCGGTGAAAAGGGAGAGTGTAAACCCCAAGGCTTCCCAGAGCTTCGATTCATGGGCAAAGGATATGCTGTGCGTTGTAAGGAGGGTCGCCTTCCCCATGATTCTTCCAGCCTTAACGGCTTTCAAAGCGAGAGGTGTGAATGCATGATGGGAATGTATTACATCAAAGTCTTTTAGGAATTCATTGAGTTCCTCTGAAGATTTCAACCCATAGGTTAGGTTTACGTCCAAAAAGGGGCTTATGATCCCTGGAATTTTTATAAGTTCTATTCCCAGCTTTTCTAACTCTTCTTCTTTTCCAGTGGTTCGGTTGTTTGTGACTATCGCTACCTCGTGCCCTCGTTCTTTGAGCTTTATAGCTAGGTGGTGCATGTGAGACGCAACTCCACCTATTTTCGGGTAATACCAGTCGCTAACTAGGGCTATCTTCATGTCCACCACCCAAAAGCTTGTAAAATACAAATGCACCAACTATTGAGTACTGATACTGAAACAGGAACTTATAAAGGAATGCCGTAAGAGCGCCTTTTGTCGATGGGCCGATGCCCACAAGAATGCCGAACTCATTGGCTCCAAGCCCAGAAGGTATCCCGCTGAGAGAAGCGAAGATAATGCTCATAAGAAAGGCGTAAAATGCACCTTTTAGTGAGATATCCAGAGAAAATGCTTTTCCCACGAGGACTAAGCCGAAAACTTGGAGGAATATCACGGCAAATGATAATAAAAACGCAGTGGCAAAGCTGGTTTTACTTTCTTTTGCCTTTTTCCAACCCAAGTAGCCACGGTGCCACCATTCTTTGAGTCTCGTTGAAATTTTTCTGGCACCTAAGCCTTCCCAAACTTTGAAAAAGGTAAGCGCGACCCGGTGAAAAGCCTTATCATAAATAAAGGCAACGAGTATTATGGCTATCCCAAGAAGACCCAGTTTTGTGAATCCCAGAAATATCAAACCAAAAGAAATGAGAATAACAACTTCTGCGGCCATTCCAAGAGCAAGAGAAGAAAGGGCTGCAAAGTAGTCCCCTCCAACAAGTTTGACTTTTGCCATATGTCCCAAGGTCGGAGGAAGGATTGCCATGAGGTAATAGCCACTTACAAAGGCTTGGAGAGTCTTTCTAAAGCTGGCTTTTTGAACTTTCCTTAAGATTAAGTACCACCTCAACGCGCCGAGTAAAAGAGTAAAAACTGACAGAACAAGGGCGAGAAGCAAGTAGCCATAATTTGCTTCACTTATCGCTAAGGCAAGCTCTTTAAAATCGACGCTTTTGTAGAGATAGGCAAGAGAGATTAAAAAAGCCAATGCACTAAAGAGCTTTCTTAAAGTTGTCTTCCTCATGTTATACACCACTGTGTGTTAATGCGTGAAATACTAAAAGCAAAGCCACACTCCAGTCTAAGAGTTTGTAACTTATTTTTACTTCCCTTTTAGTTCCTATTAAGCTTAACACCCCAGTTAATGCAAAGGGATAAAAAAGGGACCCCAATAGGATTGCAAGAGATAAGAGCGAAAACACGAGAACTAATTTCTCTGAGGTTCCTTTGCCGATAAGTATTGGGGTTGTTTTTAGACCTGCTTTCAGGTCGCTTTCGTAGTCCTCAAGGTGGTTTCTTAGCTCCATAGCCATGGAATACAAAAACAAGGCTAACCCTATCAAGACCTCATATCGACTTATGTTCCCGTCAAAATAGGCTCCATATATAAAAGGCATCGTGCCGAAAAACAGCCCATGTGAGACTACATCAGCTATCGGTCTGGCCTTAAGCCTAGGAGGAGCGGAATAAAAAGTTGCCAAGGCTGTCATTGTTGCATAGACAATAAACGCATCCCTGCTTGAAAGGAATGAGATAATCATACCCATCAATATCAAGGCGAAAGATAAGAGAACCCCTACCCTAAAGCTAAGCTCGCCGCTTGCTATTGGATTTTTATTTCTTTTTCGAGGATTTAGAACATCCGTGTCGGAATCGAAACAGTTGTTTATGGCAAATGCATAGGCGACATACAGTACAAGTGAAAGAGCAAACATCAGGGCTTTAGTAACATCGGGGTTATCCCCAAAGCTAGTTAAGATTCCCAGGATACCAATTCCTATGTAAGCCCTTCCGTCCAGTATCCTCACGTTTTTTATAACTGCTCGCAACATTTTACCCCTCGTTGAGTGTTGGAGCAAGACTTATAAACCTTTTCACCAAAGTGTGATTAGGTATGAACAAAAATCTTCAGACGTGATCCCTATGGAGGAGCTGCTAAACATTTTCACGAATGTGCTTAAGAAGTTTGAGCTTACAAACTCTGAAATTAGGATATACTCCCTCCTTTTAGATGAACAGCTAACAGCAAGGCAAATAGCAAAAAGGCTTGGACTCTCTGAGAGAATCGTTAGGGAGAAGCTCAGACATCTTCTCGAACTTGGGCTTGTTGAAAGAAAGCTTGTCAATAGGGGCTGGATTGGGTATATTTACTGGGCAAAGGCACCAAGAGAAGCCTTGAAAGTTTTGCTTTCTAAAATGGAGGAAATCATAAGAAGCATGGAGAAGGAAGCGAACAAAATACTCTAACTCTTTTCCAAGAGCTCTCTCACGTACTTGGGCATCTGGAATAGTGTTTCGTGCCTTTCGGGGTCGTAGTACTGCAGGTTGAGGTCCTTTGCCCTAGCTAGGTCAACCTTTGTGAAATCTATCTCTCCCTTAACTCCAACCAGAAAGCTCCAAGGAGACGCGTAGCCAATTACCGGGAAGCTAAAGCAATAAACCCTATCGAAGACCTTTTTCATGTTCTTGTAAGCGCCAAGCAACTCATCTGTGAAGAGGTAAACGCTGCCTGCTTGAGTAATGTATAGCCCCTTCTCCCCTAAAGCTTCATATGCATCTCTGTAGAATTCCTCACTGAATAGGAGCTTTGCAGGGCCAACTGGATCTGTTGAATCCACTATTATGACGTCAAAGTGATCTTTGTGCTTCTTCATGTATTCAACTCCGTCCCCTATAATGAGCTCTGCCCTTGGTTCTTCTCCTTTAATGGTTCTCTCAAGGAGTCCCCCATCAATTTTTAGGTATTTCATTGATACTTCAACAACTTTCTCGTCTATTTCCACCATAACTGCCTTTTCAACGGTCTTGTGCTTGAGAACTTCCCTTAGAGTTCCTCCGTCACCTCCACCAATTACGAGAACCTTTTTTGGATTTGGATGGGCAAGCATAGCAGGGTGAACTAATGGCTCATGGTAACTTCTCTCACTCTCCTCCACAAGCTGAACAGTGCCGTCGATTACAAGAAGCTTTCCAAACCCTTCAGTCTCATAAAGCTCTATCTTCTGATATTTGCTCTCTACGTCAATTATTTTTGAAATGACCTTGAATCCCACACCATAACCCCTTGGGTACCACTCAATGAACTCCATCACCTTCACCTTGGTTGAAAGCTTATCCAATGTTTTTTAAACTTTTGCTTTTGACTGGCCAATATTTGACAAAAATTTTGATTTAAGGAGGGCAATAAAGGAAAAAAGATCACTCCTTAAAGAGAAGCCCCCTATCAAGTTTCACAACACTCGGCTTTTTGCATTTTAACTCCTTGATAATATACTCACTCGCTTTGAGGGGCATTGTATGATCTCCACAGGTATAAACATCAACGGCAGCATAACCATGCTCGGGCCATGTGTGAATTGCGATGTGACTCTCAGAAACGACAACAACACCAGAAACGCCTTGAGGAGAAAACTTATGGAAGCGCTTATCAATAATAGTTGCATTTGCCACTTCAGCGGCTTTGGTAAGTATTTCTTCTATTTTCTCTATGTCGTCGAGTATCTTGGGATCGCAGTCGTAAAGATCCAACACGACATGCATCCCTAGTGGGGTTTCGATTACTTGAGCCATCGCCATCACCTCCTTCCATTCTCAACACCTCCTTATACTTTCTTTGTACTTTTTGAAATTGAAAAATTAAAATACTAATAAGGCAGCATAACAACGGCAGCAACAGCAGCAGCGGGCTTATCTTTAACTGTTATCTCGGCAACAGCAGCCTTAAATTCCTTGAGCTTCCAGCCTCTAACTCTAAAGCCTTCTTCCACCATTTTCTTTACCATTTTCTCTGCTTCTTCCTTGGTGCAGTAGCCGCTGTACTCGTATATTAGTCCTCCAGTATTGTCCTCGCTAATTCCGACACCAAGGGCGGCGCTAATTGTCGAACCTGGCTCGTCGCTTTCTATGTGGGCGTAAACCGTTGGAAGGAGCATTCCAATTGGAATATTCTTCGGAAGCTCGTCAATCCACTCTATGTGTGCTGGAATGACGCTGCTGAGCTTTACTAAGTTGACGTTTCCGATGCCCATTTTGAGTAAAGCGTTGTCAAATGCGTTTAATTTTGTACCCCCCTCCGCGCTTGTAGCGAGTAAAATGGCTTTTTTTGGAGTTGTCCAGCTCATAAGTGTTTACCTCCTTCTTTTTCATCTATTCTCAGGTTAATCATGATTTTAAGCTTATTTAATTAAGAATTTCATTGTCAGTTTGCTTTTACGCATAGCCTTGCTTATAAACCTTTCGCCTTATGCCCCTATCAATTTAGACCACTCCAGAAAGGTCTAAAACTAAAAAGAAGGAAGGAAATTTTAGGAATTTTCGGCCGAGAAGAGCTTTCCAATTGTAGTGGAAACAAACATTCCCAAAACACTAGCTAACGATGCTATTGCATAAAGGTGCTGGCTTAGGACTCCATACTCATATCCCAACTCACCCACGAGCAGTCCAAGAACTCCGAAACTTGCAACTCCGCTTGCCCTTACTATTGTTTTTCTGATTTCTCCATTCCATGTAAACGCCATTGTTAAGAGAATTCTAAGGATATAGGCTAAGATAAAGAAATAAACAACTTCCACTGAAAATTCAGTTTCAAAGTTTATTCCACGCCATGCAAAGAAAATTGGAGCGAAAATACCATAGGTTATTCCAGATATTATCG
Source organism: Thermococcus aggregans (assembly GCF_024022995.1). Classification (NCBI taxonomy): domain Archaea; kingdom Methanobacteriati; phylum Methanobacteriota; class Thermococci; order Thermococcales; family Thermococcaceae; genus Thermococcus; species Thermococcus aggregans. The sequence goes on along the minus strand of NZ_CP099582.1, from coordinate 1,630,233 downwards.
TGTACACCCTCTTATACTGCTTGGTTCCCATTAAATCGCTGTGAAGTAAAAGTCCAACGATGAAAGCCCCAAGGCTAAAGTGGAGCCCTATCATTTCGCTGGCAAGGGCTATCGAAGTTGCGAGGATCATCACCAAGCCAAAAACTGCTTCGTCGCTTTTTAAATTCCTGAGCGCTCGTATAATCAATACTTTATGCTTAACATTTAGGATGTAGTTTATTCCAAAAAGAACTCCTAGGAACAGCCCATCTTTCAGCAACTCAAGAAGTAGGTCAAAATAGGTTAAATGATAAATCTCAAAATTAACTAAAAGATACAGACTAAGGAGAGCCCCAATTTCACTTATTACTGCATACGATAAAGCAATATGTAAAAAATCCCCTCCAAAAAATCTGGACAATCTGAGAACTATGGGCGCAGATGCCACGGAAAGTATTGACCCGACTATGAGGTTTTCATGGGAGATTGTATAATCCGTGAAGGGAATAGTTATAAATGTCATCAAGGCGTAGGTTACTATGTAAAGGGGAAGACTCTTTTTACCACCTAAATGGACTTCTTCAGGCGTAAGCTCCAATCCAGCATACATCATTAGGAAAAATATGCCAAGCTCTGCAAGAAGATTTAACTCCTCTCTGGGCATTGAAACAAGGAAGCTCCCCAACAATAAGCCTGCTGAAATCTCTCCAAGAAAGCCCGGATATCCTAATCGTTCGAATACCTCAGCAAAAAGCCTTGCAACTGCAATTATAATAAACACATAACCGATCATACCAATTTCCACAGCTGCACCTCCACCTTCTTTGGTGCTTCACTTTATTAAAAAAGTTTCTAAAAAAGGAAGGTTTTTATTTTGCGAAATGTTAACTACCTTTATGAGGCACTACGAGATTTTGAGAATTAGAGAGAACGGAAAGATAGAAGTACCTTTGGAATGGGCGTATGAGGTTGGACTCGTTAAGGACGCCTATTTTCTTGTGGAAATTGATACCGACCTAAATGAAATTCACCTGGAAAGAATAGCGCTTCCTGGAAAAGAGCTTGTAGAGATTGAACTTGTTGTGGTAAAAGATAAGCCCGGAGTTCTGGCTAAAATCACCGGCACTCTTGGAAAGCATAAGGTCAACATCCTATTCAGCGAGGCCGAGGAAATGGAGCAGATTGGCCTTGGTGCCATAGTTGCAGTTGTGGATGTAAGTCGAATGGACATAAGCAAAGAGGAACTTGTTGCAGAGTTGCAAAATATTGAGGAAGTCATGGAAGTTTCGCTAAAGGAAATTGAGTAAAAATAAGAGCAACAATGCAGTGAAGAGGAACATGTAAGCATTTATTTCTTTGCCAAGGCTACTGAACTGCTCTGGTATGAAAGCCTCAGTAGAGATTTCAAAGACTCCCAAGTTCTTAAGCAGGTAAAAGAGAATGAAGGCCATTGCAATGCTGCTCAAGTCTTTAAGAATGTTAAGGTGGGGGTAGAGATAGATGCCCCCAACGAGTGTTAAAGTTCCAAGCAGCAGGGGAATTACTGCCTTTTTTCTGGGGAGTTCGGCTTTTTCCTTTCTCTTTGAAAGGTAATAATTGAGCTTTGTAAATGAGACCAGAGTCCCTATCCCGCCAATATAAAAGAGATACTCCAAGACTCCCTGTAAACCTTCTGAAATCTTGCTCTTTCCAAAAGCTCCTATGAATGGGCTTATGCCTCCTATTGCAAGGCTTAAAAGTATGATTGCTATGGCCAGCGGCTTGCTTGATCTATAGGAAAGCTTTCCTAGGTCTCTTGTGTTATAATGTTCAGCTATTGTTCCAACACTGAGGAAGAGACCTCCCTTGAAGAGGGCATGGGCTAAGGCATAATATGCAGCACCTAAGGGGTTCAGGAGAGCAATCCCCAGGAGAACATAACCCATTTGGGAGATTGTGTGATAAGCCAGAAGCCTCTCAGAGTTTTTCTGCAAAATTGCCATTGCTATGCCAAAGAACATGGAAAAAAATGCCAGAGTAAGTAAAGTTCTCTGCACAAAGATACCAATTGGGAATGTCAGTGTGAGGAGAATCATTCCGTAAGCCGGAGCCTTAACGACCAAACCAGAAAGCAGGGCACTTATGGGGGCGTCAGCCTTTGAATGGGCATCCGGAAGCCAAAAGTGCAGGGGGAATATGCCGCTTTTTAGAAGTAGAGATGTAAAAGCCAAAGCTAGAGCTGCGTTAATTTCTCTTGACATTCTTAGATTCTCTTTTATAAGGGCTAGGTTTAGATAGCCGGTCTTTAGGTAAATTATGCCTATTCCCAGGATGAAAATATAAGATGCTAAAAGGGAAAAGATAGCGTACTTGAATGCCGCCCTCCTTGCCCCCTTCTCCTTTGAAATTCCCACAAGGGCAAAGCTTGCAACCGATGCTATCTCCATGTAAATGTAGTAATTAAAGAGGTCTCTACTTATAAAAGCCCCCAAAAGCCCTGCATGAAGAAGGAGGAGAAGCACATAGGCCTTGTTTTCAATTTTCTTGGGGTAGTAGTTGCCATACACATAGAGGGCGACAAAAGCTGATAGAATTAGCTCTGCCATTATAAAGGGAAGGTTGTAATTATCTGCAGCCACTTCAATCCCCAAAATCCTGTTCCAGTTTCCAACAATTTCGTTAAACGGGAGGTTTTCGATTATTTGAGGCAGAAGAATCCACGGGGACAACATACCAAGAAGGAATATGTACTTGGAAAACTTTTCCTTCCTTAAAGCTGGAAGAATGGAAGTCAAAAATGCCATAATGAGGGGAAATGCAACGATAAGAGGAATCACTCTTCCTCCCTCCTAATTCTTAAGATTAGAGCCAGTGCAAGCGACGTTATGGCAACGTCGACCACAAGGGTAGTTAGCATAAGGGTAGCCGGTAAAGGGTCAACGACTTTCTCCCTTGGCATTATTGGAACATCTGCTCCTTCGACGTAGCCAACGCCAATAAAGAACAGGACAAGGCCGATTGATATTACGTTTATGGAAAGAACTATCTTGATCAGGTTCTCTTTTGTAAGGAGGCCGTATAGCCCTATGAGGATTATCATGATCCCTACAAGTTCGGGACTAATCACGCTCCACCCACCTCAGCAGAATATAAAACATGAACGTAAATGCAGCTCCAACCTTCAATGCAACGCCTATGTTAAAGAGGGGAATTATTCCACCGCTTAGGAGAGAACCGAAATCTCCCCTTCGTAGAAAGTTGTAGAAAAACCCTCCGAAGAATACACCAGCTGTTGCCAAGAGAACTAAAAACCCTCCTGAGGCTCCTTCGATAAGCTGAACCTCCCAAAATTTGAAAGTTTTTCTGACCCTTTTATATCCGTGAGATGTTATGAGGAGGATGACACTAACTGCAACAATAACCCCCGCTTGAAACCCTCCTCCGGGACTTAGATGTCCGTAAATCATAAGGTATGCAGAATAAGCCACCAAAAATGGGCTTATGAGCTTTGTTGTTGTTCGCACTATTAAGCTCATCTTCATTTCTTCTTACCTCCCAGAAGGACGTAAAAGCCAGCGATAGCTGTGAAAAGAAGTGTCGCTTCCCCTAAGCTGTCATATACTCTCCAATCCGCCAAGATTGCTGTGACCAAGTTTGGAATCCCAACTTCTTCCCAGTTGGTGATATAATACTCATAACTTCCCCCTTCGCTTCGGGAGTAGTCCAAATTTACGAAAACATATCCAAGCGAGAGAAGCAAAAGTACAGCAATTACTCGCTTCACTTTTCCACCTCCCGGATTGTAAAGAGAAACACGCCTATCACAATCGCCCCTACAACAATGGCAGAAAGAGCAACATCGGGAGCTCTCAAAAAAGTCAACACCAGCACAAAAGCTAAGCTGAGAAAGGCATATTTAACAACCGCACTAACCAAGTTTTTCTCCTCTATTACCGCAATTGAAAGGGCTATCATGGCTAAGAGCAGTATGTCAAGGATTATCCCATGCATACATATCCACCACAACTTCTGGCTTTATTCCATATTTGTACGCTCCCCTAGCAATCGCATGAGAGACCATGGGGTTTATTAGGGCTATTAAAAACGCTAAGACGAGAAATTTTAGCTTAATCAACAATGGCGCTTCCGAAGCAATCGCCAAAGCAATTAGTATGGTCATCGCTCCGCCAGTATCGCATTTCGTTGCTGCATGGAGCCTTGTATAAACATCGGGAAAGCGGAGAATGCCGAGCGTTCCAAATACCATTATCGATTCCCCAAGGAGAAGGAGAAAATACTCTATCATTTTGCTCCCTCCATGTATTTTGCTAATATCAACCCTCCTACTGCATTTACCATAAGGAGTACAATCGCAAGATCCAAGAAAAAGTATTCCTTTGCAATGAAACCGAAAATTGCCAATATAACAACAGTTTTCGTTGTTACGGTGTTGATACCGACGATTCTATCGGCCAAAGTCGGGCCAAATAGTACTCGATAAGATAGGATCAGAGAAGTAGCCACTAATATTATTGCAGCCCATCCAAAAGGATTCACCAGAAGATTTTCTTCAACCATCTTTCAATATCTCCTTTGATTTTTTCACCCGCAACTTCTCTATTAAGGGTTTCTACATTTATCCAGTGCACGTAAAGATAGGTTTCACCGAGCTTTTTGTTAACGTCAAGAGTTAATGTTCCGGGAGTAAGGGTTATGGAGTTTGCGAGAATTGTTATTCCAGTGTCTGAGTGCAGATCGGTTTTTATCTTCACAATCCCGGGGCTTATGTCCATTAACAGGGCATGTTTCGCTACTTTAAAATTGCTTTCAATTAGCCGGAATGCCATGATAAAAAGATACTGTGGGATGGCAAAAAAACCTATGTAGAGAATTTTCTCTATAATATGACCGCTCTGCCTTATGTCATCGGTGAGCATTTCATACATGAGGAGAGAAATCACCAGTGTTGTTATTCCTCCAATGAATAAATTTTCAATCCTCGTATTTCCGCTTATCACTATCCAGAAGGAGAAGAGTGCAATCCAGGTAAGAATTATTTGTTCACATTTTGGGAGTTTTTGAGCTTCATAAGTTTCAAACAATACCCTCTGCCTTATCTCGTCGAGTCTTTCCCTTAGATAGAAAGGCACTCTGCTCATGTTTTTTATTAGACTTTCATTGATTATAATCCTTTCGTCTGGCAGTTTCCTTAAGTTTTTTATACTTTTGAAACATATTTTTCCATGCATGTTTTTCATATATTGCGGTGATAACGATGCCCAGTAATTGGGAGAAAATAGTCTCCATGACAAAGGAAGGAGTCAAGAGTATTGCAATGATGAGAAAGAAAATCCAGCGAGGAAAAAAGATCGCCCTCCTTATAGATGGACCGAATATTCTCAGAAAGGAATTCAATGTGCATCTTGAGGACATTGTTGCGGCACTGGAAGAGCTTGGCAATATTAGGGTTGCAAGAGTTATTCTAAATCAATACGCCCCTCAGGGGCTCATTGAAGCGGTCGCAAATCAAGGCTTTGAGCCAATAATAGTTGCCGGAGAGACAGGGGTAAAACTGGCCGTTGAAGCAATGAGGGAGATATACAATCCAAATATAGATATTATAGCCTTAGCCACAAGAAACGCGGAATTTCTTCCGATAATTTTGAAGGCAAAAGAAAAAGGAAAAGAAACCGCGATAATTGGGATTGAACCAGGGTTTAGTGCCGCTTTAAAGCATGCTGCGGATTACGTGATAACTCTTAAAAGGGGTGAAGTAAATGAGAGCAGCATTCTTCAAAATACTGAGAAGAGAAGAAAGAGAGCCTAAGGAAAAAGAGAAGCGAGAAAAAGTTGAAGTTCCATCAAAGAGCATAGGGCTGATAATAGACGGACCCAACATACTAAGGAAGGAATTCGGGATTAAGCTTGAAGATATAAAGGAAGCACTGGAAAAAATTGGAAAAATCAGGGTTGCAAAAGTTGTTCTGAATCAATATGCCCCTCAGGGGCTTATTGAAGCAGTTGTTAACCAAGGGTTTGAGCCCATAATAGTTGCCGGAGATACTGATGTAAGAATCGCCATTGAAGCCATGGAGTTGATATACAACAGCGATATAGAGGTAATAGCTTTGGCTACAAGGGATGCGGACTTCCTCCCCATAATAAACGAGGCAAAGAGAAAGGGTAAGGAAACCGTGGTCATAGGGGTGGAACCGGGATTTAGTATTGCACTTCAGAATGCAGCGGACTATGTAATAAAAATGGAGGGAAAAAGCGGTCAGAGCGAGGGGTATGAGGAGTAGTTACTTTTCGAATTCAAGCTTTAGGGATGTATGCTCCCGCTTGAGTCTCTCGATAATTTGGGCAATTTCATCACTGAGCTCTCTTAGTTTCTCCGAAAGTTTGCTCAGCTCTTCTATCGCGATCTCTAAAGCTTTCTCCCTCTCTTCAACTTCTTTCATTGCCTCAGCAAGCTTCTCTTCTTCCTCCTTCTTGTAGACTTCAATTTTTAAGGTATCGTAATTCCACTCTATTTCTCCATTTTTAATGTTGAATTCTATCGAAATTCTCACAACGTCTTCCTTTTTCACGCCCATCTCTTGGAGCTTATCGAAAAGATACTGGTTCAGCTCGGCTGATGCCCTTACAACTGTTTCAGGATTAAGCTTACCTCGAGTTAATGCGAAGAGAACTTTTCTAACTTTGTTGGCATATCCACTCGCTCTAACAAATCCAGTTGAAAGTTTGGGCATTGAACATCACCATAATACTTTAATGCGCTGGGATATATATTCCTATTGGTGATTGAATGAACATTCTGATCTTTGGGTCTCCCGGCTCTGGAAAATCGACACATTCGAGGAGAATAGTTGAGAAATACGGCCTCGAATACATAGCTTCTGGCGATATAATCCGGGCAGAGATAAACAGGGGGACTACTCTTGGTTTGGAAATGAAGAAATACATAGAAAGAGGGGAGCTTCTGCCAGATACCGTTATAAACACGCTCGTGCTTTCAAGACTGAGAAGAAAGAGGGAAAACTTCATTATTGATGGATACCCAAGAACTGCTGAGCAGGTTTTGGCCTTGGAGAACTTCCTTTACGACCACGGCATTAGAATAGACCTGGCAATTGATATTTTCATCTCAAAGGAAGAAAGCATAACCAGAATCTCTGGGAGAAGAATATGCAAAAACTGCGGAGCAGTATATCATATAAAATACAACCCACCAAAAGTTCCCGGCAAATGTGATATCTGTGGAGGCAAAGTAGTTCAGAGAGAAGACGACAAGCCAGAGATAGTCTCCAGAAGATATGACATATACATCAACAATATGGAGCCGATCATCAAGTTTTACAAGGGGCAAGGCATTTACGTGCAGATAAACGGGCACGGTGGGATTGAGGAAGTCTGGGAGAGAATAAGGCCTCTTTTAGATTACATATGGAACAGAGAAAGGAAAAGAGAAGAGTTCAGGTAAACAAAAAGCAAAGTCAACTTAAGGTCAAACATCGAGTAGCAAAGCATTAAGAGCTTGGCGACTACTCAAAACAATTGGGGGGTATAGCTGTGGAGTACTTCAATAAAATAGCGCCCCGCTACGATGAGTGGTACAAAACCAGGGTCGGACGTTATGTGGATAGAACAGAGAAAAAGTTAGTGTTTTCTATGATGAAAACCAAGAGAGGTAAGGCCCTCGACCTTGGATGTGGGACTGGCAATTATACTTTAGAGCTCTATAAGCGAGGATTTGAAGTTGTTGGCGTAGACATAAGCGAGGAAATGCTAAAGATAGCCAGAAAAAAGCTCCCAAACGTTAAGTTCATTAGAGCAGATGCTTATTCACTACCTTTTGAGGAGAATACATTTGATTTAGTACTGAGCGTTACAATGTTTGAGTTTATACACGAACCCGAAAGAGCTCTCAAGGAAATTTACCGGGTTTTGAAACCTGGAGGAGAAGTAGTGATTGGTACAATGAATGGAAGAAGCCTATGGTTCCTGTTTAAGTGCTTGAAAAGCCTTTTTGTGGAAACCGCCTATCGCTATGCAAGGTTTTACACGCCAAAGGAACTCGAAGATCTTATGAAAAAAGCGGGTTTTAAAGACGTTGAGAGCAGAGGGATTATATACTTTCCTTCATTTTTCCCCTTTTTAGGGCTTGCTGAGAAGCTTGACCAAAAGTTCAGCGATAAGCTAAAGAACTTTGGAGCATTTATAGTTGTTAGGGGAGTTAAAAGTGATTAGGCTTATCACTAGGGAAGAGGCATTTGAAAGAGCAGAGAGAATAAAGAAGGAGAATGAAGCACTTTACGGCGTGCCATTTGATATGGAGCACAAATACCTCCCCCTTGAAGCGCTCATACCTACCCAATGGGAACTAAATGAGAAGAAACTGCTGGTAGTTCTTCAAGAAATAGTTCACGGCTACGATGCCCCTGTTATAGTTTTAGAGCACAAAGGGAACTACTACATCTTAGATGGGCATCATAGGGCGTATGCCAGAAAAAAGCTGGGCTTTTCACAAATTGAGACAATAATCCTCAGACCCCTTCGAGAAATCCCCACAAAAATTGAGGAGGCTGCGAAAAGAGCAAGATTAAAAACTCTGGATGATATAGTTATAGCTAAGGAGTAATCCTTCCGGTGATACTGTATGTGCGAGTACGTCTTTGAAAATGGGAAAGAGTGTAAAACAAAGGCTCTATCAGGCTCGAAATACTGCTCACTCCACATCCCTTTTGAGGAGGGCGAACTGCTTTATGGAGATAGAATAAGAGAAATTAAGGAAAGAGCTTTCAAAAGAAAGCTGGAGCGAGGAGTTAGGTATTTTGAAGGTGTCCAGCTTTATGAAGCCAAAGTTTCAAATTTGAAAAGTGACAAGCCTCTTGTGTTTAAAAATTCGAAAATAAAGACCCTTATTGTTGAAAATTCCGAATTAAAAGGCCTGTCCATTTTCAACTGCGAAATTGATAGGGTTATACTCTTAGCATCGTCTATAGCCACAATCTGGGTAAAAAACTCAGTCTTCTTTGGATTTAATATTCTTGACATCAAATTTGAGAACTCGATTTCCATAAAGAACAGCACGGTTCGGTACTTGATGATAAACTCTGTTCAGTATGCAAAGCAGGAAAGGTCAGGTGAAGAGGAATATGGAGAAAAAGAAACAATATACGGAAGGATAGAGTTTTCAGACCTCAAAAACGTCAGAAGAATAGGAGTAAATTCCATGTATCCCTTGCTTAAAGAGATTTTGGAGGAACATGGAATAACACTATCCGGGATGTCAAGAAAGCATGTAAAAGCAAAGATTTTCCTCATAAAGAATATAGAATTTGACCCCAGCCCGAGGTTTAAGAGGCAGGTTAGGCTGTTTATCAGAAACTTTGATGGAGTCCTCCAGCTTGAAAACCTTGAAGTTCTGGGACACGTAGAAATAAGAGGAGGAAGGTTAAAAGTTCCTGAATTTGTACACACTACCATTCATAATAATTTGGTTTTTAGAGGTGTTACATTTTACGGTGATACAACGTGGAACTTGACCGTACTCCCAAATCTTCTGGCAGAACTAAACGTAAAAGGATTCGTCATTCTGGAGGAATGCAGCTTTAATAACCCGACGATGGAAGAATTCTTTTACCGTATGGCAAGGATCACGTGGGAAAAAAGCGGGGACAAGGAAAAGGCGGATCAATATTACTACCTAGAGATGCTTGCCAGGAGAAAGCAAAAAATGGGGAGGTATATGGTCTATTTACCCAAACTTGGACTCAAAATAAGACTTCCATCCCTCCCTGCTGGCAGGATTAAAACCAAAATAAAGCACTATGTTCGCCTTTTAGAGGGCTTTTTTGAGTGGTTTTTTGCTGATTTGACATGTAAATATGGAACCGACTGGAAAAGACCTATCCTTATCTGGATATTTATGGTCAATCTTGTATTTCCAACAATATTTTATCTCACGAAAAGCGTTACAAGCCCAGGCGTGCCTTTAAGGAGTTTTCTCGACTATGAGTATTTTAGTGTAGTGACTGCGACAACCCTTGGATATGGCGATCTCCACCCTATTGGGATCGGCAGAGTTATTGCTTCCCTCGAAGCAATATTTGGAATGTTCATGTGGGCCGTGTTTCTAACGGTCTTTGCAAGGAAATACATGCGCTGAAAAGTGGGTGAAGAAAATGATAGTCGGTTTAATAGTCAATCCAATAGCTGGAATGGGAGGTAGAGTTGCTCTAAAAGGCACCGACGGAGTTATTGAGGAAGCTATAAAACGAGGAGCAAAGCCCTTGGCACTTGATTTTACAAAGCTCTTTTTAAGAGAGCTTTCTCATTACGACATCGACGTTGAATTTCTAACAGGACCCGATGGATTGGGGGAGGACGCTCTTAAAGAATTCAATTTCCCATACAAAGTTATTAAGCATAGAGAAGTGGAGCAAAGGGAAGTATTCGGTGTTAAAATCCCCGATACTACCAAGGAAGATACGAAAGTGCTTGCAAGGTTAATGAAGGACAAAGTGGACGTACTGCTCTTTGCGGGAGGAGATGGAACGGCTAGAGACATATATGAGGCAATAGACAAAGAAAAACCTATCCTTGGCATTCCAACAGGGGTTAAAATGTTCTCTGGAGTTTTTGCAACATCTCCAGAAGACGCTGCGAGGCTTCTTGTTGAGTTCACAAAGGGAAATGCAAAGCTTGTGGAGCGAGAAATCCTTGACCTCGATGAAAACGCCTACAGGCATGATGAAGTCAAGGTAAAACCATATGGAAAAGCTTTAACGCCCTATGTGGAAGTCCTCGTGCAGGGAGCAAAGGAGCCCACTCCCCTTGATGAAGAAGAAGAGCTTGATGCAATAGCAGAAGCTATTGTGGAGGAGCTTGAGGATGGTGTTTACTTCTTGGGCGCTGGTTCAACAATAAAGAAGATCAAAGACAAACTTGGGATAGATGGGACACTGCTGGGAGTGGATATAGTTGAGATAAAAAACGGAAAAGCGAAGCTTCTCGTAAAAGACGCCCAGGAAAAGGATTTGTTAAGATACTTGCACAGAAATCCAAAAATTATAGTAACGGTTGTCGGGGGTTTGAACTTTCTTTTTGGAAGGGGCAATCAGCAGTTTTCTCCAGAGGTTTTGAGAAGTATTCCAAAGGAAAATATCATCATTGTGGCAACCCCGTCGAAAGTTAAGGGGCCAATAAGAGTTTACACCGGGGACAAAGAAGTAGATGAGAAGTTTAAGGGCTATATAAAAGTTAGAATATCTCCATGGGCAGAGAGAATTGTGAGGGTCATCTAACTTAAGGTTTATAACTGAGAACTCCTTTTACATTTTTGGTGAATAAACGTGAGATTTGAAGTGCTTAGTAAGGAGGACATGGTAGAACTCTCAAAAGAGCTCAGCAAAGAGGGGATAATGAACAAAACCCGAGAAGAGCTTGGCTGGGAAATTTACCATATCATTGTGATCAGAGATAAGTTTGGTGAACTTATTAGGAAATCCGAGGGGATATCGATAATTGAAGATACCCTCGAAGAGATAAAGGCTTCTTTCGAAGCTCTTATGGAAGAATGGAATGTAGGAGAAGAGAAAGACTTTAAAGACCTCTTTGATGACGTTAATATTTCCAAGCTGACACTCCTAACTGCTTTGATAGAGAACGGATACGTTGAGGGGGAAGAAAAACTTAAGCTTATCAAAAAGCCCAAGCTTGATGACCTCGAAATCGAGCTCAAGTTTAATATCGATGAGCTTGAAGATGTGCTGGAAGAAGTAGAGGAGAAGCTTAATGCGACTCTTACAACCGAACTCTCCTTTATGAGAAGGTATTTTGTCGAGGTTCTAGAAATAGAGGAAGAGCTAATAAAGAAAGCCTTAGAGATAGCGGAGGAATATGCTACCGAAGAATCTTTAGTTGAGGCAATGTTTGTGGGAATTGGAAAGTCAGTATTGGCAAATACAATACTGGCAATAGCCGAAAAGAAGGACAAAAAAATGGAATTAATCGAAACACTCTTAGAGCATGAGCCCTTAACCGTGGAGGGGAAGAAAGAAAAGATAAACATATATTTTGACGAAGAAGCCGTTGAAGACATATTAAAAGAGCTGCAGAAGATTGGCTATTTGAAGGTGAAGGGAAACAGAATATGGCTTCAATAATGGGATAAAGCTTAAAAATTCATCACTAAACTAGAGCATGGGGTGGGGAGAATGGCAGTGCTTAAAGCAATAAAAATCAAGGACAGGGACGGGGAGATTCTTTTTAGGTGCCCAAGATGTGGGATGGTATTTAGAAGGAGCAAGGATTATACTAGACACATAAACAAATCTCACAGACACCTTTTCAGGAAAGCTTGATTTTATTTTCCCTTTATATGTGGGATGAAGAAAAGTCAGGACGCTGAGATGTGATGAGCGGTAGGGCTTTCTGACCTATTCTTTTTCAAGCTTCGCCCTTTAGGACTGATAGGAGGTCAACTATTCTTTGAGGTCTATCTCTTTTACAAGCTTGACAATGAATGTTTTGCCAACTTTTTCTCTTTCAATCAACTGTTTTTTCTCAAGCTCCTGGATTATCCTGCTCACAGTTGGTCTCGAATAGCCAGTAAGTTCTGGAAGGTCTTCTTGCTTTACTTTCCCTCCCTGCTCTATTAGAGCTTTTACAACGATTCTTTCCTTCTCTGTCAGCACTTCTACCGGTATCTTATTGGAGTACCATTTCTTCTTTGCCCAATACAGGGTTATGGGCACTGCAATTGCGAGTGATACTATAGCACCTATGAGGGAATACCTATATGGAGATGGCTCTTCTGGAGGAGAGACGGGTGGCTTCTCTACGTTCTTGCCGAGCCAGTAGGTTTCATACCCCATGCTTCTTAACTTTGCTTCAATCGTCTCATTCAACCCCGTTCCAACCAGAACAACAAGCTCTGGCTGTAGATGCTTTAGCCCCGCAACTGCATGTTCAGATAAATCATTTTCTAGAGTTAGCAGCAGTGGGAGGTCATACTCCATCGCAAACCTCGAGGCGGCTAAGGCAGAGCCGTAATCCAAAGCACTTGCTAAGACTACCGTTTTTGAGCCTTGAGGATAAAAATGAACGGCTAATTTTTCCGCTGTTTCAGTTCTTACGTCCCCACCTATTCTTGTAACGCTGTACCCCATCTTGAGGAGTTCATCCTCAACCTCCTTGCTAACTGCATTTGAGTTTCCAACTATCAAGATTTTTTTCCATCCTATCTGGATATACGAATATAATTGTGCCCATGTTTTTTCGTCAAGTTTTTGGGGATTGACGGGAAGAACGGGGACTTTTAAAAGATTCGCATAGGGGAGAACAGTAATGTAGTCTATCAAATCATCGTCTCTAACTATTATCAAATCATACTTAGGCCTGTTTTCTTCCTGCTGAGCATAGATGGGAATCGCTATGAGATACATAAACATTAAAGCTGCAATGATTGTTAGTGCAAGATACTTAGCCTTCAATCTCTTCACCACATTGAACCTAAAAAAGAAAGTTTAAAAGGTTTTTCAGAACTCAAAAGCTTCTCCAGGTTTTAGTATAATAACCTCTGCCTTGCCCTCAACAAGTTTCTTGAACTCTTCTGGATCCTTAGCTATTGGCGGGAACGTTCCATAGTGCATTGGAATGACGTATTTAGGCTTAAGGAATTCAACAGCCTTTGCGGCTTCTTTGGGTCCCATTGTAAAGTGTCCGCCTATTGGAAGCAAGGCAAGGTCTATTCCGTAAAGCTCGGCAAAGAGCTCCATGTCCTTAAAAACATAGGTGTCTCCGGCATGATAAATCTTCTTTCCTTCGAGCTCTATGATGTATCCGCATGGATTTCCAATGCTGTATTTGCCATCGCTGCTTGAGTGCCACGCAGGAACCTGAACTATTTTAACCCCATCGACCTCAGTTGGGCCGTAGTTCATACCTACTGTTGTTATGTCCTTATTGTTTTCTACAAGATAGTTGGCTACATCATACATAGCAACTATTTTTGCTCCGGTTCTCTGAGCGATTTTTACTGCATCTCCAAGGTGATCCCCGTGGGCGTGGGTTACGAGAATCAAATCAACCTTATCAAAGTCCTCAGGTTTTGCTGCCGCTTTTGGATTTCCAGTCAAGAACGGGTCTATGAGTATCCTCTTTCCATCTCCCTCTATTTCGAATGCAGCATGTCCCAGAAACCTTACCTTCACCATCTTACCACCCCCTTAAACGTCCAAATGCAAATAATAACAAAAGATTACTTAAACCTTTCGAACAATCCAACTGTGGGATTTCATTTTTAATGTGTGATTGATCGAAACCAAGGTTAAAACTGCCAGTTTGTCTATAAAGGAAGCCTTATACTTTTTGAAAATGCATTCACAAACCAAAAGTTTATAAGCCCTCTGGAATTCCTACTCACTGGTGAGGATGAGTAGGTTAATAAGGTTCTTCTGCACAATCATATATAGGAGGGGTTTAGAGTATGAGCAATGTTGAAGATGTCAATATGAAACACGAAGAGGAATATGACGATTACGTTTACTATCTCAAGCGTAGAATCAGGCAACTCGAACTTCAAGTGAGAACACTGGAAGCAGACAAAGAGAGACTTGAGAGAGAGCTTTCACGCTTAAGGATGGAAATGTCTAGACTAAGGCAACCTCCTGCTTTTGCCGGAACTTTAATTGAGCTTTTGGATGAAGACAGAGCTATTGTCCAGAACTACAATGGACCAAGGTTCGTTGTGAGAATCGCGCCGTGGGTAGAGAGAGAAAAACTAAAACCCGGTGCCAGAGTTGCATTAGACCAAAGGACAATGGCAGTCATAGAGCTTTTGCCGTCTCAAAAGGACCCATCTGTGCTAGGTTTCGAGGTAATTGAGAAGCCCAAGGTTACCTACAAGGACATAGGCGGATTGAAAAAACAGCTTATGGAGTTGAGAGAAGCCATAGAGTTGCCTCTTAAGCATCCGGAGCTCTTCGAAAAAGTTGGAATTGAACCGCCAAAGGGAGTACTTCTCTATGGGCCACCAGGATGTGGAAAAACTTTGATGGCAAAAGCACTAGCTCATGAGGTAAATGCAACATTCATAAGAGTCGTTGGCAGCGAACTTGTGAGAAAGTACATCGGAGAGGGTGCGAGATTGGTAAGCGAGCTCTTTGAGCTGGCTAGGGAAAAAGCACCTTCCATAGTGTTCATCGATGAGATCGATGCAATAGGTGCAAAGAGATTGGACGAAACTACCGGTGGAGAAAGAGAAGTAAACAGGACTTTAATGCAGCTCCTAGCAGAACTTGACGGATTCGACTCAAGGGGCAACGTTAAAGTTATTGCCGCTACAAACAGACCAGATATCCTCGATCCAGCTTTGCTTAGGCCTGGAAGGTTTGATAGACTGATAGAAGTCCCATTGCCGGACTTCAAGGGAAGACTGGAGATTCTCAAAGTCCACACAAGGAGAATGAACCTTAGGGGAGTCGACCTCAAAGCCATAGCGGAGATGACCGAGGGAGCAAGCGGTGCCGACCTTAAGGCAATTGTAACCGAAGCAGGAATGTTCGCCATTAGGGCAAGAAGGGAGTACGTAACTCACGAGGACTTCGTAAAGGCAGTTGAAAAGGTTCTCGGCTCGGAAGAGAGACTGGCACACCAGATGGCTTCACACGAAGTTATGTACGGCTAGCGCTTTCCTAATCCCTTTAGTTTTGTTTTTAGCCTATTATTTTATTTTGAACAGGTCTGAACGGGTTATTATTCCAACAGGCTTGCCTTCCTTGTTCTGTACTATAACTGCTGGATGTTCTTCAAGAAGGAACTTTACGACTTCAATGCTCTCGTCCTCATTTATTATTGGGAAAGGCTCGTCCATAATTTCCATAACCTTTTTTGAGAGAAGATCCTCGTACTCAAAGCTCTTTCTAATGAGTGTTTTTTCCGTTACAGAGCCGACTACCTTATTGCCGGCTATCACAGGCACTTGAGAAATGTTGTGCTCACTCATAAGCTTAACAACCTTCTCAACCGTTTCATAGGGTTTGACACTTATTATGGGGGAAGACATTATTTCCTTCGCTCTAAATCGGGCCTTTTTGCATTCAGCTAAAGCTTGGAGAATTCGGTTGAAAGTAGACAGTCTGGGATCAACTTTGCCGCTTTCGAGCTTTGCTATATACGCCTGCGTAACCCCAGCTTTTTTGGCAAGCTCCTCCTGAGTTATGCCAAGTTCTTTCCTAAGCTTCTTTATCTCTCTTGGATCAATTGGCTTGGGAATGATAACCATAAATAACCCCCAGTTATTAATGCAACAAAAGTTTTAAAAACTTTAGTAGGGGGGCATTGGAGATGTCGCCCCCCTGGGGGTCCCGAGGTCATCGCAACCCAGTACTCCTCGGGCAATTGAGGTTAACCCTAAAGGCTTATAACCCTTAGGGAGTGATGAACCTTCAAGGTGTGAGATATGGCTGGAACAATAAGTAAGGTAGTTAGGTTCACCAATGAAGAGGAGTTTTTGGAGGATATTGAAGAGGTTATGGAGAGGTTTACTTACCTTGCAAGCAGATATGGGGTCAGTGTCATAGAAGGAGTTCTCCTTTGGGATTACGTTGGTGTGAGGGACGAGGACGGTGTAAAGATATTCAGGGTCGGCGAGTTCCCCTATGTGGAGGGAACGCTTAAAGTAGACTTAGAAACATTAAGAACTCTTGAGAGATACTTTGACGAGATGGAGAGCAGATGGGACGACTTAACAACGGATGAAATAAACTATTTCGTTAAAATGCTCAACGAAGCTTTGGGAGAGGAAAGGGTTTATTACGAAGCTTATGACCTTGGCCTAGATAGAGATGAGGCTTACATCATTCTTAACATAAAAGGTCTTTACTATCTGGAGAATGTTGTAGATGCTGAAGACAGACACATCTTAGAAGAAGCCGTTTCCCTTTTGATGAAGTACGTTTAGGTGATGAAAAAATGCTCTTTAAGAAAAAAGGCCTCTTTACAGTTAGTGATGCCATGAAAGTTATAGAAATCGCGAGCAGGGAAGACCCAAGGGAAATTATCATCATGTGTGAGGCGATTGATGACGACGCAAAAAGGAGGCTCTGGGACTACGCTAAAGGCGTTGAACTCATGGCTGATCTGACCGGCGAAGAGCGGAGCGTAAAAGTAGAAATCCTCGAAGGATACGTGAGCGATAAAGTGAAAGGGATAGAGCTTTAGGTGATTCCATGATTCTGGCAGAGATATTCAACAGCTGGCAAGGGGAAGGCGGGAGCGTAGAGGGTAGTGCATTTGGCAGAAGGCAGATTTTTGTTAGGTTTGCTGGCTGTGATCTGAGGTGCATATGGTGTGATTCCAGGGCGTTTATTTCTGCCCCAAGCGTTAAGAAGTGGCGCTACGAAGTGGAGCCCTTCACGGGAAGATTTGAGTACAAACCAAACCCCGCAAAGCTTGACGAAGTTGTTGATGTCATTTTAAAGCTCGATACAGGGGATATACACTCAATAAGCTACACTGGCGGCGAGCCTACTCTTCAGGTTAAATCGCTCAAAGCACTTATGGAAAGGATGAAAGAACTCGGTTTTGCAAATTTCCTAGAAACTCACGGGGGAATTCCAGAGCTCATTGAGGAGGTTGCTCCGCTGGTTGACTACGCAAGCGTTGATATAAAAGACGAGACTGCCCGTGCAACTGAAAACTGGAGGGAGCTGGTGCTCAAGGAAGTGGAGAGCATTAGAATTCTCAAGAAAGCTGGGGTGAAAACTTACGCAAAGCTCGTGGTTACAAAAGATACAAAAGAGGAAAACGTAAAGTGGTATGCGGAGCTGTTAAAGGGCTTAGCCCCTCTCGCCATACAGCCCAAGGAACCGATTGATATTTTCCAGTCCCAGCTTATGAGGCTTTATAACATCGCGGCGAAGGTTATGGGAAGAGACAACGTTGGTTTGAGCTTCCAAGTGCACAAGTATTTGAACGTGCTTTAGTTCACAAGGCGATGATGTAGATTGGCCTTTGGGGCAATTGATGCCCGGGATCGACGAAGCTGAGCCTTTAAATGCCCCTTTTAATTTTTGACTCAAAGCGGAAATTAAAAGAAGAACAGCAAAGACGAGCTCACTTAATTATGTGCTTGTAGTAGTACCAGAGACCCCTTATTATGTCCCTCACTTCTATCATCGTGAACATTGGGCTTCTGTTGATGAACTTAGCGGTCTCTTCCCATGTGTGTGCCTGGAGAACACGGTAGATGAGGAGGTGTATCTGTCTTTCGTCGAGATATGGCTTCATCCAGCCA
Source organism: Thermococcus aggregans (assembly GCF_024022995.1). Lineage (NCBI taxonomy): Archaea > Methanobacteriati > Methanobacteriota > Thermococci > Thermococcales > Thermococcaceae > Thermococcus > Thermococcus aggregans. The sequence continues at coordinate 1,611,971 of NZ_CP099582.1, read as the reverse complement.
TCGAGGAAATATAGCTTTACCAACGGTTTTACCGCGTCAAGAACTGTGTCGTAGGTTAAAACCTTGCCGACAAACATTTCAAGCCTCTTCTTCTGCACGTCTGTGAGGTGTATTGGATAATTGACGCTCTCTCCAAAGGGCGTCTCGAAGAGCCATCTTGCTATTTCCGGCTCCAAGTCTCTATGCGTGTCCCCAAGCCACTCCGTAAGCCTGATTCTGAATTCGTCATTGGTTTTCTTGACGATTTCTTGAGCTTTTTTGCTTATCGGCTTTATCACTATCGCCGTGTATTCTCCACTAACGGGGTTTCTTGAGGGGCTTAGGTGAACTACTGCGAATCCATTTCTCACCCAGAACCTTATAAGCTCTTCACTTGCTCCAAATCCGCTTCCTACCCAATCAAACCCTTCTCTCTCGGCTTCTTGAATAAGCAACTCGAGCGCCTTACTTCCAAGACCCATATCCATTGCATCTGGGTGAGTGGCTATTCTCACAACTCTATAGCCCTTTAATTTTGCAAATTCCTTTGCGTAGTGATGTTTGACCATCATATCGGGGATTATGTTTCCTCTGGGCTTGTAGCCCTTTACCATCCTATCTATGTCCTTCTTCGGAATTCCGCCCTCCTTGGCTATCTGCACGGCACAGACTATCTTTCCGTTTTTAAGCCTCAAAACTCTCGCTTCATGGTGGGGAGCGTCCGCTAGAAGGGCAACATCGCTCGGTCTGTTCCTGTAGTGGGCAAGGACGTAAATACCAACGAAGTGTCTCAAATCTTCTCTGTCGTTTTCAAACCAATCATCAAGGTCGGGCTTTTCGAAGTAGACTTCCTTCTTTCTAATAAGCTCGTAGTCCTCTTCGGTAAGCTCTACCGGCTCTGCATCCAGTAGAAGGACATTGAAGAGCCACCTCTCAATGGGGTCGTTGCTTTCGTATCTAATCGGCACTGATAAGTGTATCTCCTTGAACTCCCTCTTCTCCTTTGCCTTCTTTAGGAACTTAACCGAGAACCCCCTTCCAGCTCCTTCGTATCCGTGAATTGTGGAGGAATAAATCACTTTGGGCTTGGTGAGGTACTTATGGAGTATCGGCACGTGGATTCCAGCGGCTTCGTCAATTATGTAAACATCTGCGTTCATTTTATACCCTTGGGTTGGCGGGTAATATCTCAACCCTATCCCTTTGGCGTATATTTCCTTTATGAGGCCGTTTTCCATTATAACTTTCGGCTTGTAACCGAGCTTTTGGAGGCTTTTTTTCGCAAAGCGGAAGAGGCTCTGAACGTTTTCGAGTTCTGGAGCCGTAACAACTATCCTCACGCGCTTTTTCTTTGCCCTCACTGCGAGACCAATTGAGCCTATACCGACGCTGACGCTCTTTCCTCTTCCTCTGTCAGCCGTTAAAACCACCATTCCATCCTTTTCTATTAATTCTTCGAGGGCTTTAAGAACCTCAACCTGCCCGTTCGTAAGGCAGAGCTCATAGAGCTCTCTTGGGAACTTTATATCGTCTGGAATTTCAATCTTCTCTCTTTCGGGAAGCTTTGCTTGAGTTTTCTCATTCTTCGGCCCTTTGAGGATTTTTTGGCTTTCGGCGTTTAAGATGTAAATCCCCTCATGCTCTTCAAACTTCCTAATCAGTCTCCGGTTAAATCTCTTCTTCACGTCATCTATGGTGTAGGGGGGAGTAACAAGGCTCTTGTGGAAGCCAGTCCACATATTCTTCCACTTCTCGAAGGGGTTGGCAAGAACAAATATTAGTCCTCCTCCCCTAACCGTTTCTATTATCCTACCAAGGTCATTAGGGGAGAAATCATAGCTGAGATCGAGGACAAGAAGGTCGTAAGTCCTTCCAAGAATTTCCCGAGTGTATTTAAAGGTAACTGCCGTAACGTTTACGTTCTCCCCTACCAAAACGTCAAAGTGCTTCCTGAATTCCTCATACCTCTTTCTTCCAAATGTCTCTTGGCCGAGAGCATCCGTGGCATAGAGAACCTCAACTTTGTTTTCACTTTCATCCCTAAGCTTCTTTTTCATAAGATCCTCAAGAATAGATGAGATTATTTTAGCAGCAGCCCCACCGAGGATTCCAGCCAAGGTTGCTTTTTTCATGGTATCTCCGGCTAAAACTATCATTCTTCTATGAAATTCCTCAATAGCCTCTGCGAGAGCCGTTTCAGTGAGCTTTAACGTTGAATCTTTAACACCCTCGCTTTTAGCGTACTCTCTCACTTCCCTGTCGAATCTCACTTTCACGGTCATTTTTCATCCCCACAAATGAAAAAGACGGCATGCTTAAAAAACTATACTTTTCCTTCAAAGCCCCACGCAAAAATATGGGACACAAATCGGATGTCAAAGTTTCTCGATAACCATCGAAACGCTAAGTTTTTATACGAAAAGGGCGATGATAATTTGGTGGTTTCTATGGCTAAGGGACTGAGTATTAAAGACCTCGAAAAGTTCAAACTCGTTGGAAACATCGATGCGTTCAGGAGAAAGCTGGTTTTCCAGGTGACTGAGATAAGCGTCGAGAAGGACGACTATTTCTCAAGGCTCTACCTTTACGATGGCAGAAAAGTTAAGCCATTTACCTCTGACAAGAAGGACGGAAACCCGCGCTTCTCGCCTGACGGAAAACTCGTTGCTTTCACCTCAAAGCGCGATAAGGAGAGCAGGGAGGCCGAGCTGTACGTAATCCCGACGGACGGCGGCGAGGCCAGGCTTCTGGCGAAGTTCAAATACGGAATCAAGAACATTCGCTTCACCGAGGACGGAAAGAGCATAGCCGTTGTTACGCCGATAGACATCGAGAAGAAGCCCAAGGACGACGTCCACATCATCAAGGAGCTCCCCTTCTGGTTCAACGGTGTCGGCTGGGTCTACGGAAAGAGGAACGTCGTCTATCTCGTGGACGTCGAAAGCGGAAAGAAGAAGCGTCTGACGCCGAAAAATCTAGATGTCTCGCAGATCCGCTTCCACCACGGCAGGCTGTACTTCATTGCCCAGGAAGACCGCGAGAAGAAGCCGATGGTCAGCGACCTCTACGTCCTCGAAGGCAGGAAGGCGAAAAGGTTAACTCCCGGAAAGTGGAGCGTCCAGGACTTCATACCCCTCGACGATGGAACCTTCATCCTCAAGGCCAACACGCGCGAGCGTGGAATCCCAACGAACACGCACATCTACCACTACAACCCAGAGATGGGCGAGATGAGGAAGCTCACCGCCGGACTCGACCGCGCGGCCTACAACTCCCTCAACTGCGACGTCCGTGGCTCTCAAAGGGCCGAGCTGGTCTTCAAGGACGGCTGGATCTATTACGTCGCCACTGATGGGCCGAGGGCTAATCTCTTCCGCGTGAACCTTGAGGGGCAGATTGAGAGAGTCATCGGCGGCGACAGGAGCGTGGAGAGTTTCGCCATCGGCGATTACATAGCCTTCACCGCCCAGGATGCGGTAACTCCAACGGAGCTCTACATATTCAAGGACGGGAAGGAGAAGAAGCTAACCGACTTCAACGGCTGGATTAATGACTACAAGCTCTCGAAGCCCGAGCACTTCAAAGTTAAGGCCAGTGACGGCGTTGAGATAGACGCATGGATAATGAAGCCCGTTGATTTTGAGCCTGGCAAAAAGTATCCAGCCGTGCTTGAAATCCACGGCGGGCCGAAGACGGCTTACGGCTATTCCTTCATGCACGAGTTCCACGTTCTCACAGCCAAGGGCTTCGTCGTGATATTCTCCAACCCGCGCGGCAGCGACGGCTACGGTGAAGACTTTGCGGACATAAGGGAGCACTACGGAGAGCGCGATTATCAGGACATCATGGAGGTCGTTGACGAAGCTTTGAAGCGTTTCGACTTTATTGACCCGGAGAGGCTCGGTGTTACCGGCGGCTCCTACGGTGGCTTCATGACAAACTGGATAGTCGGCCACACGAACAGGTTCAAGGCTGCCGTTACCCAGCGCTCCATTTCCAACTGGGTGAGCTTCTTCGGAACGACGGACATCGGCTACTACTTTGCTCCCGACCAGATAGGCAGCGACCCGTGGAACAACCTCGACGGCTACTGGGAGAAGAGCCCGCTTAAGTACGCCCCCAACGTGGAGACACCGCTCCTCATAATCCACTCGATGGAGGACTACCGCTGCTGGCTCCCAGAGGCTCTCCAGTTCTTCACCGCGCTCAAATACCTAGGTAAGACCGTTGAGCTGGCGATCTTCCCCGGAGAGAACCACGACCTTAGCAGAAGCGGAAAGCCAAAGCACCGCGTCAGGAGGCTTGAGCTCATAGTCGGGTGGATGGAGAAGTGGCTGAAGAAGTAATTTCTTTCCACTCTTTTTCTAATTAATGGAAAAGAAGAGTTTGAAGAGCTAAACATTCAGAGCGTGTAGTTCAGAACCTTTTCAGCCTCTTCAATGTGCTCGGGATAGACGTTCCTAATCTCTGGATGGAGGGCCTTAATGACCCTTCCAACGAGCACGAAGAGAGTTCCCGCAATAATCGGAAGCCCGTTCACGACTTCTTCCTCTAATGGAATGTCACTTGGTATCTTCTTGAGGACGTACTTTCTAATGGGCTCAATTTCCACGTTCTCCTCCTTTATGACAGCCCTGAAGAGGTTCATGCTGTTCCTGAAACCCTTGGTAATTGGTATGTGGCGCATCTTTATTGTGCTTGAGTTCTCGGCCTTGGCGTTCTCGTAAGCCACCTCAAAGAGGTCAGCAAGTTTCTTCTCAACTATGTCCATCATTTCCTCTGCTCTCGGCTTGGCAACTGCAAGCTCACAGGTCTTCTCCAAGATACTTCTGAGCTGCGGGTAGGGTATTATCATCTCAGCCATGTTCTCACCTCCTCTCTACCTTTCATTATATTTTAGTAACTCAAGGTATTTAAAATTTTCGAGCCTCAAAGAAAAAGAATGATAACTAATAATGCCGCAAAGATGAGTGGACCAAAAAGGAACCTCGCAATAGCACTTTCCTCGGTGGGCTTTTCTAGTTTAATTCTCTGAATGATCTAGATACCAAACAAGAAGCCGAGTGTAGTACCGAAGAACCAGCCAAGAAGCTCACCGAAGTGGTATTTCGCGTAGTTCAAAACTATCATCGTCAAGAACAGCATGATCACTCCCAAAGTGGTTTTCCAGATACTCTTCTGGTTTCCCACGATCACAAAAAAATCCTGTCCATGTCAGGATAAAAAGGAAGCCTGCTACAAGTTCCGCCAGCATAGTGGGCCCAAATTCAATTACGAGAGCAGATATAAAAAGCTTGTGGCTGCTCAAGAATCCTAATGCTCTCAACAAATTCTCCCCCAGCTTGCACAATGTTTTAAATCTCCCCGAGACAAATTTTTAATGGTGGTATCCGTGGAAATCCTAAAACATTTGAGCAGATTTCCACCTCGCTATGGCCCCGAATGGGGAAGCGGAGGAATATTTGGCTTAAGGTACCACAACGATGTTCTATACTTTACACTGGCGTTTGAGGCCCGGGCTCACTTTATACGGGACGATTCAAAGAGAGTATACGAATTTGAGCTCGTCGGTGAAAAACCGACTTCCGGTGGCGACACGTATAATGCTGTTGAGACAGTTGACGAGTTTATCTACTTTGGCGGATGGGTGCACGCTCCAGCAGTTTATGAAGGAAAGAACGAGAAGTCAACAATAAGCTTTGTCAACAAATACTCCCATGTTCACGAATACGACACGGAAAACGACGAAATACGGCTTCTATGGAAGGACTCAATTCACCACGAAACGGAATGGGCAGGAGAGGTTAGCGACATAATATACGATCCCTACGAAGACAAGCTCCTTATAGCGAGGGAGGACGGGCATGCTAACCTCGGCATATATGAACTTGACAGAAAAACCGGAGAGGTAAAGCTCCTCAACGAGAATCCCAGCCTTAAAGGTGCACTTCTTCACGATACCGTGTTTTTCGGAGTTGGAAAGAACTTTGATTGGGGAGTAAGGGAATTCCACGCTTTCGACTTGATTACCAGAAAATGGGAAACCTTCCCCATCGGCCCCTCCGTGGATGGAAATCCTCCAGTAAGGCCAGTTTTAGGAGACATGGAGAGCGCATACAACAGGATCTTTGCCTTTGTGAGGGGAGGAATGTTCGTTGGCAATCCCTTTAACGACGAAGAAATGAAATTCATCAGACTGCTGGACTTTCCAAACTTCTACGCGCCCATGAGAACAAACGCACTTCCGCTGGGTGGAGGGGTATTGATAGCCTACAACGCCCATCACGATGCAGTATACAGACCGCTAGATGAGGAATCCAAATTAGTGGCTGAATTTACAAACGCTATAAACGCTCCCTCCTTGCTTCTCTATGTAGCCCCTCCGATGGTCAAGGTAGTTGGTGTTTTTGGGGCAAGAATAACGAGCATAGAGAAAGCCTTCGGAAAGATACTTCTTGGAACAAACACCACCCCCAACACCGGAGCCCTGGAAGCGACGCCTTTTGATACCGGCAACAGGGATATACTTGTTCTTGATGAAGACATCATCCAGAGAAGACCTCCGGCTCTCACCATCTCCATCAATACTGCCTCCCTAGCAAAGGCAAGCAAGTTCCTCGGAATGAACGCCTTTGGAGGAATACCTCTTGATGGGTACAAGGAGGCAGAGTTGATAATAAACTCAAGCAAGGACAACAAATTAACGGTATACGAATACGACCTTTCCCTTCCAGTTGAGGGGGCTTATGAAGATGTTGTTGGAATTAAAAGTGGCAAGAACATTATTGATCTGTCTTCTTTCAGCGGCATAGTCTCGTTTAAGCTGGAAAACCCGGACACTGCAGGAAAAATAAAGATAAAGCTCCTTTAGCCTTTTTTTGATTTTTAAAATTTTAAAGGAAGCCTAAAGAAACAAACTTAGGCTTCTATTGTATTTTTCCAGCTCAAACTGCTTTCGATGAGTTCTTGCGGAGTTAGTTCTCTTTCGCTGATAATCTCTGGTTCAAAGGGTTTAAGCATCTCCAAAAGCTTATCCTTCGGCAGCTTTGTCTCATCGAATACCACGTAGCCAGTCTTGGAATATCCGTTGATGAAAGCCCTGTAGACAGCTAAATCAAGTGAAAGTTTGTACTGCATATCTCTGGCTTCGTCAGGGGTTATTTTGTTGAATTTAAAATCTATCCTCCTCATTGCCATCACCCGAAGTAGTTCTTTATGTCGATGTAGGTTTTTCTATAGAGTTCACTTTTCCTCATCTTTTCAATGAACTCCTTGGTTCTTACATACTTGTCTTTCTGGTACTCCCAGTCTGGATGGAGCTTCTTCCACTCCTCCCAAGTATAGCTGAACTGTGCTTGGACTTTGTCTCTATAGAGCTCTGGGATCACGTTAAAGGTACAGAACGGGACTATTCTTCCATCCGGCATGGCGTAGTGGATGACACAGCGCTCAACCCTCTCGACGTCATAGTTGTACTCGTCCATGAAGTGCATCATACCGAGGAAGAGAGCGTTCTCGTGGAACTTTCCGAGGGCGTCGTAGGTGCCGTGAACGAAGGCGTTCTTTATGAGACTGAGAACGTCCAGCCCCTTCGGTGCGTACTTCTCGTCGTAGAAGCTCTTGAACTTCATGAATATCTCCGCACCGAGCTTGAGCTTCTGGAGCCTACCAAGTTTCTTCCACTTCTCTATTTCCTCTGCTTTAGTCTCAAGGTACTCGACAAAGCCCTCAACGTCTATGAAACGCGGAATCGGGACGACGCGCTTGTTCTCGCGGTCGAGGAAGACGTAAGTGGCCGCTCCACAGGCGAAGTGGCTGGTCATGTAGTAACGCTTTCCAGCGAAGGCCTCAAAGAAGCGCGCTATGTGGCCAGCTATCGGGATTGGGTACCAGTCGTCCTTGGCAATGGCCCCATTGGTCTGCTCCTCTATGCGCTTTATCGCACCAGGAATCGTTATCCTGAACCTCTGGCGCTCCTTCTTTGGGACTCTACCGACCTGCGAGATGGGTTGGAAGTTAACTCCTCTAACGATGTCAAGGTGGTTAAGGCCAAAGTTTATTATGGCTCCAAGCTCGTGGTCGTTGACGTTCCTTATGGTTGTAGGCACTAGGACAATTCCAGGCCCACCTGCTTTTCTCACATTTTCGAAGATTAAAGGAATCTCCCAGTGGTTCTTCCAGTTAGTCTTAGGTGTCATTCCATCGTAGCTTAGGTAAAGGGTATTGACGCCAGCCTCTCTAATCTTTTTCACGAGTTCTGGCTCAAAAGCAAGCCTTATGCCGTCGGTATTGAGCTGAACGTGATCGTATCCTTCTTCCTTTGCAATTTTTATAATCTCAATGAGGTCATCTCTCAGTGTCGGCTCTCCTCCAGTAAACTGCACCGCATTAGCTCCGATAGGCTGTTCCTTTTTCGCATTGCGGAGCATCATGCGTATTTGCTCAAGCGTTGGTTCGTAAATTGGCTGGCCCTCTTTGGCATAGAAAAAGCAATACCAACAGCTCAGGTTGCAGCGATTAGTCAAAACTATGTTCAGAAGGTTCGTGTGTGAGCGGTGTCTCGGACAAAGACCACAATCAAAAGGACAGTTTACACCGGTGTTTTCAACGTTATAGCTCTTTATCTTAAAATCGTATTTCCATTCCTTAAAGCGCTTATACATTTCCGCATCTTCATAATAAACATCGGTTATCAATCCTTCGGGACATTTCTTTGTTATCCAAACCTTCCCATCTTTTTCCCAGACCACAGCGGGAACAACCTTTCTAGTCTCGGGACAGAGGGACCACGTCTTATGGGGGAGATCATCACCATAACCTCTGCTGGCTTTTGTGAGGAGTTCTTGAAATTCTTCCTCGCTTATTTCAGGGTATTCAATCAAATCACGAACATTTTTAGTCAGTTCATCGAATTCTTTCTCCCCGCTTGGTGTCCCTTCGGCTATTTCTTCCATTTCTACCACCTCTACAAATTTTTTACAAATACAAGGTATAAAAACTTTTGCGTAAATATGAAAATTTACTTTCATAGGTATTTCAACAGATTTGATATTTTTTGTCTCCTTAAGTATTTATGGATACTCCCTCACATATGCGAGTCTTTGAAAAGTGTTAAAAACACCAAGAATCCCAAATAAGGTGGTGGTGAAGAATGCCCGCAAGGGAGATGAGAATGGAAATGTTCCTCAGAGCGCTGATGAGAGGAGACTACGCCAAGGCGAAATCTCATCTGGATAAACTCGAAAAGATAGTGGGAGATGATGAATGGGGAAGAGGTTACAGCAAAGCCATAAACGGCTTTTTATCTGCATTGAAAGACAACGATACTGATTCTCTGATAGTTCAGCTTATAAGAAATCCAGACAAGGAAAAGGCCAAAAAACTCCTTGAGCATTTTGAGAGCATACTTCAGCATGAATTCAGAGACGACTACGAAAAGGGGTATTACACAGCTTGGAAAGAGCTTTTAACGGCTTATCTCTCTCAGGAGAGGCTGGGTGTTAAGCATGAAAAAGAATGAAGCTATGAAAAAGCTTGAAGAGAAAATAAAGACCTGTAAAAAGTGTCCATTGGGAGAACTAAGAACAAACGCAGTCCTGGGCTCTGGAAGCTATGACGCTAAAATAATGTTTGTTGGGGAAGCTCCCGGCTATTGGGAAGACCAAAAGGGTTTACCCTTTGTTGGGAGGGCTGGAAAAGTACTGGATGAGCTATTAGCAAGCATTGGGCTTAAACGCGAGGATGTGTACATTACCAATGTCGTAAAATGCCGCCCTCCCAACAACAGAGATCCAACGGAAGAGGAAATTAATGCCTGCTCCCCCTATTTAGACAAGCAAATAGACATAATCCGCCCAAGGATCATCGTGCCATTAGGGAGGCACTCGATGGCGTACATTCTTAAAAAGTTTGGTTTTGAGCCCGAGCCTATAAGCAAGATTCATGGGAAGGTATTTGAAGCCAGAACCCTGTTTGGAAAAATCATTATTGTGCCAATGTACCACCCGGCGGTTGCCCTTTATAAACCTCAGCTTAGGGAAGAGCTTGAAAAAGACTTCAAAAAGCTGAAAAACTTGTTAGAGAACTTATCCTAGGCTTGCAATTTTTATTTCGAATTCTTTTTTGTTAACTTTCGCAGGGCTTTCAAGAATTATCAAAAATGAATGTCTAGGAAATTTATGGCATAAGTGCAGTATTGTATAATGTTAAACTTAATACACCATCTATATGCAACAGGAGACAGAAATTTACACTATTCCTTTTTCGAATTTATTTTGGCAAACTTGGAAAGCTATGCGAAAAAATTCGGTGATTCTCAAAAATGCAATAATATCTACGAAAAATTTATAAAAGACTCGAAAAATTTGGGGGCATAGGAAGGTGTAGGGAGGTGTAAATATGTCAGACTTTGGGGCGCTGTCTTTGCTACCTCCTCTGGTAGCTATTGGATTGGCTATATGGACCAAGAGAGTCATCCTAGCACTGTTTGCGGGAGTGTGGATTGGTGGAGTAATGGTAGCAGGATGGAATCCGGTAACTGGTACAACTCAAAGTTTGGAATGGATAGTTGGGAGTGTAACAGACGACTGGAACGCAAGGATACTCATCTTCGACTTCCTAATCGGAGCAGGTGTTGGACTTGTCTACAAGTCCGGCGCAGTCCACGCGCTTGCTGCTTCCCTAGCAAGGAGAGTCAAAAGTAGCAGGGGTGCTTCACTCCTTGGGTGGCTTCTGGGCGTCCTTGTATTCTTTGACGATTATACTAACACGATAGTCGTAGGAAACACAATGAGGCCCATAACCGACAAAACGAGAGTTTCGAGGGAGATGCTTGCATATATTGACGATTCAACAGCCGCACCAATTGCGGGAATGGCGCTCATATCCACCTGGATAGGTTACGAGCTAGCTATGATAGGAAGGGGATTCACGAGCGCCAAGGTCGACTATGGAACCTACGACGCCTGGCTCTCAAGTGTTCCATACAGGTTCTATTCAATCCTCGCAATAATACTCGTTTTAATAGTGGCATACACCCACAGGCACTACGGAGCTATGCTGAAAGCTGAATATCGCGCCAGAACTGAGGGGAAAGTTCTCCGCGACGGTGCGAAACCACTTATGAGTACCGAGACTGACCTCGGAGCACCCAAAGAAGGTGGAGATCCCTGGGACTTTGTGGTTCCTATCCTTGTCCTCATTGGAGTCTCAATGATAGGTTTATGGTATACTGGTGCAGCGAACCTTGAGGCATATAGTCAAGACTTGGGCTGGTGGACAGAGCTTGAGAACCCCTTCGGAGTCAACTTTCTCAGTTACAGCTTCATCGATTCTTTCCGTGAGGCAGACGCTGCGACTGCCCTTCTCTGGGGATCCTTTGCCATGGTTGTTGTTGCTAGTGTAATGCTCCTGAGCAGAAAGAAAATGACAATAGAGGAGTGGGAGGAGACAGTCATAAGAGGTATGAAGCAGATGATTTTCGCTAACACCGTCCTCGTCCTTGCCTGGAGCCTAGGTACTGCAGCTGAAACCATTGGAACCGGTGACTACGTCATCAGCCTAGCCACCAGCTCTGGAGCGAACCTTGGGCCGTGGATGCCCCTCATAATGTTCCTCGCGGCTATGTTCGTCGCTTTCACCACAGGAACCAGTTGGGGAACATTCTCCATCATGGTTCCGCTCGGTGTTGAGCTTAGCCTCGCATTCACAGGAGGTCAGGTTAATGAGATAGTGTTCGCCACCATCGGAGCGACATTCACCGGCTCAATATTCGGCGACCACTGCTCCCCGATAAGCGACACAACAATAATGAGCTCCATGTTCAGCGGCTCGGATCACATAGACCACGTCACGACCCAGATACCTTATGCCATTACCGTTGCGTCTATAGGCGCTGTGCTCTACGTCCTCTTTGGCCTTGGAGTGAGGAGCTGGACGATACTCCTGCCGCTCGGTGTGGTGCTTCTCGTGGCCGCATGGTACTTCCTCAGCGAGTGGTATGGCAAGAAATATGGCATACCGCACGGCAAAGTGCCAGTATATGTAGTTGAAGAGTGATTTTCTTTTTCCTTTTTTAGTTACAGAACATTATAGAACGGCAAATTCAAGCACGTAACTCCTCCATCTCCTTTCCAGAACTCAGAGACATTAACTGTTATTGGCTTGAAACCTTCTCTTCTTAGTTTTTCCTCGGTTTTTGGATAGCCTTCTGGCAACAACACTCTCTTCTCTCCCAAATAGAGCATGTTGTTTGCATAGAGTTCATCTTCCGGAATTTGGATTAGCTTAAAGCCTCCGAAGTAACTAACATCAACAACTTGAGGAGATATTGCGATGGTTTTACTTCCAAGATAGCTGACGCCAGAAAGCAAGTGAAAAATTTTCGATATGGGAACGCTTACAACTTTCAGTTTGAGGAAGAAGTTGACCAGTTGCTTTATGCCCTCAATGTTGGTTCTCTGGGAAAGCCCTACAAAGACTATTCCTACATCAGTTACCAAAACGTCCCCACCTTCAAGCGTTCCGGGCTCTTCTATGCGTTTTATTTCGAAGCCCTCTTTTCTCAAGACCTTTCCAATGCTCTCCTCCTCTCCCCTTCTGCTCGGTTCTCCAAACCTGCTAAGTATTGCGAGATTTGATTTCACTCCGACTACTGCGGTGTCTTGAACAAAAACACTATCAGGATATCTTTCAAGTGGTTCGAGTTCAATAACTTCAATCCAGTTTTCTTTCAAAATTTTCACGTATTCCCTATGCTGCTTTTTGGCAAGGTTAACATCTATGCTCAAGCGCTCTGGATTTGTTGAAACGCAGTTTTTGTAACTCTCTCCCGGAGGTCTAACTATCACAACATCAAAAAGCCAATCCATGGAAAGCACCACTTAAATATAGGAGCAAGAAAATTAAATACCTTGTCCAAAACTAAGCTCACCTTTAAAAACACCTCTCCCAACTTAGATGGGGGTGAGAAAGTGTTGATAAGAGCCTTTGTTCCAGCACATATCACAGCTTTCTTTGTCCCTAGATTCAATGAGGATCCTCTTTTAGCAGGTTCGCTTGGAGCGGGGATAAACCTAAGCAAAGGAACAAATATCTTCGTAAGCATAGAAGAGGGTTTGGAGAGACATATACACATAGCATTTAATGGAGAACCCGTCAAAAAAGAAGATGCCGTTATTAGCTACTCAGTCGCTAACGAAATTATCCCCAAGGATTTTACTGGAGAGATTGAAATCTGGCAGTATTTTGACTTTCCAAATGGTTATGGTTTTGGAAACAGTGCTGGAGGAGCTTTAGGAACCGTTCTTTCTTTGGCTTTTGCTCTTAAAGAGAAAACCTTCCTTCAAGCCGCCCAGATAGCTCACAAGCATGAAGTCCTTCACAAGGGGGGACTCGGAGACGTTATAGCCCAAGTTCACGGGGGAATAGAGATCAGGACAAAACCCGGCGCTCCCGGGATTGGAGTAGTAGATAACATCTTTTTTGAAGGGTATAAAGTTCTGGCAGTGCCAATGGGAAGGCTTCCTACAAGGGAAGTGCTTGACAGCGATGTTGTTCAATTAATTGAAAAAGAAGGAGAAAAAGCCCTTAATACACTCTTATCCAATCCCAAAGTTGAAGTTTTGATGAAAGTGGCAAGGGAGTTTTCCGAACGGACGGGACTACTATCTGGAGAGCTTTTGGAAATTGCCAAAGAAATTGATAAAGTTCTCCACTTGCCATCCTCAATGATTATGCTGGGAAAGAGCATCTTTGCCCTTTTGAATGAAAATGAAATAGAAAAGGCAAAATCTCTCTTGGAAGATTTATCCATAGAAGAATATCATATATGCGACGTCTACACCCAAAGACCAAGCGTTGAAAGATGGATGGAGGGAAAAATATGAACCCGTTGTACCTTGTTCTCTCAATATTTTCTATCCTTTTGGCAATATACTTTAACAGAAGCAACCAGAGAGAAATTGGGCTTATTGCAGCTGGATTTGCAGGGGGATTTGCATTTTTATATGCTTTTGAAGAAAGGTATTCTGCTCCTCTAGCATTTGCTGGAGGCTTTATAGCGACTGTACTTTTTGAACTTCTGAGGTTCAGACCAATTCGAAAGGACTAATCTTTTTATCCTTTAATGCGATACTTCAATGTGGTGGTGTCGATGTTATACAAAGAACTAGCCGAGCTGTATAGGAGACTTGAGAAAACAACTCTAAAGACTCTAAAGACAAAATTTGTAGCGGACTTTTTGAAAAAAGTTGAAGACCCCGAGTTACTGGAAATTGTTCCCTATCTGATCTTAGGAAAAGTCTTTCCAGATTGGGACGAGAGAGAACTTGGAGTTGGTGAGAAGTTATTAATACGGGCTGTTTCTATGGCAACTGGAGTAGACAGCGAGGAAATAGAAAAATCCGTAAAAGACACCGGAGATTTGGGAGAAAGTGTTGCTCTTGCCCTTCAAAAGAGGAAGCAAAAAAGCTTTTTCTCCCAGCCCCTTACAATAAAAAGGGTTTATGACACTTTGGTTAAAGTTGCTGAGACAACTGGCGAAGGAAGCCAAGATAAAAAGCTAAAATACCTCGCCAATCTCTTCATGGACGCTTCTCCGGAGGAAGGAAAGTACCTGGCAAGGACAATACTGGGGACTATGAGAACTGGAGTTGCAGAAGGGCTGTTGAGAGATGCAATAGCCGAGGCGTTCAGAGTAAAGGTCGAGCTTGTTGAGAGGGCATACATGCTTACAAGCGACTTCGGATTTGTTGCCAAAGTAGCAAAGCTGGAAGGAAATGAGGGCCTTTCGAAAGTAAAAATCCAAATTGGAAAGCCAATTAAACCGATGCTTGCCCAAATGGCGGCTAACGTTAGGGAAGCTTTAATAGAGATGGGGGGAGAAGCAGAGTTTGAAATTAAATACGATGGCGCTAGAGTTCAGATTCACAAGGACGGAGACAAGGTCATCGTTTATTCAAGGCGTCTCGAAAACGTCACAAGATCAATTCCAGAAGTTGTTAAGAGAGTCAAGAATTCCTTAAAACCTGAGAAGGTTATCGTCGAGGGCGAACTTGTTGCCGTTGGAGAAGGGGGAAGACCAAGGCCGTTCCAGTACGTGCTGAGAAGGTTTAGAAGGAAGTACAACATAGAGGAAATGATTGAAAAGATACCCCTCGAGCTCAACCTTTTTGACGTTCTCTACGTTGACGGTAAGAGCATGATAGACGTTCAATTTATAGATAGAAGAAAGACCCTCGAAAGCATCGTGAACACAAACGAATGGATAAAGGTGGCAGAAAACCTGATAACGAGGAACCCAGAGGAGGCGGAGGAATTCTATCACAGGGCTCTTGACATGGGCCACGAAGGATTAATGGCGAAGAGGCTTGACTCGGTGTATGAGCCAGGTAACAGAGGAAAGAAGTGGTTGAAGATTAAGCCGACAATGGAGAATCTCGATCTAGTCATCATAGGCGCAGAATGGGGAGAAGGCAGGAGGAGTGGAGTCCTAAGCTCATTCCTTTTGGGAGCCTACGACCCAGTAAGAGGAGATTTTGTTCCGGTTGGTAAGGTTGGGAGCGGATTCACCGATGAAGACCTAATAGAATTCACTAAGATGCTTAAGCCCTTGATAAAGAGAGAGCACGGAAAATTCGTTGAGATAGAGCCGAAAGTCGTAATAGAGGTAACTTATCAGGAAATTCAGAAGAGCCCCAAGTACGAGAGCGGCTTTGCATTGAGGTTCCCCAGGTATGTTGCCTTGAGAGAGGATAAGGGACCCGAAGACGCTGACACAATACAGAGGATAGCAGAACTCTACCAGCTACAAGAAAGAATGAAAGCAGGCAAATGAACTGGCTACTTGTTTTTGTTTTTTAACCATTTATGGAGCTCAACTCCCACTAAATTTTTCTTTTTGCCCTCAAATTGGCAGAAAAGCTCTTATATGGGGTGTTATAATATCATGATTGCGCTGCTTCTTTGTTGCATATTCTCCTTTAAAAGGTGCTTCAGCGTAAAGTTTTTAAACTCATTTCTAGGATACGTATCTGGCTTGATGAAGTGGGCCGGTAGCTCAGCCTGGGATGAGCGCCGCCTTGGCAAGGCGGAGGCCCCGGGTTCAAATCCCGGCCGGTCCACCACAACTCTTTGGGCGGGCCCGTGGTCTAGACTGGTTATGACGCCACCCTGACAAGGTGGAGGTCCGGGGTTCGAATCCCCGCGGGCCCACCAAAAAGAATTTCTATTCTAAATCCCCAAACTTTCTTGGTGGTACTTATTATAGGCAAGCTATTTTATGCTTCAAAGATTTATTTCTCCAGTTATGGAGTTGCTTGGTTCGACAGTGAGACGTTTTTAAGACTCCTTAGGTTCGTCAATACAAAGCAAGTAGTAACTCCTAACGAAATAGGGTTCTTCCTAAAAGCAACCAGCAAAAATCCCCTTGCCAAAACTGGAAAGGAGGGTTACTATTTTGCTAAATTGCTGTGGCATTTGGGAATCCTAGTCAAAAGTAGTGGAAAGAACTATCAAGTAAGTACCTACGGTAAAAGAATCCTGTCTTCCTTGAAAGAGAGCAAAGAAGATTACAAAGAAGCACTGGCAAGAATCTTCAAAAAGTGGTATCCTCTAATTGTTTTCTTGAGATACATTGATGACGCTGGTTCGGTACGTCCTCAAGATATAGTTTCAGAGCTCGGAGGAGAAATGAAATACTGGACTTCTATACTTTCACAACTGGGCATCATTAAGAAGGGGAATATAGCCAAGCCTTACAATGGATTTGTAGTCAACTCGCTCTTTGTGCCTTTGTCCTTAGAATTGGGACTAGTTGAAAAACGGTCTGGCAAGTTAAGACTTACAAAGGCTGGAAAAGAGTTTATAATGTATTCTACCCCAGAGAATGCTCCAGAAATAATTCGCACAATGCCAGGCGATTATACTATATACGCTGGAATAGCAGATGTCCTTTACGAGGCTAAAGAGCCCGTAATAGTTTCACCATGGATAAACGGAACCCTTGAGAAATTAATAACCACAATACAATCCCTCAACAGCAATCTTTCTAAAATAACGCTTGTCATAAGGAACACAAAAAAGAACAGGACATTTGTGAAAGAACTGCTGAGAACAACTCCTCTAGACATCGACGCCCGCTACTATCAAAATCTGCATTCTAAGATTACTTCGAACTACACAGGCTCAAGCATAGAGTCGTCAGCAAACCTGCTTATTACAAGTCTTAAAAGAAACTACGAGATTGGCACTTATTATCCCAAAACACCTGAAGAACTCTCATTAGCCGTAGAAGAACTAGTTTCCATTTCAAAGCCCTTGACAATATTTTAAAGTGTGGCCCGCCCGTAACGACCGCTCTCATTGAAGCCATAAGGCACTCTCAAGCGGCTTAACCCAGGCGGGCCAGAATAGTGTACTCGGCCAGGGTTTCCCACGGTCATTGCGCTCCGTAACGCGGAAGGCCCTCCCGTGGGGACCTCGCTATGGCCGAGCTGTTGCCCCCGCATCGCCCCCCGGTTCATTTTCCCCGGGGTCCTCGCGCAGGGGCATTGTAAATTAGGACAACCCTTTATAAATCCTTATCCATCAATGAGCGCACCAAGTAAAGAAGTTCCCTCAGGTCTTTTACATAATAATCTGCGCCTTCCACTTTTCCAAACCTCATAACCTGCACTACCTTAACTTCAGCCCTGTGTGCGGCTATTATATCTGAGAGAGAATCTCCTACAACAAGGGCTTCTTTTGGAGACACTCTAAGGGCATTGAGGACTTTGTTTATGAGATATGGACTTGGCTTAGCCCCATCAAGGTAGCTGTAATCTTTCCCAAAGATTACGTCAAAATACTTTTTTAGATCAAACAGCTCCAGCACGAACTCAGTACAATCTTGAGAAGCGTTGCTAACGGCAGCCATTTTTAAGCCCATGCGTTTTAAGTCCTTTAGAACATCAACATCGGGAAAGGCCTTTATTAGCCCGTGCTTTGCAGCCCATTTTCTGTATTCAAGATTCGCCTTGTCTATAGCTTTCCAAAATTCCACATGATTAACTCCCAGCGTTTCAACCCAGCTTCGCGGTAGTTCACCTTTAACCATTTTCTTATAAGTTTCAAAGTCCACACTAACGTTGAGTTTTTCTATTTCCTTCTTTCCCCACTTCTCAAACCACTCTTTACCATCGTAGTTTTCATAATAGACAAGGGTTTCATCAACGTCAAATATCAACGCCTTTAACATTTCTATCCCTCTGATGCATCTCAGATAGGCTAGACATCATCATCTTTCAGCCGGTTGATCCATCATCATCGACTGGGAAATATTGGGGAGAAGTAATAAAAAGTTTTGGAAAAAAGAGAACATCAGAACAGATCTTCAAGCTTCACATCGATTTTGTCGGGAATAAACGGTAGAACGTGTCTGGTTGTCTTTGGTGAGTAGACTTCTCCTCTCTTTACAAGCTCCATGACTTCTTCCTTGGTTGGAGCCTTTCTGATAAAGACATAATCGATTTCGCCCTTGTCCATGTCTTCCCTTGCATCTTCTTTGAGACCGTAGTATATCAGCTCTATCTCGCCTTCCACGCTCATTTCATCAAGAACTTTGCTGACCTTCTTTTGTTCTTCAAGTGCCCCCGGAATAGCAAAGCTTTTCTCTTTTCCAATGAGAGCGAAGGCTATCTCCCCTCTTTCGGCTTTTTCTTCGGCCTCTGGATCCTCCATGACCTCAAGACCTTCAGCCTTGAGCCTCTCAAGAACCTTTTCAAGGCTTCCCTTGAAAGCTGGATACCATGTGTAAACTTTAACATCATCACTGAAATAGTCAAGAATTACTGAGGGTGCTCTCTTTGCTCCAAGCTTCTCCAAGCCCGCCCATCTGTGGTGACCGTCAACGATAAGGTACATATCTTCTCCAGGAACTTTTGCCAAAAGCATGGGCTTCCAAAAGATGCCGGAACCAGTGACGCTTTCAATAAATGCTTCAAGCTCTTTCTGGACGAGCTGTTCGTGAGGCTTCATCTTTTCGAGCTCAATAAAAACATATTCAACTTTCTTTACCGGTATGTCGTATTTTGGGACTTTCTCAACACCCATTTTATCATACCCCCTAGTGGCTACACTATTCTGACCTCCTCCCCGCCTTGAAAGGCGAGGGTTCCAACTAGTTAACCCCTCGCCAGTGGCGGGAAGGTTTGCGGGCCCATAACCTACTCCCGTTGCCGGTTTCGGTTCAGCCCGCAGGCCCGGTCTAGGGCCCGTTACCCCTACCGCAGAGCGGATTGGGGTTATGGTTTAAAGGCCACCCTCCAGAGTTTTCAACTGCCGAGAGGCAGTTTTGAAGGGACGCCTTACGGCGTCATCCCTCCAATGCTGGAGGGTAACATGAAACCCCTCATCTCATCGGGTTGTTCTTTGATGGACTTTCCAAGGCCCTATTACATTGCAAGAGTTCAAAAAAGTTTCTATTCGAATGCCGATTTTAGAATCTCTGCATCCCCGCCCTAAAGGGCAAGGCTTTCACGAGGTAAAACATTTCATGGAATAAAAGCTTTTTCTTTAACTGCCCCTCTGGAGAGGAGACAACCCATGTTGCTTTGCGAAAACTTTAAATACTCTCTCAGTCAAACCTCCCTTGTAACGATTTGTTTCTATTCTCAGACAAAACGAGTATCCTGAAGGGGTGTTGGCTTTGGACAAAATTAAAGGGACAACAACAGTAGGCATTGTTTGTAAGGACGGGGTAGTCTTAGCTGCGGACATGAGGGCTTCACTTGGCAACATGGTCATATCCAAGGAGGTCACCAAGATATTCCAGATAGACGATCATCTAGCTTTAGCAGGAGCTGGAAGTGTTGGCGACATACTGAGCCTTGTAAGACTTTTAAGGGCAGAAGCAAAGCTTTACAAGGCAAGAGTTGGCAAGGAGATGACGACAAAGGCTCTAGCAACGCTAACTTCCAACATCTTAAGCGAGAGAAGGTACTTCCCATATTTTGGCTGGTTTTTAGTGGGAGGTTACAATGAAAAGCCAAGCCTGTATTCAATTGACATGGTTGGAGGAATTACTGAAGATAAGTACGTTTCCGCAGGTTCTGGTATGGAGTTTGCATACTCCATTTTGGATAATGAATATGACGAAAATATGGACGTTAAAAAAGGCGTTAAATTAGCCATAAAAGCCATAAACACCGCAATAAAAAGAGATGTCTTTACCGGGGATGGTATAATGGTCGTTGTTATTACAAAAGAAGGTTATAGAGAACTTTCTAGAGAAGAAGTCGAGAAAATAATTAAAAAGCTTTGATTCTATGGGGTGGTTAGTGTGATAAAAAGAGAGACAAACGTTGATGAGATTCTAAAAGAAATTAGAGAGATTATTAACCAAATGATACCTAAGGAAGCCAAGATAACTGAAGTTGAATTTGAAGGACCGGAGCTTGTTATTTATGTAAAAAACCCTGAAGTTGTAATGCAGGATGGGGAGCTCATAAAAAATCTCGCAAAGGTTCTCAAAAAGAGAATTAGTGTGAGGCCTGACCCAGACGTTCTTCTCCCTCCTGAAAAAGCCGAAGAGTTGATTAAGCAGATAGTCCCACCAGAAGCGGAAATAACGAATATAAGTTTTGACCCCTCTGTGGGAGAGGTAATAATCGAAGCTAAAAAGCCAGGACTGGTAATTGGAAAAAACGGAGAGACGCTCAGAAAGATAGCTCAGAAAGTTTATTGGGCGCCGAAAGTTGTTAGAACTCCTCCTATACAGTCCCAGACCATATATTCTATTAGAAGTATTTTGCAGTCCGAGAGCAAGGATAGAAGAAAGTTCTTGAGACAAGTTGGAAGAAACATCTATAGGAAGCCAGAGCTCAAGAGTGATTGGATAAGGATAACTGGACTTGGAGGATTTAGAGAAGTTGGAAGGAGTGCCCTTCTGCTCCAAACAAATGAGAGCTTTGTACTGGTTGACTTTGGTGTAAACGTCGCGGCATTAAACGACCCCAAGAAGGGCTTCCCACACTTTGATGCCCCTGAGTTTACCTACGTCCTTAAGGAGGGGCTTTTGGATGCAATAATAATTACCCACGCACACCTCGACCACTCTGGTTTGCTGCCTTATCTCTTCAGATACAACCTATTTGACGGGCCTATTTACACAACTCCACCTACTAGGGACTTAATGGTTCTCCTTCAAAAGGACTTCATTGAAATACAGCAGAGCAGCGGCCTTGATCCACTTTATAGGCCTAGAGACATAAAAGAAGTTGTTAAGCACACAATAACCCTCGACTACGGAGAGGTCAGAGACATATCGCCAGATTTGAGACTTACCCTCCACAACGCAGGCCACATTCTCGGCTCCTCAATAGTTCACCTGCACATTGGAAACGGTCTCCACAACGTAGCGGTTACCGGAGACTTCAAGTTCATTCCAACGAGACTCTTTGAACCAGCAAATGCAAAGTTCCCAAGACTTGAGACCTTGGTAATGGAGTCAACCTATGGAGGAAGCAAAGACTATCAGATGCCGAGAGACGAAGCTGAAAAACGGCTTATCGAGGTTATTCTCCACACAATCAAGCGTAAAGGAAAAGTTCTCATCCCCGCAATGGCGGTTGGAAGAGCCCAAGAAATAATGATAGCCCTCGAGGAGTACGCGAGAGTAGGCGGCTTGGATGTCCCGATATACCTAGATGGTATGATATGGGAGGCAACGGCAATTCACACAGCATACCCAGAATACCTAAGCAAAAACCTGAGAAACCAGATATTTCACGAAGGCTACAACCCGTTCTTAAATGAGATATTCAAGCCAGTCGCAAATGCAAATGAGAGGAAAGACATAATAGAAAGTGAAGAACCTGCAATAATCATAGCATCCTCCGGTATGCTGGTAGGAGGGCCGAGCGTAGAGTACTTTAAGCACCTTGCCCCAGACCCAAGGAACTCACTGATATTCGTAAGCTACCAGGCAGAGGGAACTCTGGGCAGACAAGTTCAAAGAGGCTTAAGGGAGATACCCATGGTAGGCGAAGGCGGAAAGACAGAAGTTATCCAAGTAAACATGGAAATCCACACCATAGATGGATTCTCAGGTCACGCTGATAGAAGGGAGCTAATGAGCTATGTTGCAAGGGTAAAGCCAAGACCAGAGAGAGTAATAACAGTCCACGGAGAACCCCAGAAATGTCTTGACCTTGCTTCAAGCATCCACAAGAAGTTTGGCATTTCCACAAGGGCTCCCAACAACCTCGATGCTATCAGGTTGAAGTGATACTTTGATTTTCTTTAACATTCTTTTTTGGTGGGTATAATGATAAAGTGTCCCAAGTGTGGAAAGGAGTACAGGCAGATCGTTCCTCCCCGATGCTCCTGTGGGGCCTTCCTTGAAATATCATATGATTATTCTAGGGTAGATGTTAGTAAGTGGAAACACAGGGAAAGGGGCGTATGGAGATACAAGGAGCTTCTTCCCGGTGTAGCCAAAATAATTTCCCTAAAAGAAGGCGGCACGCCTTTAGTTAAAGCAAAAATCAGTGAGAAGCTTGGAGTGGATGTGTTTATTAAAGATGAAACTAGGAACCCAACAGGTTCATTTAGAGATCGGCTCGCCACAGTAGGAGTTTCTTACGGTTTGCCCTATGCGGATAATGGCTTCATAGTTGCAAGCGATGGTAACGCAGCGGCATCTTTGGCCGCTTATGCCGCAAGAGCCAATAAAGAAGCATTTGTTGTTGTTCCAAAGAAAGTTGATAAGGGAAAGCTCATTCAAATGATAGCTTTCGGAGCTAAGATAATTCGCTATGGCGAGAGCGTTGATGAGTGTATAGAATATGCAAAAGAGCTCTCCCGGTTAAACGGCCTCTACGACATAACTCCTGAAAACAACATAATCGGACTTGAAGGGCAGAAAACAATTGCCTTTGAGCTGTGGGAGGAAATAAACCCCACCCACGTCATCGTCCCAACTGGGAGTGGGAGTAATCTCTACAGCATTTACAAAGGATTTAAAGAGCTTTTGGAAATTGGGGTTATTGAAGAGATTCCCAAGCTAATTGCTGTGCAGACTGAAAACTGTTCTCCAATAGCAGCCGAGATACTGGGAATAGAAGGCAAGAGAGAGTTCACTAAAGCGCTAGGTCTGTACGTTAAAGACCCGGTAAATAAGGAGCTTGCAATAAGGGCCGTTAAGGAAAGCGGTGGTACGGCTGTTGTTGTGAGCGAAGATGAACTCGACTTTGGAGAAAGAGCCCTTACCAAGGAAGGCGTTTTTGCCGAGTATTCTTCAGCTGTTGTTATCCCGGCTCTGTTGAAACTTCACGAAAACGGGTATTTTGAGAAGGGAGACAAAGTGGCTCTAGTTGTCACGGGTTCGGGATTAAAGAGC
The DNA here is from genome assembly GCF_024022995.1 of Thermococcus aggregans. Lineage (NCBI taxonomy): Archaea > Methanobacteriati > Methanobacteriota > Thermococci > Thermococcales > Thermococcaceae > Thermococcus > Thermococcus aggregans. The sequence continues at coordinate 1,588,615 of NZ_CP099582.1, read as the reverse complement.
TACTATGTCGAGGAAAGGGAGCGCTTTTCAATTGGTGGGACAAAGCTCAAAATATTAAAGCTCTTGAGAGAAAAGCCCATGTATGGCTACGAGATTTGGGAAAATCTCGAAAAGCCAATGAAGTATCAGGCCGTCTATCAGCACATAAAGGAACTTGAGGCGTTAGGATTGATAGAAGAGGCATACAAAAGGGGAAGAAGAGTCTATTACAAGCTTACTGAAAAGGGGGAACGATTGCTAGAGAACTTCGAGGAGTGATGGAAAGTATTTTAAATAAACCCTTAAACTAAGTTTTAGGTGGTAAATGGTGAATGTCGAAAACAAGATGTCGCTCATATTTTACGCAATTGGGGCAGTAGCAGGGATAGTGAGTGGAGTATTATCAACTCAAGCCCAGATGGGGTATGTAGTAGGCTTACTGCTGTATTTGATCTCACCAAAAGTCGTTATGGCCCTTGTTAAAGACCTCCCGGATGAGCTGAAAGATGAAAGAGTCCTACTCAGAAAAGGATTCTGGGGATTTTTACTGTTCTGGCTGTACTTCACAATCTTTAGCTATAACCTCATTCTGCAGCCCGAGCCAAAGTTTTATTCAAACCAATCCCTTCTTTATAACCTAACGAGGGGATGATGGATGGAAGAACTAAAAAGAATGGTCGCCAAAGAGGCTTTAAAGTACGTTGACGATGACATGATAATTGGGTTAGGTACTGGTTCTACAACCGCCTACTTCATTCAAATGCTGGGAAAAAAGCTGATGACAGGGGAACTTGAAGACGTCTATGGTATCCCTACATCACACCAATCACGCCTTTTAGCCCTTGAGAGCGGAGTTCCGGTTGTGAGCCTTGATGAAGTCGATGCAATTGACATAGCAATCGATGGCGCAGATGAAGTTGATCAACACCTAAATCTCATTAAGGGCAGAGGTGCCGCATTAACGATGGAGAAGATCATCGAATACAGAGCTGGAACGTTCATAGTGCTTGTGGATGAGAGCAAACTTGTGGAATACCTTGGTCAAAAAATGCCCGTCCCCATAGAAGTTATCCCTGCCGCTTGGAGAGCAATAAAGGAAGAGCTTGAAGTCTTCAACGCAACGGCTGAGCTCAGAATGGGTGTCAAAAAAGATGGCCCCGTGATAACTGACAACGGGAACTTTATCCTCGACGCAAAGTTTGAAAGAATCGAAGACCCGCTTGACATGGAGATCGAGTTAAACAACATTCCAGGAGTCGTCGAAAACGGCATCTTCGCAGATATAGCAGATATTGTACTAGTGGGAACAAAAGAAGGAGTTAAAAAGCTGGAGCGTTAGACGCAGTTAGTTTTCATGGAAAGCTCAGTCTTCTCTTGCTGGTTTCAGAATTTTTTGTGCTCTTCTATTGTTAGTTTCCCTTCGAGAGAGCCCTGTCTTGAAGAACCTCGCTAAAACCTTAAAGGTAATAACCCCTTGACCATAAGGTTTTTAAAACCGAAAAAGTGTATAGAAGGATGAAGCCCTTCGCACATGCGGGGGTTGCCGAGCCTGGTCAAAGGCGGTGGACTCAAGATCCACTCCCGTAGGGGTTCCGGGGTTCAAATCCCCGCCCCCGCACCAAGAAATTTTCTCAAAACTGTTCTTAAAGAGACAATATGATTATCTTCATAAGCGCTCCATTTTTAGCCAACTACAGTTGGTTGGGTTCTCTACGAAATCCAAACTTAAGACTATATGACTATACTCCTTGCGCAAGTGCTTTTTCAGAGAACCTCATGAAATAAATGCAAAGGTTTCACTTCTTCTTGTTCAACTACTGTTCAAAACCATTGGTTGATTTAACAAACGCCGATGTCCAAGTCGGCAAATGAAGAAGGGAAAAGTTATAACTCCTCCTTCGCATTAACCTTTGTAAAGCTAACGGGGTGAAGGAAATGAGCATAGAGGCACTTTTCAAACCAAGGAGCGTTGCCGTTATAGGTGCTTCTGGTACACCCGGAAAAATAGGATATGCCATCATGAAGAACCTTGTAGATTATGGCTACGAGGGCAAAATCTACGCAGTTAATATTAAGGGTGGAGAAATAGAGATCAGCGGAAGAAAGTTCCCAGTGTACAAGAGCATCCTTGATGTTCCTGATGAAGTTGATATGGCTGTTGTAGTAGTCCCTGCTAAGTTCGTTCCACAGGTAGTTGAAGAGTGTGGAAAGAAGGGTGTTAAAGTACTTCCAATCATAAGCTCAGGATTTGGAGAGCTCGGTGAGGAAGGAAAGAAAGTTGAGCAGCAATTGGTAGAGACAGCTCACAAGTATGGAATGAGAATTCTTGGTCCAAACATATTCGGTGTCGTTTACACCCCAGCAAAGCTCAACGCAACCTTTGGTCCAACAGACGTAATGCCCGGAAAGCTCGCACTTATCTCACAAAGTGGAGCCCTTGGGATAGCCCTTATGGGATGGACAATACTTGAGAAAGTCGGTCTCTCAGCTGTCGTTAGCGTAGGAAACAAGGCGGACATCGACGATGCAGACCTTCTTGAGTACTTCGAAAACGACGAGAATACCGGAGCAATCCTAATTTACATGGAAGGCGTAAAAGATGGTAGGAGATTCATGGAAGTTGCAAAGAGGGTCTCAACTAAAAAGCCAATCATAGTTATCAAAGCTGGAAGAAGTGAGAGAGGTGCTAAAGCTGCTGCTTCCCACACAGGTTCACTTGCAGGAGCAGACAACATTTACACCGCTGCATTCAAGCAAAGCGGTGTCCTAAGGGCACTAACAATTGGCGAAGCTTTTGACTGGGCAAGAACACTCTCAAACCTCCCAGAGCCAGAAGGAGACAACGTTGTAATCATTACAAACGGTGGTGGAATAGGTGTTATGGCCACTGACGCCGCAGAAGAGGAAGGACTAAAGCTCTATGACAACCTCGAAGAGCTTAAGATCTTCGCAAATCACATGCCACCCTTCGGAAGCTACAAGAACCCAGTTGACTTAACAGGTATGGCTGGTGCCGAAGCCTATGAAGGCGCAATTAGAGACGCCTTAGCACACCCAGAGATGCACTCAATAGTCGTTCTCTACTGTCAAACAGCCGTTCTTGACCCAAGAGACCTCGCAAAGGTAGTCATAAAGGAGTATGAAGCAAGCGGAAGGAAGAAGCCAATAGTCGTCGGTATCGTCGGCGGTGTTGAGGCTAAGGAAGCAATTGACATGCTCAACGAAAAAGGAATTCCAGCGTATCCAGAACCCGAGAGGGCCGTTAAGGCACTCTCTGCCCTCTACAGGTGGCACAACTGGAAGATGAAGCACAAGAAGGAGTGATTCCTTCTCTTCTTTTCTTACATGCAAAACAGCTTAAAGAAAAATTAAACTGATGAAAAGAAAAAAGGATTAAGCAATGTACCGCTTTATCTCTTGGTACATATCGTTCAGCACATCTTGGTAATCTACCTTATTCTCTTCCACGAGATCCATGAGCTCTTCCAGCTGTCTGGTTCTTTCTTCACTAACAAGCTCCTTGTACTTGGTGATTAAGTAATGGTAAACCTTTGTACCGAGCTCTGTCGGCACTAGCTTTTTCCTGCCTTTCGTTTCTATGACGTAGTGTCTATCGAGGAGAGTCTTGACTATCTTTGCATAGGTGGACGGCCTACCGATCTTGCGCTCCTTCATTAACGCAATTATGTCTCCTTGGGTAAACAACGATACCTTCGGAGCTCTCCATTTCTTAATTTCTTTGACCTTAATTCTCTGTCCCTTCTCAAGTTTTGGAAGCTTCTTTAAGGGCGGAGCCCTGAGCCTTGTCCAGCCATCGAAGAGTATTTCGACGTATCCTTCAATTTCAGCCTTTGCTATCTTTGCATCGATAACTGCCCTCTCGTAGAGTATCTTTGCTGGCTTCATTTGGGAAATCATGAAACGTTTGAATATCATATCATAGAGCCTGAAGTGGTCTCTCGTTAGGCTTCTTGCCAAGGTTATTACTCCATCCCTCAACAGCTGCATAAGCCTTCCAGTGTCTATTGGCCTTGTAGGTCTTATACACTCGTGTGCCCCTTCTTCGCCCCATTTTCTCGGAGCAAAGTATTCTTCACCGATCTCTTCTGTAATGTACTCTTTGGCAACTTCAATACCGACGTTGCTTACATGGGTAGAGTCTGTTCTTATGTAAGTCACCAAACCAAGCTCGAAGAGGTCTTGAGCAAGCCTCATCGCATAATCGCTTGAGAACCCCAAGAACCTCGAAGCGTCTTGGAGCAGTGTATCTGTGGTGTATGGCGGAAGGGGGTTCAGTTCTCTCTCTTCTAACTCTACTTCCTCAACGGCAACCTCTTGGACTTCTTCCTTAACGCCTTCTAAGGTTACTTCAACATCGTTTTCAAGTGTCAGCCTCATGAAGTCGGTCTCACTTTCTACGAACTCCCTGTATCTCTCTATAATCCATCCTAAAACTGGTGTCTGTACTCTTCCAGCTGAGAGGTAGGTGTTCTCAAAGACCTCCCATAGCTTCTGGCTGAGCTCGAATCCTATCCATCTGTCCTCTATCCTTCTCACAAGCTGGGCGTTTACCCTCGCCTCGTTCACATCCCTAGCCTCTTTGAGCGCCTTTAGAATAGCCGGTCTTGTGACCTCATGGAACTCTATTCTTTTTATGGTTGGAGTGTATGGAGAGAGAACATTCCTTATGTCCCAGGCTATCTTTTCACCTTCAACATCTGGGTCGGTGCCTATTAGTATTTCATCGACTTCCTGCGCTATTTCTCTCATTGCAACTACGTTCTCCAAGGCATCTCTCACGTCCCTTGAGCCGCACTTGGGACATACTCCCTTCTCTTCCCAGTCCACAAACTGATGTCCGCAGTCCCTACAGCGCTTTAAGGTGTCATAAACCGGAATGAAGTAGAACTTTCCATCAGCTTCTTTCATCAAAACTCCGTGGTAACCTTCGTTTGTAACTAAGTCAAACATGTGTCCACCGCTCGCCAGGATGGTGAGCATTAAGTCTCCTATGCTTACCTCATAGGCTACCAAGTCCCCAATACGCCTTTTGCTTGGCTGTCCAAAGAAGCTCGCAATAGTTCTAGCCTTGTTCGGCGATTCCACTATCATAAGAGCAGACTTCACTAGGTCTTTTGTTTTCTCTGCTATCTTACCCTCCATGATAAGCCTGACTTTCTCCCTGTCGGCGTCAATTTCCTTTAGTATTTCCTCCAAATTGATCTCATTGAGATGCTTAATATCAAACTCGGCAAAACGCCAGCGCATTTGTCTCTTCAGCCCGTTGAAGACCTTTTCGTTGTCCACTATCACAACGCTAAGTCCCTTTGTAATACCTCCAGCGAAAAGTCTTGAAGTCCTTCCCGTGGCCTGTATGTACGTCCTAACATCGGGAATCTCTATATACCACTTTCCTTCTTCTTTCTTGAGGCTTATGAATGGGTCTTCTTCAATTCTTTTCAGGACTTCGGGCTTTCTTAACACACCCCTAAGGAACTCAACAGCTTCTTTGAATACCTCGAGAACGTGATTTGAGAACCCTTCTAAGGGCAAACCTTCCGCTAATGCCTCTTCGATCTTAAGGATTTCAAACTGCGGGATGTTCCTTATGAGCCTCCTTAGTCTTGCGTACAGCTTTTCTGCGGTTCTCCTGTCCTCATCTTCGAGGAATCCCATGACTTCACTCATTAATCCCAAGACCCTGTAGATGGTTGGCTGTTCAAGGTCTATGCTGAAGCGGAACTTTGGAACTCCGGTAAATATCGCATATCGTATTAAGTGAGGTAAGTCCAGTCCTCTCACAATAGAACCGTAATACGTGGCAACTCCTACGAGGTAGTCAACTTCTCCTTTTTCGAACCTTTCAAGACCCTTCTTGTTTCTTGCCGAGACTAACTCTACTTTAAATCCTAACTCTTTTAGGTAGTTCGTTAGTTTCTCAGCATACGCTATTCCTTGATCTACGGGAACAAATATTAGCCCTCCAGGGCCTAAGGTTTCTAGCAGATCTTTTACGTGCTCCTCTACTGGCTTTTCGGGGAAGATGTAAGTATCTACGACGTTTCTCAGTGCAGATCTTCCGCTTCCCACTTCGAAGTCAAGAAGCTCACGATAAAGCTTTATCCTGTCTCCTCTGGCGCTTCCGGTTGCAGAAGCTACGATTAAAACCCCAATTTTGTTTTCTCTCTTAAACCTTCTAATCTCCCTTTCAAGGGCATTTATCTGCTTGTTCAGCTCTTTTAGTTTTTCGTTTTTCTCATTACTGTTGCCGTTGAGATATTTCGCCATTTGCTTTTTGAGTTTTATAATTTCCCAAGCCTTCTGGATTATCTCCTCGGTGAAGCCAAGGAGGATAAGGGAGCGGTCTATGTTCTTTGACGCTTTTAGGAAGGCATCAACGTCGTCTACAAATATAAAGTCGAACCTTTTATCCTTTAGAATGTCAAAATTCCTCGCCAAGTACTGTGCGGAGGTTATGAGGATATCAAAATCTCCGTTTTGAATCTTTTGGAGCATTTCCTCTTTCTCTTTTTTCTTCATGTTTCCGTGATAATAAGCGAGGTTAACCTCCACACCGGCTCTTTCTGCAAACGTCTGAACTCTCCTAATCGTTTGGATTACGAGAGGAGTCGTTGGTAGGACTATGTACGATTTCTTGCCTTTTTTTGCGTAGTAAACAGACATAAAGGCTCCAAAAACACTTTTTCCCATTCCAGTTGGGGCAATTATAGAGAAGCTTTTTCCTCTCACCAAACGCTTAACCCATGTTTTTTGAGCGCTCCAGAATGTAAAACCAGTAGCTTTCCGGAAGAGTTCTTCAGCTTCTTTCAACTTTCTTTCAAGAGAATATAGCTCTTCCCAATGTTTTAAGGTTCCTCTTAGTTTTAGAGCATCCCTGATTCCTTTTATAAGGTCAAAGTATACCTCAGCTTTTATTTCATCATCAAGGCAGATCTCACAGGGATGCTTCTTGTATAACCGTGAATCACTTATCTTGTCCTCACAGTTCGGACACATGCCTCTGTATATGGCCTTCATATTACTCACCTTCCGATGCTTTTTTAAGGGATGCAAACTTTATAAGGCTTTTTTTGAAGGTCTTCCCGGTGACCCATATGATAGTGGAAAAGCTTAAACTCACTTCAGAGCTCAGTGAGGAAGAGTACAAAAAGGTAGAAGGAATCATAGAAAAGCTGATAAAAAAATTTCCAAATGTCATGGTGCGAGAGTACAAAACACAGAAAAAAGTTACTTTTCTCGATGTAAAGCTTGCTGAAAGACTTAATTTTGATATAACTCTCGGAAAAAGGAAGAACTACTTTGTCTCAGTTGAGATGGAAGGCACCAAGGCAAAATACGCCATTCAAATAATGAAGTTTCTCTTAGATGAAGCTGGGGTAGAGTACAACTTCGACTTCAATGGAAAAGAAGTTTATGACTCTTTAAGAAGAAAGCTCAAAGAGAGCACCCTTTTAGAGTTTCTCTAACCTCTTTCTCCAGTTCTTCAGTTAGGTTGTAGTCTGGGAAAAGCCTCTCAAATTCTCTGAAAATTTCCAGTATCTGGAATCCCATTTCCTTGGATGGAGCAAGGCTGAAGAATTTCAATGCTTCCCTTAGAAGCCTAGCCACTTCACTTCCGCTTTCATCGTTGTTTATCTGGTACTGAAGCTCCTTTAAAAGGACTTCCAGTCCCAATTCGGGGTTATCATGGAACAAATGTCTTTTTAAAACAGCCTCCGGGAAAAACTCTGAGAGCGGCTCGTGGCTTTCTACGTAGAAACCTTCTTCAAAGGCAACTATCGTAGCAGCTACATGTTTGCAGTCCTTTCCCTGTGGACATGTGCACTTGCTGGAGTTTTTTGCCAAATCGACTTCCACATAATACGGATATGTGCCCAAAACCTTGGAAAACAGCTTTTCTCCGTATTTTAAAACCCACAAAACTCTCCCTTTCTTGTAGTAGTTCCTTCCTTTCTGCACCGTTTTCTTCTCCATGGTAACCACTAAATGTGGTAAAACCCGGAATTTTTAAGGTTATCCCTAAACCTTTAAAAAGAGGGCGTTTTAGTTAATCCAGTAACGCTCATCAAAAGTTTTGCGGAGTGTGAGAGTATGAAAAAGATTAGACAGCCAATTATAGCCGTTCTTGGTCACGTGGATCATGGTAAGACGACAATGCTTGATAGAATACGTAATACTCGCGTAGCGGAGAAAGAGGCCGGTGGAATTACCCAACACATCGGTGCAACCGAAGTGCCTATTGAGGTCATTAAAAAGCTCGCTGGGCCTCTTTTAAGCTTGTGGAAGGGCGAAATTAAACTCCCCGGTTTGTTGTTTATAGACACTCCGGGTCACGAGGCGTTTACGAGCTTGAGAGCCAGAGGTGGTAGTTTAGCTGATCTTGCAATCCTCGTGGTAGATATAAACGAAGGTTTTCAGCCCCAGACTATTGAAAGCATAGAGATTTTGAGGAAATACAGGACTCCTTTCGTGGTCGCTGCAAATAAAATTGACCGTATTAAAGGGTGGAAAGTTGTTGAAAATGAGCCGTTCTTAGTGAACATTAAAAGGCAAGACCAGAGGGCAGTCCAAGAGCTCGAAACAAAGCTCTGGGAACTAATAGGAAAATTCTATGAGTTTGGCTTCCAAGCCAACAGGTTCGACCGCGTTCAAGACTTTAGGAGAGAACTCGCCATAGTACCTATCTCGGCGAAATATGGAATCGGTCTTCCAGAATTGCTTGTGCTTATAGCGGGTTTAGCTCAGAAGTACCTAGAGGAAAAGCTGAAGATAGAAGTTGAAGGTCCTGCGAGAGGAACTATTCTGGAAGTTAGAGAGGAAGTGGGCTTCGGAACAACGATAGATGTTATTATCTACGATGGAACCCTCAGAAAAGACGATATAATAGTTGTGGGTGGTAGGGACAAGGCAATAGTCACAAAAATAAGGGCTCTCCTTAAGCCAAAACCCCTTGATGAGATAAGAGACCCAAGATATCGCTTTGACCAAGTAGATGAAGTCTCAGCTGCGGCCGGAATTAAAATAGCTGCTCCAAACTTGGAAGAAGCACTTGCAGGTTCTCCCGTTATAGCAGTGAGAAGTGAGGAGGAAATAGAAAAGGCAAAGAAGGAAATCCTCGAGCAGATAAAGAGCGTAATTATAAGCACGGACAAAGTTGGAGTTATCGTGAAGGCCGACACAATTGGAAGTCTGGAGGCTCTGAGTAAGGAGCTGCAGGAGAAGAACATTCCTATAAGAAAGGCAGATGTAGGAAACATCAGCAAAACAGACGTCATGGAAGCACTGAGCGTAAAGGAAGAAGAGCCTCTCTACGGTGTTGTGATAGGATTTAACGTCAAGGTCAACGAAGACGCGGAAGAAATTGCAAAGGCCAAAAACATCCCGATATTTGTCGGAAACGTTATCTACAAGATTATAGAGGACTACGAGGCATGGGTGAAGGCTGAAAAAGAAAAGAAGAAGAAAGAACTCTTGGCTCAGACAAAGTTCCCGGGGATTATTAGACTCTTTCCAGATGAACGCTACATTTTCAGGAGAAGCCATCCAGCAATAGTTGGAATAGAGGTTCTTGAAGGCAGAATAAAACCGGGATACCCACTCATGAAGCAGAATGGAGAGCGTGTTGGTGTTATAAAGTCAATAAAGTCAAAAGATGACTTCCTGCAGGAGGCAAAGAAAGGCGACCAAGTTGCCATAGCAATTGAGGGGGCAATAGTCGGAAGACACATACACCCAGGAGAAATACTCTACGTCGATATAAGCAGAGATGACGCGATAAGGCTTGTAAAAGAGCTTAGAGACGTGCTGGACGAGACCGACATAAAAGCACTGAAGGAAACCGCAAAAGTAAAAGCCCAAAAAGACCCGTTCTGGAGCGCCCTATGAGTTTTATACATTTTTAATTTTTGGTGGTCTCCATGGAGGTCTACCACCTCTACAGTGGAGGGAAAGACTCTTCGCTCGCGGCTTATATTTTGAGAAAGATTGGCTATGAAGTAAAGCTCGTTACAATTAACTTTGGGGTCCTTGACAGCTGGAAATACGCAAAAGAAACAGCCGAAATTCTCGGCTTCCCTCACGAAGTAGTTTTTCTTGACAGGGAAATCCTCGAGAAAGCTGCCGATATGTGCATCAAGGATGGACATCCAACCAATGCGATTCAGTTTATCCATGAGAAGGCATTGGAGGAAGTTGCAAAGCTTGAAGGCGTGGAAAGAATAAGCGACGGGACAAGAAGAGACGATCGGGTACCTCTGCTGGATCAGAGAAAAACAAGAAGCCTTGAGGACAGGTTTAACGTCCAGTACATAAGACCTCTTTTGGGGTTAGGTTACAAGACGATAAGAGAACTCACGGAGAGGCTTTTCATAGTCGAGGTAAAGGAAAGCGAAAAGCTCGAAAAATCTGACTACGAGGTCGAGCTCAGGCACCTTTTAAGGGAAAGGGGGATAGACCCACTTACGATTTTCCCAAAAAAGCATTTGCAGTCAAGAGTTATAGGATGGAAAAAAGAAAAGGCTCACTTATGAGCAAATATTGCTATCACTTTGTCTTCTTCAACTTTGTCTACCCTTACGAAGCCAAAGCGTTCGAATTGGACAATATCGTCAACTTTTAAGTTTGCATCCTTTTCAAGAAGTCCCTTCCTCACAATAAGCTCCTCTCCCTCCGGGACGAGAACTTCACATGGCTTTCCTTCAGGAACCCAGTGGATCATTCTCCATTTGTGCTCTCTAGCTTTTTCGTATTCAACGCTGTCGAACTCTGCCACGATTTTCTCTTCAGTGACCTCAAGTATTTTGACGTTGAATAAGTCTTTGAGCCTAACGTACTCGCTGCTCTTCAGGAGCTCAAGATCATCTTTTGAAACGTAAATGGGCTTTCCGGGGATGAATGTGAGCCTTCTGACTCCCCTTTCGGGGTAGTTCGGGTGAAGGGGTATCTCAGCCGTGAACTCCTCCTCATAACCTCTGATCTCCATTGGAATTGGGTCTGCAACGAAGAAGTATCTGTTCGCTATTGGCTCAATTATTCTTCTGTTTATTGCCGCCAGGTTGTCCCAGCTTATAGTTGTGTCGCTCTTTTTGAGGCCGACCTCAATTATTAACTCCTTAATCGCTTCCGGTTGGATGCCCCTTCTTCTCAATGCTCTGATTGTTCCAAGTCTTGGATCGTCCCAGCCTAAGTACTTACCCTCTTCAATTCCATTTCTTGTCTTGGATTTGCTTAGGATTACCCCCTCAATGGAGAGCCTTCCGTGGTGCACTGTCTCTGGGTACTGCCATCCAAAGTATTCGTAGATGTATCTCTGCCTTGTCTCGTTTTCTGCGTGCTCTTGCCCTCTGAAGATATGGGTAACACCCAGCTCATGATCGTCTATCGCTGATGCAAAGTTGTAGAGAGGCCATACGCGGTATTTGTTTCCTGTTCTTGGGTGGTTTGGATTGTCAATTATTCTAAGGGCTGGCCAGTCCCTAACGGCGGGATTTGGATGGTTTAAATCGGTTTTAATTCTAACGACTGCTTCTCCCTCTTTGTAAGTGCCATCAAGCATTTTCTTCCACTCTTCTAGCTGAACCTCCGGAGGAAGATCTCTGTGCGGACAGGGCTTCCCTTCGTCCCTAAGCTTTCTGAAGTGTTCTGGGTCGCAAGTGCATACGTAAGCCTTCCCCATTTTAAGGAGCTTTTCCGCGTAGGAGTAATAAATCTCCAGCCTGTCGCTTGCGTAGTGAATTTCATCTATCTTAAAGCCAAGCCACTTAAGATCCTCAATAATCCAGTCGTAGAATATTGGCTCAGGCCTCTTAACCTTTGGATCTGTGTCATCAAACCTCAAGATGAACTTCCCATCGTAGAGCCTTGCATACTCATGGCTTAGAATGGCAGCTCTCGCGTTTCCAAGGTGAAAAGCCCCATCGGGATTTGGAGCAAATCTCGTAACCACTTTGCCTTTTTCAGCTTTGGGCAAGGGTGGAAGGCCTTTTTTCTCTTCCTTTTTCTCCTCTTTTTTCTCTTTCTCAAAGAATTCTGGATAAATTTCCCTAAGCTTTGCTTCCTGCTCTTCTATGCTCATGGAGTTAACTTCCCGAACAATTTCGTTTACAATAGGAACTATTTCCCTCGCCTTCGGCCTCAGCTCTGGGTTCTCGCCAAGTATTTTTCCTATAACTGCCTTTGGATTCGCCTTTCCTCCATGCTGAATTGCATTGATGAGCGCGTATTTGAGTATGGTTTCCCTTACTTCCATTTTCTTCACCAGATTGAGAAGGCGGGGAGAAGTTATAAATCTTGTGCGTTATGTTTCCCCAAAACACTCCTATCCAATGATACGGAGTTTTTCTTTTTATTTCGCAAACCTTTTTAATTGTACTCACCGTTATTCACCTTGGTGTTGCCGATGAACAAGGTAGAGAGAACTTTGGTAATTATAAAGCCCGACGCCGTTGTTAGAGGTCTTATAGGTGAAATTATAAGCAGATTCGAAAAGAAAGGCCTTAAAATAATCGGAATGAAAATGATTCACATTGACAGAGAGTTAGCTGAGAAGCACTATGAGGAACACAAGGGAAAACCCTTCTTTGAGCCTCTGATAGACTACATCACAAAAGCCCCAAGCGTCGTGATGGTTCTCGAAGGGAGATATGCGATAAGTGTCGTTAGAAAAATGTGCGGTGCAACTGACCCCAAGGATGCCGAGCCCGGAACTATAAGAGGGGACTACGGACTGGATGTTGGAGACGCTATCTACAATGTTATCCATGCCTCTGACAGCGAAGAGACCGCAAAGAGAGAGATAGCTCTATACTTCAAAGAAGATGAGCTCTTCGAGTACTGCAAGGCAGCCGAGTGGTTCTACCACTCCCACTGGGACAAAGAGAAAGGGGAATACCTCGACTCCACAAACTGCTTGAAGCCTTGAAGCGATTTCTCTTTTCTAAATTATTAAAAACTTTGGGTTCCAATTCTTTTTTAGGTGCCCGGCATGTGTGACATTCTCGTTGCAACTCCCAAAGCAACTAAGGATAAGACGATGATTTTCGCTAAGAACAGCGACAGAGATCCAAATGAGGCTCAGATTCTTGAGGTCATTCCAAGACAAAAACATGAAGAGAATAGTGTTGAATTAACGTATGTTGAGTTCCCTCAAGTTAGGGAGACCTATGCAGTAATTCTCTCGCGCCCCTGGTGGATCTGGGGAGCTGAGATGGGCGTTAACGAATTTAACCTTGCCATTGGAAACACAGCGGTTTTCACTAAAGAAAAAATCCCGGAGAAAGGCATCCTTGGAATGGACATGATAAGACTTGCCTTGGAAAGGACAAAGAGTGCAAAGGAAGCCATGGAGTTCATAATTAACATAATCGAGAGCTACGGTCAAGGAGGAAATGGGAGTTATGAGCATAAGATGCTCTACAGCAACTCGTTTATAATCGCAGATCCAAAAGAGGCTTGGGTTTTAGAAACAGCGGGTAAACACTGGGTTGCAAAGAAAGTTAAGAGCGTGTATTCCATTTCAAATGCCCTAACTATTGAAGACGATTGGGATTTAGCCTCAGATAGCGTTGAGAAGCTAGCTAAAAAATCAGATTTCAGCTTTGCAAGGTATTTTTCTGATCGGTTTTATACCCATTTTGCCCACGGAAGAGAAAGGAGAACGTTTACCTACAGGAGGCTTAAGGAGAAGGAGGGAGAGATAACGCTTGAATACATGATGGAAATCTTAAGATCCCACAGTTTTGAACCCTACTCTCCAGAAAAAGGCTCCATGAAAGACATATGTATGCACTACGGCGGATTAACAAGACCTTCGCAAACGGCATCTTCTCAAGTATCTGAGCTTGGAAAGGCCATGCACTGGTTTACTGGAACTTCACTCCCATGTTTGAGCATCTTTAAGCCGATATTTTTTGAAACTCCTCTCAAGTTGGAAGAAAGGCCCATAAACAAATACAATCCAAAGAGTTACTGGTGGCGCATGGAGAGGTTCCATAGGGTTTTCCAGACAAACTATAGGAAATACATAAGAGAATTCTCAAGACAAAGAGATGAACTCCAAAGGGAGATAATAGAGAGAGCTAGAAGATCGCAAAATAAGGGAGAGTTAGTAAAGTGGGCTTTTGAATCAGAAAAAGAGTTCGTGGAGAAATGGGAAAAGTTAATTGTCCCTGGCAGGTTGCCTTTCTTATATGGGCTGAGATGGAAAAAAGTCAACGAAAAGGCAGGTTTGAGATAAGTTTTTAACCCTTCTTCATTTTCTCTTTTCTGGTGCCTAGAATGAATGGAATGCTTGAAGTATTTTTACTCTCACTCCTTCCAACCTTTGAGGGGAGATATGCGATAGTTTATGGTATTGGGAGAGGTTACCCAATCTCAAGCACTTTAATCGTGGCATCTATTGGAGTACTGCTTCTTTCCCTGACTTTGCCTCTCCTCTTACCCCTGATAGACTGGGCAATGTTCAAACTTGAAAACACATTTCTGGGAAAGTTTGCCCGGCTCTATTTGAAATACGTTGAAAGAGTTAGAAAGAAAGCCCACCCATACGTAGAAAAGTGGGGATTTCTGGGGCTTGTGGTGTTTGTTGCAATGCCTCTCCCCGGAACCGGTATATGGACAGGAAGCTTAGCAGCCTATATCTTTGGAATAGAGAAAAGAAAGACGATCCCTGCTTTAGTTGTTGGAGGACTTTTGAGCATTTTGATAACCCTAATTCCAAGTCTGGGCTTGGTGAAAATAATTTAAAAAGAGAGAAGTCACTTAGTGGCCTTTGTTATTCCCACGTCTTTCACGAGGACATATGGCGTAAACACAGGTGTAGAGACTTCCCACCAGTGGATGTGGTGGAGCTCTCTTCCTAATGCCACAATGTTCTCGAGTATGTGCTGGAAGTTGTCGCTCACTCTTATGTTCCTTATGGGCTTGACGATTTCACCGTTCTCAATTAGGAATGCCCCATCTCTTGGTATTGTTGAGAAGTCTCCAGTAACGTAGCTCTGGAACCTTGTGTACCACACGTTAGTAATGTAAATGCCGCGCTTAACTTCACTGAAGAGCTCCTCTTTTGAGTAATCGCCTGGCTCAAGGAAGACGTTCCATGCTCTGGGCGTTAGCAAACCAGCGTTTGCAGTGGTCTCGGTCTTGTATTTCTTTGCAAAGCTCGTGTTGAGGAGGTAAGTTTTAAGCTCTCCATTCTCAATTATTGTCGTCTCTTTTGTTGGAACGCCCTCATCGTCGAATTTTCTCGTGCCGTAGGCGTTTGGCATGTTTCCGATGTCTTTAATTGTCACGTTCTCATTTGCAACTTTCTGCCCCAGCTTGCCCACCAAGAAGCTGAAACCCGCTTCAACGGAAAAGGCGGAGGCCATAAAGCTCATGTAGCCGAGAAGGTTTGCAAATGCTAGGGGATCAAAAATAACGTCAAAGGTTCCCGCTTCACCTTGAACCGGATTGACGGCCATCTTTGCAATTTCTCCAGCTTTCCTTCCTGCACTTTCTGGGTCAAACTTCTTTAGAATTCTCACAGAGTTTGTCCCGTGCCCGCTCTCTTCATCGCCTATAAATGCCCTTATGCTTATCTCTATTCCGGTGCCTTCGTCAAAAGCCTCAACGCCGTTGCTTGTAGTTAGGTAGAGTTTGTTGTGGTCTGTGTAAAGCACACCGGCAGTTCTTTTTGCGCCTTCCTCAAGTGCAGCGTTTATTGCTCTTTCAACGTATTCATTCGGCTCATCGAGCTCAACTATGGCTTTGTCGAAGGTTTCGGGGATATCCTTGTATTCAAAAGGCCCTTCAGCTATTCCGTAGTAGTCTTCCTTGGGAGCCAAGTTTTTAACGCTCTTCAGCAGTGCTTTGAGGGCATTCTCAATGGTATCTTTGTCAAGAGAGGTAAGCGTAGTAGTGCCGAGCCTTTTTTGGTATTCAACAAAGATATCAACTTTCTGTTCGTGCCAGTTCTTTGCAATCGTTATCTCGTTGTTGGCAAATCTCACCTGCCTTCTGTTTTGTTCGTGTGCCAAAACCACAACATCGCCAAATCCGAGTTCCTTTGCCTTTTTAAGGATGAATTCATTAACGTCGAACATTTTTCTCACCTCCTCAAGACGACATCCCTAAGCCTTGCATGTGCTCCTCCCATCCAAACCGGGACTCCCTGTCCAGGTTCGCCCTTTCCACATGTGCCTGGGTAGAATTCCACTTCCTTTCCTACGGCATCGACACTGCTCCAGAGACCTTTGGTGGTTATCTCAAGAATTGGTCTTCTCACGGGGTGCTTTATCTCACCGTTCTCAATGAGGTATGCCTCTCTTCCTATGTACCTCTGTTGGAATCTTCTGTCATCAATGTTCCACTCGTTAAAGCTCACCATGTAAACACCCAGCTTAACGTCTTCAATGAGTTCTTCGAAGGAATAATCTCCCGGAGCTAAGTAGGTGTTTGCCATTCTAACTATTGGCTCGCGGTTGTAGTTTAAGGCACGAGCTGCTGCGTTTGATTTCATCCCAAGATAAGCGGCATACTCTCTGTTCATGAGGAACTCGTTTATTATCCCTTCTCTGATGAGGTATCTCGGCCTTGCCTTAACGCCTTCATCATCGTAGAGGTAGAAGCCCCAGCTGTTCGGAATTGTTGGGTCTTCTATAACTGTAACGACTTCGCTTCCAATTCTCTCGCCGAGCATGTCTGGTTTGACGAAGCTCTCTCCGGCTTGAGCCGCCTCTCTTCCCATTATTCTATCGAGCTCGTATGGATGCCCAACGCTCTCATGAACGGCTATTCCAGCTACTTCGGGGCTTATGACAACGTCAACCTTTCCTTCTGGCGGCTTTTGTCCCTCCTTTATGAGCCTCTGGAGGGCTTTGACATCCTTAAGAGCCCACTCCCATGGCTTGTCTTTCTCGATGAGCTCAAGCCCACCAGAAAATGCCCTCTGGACGAAGGGAGCCTGCTCCATCTGGCCTTCTTCAAAAACGACGAGGTTGTATGTTACAGAAACCCTTGGAATAAGGCTCTCGACAAGTGCTCCCTCGTTGTTCATGAAGATTTTGTGCCACATAAAGTCGCCGTACCTTAAGAAGCGCATTGGAGTGTTAACTCCGCTATCTTTAACCGTCTCCTCAATGAGCTTAAGATATTCCATTTTTTCTTCAGCACTGATATCCCTAAAGTCTTTTTTCATTTTTACCTCGTAGAAAACTTGGTGGAAATCCTCCTCACTGAACTGTACCGGCTTTTTTCTCAACTTTGCAGCCGCTTTTGCAAGCTTTACGGCTTTTTTAACGGCTTCGCTTATGCTTTCCTTTGTCAGAACATTCGTTGAGGCAAAGCCCATCCCACCGTTTACAAGAACTCTAACACCAATGCCCCTATCGGCTATTATTCCAAGCCCCTCTGGATTGCCGTTTTTCATAACTATTTCAGTCCCGTTCTTTTCCTCGAACCTTGCCTCTGCATAACTAGCACCCAGTTCTTGGGCTTTTTCAACGGCAAATTCAACAAGCTCATGCATGCACATCACCTCGGTTTACTGCATAAAATAGTGCGCCCGGAAGTATAAAAGTCTTTTCGTTAAGATATGCATCTAAACGGTTCTCATGTGAGATTAACGGACCATACACTCCTAGAGGCAAAAAAACATATAAGGCCCATAACAAACTGTAAATTATGAAATCTAGGGACGGAACCATGGACTACGTTAACCGCTTCTACATTTCGAGTCTTCTCCACATAGCGTTTTATTCCGGGTTCTACCAGATTTACCTCCAGAGCCTCGGCCTTTCTAAGGCCCAGATCGGGCTGTTAATAGGTCTGTCTCTTATCCTCGTTGCCCTGCTTGAAGTCCCTACGGGAGTCGTTGCCGACAAGGTCTCAAAGAAGGCAAGCGTCCTTATTTCGAAGGCACTCACAATACCTAACGTGCTTGTCCTGTACCTCGCGCATTCCTTTCCAGAGGTTCTCCTCGCAACGCTCTTTGGCGCTCTTTCACTCGCGTTCCTGACCGGAGCGGAGACAGGCTGGGTTTACGAGCTTCTCAGCAGGAGCGGCAGAGCGGGTGAATATCCAAAGGTCTATGGCCGGCTCAGGTCTTTCGAGATGCTGGGCGGATTCGCCGGGACGATTGCAGGTGGATTCCTCGCTGGCTTCCTCGGCATGCGGGCGACGATACTCCTGACGGTGCCCTTCATCGTGGCGTCATTCCTCGTCCTCGCCACGATCCCAGGGGATACGGCAAAGAGCGGGCTTTCCTATGGCCTCCACCTCTGGGAAAGCCTGAAATTCATAAGAAAATCTCCCGAGGTCATGCGGCTTCTACTGTACGCCAATGTTATCGGCCTTCCTGTTACGGCATTCACAGCCTTTATGCAGCTCTACTTCTACGGTTTCCTTGCGTCAGTTATGGCGGTCTCCGCAATTTCCGCACTCCACACGGCCATCAACAGCGCCTCGTGGTTCTTCGATGCTGGAAGGTACAGGGAAGTTCTTTACCGCTATGCCTGGATAATACTCTCCTTCGTTCTTCTCCTTGCGGGGCTTAACGAGTGGTTCGGTTTTGTTGCGCTGACTCTGGGCACTTTCACCTTTGCCCAAGCATTCAAGGAGTGGCAGGGGAGGTTTCAGGCCACCGTTCCCGATGAAAAGAGGGCAACGCTTGGGTCTCTCTACTCACTTATCGCGGCGGTGACCAACGGCGTCCTAAACACCCTCCTGGGGCACCTCTTTGACTTGGTCGGCATAATGCGTGGGTTAGTTGCTGCGGCCTTGTTCTTCCTTGGAGTGGGCTTTTTGTTCTCGATTGCTGACAGGAAGCATGACTAGATCTTTTGGTCTGTCTGCCGAAACGAGTTGGACGCTTCTTTAAAGCCCACACTTGCAGTTTGTCCTTCCTAATAATCCCCGGATCGTTGGAATGTGGAACCCCTGGGGAGAAGGCTAAGAAGGAGCTTGATCCTTGAAGAAGTCCGTTGAGGAATTAAGACAGATATTAGAGCCATTTGAAGTGGCAGTTTACGTAATAGAAACTGGAGACGAAAAGGAATACTTAAAACTCAACCCGGAGAGCCGGAGGATTGCAGAGGAAACAGTCAAAAAGTTGACTACATGAGGATAAATCAAAATCCCTTCAACTGCTCAAAAACAAAAACATGTACCTCACCCTAGGTTGAAGCGAAAACAATTGGAACTAACAGAAATGCATAAAAAGGAGGAAAAGAAATCAAATTTCTCCAGCCAGCCACAGAAGAACTCCTTTAATGAAAGGCCAGTTGGTAGTTATGTATCTTCCGTAATACTCGTCACTTAAAGCTCTGCTGGATCCGTAAGCTACTATCCTTCCACTACCCACTTCAACGGCTGCTGCCACTATTGGTTTTGAGCCTTTCTCTTTTACTACCTTTCCACTGTTATCAACGGCGTAAGCACTTGAGTAGCCCCTAATAACCCATACTGCATTCCGGCTCACATCTAGAGTGTCTCCGTTGTAGTAGAGCTGCGAAGTTTCGTTAAGGAACTTTGTGACTGGATGTCCAAAGTTGAATTCACCAACTACTGGATAATACGGCCTTCCAGTATTGCGTTCTTCATCCATGAGTTCGTCATTATTGAATTTAATCCCAAATTCCTCTGTGACCCTGTTGAGACTCTTGTAGTAGACGTATCTATACCAGTCACCTGTTATAAGCAATCCTCCTCCTTCTCTGACCCAGTTTTTGATCGTTTGCGCTTCTTCTTCGGTTATATCTGCCTCTGGGTTTGTCATGATTAATATGTCGTACTTGGACAGTATTTCACTTGTCAGTGGTTTTTGATAGTTTACATCTACTAACCATCCAAGCTCTTCTTTTATCCTGTTTATCAACCCCGTGAGTCTCTTGTCATTGTAATATTGCTCATGACTTGCATCAACAAGCACTCTAACTACTTTAACCTCTATTTGGGTCTGATTCATGGTTTGGTTTGATGGCTGGGTGGTATTACTTGGGCCCGGAACTGTTTGATTTCCTAGTGTGGTAGTTTGGTTTGCCTGTTGAGCAATTAACTCTCTCACCTCTTGCAATGTAGCATTTAATACAGGCAGTATCTCCTTTATCTTTTCTTCAGTTTCTCTTGTAAGGAAATATGCCCTCCTGAGATATCTCAGAGGTACTACTGGATACTGAGTTAAATACCTCGGCTTTAGTTCAAGATACTTCGAATAGTACTCTTCAATTAGCTTAACATTCTCATTTATCTCCATTATTTTGTCCTCAATTGATCCAAAACCAACTCCATATCCTTGTAATTCTGAAAGGATGCTTGAATATTGGTTATATTGTTTCTCAAAGGCTGGCTTTAAGTCCCATGTGTACCTAAAATCATAGAACTTTAAGAGGTAGTTGGTTACTATTCTCGGATGCTCAACCACATCTACTACCGAATATTTTGTGTCATAGCCCAGAATTTCTGCCTTAATCTCATAGCTTCCAAGAGCTTGTGGCGTCCATTGGTATTGAACTGTCTTAGCTTCTCCCGCTTTGATTTCCAACGTTTTGTTTAGAACAACTACATCCTCTATCGAAAGGAGCACCGTTATATTTTCGGCAAAGACTCCTTCGTTTTTGATGTACATTTCAATTGAGACTGGAGTGCCTCTATAGGCCACATCTGGCACTGTGAGGCTTGTTATTCTCACTGAGGGAATGTACTCCTTTATATCATCCGCACTTCTAGGTTCAAGCTTAAAATTGCCAAAGGAATAGTAAACCACTCCGACGACATATTCTAGCTTCTGTCCTCTAGAAGGGTAGTATCTGTAAATGAGATCATCCACCCTCAAGGGGCCACTGCCATCATCTACTTCCCACTCACCATAACCCAAGTTCTCATCGGTCACTATTATGTTTTCCACCTTAACCAGAACACCTTCCCATTGCTCTTGGGAGACATTGCCTGTTGGGAGAGTCACGGGATCGGGAAGTGGGGCTGTCCCAATTACACTCACATAATTGCCATAGTCCTTATCTACGGAGAGTTCGGTGAGTCCATAGAATTCCTTCACATAACCCTTAACTTCGACGTAGCTTCCGATAGTTAAGTTAGCGGGCATTGAATAATCGGCAAGATACACGTAGACGCCACTCCAAGGACCAGTGCCATCCTGTATGAAGAAACCCTTAGTTCCATAAACGGCTGTAACAACTCCTCTCGTAATCACAGTTTTTCCTTTATACGGGGAGTCTCCACTTGGGTCTGTAGTATACTGGATATCGTGTATAGAGAGGTAGGGAACAGAGCCGGCAGCTGTTGCTGGAAGCATGCTCAAAAACAAAATAGCTATCAGGAGAAGTGCTTTCTTATTCATGGGATCACCTTAATAAAAGACGAGTTTCAATGTTATTAACTTTTCTTTCATGCTCACCACAATACCATGACGTCCAAGTAGTAGCGTAGCAATGCTTAAATCAAAACTGGCATAATTTACCCGGGTGGTATTATGCCAATAACAACTAAAACTGGAGACAAAGGAACAACGGGAATATTCACTGGAGAGAGAATAGCAAAATTTTCTCCAATAATCGAAGCAAACGGCGCGATAGATGAACTGGGTTCATTCTTAGGCGAAGCGAAGCATTACGTTGATGGGGAACTTAGGGAAATTCTGGAAAAAATCCAGGTTGAGCTTTATTCCATTATGGCTGAAATTGCGAGTAAAGGGGAATACAAAAAGGTTGGAGAAAAGGAGATATCCCACTTGGAGGAGCTTATCAAAAAGTTTGAAGAGGACATTAAGCTTGAGGGCTTTGTTATCCCAGGCTCGACACTGGCGAGTGCAAAGTTTGACGTATGCCGAGCAGTGACAAGAAGGGCAGAAAGAAAGGTTTCTAAGGTGGTTCTGGAATACGGCATTGCCGAAGATGCTCTAAAATATCTCAATCGCCTGAGCGACCTGCTTTTTGTAATGGCACGTTACGTTGAGCTTAAAGAGGGTAAGATCAAGTACGTAAGGTGAGCAGTTATGGAGAAGGTTATAGGAATTTTGGGTGGAATGGGTCCGCTTGCAACAGTAGATTTATTCAAGAGGATAGTCCTCAAGACCCCAGCAAAAAGGGACCAAGACCATCCAAGGATAATCATCTACAACAACCCGAAAATCCCTGACAGAACTGCTTACATCGGACTTAGACTGGTTCTTCAAGGAATGGTTTTACACCCCAAAAGTGCCTGATTATGAAGTAAGAAACTTAAGTGTAACTCAGAGGGATGATAAATACTTCCTAACTTTTGAAATTGTTGACAAAAACAACTTCACAATGCCCCTCGAAATTGAGGTAATAACATCAAAAGAAAAACTCGTTAAGAAAGTTTGGATTAAAGAGAAAGCAAAGGTAATCTTTGAACTAAAAGATAAGCCCCTGAAAATAATCCTCGATCCAAATGAATGGATAGTAAACGAGAACAAAAAATATAATATTGAAGGAATAGAGATAATAGTCGAGTAGTGGATTCTTTAATCCCTTCTTAACTTTCTTCCCTCTTCTAGCTCTCTTCTCAAAGTTCTTGCCTCGAATTCCGCTTTCTTTGCCCTAAACACCTTTGCGATTCTCTCAATAGCTTCGAGCTTCCTTATTATGCCGTCAAGCCATGTAAAGACGTCTCCCGGGTAGACCACAAGGGAATACTGTCTTCTGAAGTACTCCGCTATTTGAGTCGGATGTTTCCCCTGCCTTCTGAGCTCGATTATAAGCAATGAAACCCTCTCCATGGCGTATTCGGTGCACTCCTCTTCCTCACACATGAAGAAGTCCTGGTAAATTAAAAACAGCTTATCCTGTACGTTTGGGCTAACCTCTGGCAGAACTTTTTCAAGCTCCTCTAAAATCGAAGCAAAGCTTGGGGAAAAGATGTTGCTGCTCAGCCTTCCCCTAACGGCCTTTTCAAGCTCTCTCTGGACAACTCCGGAAAGATAAACGTTCTCAAATGGCTGCAGCTTAATCGCAATTTCCCTTGGATGCTTCTTGAAGAGGTTTTTCCTTATAAACTGAGCTTCTTTTGGCAGTAAAAAGCTCATACTAACGGCTCTTCCATAGGGTGTAACGTTTACAAGCTTGCCTCTTAATTTCACAAATTCAAACTCTTCGAGCTTTTCAAGAACTTTTTCTGCGCTTTGATTTGCACCCAAACATTTGTTTTGAACCTCCTCTACATCATCCAAATATGAAAAAATACATGAGTGGGCTAAAACCTGGTCTTGCTCCATTTCATCGCTCCACTCTACGCAAACGGGCTCTATTGGTGCTGTGAGTAGCTTAAACGCTATTTCGTCTTCAGTGCCCTCCATTTGTGCAGAATATTTCCTTCCGGGCTCGACTATGAGATAGACTTTGCCCTTCTCATGGTATAGAGGCCTTCCCGCTCTCCCCAGCATCTGGTGGAACTCCCTAACGCTAAGCCATTTGTTGCCCATTGCAAGGCTTTCGAATATTACTTGAGATGCCGGAAAATCTACTCCAGCTCCTAGGGCTGCTGTAGTTACTACCACATCGAGCATTTGGGCTTGAAACTCCATCTCAGTGAGCTTTCTTTGGTGGTAGGGCAGACCGCTGTGATACGGCTTTGCCTTCAGGCCTTTACTCGTTAAAAACGCCGCAAGCTCGTGACACCTCTTTCTTGAGAACGTGAACACTATACTCTGGCCTTTAAACCCTTGCGGGGATTTTCTCATTGTTTCGGCCTTGCACAGCTGAGCCACATAGCGCCACTTCTCGCTTTCATTTCTCGCAATTATCACATGTCTCTCTAAAGCCACAGGCCTCTCATCATAAAGGACGAGCTTTAATCCAAGCTCCTTTGCAAGTTCCTGGGGGTTGCCAATTGTTGCGCTGAGCCCTATGAACTGTGCGTTTGGATATAGCTTTCTGAGCCGTGCAATAAGACCATCGAGCCTGGCTCCCCTCTCTTCGTCGTCAAGCATGTGTATTTCATCTACAACTATGGTTCCAACGTCTCCTATTTTTCTTCCTGCCCTAAGGAGATAGTCAATGCCTTCATAAGTTCCGACGATTATATCTGCATCGATTCCGGTATCTACTACGACAAGTTCATCTTTGGTCTTTATGCGGCTCATTCCTACTCTTATGGCCACTTTAAGCCCGAGTTTTGAATACCTTCTTTTAAAGTCCTCGTACTTTTGGTTTGCCAAGGCAACAAGGGGGACAAGGAACAAAAATTTCTTGCCCTCAATGGCTTTCGGGACACCTGCAAGCTCGCCAATTAAAGTCTTTCCACTCGCTGTTGCAGAAACCACCAGTAAATTTTCTCCCTCAAGAAGACCGTTTTTTATGGCCAAACTTTGGACTGGAAGGAGCTTTGAAACGCCTTCTTCTTTTAAAACTCTCTTAAATTCCTCGGGAATGTTTATCTCGTCTATGGACAGCTCTTCACCTTTAATGTGTTTTGGCTCAAGTTCGTCCCACTTCGTAACGTCTGGGTTCTTTGTTGGGTCAAAACGGGGATCAAAAATAGCCATTACTTTGTCCAAATCTCTAAACCGTTCGAGGAGTTTCTTTGCTTGATCAAACATCCCAAGACTTCTAAACCTGTAGCGGAGCTCATTCTTCAGCTCTTCCTCTGCACAACTCTCGCAGATAAATTCGTGGTGGTATCTTATTCTGTTTCCTTCGGTTAGCACAGTTATTTTTCCATTTAACAAACAGAGTCTGCAAAGCCCTGCTTTCTCTACTTTCTTGTTTTGAAGCCTGATTTTAAAATACTCCTTCCATTCCTCTGCGTCAGAAGTTAAAACAATTCTCGCAGTTTTAAGCATCTTTTCAATCTCTTTTGGATTTTGGTATTTGCTTCCTTCCAAGACCTTGAAAAGTCTTTTATCTCTCATTATCAGCCTGAAAATTCTCTCAGCTTTTAAATTTTGGATCTGAGAAAGCTTTTCGGGTTCATTTTCAATGTAGAATGCCTCAAGCTCATTATCTTTCCTTCCCTTTCTGATAACAAAGAGCATCTTTATCATCTCCTTTGTGAGCCTTTGGAAATCTGGACGCCGTTGTCTTTTATAACATCGAGGATTATGGCGACCCTCCATCGCCTGAGGTTTTTACGCAGGTATCTTTGAGAAAGGAATCTTAAAAAGCTTTTCAATTCGTCCATGTTCCTGAAGTTAGCTCTTATCATTATCTGAAATTCACCGGTCTTTCTATAAATGCCCAAGACGTTTTCGAGCTTTCCTATCTCTTGGAGAGCTCTCTCAGCTTGGGGATCGTCAGCTAAAAGCTCAAGTTCTATTAAAGTCTGTAGGTATTCGTCAAGAAAAGCGGGCTCCACAAGAGCAGAATAACCTTTTATCGCCCCAAGACGCTCGAGTTTATCCACTCTATTCTTTATACTTGCCACAGATAGCCCGAGCTTCTTGCTAAGCTCTGTAAAGGTAATCCTGCCGTTCTTTCTAAGCTCCACCAGAATTTTTTTGTCTATCTCATCTACGTCTACCATTTCAATCAAAAAATATTAGAAGGGGAATATTTAAATTTTCGCTACTCTATTGGGTGCACCTGGGGCAAATTCGAAAGCTTTATTGGTGCTCCAAATGCCCTGTCGCCGGCGTCTCCAAGGCCTGGGAGTATATATCCCTTGTCGTTGAGCTCCCTGTCTATTTTTGTTACGAATATCTCAACATCTGGGAATCTTTCCTTTATTCTACTAATTCCTTCTGGAGCTGCGAGAACGCCCAGCACGATCAGTCTCTTTGGAGTGCCATACTTTTTGACCTCTTCGATAACTCTCACCAAAGTTGATCCAGTGGCTATCATGGGATCGGCTATGATTACCGTATCTTCCGGTGTTATCTGGGGGATTTTGACGTAGTTCATCTCTATTTCAAATTTTGGAGGTTTTCCTCTTGACGCAGAGACTATTCCAATTCTAGCATGCTCAAACACCTTCACGAGCCCTTCCATTAGGGGCACTGCTGCTCTAAGGACAGTTACTATAACCACGTTTCTTCTGTCCTTAACTATTATCCCTTCAGTTTCCTCTAGGGGTGTCTCGACCTTCACTTTCTCTGTTTCCATTGTTTTGATTATTTCATAGCCCATGAATCTCCCGAGTTTCACAAGCCCTTTTCTAAAGGCTATGGAGTCCGTTTCCTTATCTCTGAGCTCTGTTAAAATTTCCATTAAGTAGGGAGAGTCATCAAAGGAGTAAACACCCTTCCATCTTTTGTCCTCTATCATCTTTATCACCTCAACAATTGATCAAGCAAAATGGCCGTTAACGCCCCAACGGCCATTCCTGATTCCAAAATGCTCCCCACAATTTTTGGAAAGTGTTCAATGAATTCCGGAGGCAATTGGGGAGCTCCGAGCCCCACAATCAGAGCACTTGCAATTATAAGCATATTTCTGTCGTTTAGCTCTACTTTTTCCTTTATTAATCTAAGCCCTGTAACACTTATCATGCCATAGAGGGCTATCGTAAGCCCCCCAAGTACCGGCTGAGGAAGGGAAGCCAAAATACCGGAAAACTTTGGAATCATCGCCAGGACTATTAATATAACTCCTCCCATCTGCACCGCTTGCCTGCTCGCAACCTTTGTTAAGGCCACTAATCCTATGTTCTCGGAATAGCTTGTTGTACCGCAGGCTCCTAGAAATCCGGCAATTGAACATGCAAGCCCTTCGCTCATGATTCCCCGGTTGATGTTCCTGTTTGTTATTGGAGCTTCAGCTATTGCAGAAATTGCATGGTAATCTCCAACGCTCTCTATTATGCTTACAATAAATGCGAACAGCAAGGTTATTATAGCAGAGGCTTCAAAGACCGGAGTGCCCCATGGTAGAGGTTTTGGGAGGTTGAATAATGGTAATTCCTTGACCAAACTGGTGTCTGCCATTCCGAGTGGAATGCTGATGAGATACCCAACTGTTGCACCCACTATTACGGGCATTGCCCTCAAAGAGCCTTTCCCCTTGAGTGCAACGTAGACAGTTGTTGAGAAGGTCACAAGTGCAATGAAGAAAGCCTTTGGTATTGTTGCACCGCTTGGATCGGCAAAGAAGTTGAAGGTGTACTTTACCGCAACATGCGCCAGAGAGAAGCCTATAAGCATTATTGTAACCCCCGTAACTACCGGGGAGAAGAGTCTTTTAACTTTTCCAACAACTCCAAATGCGCCTATTGCGGCTTCGATTAGACCTCCCACTATCAAGGCTCCTTCCACTGCTGCTAACCCCAAGCTCTTTCCTATACTAATGAGGCCCGGAATGAATGCAAAGCTGGAACCCTGAACTATTGGGTACCTAGATCCTATCGTGGTTTGAAGGAGAGTCGCTATTCCCATTGCCAGAAGAACCACTTGAATTAATAGTGCTATCTCTCTCTGCTCAAGTCCAATTGCCGTTCCCACGACAAGAGGCACTGTAACCGTTGCTCCAAACATTGCAAGGACGTGCTGGAATCCTAAAAGAACAGCCCTCTTTGATTCAACTTTTTCCTCTATTCCAACTTTAATTCCGTTTGCCATTAAAGCCCGCTCGAGCTATGTTTGAATGGATTTAAAAAATTTTCGGATTTGGTGCTATCTTCATATCAATGTTGAATAGGAAATTAAAAAAAGTTGACATTAAAATGAAAATCACTCGCCCATTTCTTCCGGCGGTATAGCGCCTTCCTTTACTGGAATTAGGCATAAGAACTCAAGGGTTTCTGAATCTGGGTTTTCATATCCATGTGGCTCATTTGGAGGGATGTAGAGAAAGCTGCCTGGCATGACTTTCACTGTTTTCCTTCCGTTTGTTATGTATCCCTCTCCCTTTATGATGAATATCTCATGCTCCCAATCGTGTTGGTGGATTGGTATTTTTCCGCCTTTTCTAATAACAAAATATCTCATTGCAAAGTTTTTGGCTCCTACCTTCGGGGAGATGAGCCATCTTATTGTTGTGTTCTCAACTCCTTCCATTGTAACTTCTTTTTCTTCTACGTCTTTGTAGTGTCCAACAAACATTTTTATCACCATAAAATGTGGGGATGAGAGATTAATAAGTTTATCTTTTTTGGGCAGGAGGAGCCCTTCCGAAAGGGGGTAGTTCACCTGACCACCCATATTGTCCAGACCATAAAGAGGTAAGCGAGTATGCTTATCAGTACATGTATCTTTATCCATAACTGCCTCTTTTTGGAGAGAAATATGAAAGCACCGCTGAGCATTGAAAGCGTCATAAGTCCAAAGGTTACGTATCCGAGGGTGTAATGGTCTAAAGTTACCATGCTAAATCCTCCCCACGGGGAAGATATAGAGTGGAGCTCCATTCGTTCCAATGATTTTTGCCACTTCTTCATCATAAAATGCTCCAACAGCTACTGTTCCCAAATTCAAAGCCGTAGCCTGGAGATATATATTCTGTCCTATATGCCCTGCCTCCATGTGGACGTATCTAATTCCCCTTTCTCCGTAGTATTTGGTTGTCCTTTCGTAAAAGGCAACCAGCACAATATCAACAGCGGCTTTTCCTACCCAATTTTGGTTCAATGCCGCTTTTTGAAGCTCCTTCCTAAAGTCTCCCTCTTTGATCATTGTTAAACTATGTTCAAAGGGGTCGTAGTGATATATCCCCGGCTTCAAACCCTCCACATTTCCAACCACAACAAAAATCTCAAATGGATAGGTTGCTCCAGCACTTGGAGCTACCCGCTTGTTGTCGTGGGTTATTCCTTGACACGCCCATAATAGTTGAGCGAGTTCCTTTATAGTGAGGGGCTGATTTTTATATGTTCTGATGCTTTTTCTCTTCGCAATAGCCTCTTCTACACTCATTTCTCCTTCCAATCTTGGTTCTGGTAGAAGAATTTTCTCTCCAGAGTACATGAGTTCCCCTCCTCTAGGAAAATAAGGTTTTAGGAATAAGACAACTGACGACACCACTACAAGAACCACAATGAAGATTGAAATCTTTCGATAGTTCATGAATGTTAATAAGTTTTTGTAATATTTTAGAGTTTCGTAGGAAAAAAGAGAAAGGCTTAAGTCTTTCTTCCAGCTATAAAGCCTAGAAGGAGGCCAATTACAAGGGTGCCGGCTATTAAGGGTATTGGATATCCATTAGTTTCCTGTTGAACTGGAGAGGTGGTGTTTTGAGGTACCGTTTGGTTTGTAAGCGGCGTAGTGAGGGGGATGAGAGGCTCTTCTGTTATCTTTGGTGGAGTCGTTGTGCTTAAGAATACCGTCGAGGTTTCTTTTACATACTGGTAGAACACCATTGCAGTCTGAATGTTTTCTAAACCGCCCTGCTTTTCATAACTTTGGGCAAATTCATAGTAAGCCAAACTTAGGAGGGGGTAGATACCTTCTTTTTGAGCTATTGCAATAGCGACTTTGGCGTCTTCCTTCATTCTCTGAAGCTTGTCCATAAGCACAGTCTCATTGTCAATTCCCAGGGTATCTAAGATTATCTCAGCTCTTATCCTAGCTTCCATTGCCGAAAAAATAGCCGCCGAATATTTGCCGTCCTGGTAGTATTCCTCCCCTTCGTTCATCAAGTTCACGAGATCCTGAAGGTTTGCCTCCCCAAACATTGAGGTTATGTATGTTATTATGAGCCTCGAATTATCTAGGTATTCCCTTGCGGTGTCTTTTAGGTTATCTCTCTCAATTATCTCTCCTTTTGCATATCTTTCTCCTAAAGATGCCCAGAATCTCGCTGTTTGTATTCTCTCGTATGCGAAGGCAGCATTACTTATTGCATCCCAGTAATTTCCAGCGTAATAGGATGACCAAGCATCTTTCAAAAGGGACTTTGCCTGTTCAACTCTCTCTTCACTCGCAGCAACTGCTTGGAGCATCGTTATTCCTTTTATCGTAAGATTTGAGACATAGTTCTCGGTGTCCTTTATTTCGTCATCAACCTTTTTCAGCAGATTCTCTAAATCGGCCTCGTTTTTCACATCTAAATACCAGTCCACATGTCTTATAGCGATCCTCGCCTGAAAGTCAAGGCTTAGGGCTGTGTAATACATGCCTTCATCTAAGTTCTTTTTGGCTTCGTCTAGCTTGTCTTTGGCTTCATTTAGAGCATTTTTAAGATAGGAATATGTTGTATAACTGACATCGCTGTTTTTGAGCTTATTCTCAACCTGGTTGTAGTAATCTAGGGTCTCATCATAATCCTTTAGCGCATCGTCCTTTAGGAAAGAGGTGTCAACTTTCAAATCTGCCGGTACTGATGGTTTCTCTATCTTCTTTCCCGTGAAATAGTAAACGGCCTCATATATATCCCTAATCTCCTTAACTTCAAGACCCCATCTCTCTTTTGCGTATTCAACCACGTCAACTTTCTCGGACTTGCTTGTTATTTGCACTATTGGGCCTATTTGCTTTTGCTCCGTCTTTTGGACTATCTGTATTCTCTGACCTTCAGGAATTAAGAAGAGCTTTGCCCCGACACTATGAGCAGCTGAGGCTTTCTCCAAAATTCCCCCCACTGGCCCGATGCTTCCATCGGGATTTATCATACCCGTCATCATTACGTCTTTTCTTATTTCCCATCCCTCTAAAGCGGCTATTATGCCGACGGTCATGGTTCCCCCAGCGGAAGGACCTCCAATAATTGGAGCATCGGACTTTACTTGAATAAAAACATCGTATTTGCTTATGTCTACGCCAAGAACTTTCCCAGCTACCTGAGCTGCTAATCTTGCCGATGCCTGCATATCCACTTCTGCCAGTGGCCAAGTTTCCACATACACGTGCCCATTTCCTGGAGCAACTGTGATCACAAAATCCGTTGCTACACCTATTAGTTCGCCGCTTGATGTTCTCGATACCGCTGGAGCTTTTAGGACAACGGTGTTTCCCTTCTCTGGACATTGAGCATTCGCAAGGGGCAAGAGCAAAAGGATCAACGCCAGCGTTGAGAGCATTTTTTTCATATCCTCACCTCCGATGGTTTAGTTCCCTGTGCTCTTTAATATCTCTTGTGGTTCATGATTCCAAAAATTGGAAGTCTAAACCAAAGTTTTTTTAAGCTTATCATCAAAACGGTTAAGGGGAGACAATATGGGCCTGTATTCCTCTTTCATTGGCCGAAAGTTTAAGCATATAGCCGGAAAAAAATATGAGGACATAATAAAGCACTATAGGGAGTTTCTTTTAACTGAGGAGGAAAGACAAATCCCTGAAATTCGCTCCATATTGATGCCACTTGACAGGTATGTTAAGAACATTCCCACAGAGTTGTATGAAACAATAAGTGCCTATGACGCAAGGATTTTGCTTGTTTACATTCTGGATTCCCAAGTATTTGAACTTGTGCGTCAAACACTTAGTCCGGAAGCAAGTGAGGAATTCAGGCGAAGGGAGGAGATAATGGGGGAAGAATTGCTTAACAACGTAGCGAAAAAGCTCGAGAGCTATGGTCTGAGGGTGCAAAGACGTATATTCTTTGGAAACAAGAGCGATGATGTAATAAGGATGGCTGGGAATTATGACATGCTAGCAATTTCGAGAAACTACGGCGCCGAGATCACAAAAACCTCTCCTCTCAGCCCTTTGGTTCTTAAGATAATTCAGCATTTGGAAATTCCGGTAATAGTCTATTAGGAGGTGTCCGAATGACCCCATTGGAGGTATTCGCTCTTGCAGTGTTCATCTTTACTTATGCCCTCATAATAAGCGAGCGGATACACAGAACTGTTGCCGCAATGGCCGGAGGTTCTTTAGTGCTTCTCGCCAACATAGTCCCATGGGAAAAAGTTCCCGTCTATCTTGATCTTGATACAATACTTCTCCTTGCTGGAATGATGATAATTGTGAATACAACAAGGCTGAGTGGTCTATTTGAATATATTGCAATAAAAACTGCCAAATTTGCAAAAGGCGAACCTATAAGAGTTCTGCTTCTTTTTTCGGTCGTGACGGCCCTTATAAGCGCTTTTCTTGATAACGTGACCACAGTTCTCCTGCTCACTCCGATGCTTATCTACATTTCCAGACTTATGGAAGTTAACCCCCTTCCCTTCCTTCTCTCCGAGATTTTCGCTTCTAACATTGGTGGAATGGCAACCCTTATTGGTGATCCCCCGAACATAATGATAGGATCCGCTGCGGGGCTTAGCTTTAACGAGTTTCTCTTCAACATGGGCCTGATAGCGTTTCTTGATTTGATACTCATGATTTTCGTGGTATACCTCGCCTATCGGAAAGTCCTTAAAGTCAGTAAAGAAAAAAAGGAGAGGATTTTAAGAACACTTGGCAACTTGGATGAAAGAGCAGCAATTAGGGACTTGGCTCTTTTTAGGAAGTCCATCATAACAATCGTTGTTGTTGTGCTCTTCTTTTTCGTCCACGACAAGCTTAGAATAGAGCCAGCTGTGGTTGCACTATTTGGAGCATCTTTGATTCTTTTCTGGAGCAGGGAAAATCCTGAAGGGATTTTGGAAAAAATCGAATGGGCAACTTTATTCTTCTTTGGAGGGTTGTTCCTCATTGTGGGGAGTTTAGTAGAGACGGGGTTCATAGGCCAGATGGCTCAGTGGATAACTTCTCACATCCATTCGGAAGGAGAGGCAATTCTAGTTATAGCATGGCTTTCAGCTCTGGCATCTGCGGTTATAGACAACATCCCATTCACAGCGACGATGATACCCTTAATAAAGGCAATGGGGATGTCTCTCAATACTTATCCTCTCTGGTGGGCTTTAAGCCTGGGCGCATGTTTAGGTGGAAATGGAACCGCCATTGGAGCTTCGGCAAACGTTGTTGTTATAGGAATAGCAGAGAGAGAAGGTATAAAAATAACCTTTATGGACTTTCTTAAGATGGGCATCATTGTAATGATCTTAACGGTAGGAGCGGGTGTTGGAATTTTGTGGGCTAGATATGTGTGGTGATAAAAATGAAGATACTCGTGTTGATAGACGGGTCAAAGTGGAGTCAAAAAGCCGCACTCCATGCAGTTGCAGTTGCCAAGAAGAAGAATGCAAAAGTGGTACTCTTTTCAGTTTTGGATAGAAGGGAAGCCAAGGCATTTGCATTCAACTTGGGAGCAAGGCAAGGGGACTTTGAAAAAGTGCGCAGTTTTGAAGAGGAAATCTGGAGCAATATGAAAAGAGACATTCAAGACGTAATGGCCGAAATGCTAAAGTTCTGCCGGGGGGAGGGAGTAAACTGCTCCATAAAAATCGTCGAGGGAATTGCAAAAGATAAGATCCTTGAAGAAGCTAACAGTGGTGAATATTCACTTGTAATAATGGGGGCATATGGAAAGAGCGGGAAAACGAGAATAGGAAGTTTGCTGGAAGAAGTAGCTGGTAATGTGAAGCCCCCGCTCTTAATAGTACGCTAGTCTCTGGCTTCGAGGTATTTAACCTCTATGACGCCCTCTAGCTTTTCCAGTTCTTCTTTTAGGCCGATTAATGCTCTTCTAGTGAGGGGTATATGAACCTTCCCGATTATATCAAACGAGCCTGTAACTACATAAACTTCATCAAAGTTCATCTCGTTTAGCAGTGTTTCTTTGATCTCCTTTTCTCTTCCAAGTCTCACCTTTATTAAATATATTGCAAACGGCATTTCAATCCCTTCTTATCAGCGCTATAAAAAACAATATCAATATCAAGAGTTCAAATGTAGTTGAAATCACATCGAGGATTTCTGAAGATAATGAGATTTTGATTAGATGAAAGTTTTCAATGACCTTCTTGGCAACAAACATTAGAAATGCCAAAAAAAGAAGCAAAATGCTTTTCATTCCGCTTTTTTTGTATGCTTTCCATGCTGCTACTGACAGCACCGCCCCTAGAATAATTACAAATCCATCAAGGAGATACCCCAGACTGTCAATCACTTTTCCTCCCCCCTAAACGTTAACGTTAAATCAATCAATTTATCCGCCAGCTTATCCCAGATTTTTGGTTTGTACTCCTTAATTATGCGAAGTAGAACATCAACATCACAGTTAAGGGAATAAACAGTGTTCTTTCCATCTTTTACCCTTGTAATAATCCCCAAAGTCTCAAGCCCTTTTGTGTGATAAATTATAGTAGAGGGGGTTAAATTAAGCTTTTCTGCAATTTCGCCCTGGTTTTTGTCTCCTTCTGCAAGCAAAAGGAGTATCTTTCTCTGGCTTTCATTTGAAATAGCTATCATAAGACGCCTGTACTCTTCTTCAAAACCCGCAGGGAAGAAATATTTTTTCCCTCCAAGCCTCTTTGAAGTAACCCTCCCCTCTTTTTCAAGATGCCGTAGGTGGTATTGAAGGTTTCCTATCCCCATGTTGAGCTCTTGGGCTAATTTACGAAAGGTTATCCCGGGATTCTTTGTGATATACTCCAAAATTTTTTCTCTGGTGCTCATGAATATCAAACTAAAGTATCGTTTGGGTGTTTTAACTATTTGTGGTACGGTTCTCAAAAGAGTCTTTTATTGGAGCCCCGGGCGGGGTTTGAACCCGCGACCTGCCGCTTACCAAGCGGCCGCTCCACCAGGCTGAGCCACCGGGGCACCGAAAGAAAGAAGCCAAGATTGCATATATAAACTTTTCGCTCAACTACTTTTCAAATTAAAAAGATATAGATGCAAAGATCAGTACTCTCTCTCCACTATAAAGTCCGCCAAAAGTTCGAGCTGTCCTCTTGCCTCACTCTCAGGGAGTGTTTTTAGTGCTTCCTTTGCTTCATCTGCCAGCTCTCTTGCAACTTTTGCGGCATAGTCTATGCTTCCATATTTTCTGAGTAGCTCAATGGCTTCTTTGACATCTTCTTGAATGTCCTCCTCTATGATTCCTTCTCCCTTTACGTCCCCTGCATATTTTCCAAATATCTTGAAGAACTTTGCTTTATCTTCCTCGCCTGCGTTTTCAAGGAAGTGAGCAACTATGAGCGTTTTTTTGCCCTTTCTTATATCGCTTCCCACAGGCTTCCCAAGCTTTTCTTCGTCCGCTATCAAATCAAGAACATCATCCCATACTTGGAATGCTATGCCAATATTCCTTCCGTATTTTGATAATGCTCGGATGTAATCCTCGTTTTCCGTTCCTATGATCCCACCTATTGTAGCTGAAGCATCTATTAGCGCGCCGGTTTTTCCACTTACCATTTTCATGTATTCCTCTATGGTAACCGTTCCTTTGTTTTCAAACTCCAAGTCCATTGCCTGCCCTTCGCATAACTCATTGGAAGTCTTTGCGATAACATCCAGAACCCTTACAACTTTCTCAGCCTTGACAGGTATTTTTGCCACAGCCTCAAAAACCTTTGAGAAGAGCAGATCTCCAGCCAAAATTGCCATGTTTATTCCCCAAACCTTATGAACCGTCGGCCTGCCTCTTCTTTTCTCGTCCATGTCCATTATGTCATCGTGCACTAGGGAGTAGTTGTGGAGCAGTTCTACGGCTGCTGCTGCATAAACGGCTTTCTCCGGATTTCCTCCAACAGCCTCGGTAGAGGTTAAAACTATGAACGGCCTAACCCTCTTTCCTCCAGCTAAGGGGTAATGTCTGGCTGCATCATAAATAACTTTGGGCTCCTTTTCAGGTATGAGCTCAAAAATAGCCTCATCGACAACTTTGGCTTTCTCTTTTAATGCTTTAAACAGTGGGTCAAATTTCATGCTATCACCTCACATCAACTTTGTAACCGTTTCTTGATACGAAAACATCTTTTCCGATTAAATAGCCTTCCTCTTCAGCAAGCTCAGCATAGTGGGTGAGCATTCTAAATTCTCCATGAGCGGGAACTATGTTCTCCGGATTTAGAAGCTTAATTAAATATCTGTGGTCCTCCCTGCTTGCATGGCCTGAGACATGTAAATCCTTAACCATCCTCACACTCCTCATTCTGAGCTTTGTTTCAAGGGCATAGCGCTGGGCTATGTTTAGTGGATTTGGAATCACCCCAGCTGAAAACACAACAGTATCATCTTTTCCAATGTCGTAAAGCTCTCCATTTGCCATTCTCGTGAGCACAGCTCCAGGTTCACCTTGGTGTCCCGTTACTATCAGCAGGTAGTTTTCTCTTGCTTGGGAGACCTCTCTAAGCGTTTTCTGGACAGCATTTGGACTTCTAACTGCTTTTGCTCCTTTCATTTTTATTAGACCCAGCTGTTTTGCTATTCCGGTGTATTTTGCAAGCGATCTGCCCACGAGAACTGCCTGTCTTCCCATGTTGTTTGCTATCTCTATCAGCTCTTGGAGACGAGCAATGTGGGAGGCAAATGTAGTGGCTATTAATCCCTTCTCCTCCATTCCCTCGTAGTAGAAAAAGTCTTCTAAGAGCAGCTTTGCGGAGGCTTCACTTGGTGTCTTTGTTTCTTCAGCAACCCTTGTGGATTCCGGTATAAGGACTTTCACCCCTTCTTGCCCTATTTCCTTGAGCCTCTTGTAATCTGGCTTTTCTCCAAGGGGATTGTGGTTATCAAACTTATAATCGCATGCATAAACCACAGCTCCCTCTGGAGTATGTATTACAACCATTGAGGAGTGGGGGATTGAATGAGTAATCTGCACGAACTCTATCGCTAAGTTCTCACTAACCTGAACAATCTCCCCATACTGAGTTTCATACATCGGATTTGTGACCTCAAAGTATTGCTCACTCCTAACTTCCCCTTTTGCAAGTTTTATTGTGTATGGAGTCCCATAAATTGGGACGTTTGGATAATGAGGGGCGAGCTTTGCTATTGCCCCTATGTGGTCGAGATGACCATGAGAAAGAGCAATGGCAACGACCTTTTTGTTTTTGAGCGAGGAATCATCGGGAATTGCACCCAATTTTCTTAAATCTCTAGAACTCATCTGCTGAAAATTAACATCCTCATGGATGAGAACCCTATCGAGCCTTATTCCCATATCAATAATCACGACTTCCCCTTGGTATTCAATAGCAGTCATGTTCTTTCCTACTTCCTCGTAACCGCCTAGTGTGTAAACAGTTATCATTTCTTTTCCTCCCGTGTTTGACCTCTAAGCTCTCATGAGCATAAGGTCAAGCTAAGTAATAATTGAGAGTGGGGTTTAAAAAGGTGTGCATTCTTAGGTTGATACTCTTCGAGAGCGTTGGGTTGCCAACACACTTTGGCAAGGAATGGAGGAAGCACTAGGTGGTATACGCTGTAGATAAGCCTTAGAAATCTTAGGAATCGGCAACACGGCTAAAAACACTTATATCTAAACGCCTTGCATTCAAAAACAGAAAAAATTATAGAGGGGTTGTAGAGAATAAGGATTAACGTCTTCAGCTGCTTTCATAAAATAAAGGAGAGAAAGCTACAAGTATCAAGGGCTACCAAGAGACTGCATGAAAAACTCTTCAAATACTGTTTCAACAACTTTGTAGTCCCAGTATGGGGACAGAGTGTTTTCCGAGGCCAAGGGGGTTATTCCCAAAATTTTATCTGCTGAATACATTCTTCCGTAAATTCCCATATAAAGAGCGTAGGCTTGCTCTTCAGTTATATTCCCGCGATAGTTCTTCATCTCTATCTTCAAATTGTATATTTCCTTCAGCTCTTGGAGGACGTCAATCTTATCACAGGTTTTGTGGAATGCTTTAAGATATGCTTCTGCCAGCTTAACATTTGCCTCAGCCAAGGCATAGTATCCAAGGCTGTACGCTTTCTCCGCAAGGTTTAGCAAACCGATTGCATCTAAGATAATTGAGCTGCTGTTGTTCTTAAGCTCTGGCTTATTCTTGAGAGCTTGAATTTTGGTGTAAATACCTTGGGGGTCATATGCCTTTTTATCAGCAATTTCCCAGAAAACCTCAGCATAAGCAATTCTCTGTTTTGCTGATTCTAAGCTTCCGTATGCTCGTGAGAGCCTTCTCCATGCCGGTAAATCAGAGCTCAGCACATGTTCTGTATTCTTCAATGCTTGTTCTGCGTATATTAGGTTTAATTCGGCAAATATCGAACCTCTATAGTTTATTTTTGCTCTTTCAAGCTCCTCTTTGGTTCTTTCGATTTCTCTTCGGAGTCCTGCTTCAACAACTTCAGCAGAGGAGCTGTTCTTTAAGAGTTTGTTCTCTACGATTTTGGTGGTTGCATATATCTTAAACCTCCTGGCAATGACAAGAGCGTGGAAATCTGATGTAATTTCTTTCTTGATGTTTTCGAAGTCTTGTATTAGAAGAGCGTCATTTGACTCCTTTACGAGTTTTTCTGTGCTATTCAATGCACCTGCAACATAGACATCTGGTATGCGGTCGAAGTACCCATAATAATCGGGGACAATTTCTATGCTTTTAACGTTCTGTAGTAGCTCGGAAGCCTCGGCTTGTTGGTTCTCTCTTTGATAGTCTATGTATTCATGGATAACGAAACCAGTGATAAGAATTAGTCCGCATAAAAGTGCCATTGCTTTTTTCATTACTATCTCTCCAATCAATATTCCGAACATACTTTTTGACTTGGAGACTTATATGGTTTTCTTTTGCGAGTTTTAATAGAGTATAGGCTAGTGGGTTATCACTTTCTTTCAAAGTGCATTTTCAAGAACTTCAATTAGTCAAAACGCTAGAGTAATAAAAGAGCAGAAAGCAAAAAGCTAAGCTTTTCTTCGCCTTTCCCTGAGAAACTCAGCTAGGTCAATTCTCTGCTCAAGCCATTCCCTTGCAAATCCTGTGACAACGAGGGGCACTTTTCTAAGCTCTTCAAGGTTCCTTGCCCCAACGAGAAACATCGCGTTCCTCAGCTCATCTATGTACCTTTGAAGAATCTTAATCACACCCTCAACATCGCCCTTAACTGCCGGCTTCAGCAGAGGTAAAGCAACTCCTGCCAAGTTTGCACCAAGGGCTAAGGCCTTTGCAATCATTATGCCGTCCCTTATCCCACCTGTGGCAATTATTGGGAGCCCTGTGGCGTAGCGAACTTCAGCAACGCTTAGAGCAGTTGGAATTCCCCAGTCCCAGAACTTCAGAGCCAGGTTTTTGCTTCTCTCATCCTTAGCTCTGTAATACTCAACACCACTCCAGCTCGTGCCTCCAAGACCTCCAACGTCAATGGCATCTATGCCGATGCTCTCAAGCCTTATTGCAACCTCCATCGAAACTCCGGCCCCGGTCTCCTTGGCTATTATTGGGTATGGGAGCTCATTTTTGAGTTCTGCCAAGGCTTTTAGAACGCCCCGGTATTGTGTATCTCCCTCAGGCTGGACGCTCTCTTGGAGAGGGTTCATGTGAATGGCGAGGGCATCAGCTTGAATCGTTTCAACAGCTTTTAACGCCTCCTCAACACCATAGCGGTTGGGCATTGTTTCGGCAAACTGGGGAGCTCCGAGATTGCCGACCAAAAAGACATCGGGCGCAACATCCCTAACGTAGTAGCTCTCCCATGTCTCTGGGTTTCTAATCATGGCCCTCTGACTTCCAACCCCCATAGGGATGTTAAGCTCTTGGGCAGCTTTAGCAAGGGTTTTGTTTATTTTCCCAGCGATCTGTGAGCCTTTTGTACCTCCGGTCATTCCAGCTATCATTATTGGGTAGTCAAACTTTCTTCCAAGAAATTCCACGCTTAAATCAATTTCATCCTTGTCTATCTCCGGCAAGGATTTGTGAACAAAATGTATGTTCTCGAATTGGGTGCTTACATGGGCTTCAACCTGCTTCTTTAGGCAGTGCTCAATGTGCTCAAACTTCCTAATAATTGTGAGCTCTTCTTTATCCACATTTACCACCTCTTAATAGCAGTCCCGGGATTTTCTCCCCGAAGGACTCTTGTAATGTTCCCTTTAACCTTTCCGTTTATGAAGTAAACGTCTGAATGGTGGGCAATCTCAAGGGCTTTTCTGAGCTTGTTTCCAATTCCTCCGGTAACGTCAATTCCCGCTGAGTCTGAACTTTCCAGTAAATGTCTAATTTCCTCGGTGTCAAGTTCTTTAATCAGCCTTGCTCCCTTTTCCTTCGGATTCTTGTCGTAGATTCCATCAACGTTCATCAAAAAGATCACTTTGCTCGGCTTGAGCATCTTTGCCAGATAGCTAACTATCTGGTCTCCGGAGAGGATGTCTATTCCCTTGTCGAGAGCTATCGCCGTGTCTCCAAAGAGGACGGGAATAAAGCCCTTTTCAAGGAGCTTTCTTAAAATCTCAAGCTCTCCATAAACTATATCGCCTTTCTCTATCATGAATATCGATGAGGAGGAAACAGAATAAGCTGGCAGTCCTTTTTCAAGGAAAACCTCTATTATCAGGTCGTTGAGCTTGAGCATTGCTTGATGGGTCTTTGAAAAGCCTATTCTCTTGCGCTTTACATCTCCAACTAGCCCCTCTCGGATTTTGTATTCCCTTGCATTCGGGTGTCCAAAGCTCCCGCCGCCGTGAACAAGGATAAAGCTTTCTTCTGGATAAAACTGTGCTACTTCTTCAGCTATTGCCTCAACAACTTCTTGATTAAACGAATAGGCCGTATTTTTGTCACTTATCACACTTCCGCCGAGTTTGATGATTATCATTTCTCAGCCTCCTCTATTCTGAGCCCTTCCCTGCTTATCTTTGTTATCATTGGCATTCCTCCGGCAATCTTTATCGCTGTTGCAACTTCGCTTTGCTTTCTTGGAGCCAAAGCGTACATACAGCCGCCACCGCCAGCCCCAGTTATCTTTGCTCCTAAAGCTCCGGCTTCCCTTGAAGCGTACACCAAATCACTTAGGCTTTTTGTTGAGACACCAAGGGCGTCGAGGAGACCGTGATTTATGTTCATTAACGTCCCAAGGAGTTTGAACTTGATTTCCCTGTCGTATTCTGCAAGAATGACCTCTCTGGCCTTTTCCACGAGCTTGCCCATCGAAGTGAGTATTGGTTCGATTATCTCGGGCATCTCCTCGTAGTTTTTCCTAACTTTTGCAACAAGCTCTTTCGTGGAGCCGCTTGAGCCTGTATAGCCGACTACTATTGGTAATTCAATTACGGGCAATCTCTCAAAAGAGCCCTTTTGGTAGTAGAGGAATCCACCAATAGCCGAAACGGTTGGGTCAATACCGCTCGATGCACCTTGGACGAGGAGCTCCACCTTATGCCCAAGCTTTGCCACTTCTTCAGGCGTAAGCTCTAAACCAAAAAGCTTAGATACAGCACCTATCGTTGCTACAGCCACAGCGGCTGAACTTCCGAGTCCTGCACCTACGGGAATTTGAGAAGTAATTGAAACCGTTACTCCCCTTTGCTTATCAGCTTCTTTCATGACGAGGTTTATTGCTTCCCTAACATAGCTCAAAACTTCAGCGGCCTTTCCATAATCGGTTTCAAAATATATTTGGTCTTCCGAAAAAGAAACCGTCAGACCGGGAGTTCTTATGTCCTTTGCTTCTATTCTAATTCTTCCATTTTTGTTAAACTCTGCTTTCACGTAGGTTCTTAAGTCTATTGCGGCAGCTATTGCGGGTTTTCCATACACAACGCTGTGTTCCCCAAAGAGAATGATTTTGGCCGGAGCTGAAGCGAGTACTCTCATTTTTATACCCTCCTTTTTGGCAATTTTTATTAGCCCGAAATTTTATATCTCATTAAACTTCCAACAAGCCCGTGAATTCAACTAAAATGTCAATACTACTCGCTTTCCTTCTGTGTTCTCAATTTTCATGGTCTAGAGTATGCCTCTGAGTTTATTTTTCTTTTGGTCTTGAGCTATGAAACGTTTGTGAATTTTAGAAACCGCATCAGCGCGTCCTCCCAACAGGATAAAAAACGTGGCAGAATTTACAATGAACCCTATTGTGTCGTTATGATGCAGCTAAAATAAGGAGAGAAACACTATACCTTGAATCGGCTTTTGTGTTACACGCATCATTTGTTTCCTTCGATTTCATGCCTTCCTCATGACGATGCTAACGTAGCCAACTATTGCATCCGTGCTTCTGCTCACTTCAAAGCTGGTTGTGTAGTGCAGAACTTCTGCCTCAACAGCTCCACTAAGCCTTGAAAACACTATTGCCGTTGCAACTCCACCTGGTCCGCACATCGTGTGGTCCATTTTCCTAATTTCATCGAACATTCCCTTGTAGTCAAATTCGAGAATCTTCTGAATTACTCTGAAGTCCCATTCCTTTATCCTGCCGAGCAAGTCATCTCCCCTCGCTCTAAAGGGCACGTAGCCGTAGGCATAGCCATAGTGCATCATGTCAGTACTCGCTATAACAACGATATCCCTTCCAAGCTCGTGGGATGCTTCAAATATCGCTCTTCCCAAGTCCTCAGCAACTTCTTCATCCTGCAGTCCAAGGGTTATGGGGACTATCCTGACTTCTTTTCCCGCCTTTTGGGAGATGTACTGGATAAAGGGCACCTGTACTTCAAGAGAGTGCTCATATTTGTGTGCAAGTTCGTCTAAGTCTGCCAGATTGGAGTGCTTTGCTATTGCTTTTGCAAGCTCCTCATCAACCCCAATATCTCCCATTGGCGTTCTCCAGATCCCATCAGGATAAATGGCCACTGGAGAGCCTATTCCGGTGTGGTTGGGCCCTATTATCACAAAAGTCTCTGGGAGCCCATCTTCGTAAATTGCTTTGTAAGTTCTTGAGGCAGTGTAGCCTGAGAAAATGTACCCCGCATGAGGTGCAACTCCGGCTGTAATTTTTCTCTCCTCTCCAAGCTCTCCAAGATCGCTGAAAAACTCGTCGAGCATTAGCTTAAGCTCGCTCCCAACAGGATAAAAACTACCGGCAACTGCGGGATACCTT
This sequence comes from Thermococcus aggregans, assembly GCF_024022995.1. NCBI lineage: Archaea > Methanobacteriati > Methanobacteriota > Thermococci > Thermococcales > Thermococcaceae > Thermococcus > Thermococcus aggregans. The sequence continues at coordinate 1,545,969 of NZ_CP099582.1, read as the reverse complement.
ATCACTTTCATCACCAGAATTTATTTGCACCGCAAGTTTATTAGAATTTTCCCGTGGAAAACTTTAATATACTCCTTTACCGAGACTTCTTTAGGTGAAAACATGTATGGATGGAGAGGTAGAATTGGGTTAATAGTGCCATCATCAAACACAACAATGGAAATGGAATTACACTCGGCTTTGCCCGAAGGAGTATCACTTCATACAGCGAGGATGCCTTTAAAGAACGTTACAGAAGAGGAGCTTTTGGCCATGAGTGGGCTTGCAGTTGAAGGTGCGAAGCTTCTAAGAGATGCAAACGTCGATCTAATACTCTACGGGTGTACTAGCGGTTCTTTTATAGGTGGAGGAGAGTTTGACAGAGAGCTTGCAGAGAAAATAGAGAACGAAGTGAAACTACCGGTAATAACGACGAGCACAGCGATTCTTGAAGCCCTTAAGATTCTTGACTCCCAGAGGATACTTGTCATAACCCCTTACACAGAGGAAATAAACCAGAGGGAGAAGGAATTTTTAGAGGCAAATGAGTTTGAGGTTATTGACATCAGGGGTCTTGGAGTAGTTGACAACACAAGAATAGGAAAACTGGAACCTTACGAGGCTTACAGAATGGCCAAAGCACTTTTCACCGATGAAGCAGATGCAGTATTCATAAGTTGCACTAACTTAAGGACTTTCGAGATAATCGAACCCCTTGAGGAAGATCTTGGAGTTCCCGTTGTTACAAGCAATCAGGCATCTTTATGGCTGGCTTTAAGAGAGCTCGATGTGGGAGAAAAAATTCCATGGCTTGGAAGGCTTTTCAGGGAATTTTAATCCGCTTAAGGTCTCTTAATTTTCATGCAAATATTTTTAAGTATTTTCGCAAATTTTTTCCAAGTACTCACTGAGGGTGATACCATGATGGAGTTCCTCAAGGACTTCCAGAAGATGGGCATGTACTTAGCCTACAACGTGAACGTTGACGCGATAGTCTATTTAAATGAAAAGCACATAGAGAGCCTCATAAAGGAGTTTGGGGCAGAGAACATTAAGAAGAGAATGGACGAGTACCCAAGAGAAATTAACGAACCCTTGGACTTTGTTGCAAGATTAGTTCATGCCCTCAAGACTGGAAAGCCCCAAGCTGTCCCGTTAGTGAGCTATGAAACCGATAAGTGGTTTAACTCCCGATTTAAATACGACATCGAGAGAATTGGCGGGCAAGTAGGGATAATAGCGAATCTTCTTGCCAACTTGAACTTCAACAGGGTAATTGCGTATTCCCCTCTTCTTGGAAAAAAGCAAGCCGAAATGTTTGTGAATAAGGACAACCTCCTCTACCCGGTTGTCGAAAATGGGAAGCTTGTACTAAAAAAGCCTTTGGAGGCATATAGGGAGAGCGATCCGGTAAAGATCAACAGAATTTTTGAGTTTAGAGCAGGCACAAAATTCAAGTTAGGGGATGAAACAATTGAAGTCCCTTACTCCGGAAGATTCATTGTGGCGTGCAGATTCGAGGATTTTGCCAGAATTGAAACTTCGCCAGAACTCAAGCCTTACCTTCCCGAGATAGGGGAAATGGTTGATGGAGCTATTCTTTCTGGTTATCAGGGGTTGAGAAAGTACTACAGTGATGGAAAGGATGCCAACTACTACCTGAGAAAGGCGAAGGAGGACATAAAGCTGCTCAGAAAGAAGAAGGACATTAAGATACACGTTGAGTTCGCATCTATTCAAGACAGAGAGCTAAGAAAGAAGGTAATTTACAACATTTTCCCACTCGTTGACAGCGTAGGGATGGACGAGGCTGAGATAGCCCACATATTAAGTGTTCTTGGGTATAGAGAATTAAGCGATAGGATTTTTACATATAACAGAATTGAAGATGCCGTTTTAGGGGCTAAAATCCTACTTGATGAGCTAAACCTCGAGATTCTGCAGGTGCACACGATTTATTATCTGATGTACATCACCCACAACGACAACCCGCTTACAGAGGAAGAGCTTAGAAAGTCTTTGGAAGTAGGAACGGCCCTTGCAGCTGCTAGGGCTTCTCTTGGAGACATTAAAAGTCCAGAAGATGTCAAGGTTGGCCTAAAAGTCCCGTTCAACGAAAAAGGAGAATACGTAAAGCTGAGATTTGAGGAGGCAAAGGCCAAGATGAGAACAAGGGAGTACAAGATAGTCATCATCCCCACAAGGCTCGTTAAAAACCCTGTATCCACAGTGGGATTGGGAGACACGATATCTGCTGGAGCTTTTGCCAGCTATTTGAGCCTCTTGGGAAGAAAGGAATGAATTACTCTTCTATTATTTCTTCAACAAGCCTTGCTTTTTCTTGTGCTCTCTTCAAGTGTTCCACGGTGACCTTTGTGTATATCTGCGTTGTTGAAAGGTTTGAATGGCCGAGGATCTCTTGGATAACCCTTATATCTACACCTTTTTCCAGCATGTGGGTTGCAAAGCTGTGACGGAGCATATGGGGAGTTACCCTTACTCCGGCTTTTTCGCCGTACTTTTTGAGGAGATACCAGACGGTTTTGGGGGAAATTTTGTCCTTCTTTTCTCTCCTAACCTCAACAAAGAGGTATTCGCTTCCATCGTCCCTTGTTTTTAGGTAATCTTCAATTTCCTTTAACAGAAAGCCTGGGACAGGGACTACTCTGTCTTTAGCTCCTTTACCACCTTTCACAATTAAAATTCCCCTCTTGAAATCTATGTCCTCTATTTTGAGATTGCAAACTTCGCTTACTCTTAGTCCCGTTCCGTAAAGGAGAAGAATTATCAGCCTGTCCCTTTTTCTTGTGGGTGGAACAGCTTTTATGAGCTTTTTCACGTCTTCCTTCGTAAGGCTCTTTGGTAGGCTTCGTGGTACCTTTGGGGATTTTAATCGTTCAGCTTCATCATCCAAGCCTTCAAATCTGAAATATGCCTTTAATGCCTGAACCACAAGGTTGAGGCTTTTGTTTGAGTACCCACTTTGCTTAAGCTTTGCCAAGAATCGAAGTGCAGAGCGATAGTTTGGGGTTTTGGCCTCTTTTAAAAACCGGTCTACATAGTAGGCATACATTCTAACGGTCTGAGGGCTCTTTCCTTCAAGTTCGAGGTAAGTTTTGAATTCTTCTATGACGTCCATATAAATCACAAAAAATAAATTTTAAAGGCTCAGAAGTTCTCGAATTCGGGTATGTGTTCTTCTACTTTCTCTTCCTTTTCTTCGGGCTTCTCTTCCTTCTTGCTTTCCGCTATGCTGAGGCTTAAGTGGACTATTCTGAGCAGCTCGATTACTAAGTCTTCGTCCTCGGAGTAGATATATCCTTGTCCAACAATGATCTTTCCGCCGAGGTTAAGTTTTTCAACCGCTTCTGCTATGTATCTCTCTTCTGGCGGTTCTGTTTCACCAAAGAGTTCCTTCCATATCTCGCTTATCTTGAAGACGTTAGCTCTCTTCTTTAGAGATTCTCTCAGCTTGTTGTTTTCTTCAACCAATCTGCTGTATTCTTCCAACAATTCTCCGTACTTCCCTTCAAGCTCCTGATAGTCATTTTTTAGCTTTTCGTTTTCTTGCATAAGCATTTCATATTTTCCTTTTAAGTCGAGAAGCTGATTTCTCAGTGCCATGTACTCTGGTAAAATCTGGAGGCTTTTTAGGCCTGCCCTTACCAGCGTATTTTTGATTTCCTTCCTTACAAGCTCAACGTCGATGTGCTCAAGATCATGCCCCAGGGGTATCTTCATTCTCTCTACATGCCCAACGAGCTCGCTGAGTTCCCTAAACATTCTCTCTGCTAGTTCTCTTCCAACTCTATCCGCGTCAGTGGCTATTATTAGCAAATCTGCCCCAGCTGCGGCGCTTTTAGCTATTTCTAAGTTCGTTGTTGGAATTATTGCGGAGATCGTTATGTTGTACTCACTACCAAGAGCTAAGCCTTGAAGGGCTTTACTTACAACTTCTACATCACTTGCTCCTTCTACCAGAATCCTAACATCTACGATAGTCATTCCCAACACCTCCACGGGGGTGTTACCCCCGAGTTTTTATTGGGTGAGCGTTATAAAAGCCTTTGGGCTACACCTCAATTAGGGGATCATCGTTTTCTAGGATGACTTCTCCGCTGCGAAGGAGGTTTATTGAAATTCCCTTAATCTCCACACCTTTTCTCTTTGCTTCTTTCAAGAGTTCGGCAATTTTGGGGTCTCCCTGTGCATAGGGTTTGAACCTCCTAACTCTAGGCAGAGCGCCTATAAAGACTATCATTGCTCTCTTGCCATTTCCTGCAGGCGTATAAGCTATTTTATATGCTTCTGTCCCCTCAAACTCGGACAGTCGGGATATATTGCATAATCTCCCCCTCTCAGAACAGCGCTTTTCATTTCTACCAAAATCTCTTCGCCGTTGCAATCCAAGAAGTAATCCAGCCTTGAATTGCCAACTTTAACTTCTCTTTTTTGATTTTGCACCCTCTAAGCAATTCAATTAGACCCAGATCAACTGCCCTTTCAAAAGCCTTTGTTTGTGTTCTTGTGTCTATAATAGCTCCTTTCCCATCTTTTTCCAGAAATCCGATTAGGACGAACTCCGTCTTCCCTCCCTGCTTGGGAACGCAAAACGCTCTTCTTTCTTTAATCATGAACTCCTCTAATCTGCCAGTGTTTGTTATCAAGGCCTTTTTAATCTCTCCATTGACCTCTATTACTCCTACAAATTTGTTTAGCCTTTTTACAAAAGTGCACTCGACTATTGGGGGCTTTAGTAGCATTTTGTATCCTCCCGGGTAAATTCCAACCTAAAACCTTAAATATTATTCATCCTACAGTAAGATGAACGTCTAAACGAGGTGGTAGTGATGGTGGATTATGAACTATTAAAGAAAATAGTCGAAGCTCCTGGAGTTACTGGCTATGAGTTTATGGGAGTTAGAGATGTTGTTATAGAAGCTATAAAGCCATACGTCGATGAAATTAAAGTTGACAAGCTTGGAAACGTTATTGCCCACAAGAAAGGCGATGGTCCAAAAGTCATGATTGCTGGACACATGGATCAAATTGGACTCATGGTAACACACATTGAAAAGAACGGATTCTTGAGGGTAGCTCCAATAGGAGGAATTGACCCAAGAACTTTGATTGCCCAGCGCTTCAAAGTCTGGATTGACAAGGACAAGTTCATCTACGGAGTTGGTGGAAGCGTTCCTCCACACATCCAAAAACCCGAAGAGAGGAAAAAAGCCCCAGACTGGGATCAAATTTTCATTGACATAGGTGCTGAGTCAAAGGAAGAGGCAGAGGAAATGGGAGTTAAGATTGGAACCGTGATTACCTGGGATGGAAGGCTTGAGAGACTTGGCAAGCACAGGTTTGTCAGCATCGCTTTTGATGATAGAATAGCCGTTTATACCCTCGTTGAGACCGCAAGACAGTTGAAAGACTCAAATGCAGACATATACTTTGTTGCAACTGTGCAGGAGGAAGTTGGCCTTAGAGGAGCAAAGACAAGCGCCTTTGGAATTGATCCCGATTACGGATTTGCTATAGACGTCACAATAGCCGCTGACGTTCCTGGAACACCAGAGCACAAGCAGGTCACACAGCTCGGTAAGGGAACAGCAATTAAAATCATGGATCGCTCCGTTATATGCCATCCAAAGATAGTCAGATGGATGGAGGAGCTTGCGAAGAAATACGAGATTCCCTACCAGTGGGACATCCTCCTCGGCGGAGGAACTGACGCTGGAGCAATACACCTCAATAAAGCTGGAGTCCCAACAGGTGCAATAAGCATTCCCTCAAGGTATGTCCACTCCAACACTGAAGTTGTTGACGAGAGAGACGTTGACGCAAGCGTTAAGCTGATGGTAAAAGTCCTCGAGCACATACACGAGCTTGAAATCTGATTAAAGGCTTTCTAAGTTTTCTTTCCTTATTACATCTCCTATCTTTTCCTTTTGCATCAGCGGATAGATTCTGTAGAGTTTGTACATTAGATAAGCTGCCCCCGTGAGAATTCCAGCAATTGCAAAGGGGATTTTTGAGGGCAGCGAAAGACCGCGGTGCCATTTGTAGAGAAGGTAGTTCTGGTAGTAGAAGAGGTAAGAGAATACCATTATTATAACCCCTTCAACTCCAGCTTCTACCAGTTTCTTTTGGTATTCTTTCATTTTAATCCCTCTCTTCACTTTGGGAAAAGTTAAAAACCCTCATTAATAACCTTTTTGATGAGTTAAGATGAGCGAATATTTCCCATATCATTCCCTAAGGCCAAATCAAGAGGAGTTCATCAAGCTAGTGGATAATGCAGTAAGGAATGGCGAAAACTTAGTTATTGAAGCCCCAACAGGTTTTGGAAAAACTATAAGCGTATTAGCTGGAGCCTTGCCCTATGCCAAAGAGATGGGTTATAAGATAATCTACCTTGCGAGAACGCACAAGCAGATGGACAGAGTCATAGAAGAGCTCAAAGCCATAAACAAAAAGGTTCATGTAAGTGGAGTTGAATTTAGGAGCAGAAAAGAACTTTGTCTTCATCAGTATATCCAGAACTTTGCCCCCGATGCCTACAACGCAATGATAGTGTGTAAAAACCTCAAAAAGCTTGGCAAATGTGAGTTTTTTGAGAACCTTAAGAAAAAGAAAGAGGAATTCGACGAGCTCGTTCAATACTTTCTCCAGACACCTGCAGAGCCCATATCGATACTTACGTATTCCAAAATGTTCGACTTCTGCCCTTATGAGCTTACCCGGAAGGTCGCCCTCGAGTCAGATGTAATAGTGGCCAGCTATCTGTACATGATAAGCCCGTCTATAAGGGAGAATTTTATGAGCTATTTTGATTTCGAGTACTCTGACTTGATACTTATCTTTGATGAAGCTCACAACCTACCAGATCAGGCAATAAACGCCCTGAGCGACAAGATAAGCATCCACAGCATCAACAGGGCAATAAAAGAAGCCGATGAGTATAAGGAACACGAAATCGCCAATTTCTTAAGCATCTTTCTAAAGGGCTTGGAGAATCTCTATCAGGAGAAATTGAAGGACATGCAGATTGAAGAAGTGCCCATACTGCCGGAGAGCATCTTTTATCATGTTTTCGACGTTTTGGGAATCAATGAGAGAGGACTCGTCAGAATTCTTGACCAGATGGTTAAGGCCGGAGATGCCATAAGAGAGGACAAAATCGAGAGAAATCTACCCCCAAGGAGCTATGTTGGTAGGGTGGGAGAGTTTTTACTCCTCTGGTTTGCCCTTATCGGAAAAGAAGACTATCTCTTTCTTCTAAGCAGGGATAAAGGGCTGTCTCTTGAACTTGTAGCGCTGGATCCCTCAAAAGCGCTCAGTTTCGTTAAACATGTCCAATCGACAATTTTCATGTCAGGAACGCTGACTCCTCTAGAGGCTTTTGTGGACATAATGGGGATAGAGGGCAAGCTTAAGAAGTTTCCCAGAATGGTTAAGAGGGAAAATGCCCTTGTTCTAGTGGCTAAAGATGTTTCAACCAGAGGAGATGAGAGAAGCCTTGGGCTGTACAGAAAACTCACAAAGTATATCGTTGAGGCTGCGAAGCTTATTCCAAAGAATGTAGGCGTTTTCACGGCTTCTTATGAAGTTCTTGAGGGGCTTTTATCTGCCAACGTGGACATACAAATAGAAGAGGAAACCGGAAAAAAGGTATTCATTGAAAAGAAAGGGGCTTCTTCAAAAGAGAACGATCTTTTGGTGATGGCATTTAAAGAAGAGGCAAAGAAAGATGGAGCTGTTTTGCTTGGGGTTATGGGGGGAAGAAACAGCGAAGGGCAGGACTATTCTGGAGATGAAATGAACGGCGTTGTTTTAGTCGGCATTCCCTATGCGAGGCCGACGCCAAGGGTACAGGCTCAAATAAGGTACTTTGAAAACAAGTTCCCCGGGAAGGGAAGGTACTATGGATACGTATTACCGGCTCATAGAAAGCTGGTTCAAGCTGCTGGTAGGGTGCATAGAAGTGCAGAAGATAAGGGAGCAATAATAGTCTTAGATTACCGCTTATTGTGGAGCAATGTTAGAAAAGACCTGCCAGATTGGATGAGGGAAACAATAAAACCCGTGACTTTGGCTTCAATGAAGCGGTGCCTTATAGACTTCTATAGGGAAGAAAAAATTAAGGTGAAGGAGAATTAGCTTCTCTTCTCCACCACGTAATACACTCCGGCTCCTATTACGCCGAATAGGAGTGTTAAAACTATCCAAAAGCCCTTTCTAGCCGTGCTCATATCTTTTTGGTTTTTGAAGACATCATAAACCACCCACAAGAGGCTTAGGAGCGCCACAACTAAACCCATTACCCACCATGCCCATGCCATGATTTCACCTCATAACTTTATTACTATGAATATTTATAAATTTTTTCAATGGCAAATAGTAACGACAAGATAAATCCTTCTTACGTGCATGAGGGTTTAATTATTTTAGGAGGTTTTTTAAATACTCCCACCTATTGTGTATTTAGACTAAAAATATGGAAAAATCTTGTAAAGGAATGTTAAGGAGTTGATGAAATGAATTTGCGAAATTTCTCGGTGAAGATTGTTTTTCTAGCACTAATTCTAGCTCTTCTGTACTGGCTCCCTATTCCAGGGATAAGAGCATCGTCAGAAGCTGGGAACTTGATATACTGGCTCCCAGTTGCATTCCTTGACATATTAGTGCTGAGTTACATGATAGTTAATTCCAAGTGGGGCGGTTGGAAGCTTGTTTTAGCAACTTTTGTCGTGTTTTATGGGGTAACGACGTTTCTGACCCAGATAGAGACCGTTGTGTTCTTAACTTACTTTGAAGAGATAATTCCCGCTGAGATGATTCCAAAGCTTTTTGTAGAAGGATTTATTGTTGCAGCGGTTTTCTCTCCAGTAGCAGTGGCAATTCACAATAAAATGAAAGAAACTCCTCAAGAACATGTCAGAGAGTTTTCTCTCCCTCTAAAGACTTGGATTTGGAAATTGCTTTTAATCGGAATTGTTTACATGTTTATTTACACTGTGTTTGGAGCTCTGGTCTTCAAACCCTTAGCGGGAGAAGCCTTTGATGAATACTACGCTAACCTGCAGATGCCAGCATGGATACTTCCATTTCAAATCTTGAGGGGCATAGTATGGGGCCTTTTGGCGATCCCAATAGTCAAGATGATTGGGGACTGGAAGAAAGCCCGCTTGGCTGTGGCTCTACTCTATTCAGTACTCATGGCTGGTCTCCTTTTACTCCCCAACCTATATATGCCCGACGTCATAAGAAGAGCCCACTTTGTGGAGGTCATTTTATCGAACTTCCTATTTGGCTGGCTTGTTGTGACTATACTTCACTGGAGGTATGAGGGGACGTCAGGAGGCATCTAGTGGGATTACTTTTCGCAGCTGGGCTTGGATGTCCTTTAGTTTTTCGCTAACATCTTCTTTATCCAGCACCTTCCTCAAACCGTAGAGCTCATAGAAAACTGGCAGTATCTCCTCCATATCAAGCCTCTGTCTAGAGTTATGTGGATACCCTTCCTTTGGTATTTTATCCCATCATTTCCCTTACTTCGGCACCAATATTCATGATAGTTTCTTTAAAGTTGATGTAGCAGTATATCGATGCAAGGAGACTGAGGGCAACTAAAGTAGCCACAAGGGTTGAAGCCTCAAGGATGTCCAAAAGCGGCCCCGCAACTGCCATTCCAAGTGGGGTTGCTGCCATGAGTGCCGTCTCGAATGCCGAGAAAAACCTGGCACGAACTTCATTAGGAACGGCTTTTTGGAGCTTTGTTATTAGAGGAACATTTATCAATGTGTTGAAAAAGCCGAGAGCTGTGAAGATTCCCAAGAGCATGAAATATGCGGCTTTTTGGAAATATGGATACGTGACAACTGATAGCGGGAATAAACAGATAATCTCTGCGAAAAGAGCTTTGAACAGCAAGTTTTCGGAAGAATCTTTGAGTTTTCCTGCTATAATAAGGTTTCCTGCTAATGCTCCAACTGTTGTAGCGGTTTGAATGCTTTCAAATTGTACAGAGGATAACCCAAAACTACTCGTGATATATATGGGAGAATAACCGCAAAAATCGGGTTTAGAAGAGTGTTTAGGACTATTGCGAGGCTAACAAGGACGAGTAAACTCTTTGAATCCTTTATAAATCTAAAACCTTCAAGCATATCCCCCCATACTTCATGAATGCTGGAAATCTTTCTGGTTTCCCAGTGATATTCTATGAGCATTTCAAAGAGTCCAGAGCCGAAGAAGCTCACTGCATTTATGAGTATCGCTAACCTAAGTCCACCAAAAGGCATAAACTACTCCTCCCAATATGGGACCAACGATCCTTATTACTTGAGCTCCACTTTGGAGTATGGAGTTTGCTTGGGCAAGATCCTCTTTCTTTACAAGGTCGGGAAACATCCTGACACTCCTGCCGAGAAAAATGCCCCCATAATGCTCATCACAACTTGGACTGCAAGCAAGCTTTGGATATCTAGGAGGTTAAAGGCGATAACTCCAAAAAGAAGCACTCCTCTCGCTATATCGAGCCATACCATTAGCTTTTTTCGATTATAGCGGTCACCAATTACACCGGCTATTGGGTTTACTAGAAGTCTTGGAATCAGTTCAACCAGTATGAAAAGGCTCATTATAGCTCCGCTACCGGTTTTATCAAGTACGTAGAGGGGGACTGCTATATCTTGAATCACCCATCCTGCTTGAGATACCCATCTGCCAATTGCATATAGCCAGAAGTTTTTGTTGAGCATTTTCACGCACCTGACTTAATAATAAACATGGTCAATCGCAATTATATTTGTGATCAGTAGAATGCATGGAAGGATACATCAATAATAAATTCCTCCCGATAAAGTAGAAGATAAAAGAAGGAAAGGAGTTCACTTCTTGAGCTTCTCGCAGTTCTTGGCCCACTCTTCGAGGATGTCCTTGAGTTTTGGCTGGCCGATTTCTTCGAGCTCGTACCTGACCCTAACGGCCGGCTTGTTGAGGTTCATGAACCTTCTGAGGTCAACAGGGGTTCCCATTATGACAACATCGGCATCTGCCCTGTTGATTGTCTCCTCAAGCTCCTTGATCTGCTTCTTGCCGTAACCCATTGCTGGAAGGATGACATCAAGGTGTGGGTACTTCTTGTATGTCTCAACGATTGAGCCTACGGCGTATGGTCTTGGGTCAATGATCTCCTTAGCTCCGAACTTCTTTGCGGCAACGTATCCAGCTCCGTACCTCATGCCTCCGTGGGTGAGTGTTGGACCATCTTCAACAACTAAAACACGCTTTCCTTTAATGAGTTCTGGCTTGTCAACGAATATTGGTGAAGCGGCTTCAATAACAGTAGCATTTGGATTGATCTTCTCAATGCTCTCCCTGACCTTCTGGATGTCATCTCTGTTAGCAGTGTCGATCTTGTTGATGATTATGACGTCAGCTGCGCGGAAGTTGGTCTCACCTGGGTGGTACTTGAGCTCGTGGCCTGGCCTGTGTGGGTCAGTTACAACTATCCAGAGGTCGGGCTCGTAGAACGGGAAGTCGTTGTTTCCTCCATCCCATAGAATTATGTCGGCTTCTTTTTCAGCCTCTCTTAGTATCTTCTCATAGTCAACACCCGCGTAGACAACCATGCCCCTTTCGATGTAAGGCTCGTACTCTTCTCTCTCTTCGATAGTACACTCGTGCTTGTCGAGGTCTTCGAAGGTTGCAAATCTCTGGACAACCTGCTTTCTAAGGTCTCCATATGGCATTGGGTGTCTTATTGCAACTACTTTGTATCCCATCTCCTGGAGAAGCTGAGCAACTTTTCTTGAGGTTTGGCTTTTTCCACAACCAGTTCTAACGGCTGTAACTGCTACCACGGGTTTGGAGCTCTTTAGCATTGTGCTCTTTGGTCCGAGGAGCCAGAAGTCAGCACCGGCAGCATGTGCCCTTGAAGCAAGATGCATAACGTGTTCATGGGAAACGTCTGAATAAGCGAAAACAACTATGTCAATGTCGTGCTCTTTGATTATTTTCTCAAGGTCATCTTCGCTCCATATTGGTATTCCGTTTGGATAAAGTTCACCAGTAAGCTCGGGAGGATATATTCTTCCTTCAATGTCTGGAATCTGAGTTGCAGTAAATGCAACTACTTCATACTCGGGGTTGTCCCTGAAGAACACGTTGAAGTTGTGGAAATCTCTTCCAGCAGCACCTAGAATTACCACCCTTTTTCTTTTCTTTTCAGCCATTTCTACCACCTCAAAATATTTTGGTTTAGGCAGATAATGTTTGATTTTTGGCATTTATAACTATTTTTGTTGCGTAATGAAATGTTTCGTCCAAAAATCTTCATTCCGTTCCTAATGATCAAAAAGAAGTTTCGATAATGGTAGTACAAAGCTAGACATAGGAGAACACTTATTGTTTTTTTGGAAGCACTGTTTTAAGCGTAAGCTCATTTCCGCTGGTAATTACTCGAGCTTTCAATTTGCTCGACTCTTCCGACTTTTTGATGAAAAGATTCTGAAACTCTTGAAGAGCTTTACCATCGCTCCACAGGCTCTTCCAAATCAGCACGTAGTGCGTGGAATTTTCTGCCAAGACTAGTTTATCTCCTTTCCATGCTATGGAGATTTTCAGCGCTTCCTCTTGATTCATACCGTTTACTAGGAGAAGGAGATAGAAATAGAACTCTCCAAGCCTGTCTTCGTGAATTATCTTGTACTCTCTGTCTAATTCTACCTCTACCTCTTGGGGGAGAACTTTGGCCAAATAAAGTTCTGGATGCATTACCTGCTGGGTTGTCTGAGGAGGATTGGAGTAGGCATCGTTAACAAGCTCCCACCCTCCTTTTTGGTAAAGATACTCGACAAATTTATCCCCAAAAACATAAGGAAAGTACCCGAAGTTCATAGGAGGGTCTCTGAGGTTTAGTGATGTTATCTTCTCTATTTTGATGCCATGCTTCTTGCAATAAAGGTCAGCTGTTAAATCTGCATCTCCCTCAACTAGGGCTTTGACGGCTAAACTCCCATCGAGTGTTTTTGGGTACTCTGGGTCGAAATACTGCTTTTGTAGTACATGAGTAAACTCGTGAGCCAGAACTCTCTTGGCTGTGTCCTCGGTTTTAAAGAAATTTTCCGAGATTATGTAGACCTTATTTCCCGAAGTTACTGCTATCCAAGAAGCGGTTTCTTTTATCTTTGTTTTTGTAAGGTTGTAATCGAGGGGGACAAGAAAAGTCATCTTATATATTAGCTCCCACTTCTTGATTTCTTGGTGATCTTCTCTGCCTGGTCCCCATTTTTTGAGAGCTTCTTCTCTGGTGAGAACAATTATCTTTGGAGTTTCCTTGAATTTCAACCCCCTTATTCCCTCTACTTCTTTTGAGATGTTGGATGCAATTTGGAGCACTTGCTGGGCATCTTCACCCGGATAGGAGTAGTTATGGTAAAAGATCGCAATAAAAAAGACGCTTATTAGAAAAAGGGCAAAAAGAGATTTGTTCCTCATTTAATCACCAGAAAGCATACAATCACTCCTTAAACTCAACGAATTCTTCCTTCATGCCATCTTTGGTTATTGTGACTACCTGTATTTTTCTTTCTCCGGTATACACGTCCCTCTTACCCGCTGTCCTAACAGCTCTTATGGCTAATTCTTTGGCCTCTTCAATGGCCATGTCTTCCTTGTATCCGTCCTCGAGTATGGCTATTGCAAATGGACTCCCTGAACCTGTTGCGGTGTAGTTATCAAAGATTAAACCACCCAGTGGGTCAAGGCTTGCGAGTGTTGGTTCTTCAACGTACCCACCAATTATTATCTGGACCATGTAGGGGAACCATTTGCTCTCGTTAAGTATGTTGCTGAGTAAGTTCGCCATTGCTTTCGCTGTCATTGGTCTTCCCCATGTGAATTGGTAATACCTCGCCTCCGCTTCAAGCATTCTTGCCAGAGCCTGCAAATCTCCAACGCTTCCTGCAGTTGTTATTGCTATCCTATCTGTTATAGGTAGAATTTTCTTTATGTTGAGTGTTTCCACCATGTGATCAAGAGAAGCTTGAGTGTCTGCGGCCAGCACTACTCCATCTTTCAACTTAATTCCGACGGTGGTTGTTCCAGTTTTCTTTTCCATATTCTTTCACCTCTAGATTTGTATTCCTTAGAAGAGTTTTAAACCTTTGGGAATATAAACTAAGCTAAAGCAGATTTAAAAATAATCGAAGGAGTATTCAACTCTCAAGCATGTCTTTGCAGCTCTCGCATACCCATCTTTCGTAGCCTTCGTGGACGACTCTGTGGAGCTGGGCATACTGCCCGCAAACCTCGCATATTCCGTAAACTTCTCCCTCTTCTTTTTCAGATTCCTCTTCCTCGTGATTGTAGGCATTTACCGCTGCAAGCAGATCTGCTGCTGTGACGAAACCCATCGGCATTCCAAACTTTGTTACAAGGAGTCTTCTTACACCTTTCTCCATCATTAGCTCGATTGCATCTTGAATGTCGTAGTCATATTCTATTGTTACAGGGTTTTTTGTCATTATCTCGCTGACTTTTACCTTTTTAGGATCTTTTCCTTTAGCGACTATCTTATTAAGGATATCCCTATCTGTGACAATACCTATTATCTCGTCTTTGTCCATAACAACTGCACTGCTTACTTTGTTTCTCGCGAGGATTTTCGCAATTTTCTCTACAGTCTCGTCTGGTCTAACAACAACTGCCTTTCTTTTAACTATTTGCTCTACAGTAATTTTTGGCATCATTGCTATTCCCTCCTGATTCATATTGGACTACGATAGGGGACTTAAAAATGTTTTGGGATTAGATTTTCTTTTTCATCAAGTGTCGGGAAATTAGGAGAGACCCCACCACAAATACTAAAATTGCTAAAATGTATGGCACTATGAGAGTTTTAGTTGAAGGTTGCATAACGGTTTCATTAAGAGCTTTGGAGGTAGGGATTGCTTTTTCAATGGTGTAAGTTATGTTCTCCTCCCTCAAGATATTTTTCGTGAGCAGTTTATTGGAGAGAGCATACACCCCCGAGGCCAACAAACCCGAAATTCCCAGGCTTATTATTTGTATCTTCTCAAAAACTCTCAGAAAATGTTTTTTGATTGGCATTCCTCTGGGAAGCAGAAGAATTGGCTTTGATGATGCCCTATAGAGCTTTACCTCCTGCAGTCTTTTGCCGTACTTTTTCCCTGCAACCTCCACGAGACCTACCCGTATCATTTTATCCAGATGATAAGAGACAGTTGACATTGGAATTCCAAGCTCCTTTGCTATCTCTGACATTGAGAGTGTCTTCTCTTGCAGGAGCTGTAGTATTAGAAGAGACGTTTCATTTGCGAGGATCTGGGCCAATTCTTTGGCTCTCTCATCCCTCACATCAATCCTTTCAAATTCCACTAATCACACCAAGAATACTTGACTGCGAGACTATTAAAACCTTTGTTTTCACTTCAAAAGGAATTGAAGTAAAAATTCGAGTAAAGTTGTGAAAAGGAAAGAAAAGCTAAATTCATGGCTTCTCGAGGATGATCTCAATTGTTGAGGTGTTGGCTGTTCTTCCATCAGCTGTTGGAAGCTCCTCTGTACCGATCTTTATCTCCTTAACTCTAACCTCTGGAAGGAACCTGTTTCTGACGATCTCTGCAACGTCAACAGCCCTGCTGATAGCCCTACCTCTTGCTCTGATGCTAACTTCCTTTGCACCCTCGTTGAACTGGGTTATTACGGCCAATACATAGTTCATAACAGGCTTCTTTCCTATGAAGACAACATGTTCCTCTGCCATTTTTGACACCCTCCGAAAGTTTTGTCAATAGCAAACTGTGGATATATAGTTAAATACTTTTCGGTTAAATACCAGAGTTTCCAAATATGCTCTAAAAAGCTGAGGAGTTGAGTTTCGGTTTTAACATCTTTATGTACATTAGAAAATCTTTTTAAGGTTGATTATTACAAAAAATTGGTGATATTAATGGCCATTCATCCAATTGATTACAGGTATGGTAGTGAAGAAATGAAACGCATTTGGGACGAGGAGAACAAACTTCAAAAGCTTCTCGATGTAGAGGTTGCTCTTGCAAGGGCCCATGCAAAAGTCGGCAACATTCCCGAAGAAA
This sequence comes from Thermococcus aggregans, assembly GCF_024022995.1. Classification (NCBI taxonomy): domain Archaea; kingdom Methanobacteriati; phylum Methanobacteriota; class Thermococci; order Thermococcales; family Thermococcaceae; genus Thermococcus; species Thermococcus aggregans. The sequence continues at coordinate 1,529,866 of NZ_CP099582.1, read as the reverse complement.
GTGCCCGCGTTATTTCCGAGAGGGCCAATACAAAGTACGTAAAGCCTGAAAGAGTTAAGGAAATTGAAGCTGAAATCCACCACGATATAATGGCAGTCGTCAAGGCTCTAAGCGAGGTATGTGGGGAACACGGAAAATACGTTCATCTTGGGGCAACGTCCAATGATATAATCGATACTGCGAATGCCCTTTTAATTAAGGAATCTCTGGAGATTGTTTTGAAAGATTTGAGAGAGCTCCGTTCAATTCTCAAGAAGCTCGCAAAAGAACACAAATACACGGTGTGCATCGGGAGAACCCATGGCCAACATGCCGTCCCAACTACTTATGGGATGAAGTTCGCCATCTGGCTCGATGAAATCCAGAGACATATTGATAGAATTGAAGAAGCAAAAGAAAGAATCCTTGTTGGTCAGATGAGCGGCGCCGTTGGAACTATGGCATCTTTTGGTGAAAAAGGACTTGAGATTCAACGTCTGGTCATGGAAGACCTTGGGCTTAAGCCCGCCAGAATAAGCAACCAAATAATTCAAAGAGACATCTACGCAGAACTCATGGCGATTTTGGCTTTAATAGCATCAACTTTGGATAAGATTGCCCTTGAAATACGGAACCTCCAGAGAACCGAAATCTTGGAAGTAAGTGAGCCCTTTGGAAAGAAGCAGGTTGGCTCATCGACGATGCCCCACAAGAGAAATCCAGTAAGGTGTGAAAAGGTCAGTGGACTTGCGAGAGTCATTTATTCCAACGTTATTCCGGCTCTGCTCAACAACCCGCTGTGGCACGAGAGAGACCTTACTAATTCCTCAGTTGAGCGGGTTATCCTTCCGGAGACGTTTGTACTTCTGGACGAAATGTTGAAGACTATGAAAACAGTTCTCTCCGGTTTGGAGTTCTTCCCAGAAAACATAAAGAAAAACCTGTATTTGACAAAGAATCTGATAATGGCAGAACCTCTGATGCTTAAGCTTACAGAGAAGGGCATGGGGAGACAAGAAGCACATGAACTGGTGAGACAAATTGCCATGAAGGCATTTGAGAAGGGAAGAGATTTGCTGGAGGTAGTCAAGGAGAGCGAGGCTATGAAGTATTTAAGTGAGGACGACCTTAACTCGCTGAAGCCTGAAAACTATATAGGCCTTGCTCCTCAAATAGTGGACAATATAATAGCCTACATAGAAGAGGTTGAAAAGCGAGAAAAAGCCTAGCTCTTTTCAAATGCTTCCAAAATTTTTTCTTCTCCCAATGGGAGGACTAACGGTCTTGATAAATGCTTTCTTGCATCCGGCGGCACTTCATAAATTTTTTTCTCAATTTCACGGGGCAGCTTTTTTGGAATAAGGATTTTGGGCATTTTATGTCCACATTTCTTACACTTCAAGTAATCTCCCTTGCTTTTCATAGTTCCCCCGCATTTTGGGCATTTTGGCTTTTCGTAAGTTATTTTCTCGGCAAGCTTTATAGGATAGAATTTTTCTAGGTTTAGGGTCAAGACACCGTTGAATTCTTTGATTCCTCCGGCTGCAATGATTTCGTCACCTTCGATTAGCATTCTTACGTATCTTCTGAACCCCTTGGTGGGTTCAAAGGCCGCAACCCTAATCGTCCCGGTGTCATCGCTCAGCTCAAAAAACACATGCCTTCCTTTCTCCCAGTAGCTTCTGCTGACTCTCCCCTTTACAATTGCACTCTCCAATGGCTTTAGCTCGTCAATCTTTCTGAACCTCAAATGCTCATCTGTATTCTGGTTTGTTTTATAAATCTGGAAAAACTCGACCGGCTCTTCAATAATAATGTTCTCAAATGCCCACAAAACTTTGTTTTTATCTATCCCTCTAATACCGACCAAAACGGGGTCTTTTCCATGGGGAGTTATTAAGACGCTCCCCTTGAAGGGGTCAACGTTGTCGTAGGTGAATGGATACGTCAGCTTATCAGCTTCAAATACGCTCTCTTTGTTAACCCTCCGTTCTGTTCCCCAAAATTCTCTTTTCCTATATGCAAGGAGCTCGTAGGTAAAATTCCTCAATGGATGCCCGATTGCGGCAAGAGCTCCGATTATGCCCCTACCGAGCTTGAATTTATAAATCTCTGCGTTCGTCTCTCTTGCAACTTCCTCGGCTTCTTTAATGGTAACGTGTTCCCAAATGGCTCTATATGTAAAGTCTTCCAGCCTTTTCGGCACTTCTCCCTTCAAAAATACAACGCCAGGATTTGTGTTTTCGTGATTAAAATCTGCTAGAGATTCAACCATTTTCAAAACCAGCTCCTTTATCTTCGGCACATCGTCTTCTTCAACTTCAAAGCTCATTGCAACGGCTCCATTTCCCCTCGTCTTGTATGGGACGTTTGGATTCAAACGGATAAGCTTTGGTAGGTCTAAAGGCTCCGCTACCCTAGATATTTCTCTGTACAGCATGGCACCGAGGTAAGTGGTACACATCCCATTTGGGGAATCCGTATCGTCAATTCCTATGTGGAGCTTCATCATCCCGTAGGAAGCGTTTAAGGGTTAAAAGTTTATCCATCAATAGAAAACTTTTAAATTCTGAGTCCTATTTATAAATGGTATGGGAGAAAAAGAAAGACTATTGCGAATTGTTGAGAGCATATTCAGGGGGACTGGATTTAGGGTTGCTAGAATGGAGTTTAAAGGATCATGCTTCGACTTAGCGGCTAGTAGGCTCTTTCTGTTGCTCTTTGTGAAGGTACTTCAAAACATTGACTCTCTTACGGAGGAACAGGCGGAAGATTTGAAGCGTTTAGCCAAGCTTTTCGAGGCTTCTCCACTTATCGTAGGATTGAGGTCTAAAAACGAGGAGCTTGAAGAGGGAGTAGTGTACGAGAGGCATGGGGTTTATGCTTTAAGTCCTCAAACCCTTTACGACATCCTTGTGGAAAATGAACTGCCTGCAATCTTCGCTGAGAGAGGGGGCTTTTACGTCAGGGTTAACGGCGAATATCTGCGACAGCTCAGGGAAAGGCACGGTTACAGCGTTGGAGAACTCGCAGAACTTCTTGGTGTTTCAAGGAAGAGCCTTCAGAACTATGAACGGGGAGAGCAAGCTATGAGCATTGAGATTGCCCTGCGGCTTGAAGAGATTTTTGATGCCCCGGTAGCAAAGCCTATTGACATCCTTAACGCTAAAGTTGAAGCTAAGATGGAAGTTGAACCGGAGACAGAACTTGAAAAGGAAATCTTCAGGCGCTTAGAGGAGTTTGGAATGGGTGTTGTTAAAATCAAAAAAGCACCCTTCGATGCCATCTCAAAGGAAGAAGGGGTAAAAATTCTAACCGGTATAAGCGAGAGAAAAACTGTATCGACAATTAAAAGGGCGCAAATGGTAAATGAAGTTAGCAAAATTATCCAAAGCGATGGACTCTTTATTCTCGAAAAGACCAGAACCGAGGTTGTTGGAGAAATTCCGCTCATTCCAAAGGAGAAGCTCAACGAAATTAGGGATGCCGATGAGCTCATTGAAATGATTGAGGAGCTTAAAAAGAGTATAAATAGAAAACTTTCTAGCTGAAGAGGACTTTTCTCCATACTTCTCTAATTTTGTCAACGTATTTTGACGGTGATGCAATCATAACAGCCCATCTTGGTGTTTGGCGCCTCTTGAGAGCATTTGCAAGGGGTGTGACCTTTGTTAGGGGCTTCACTTCTCCATTGTGCATTATCACTCCGATTTCTGTTGACTTTAATCTTGGCTCTGTAAGCATTAGGTCAGCCGTCGAGAATTCTATAATGACTTCCCCCTCTCTCGCTCCTACAGCATCTGCTAATTTTCTTTCAAGTTCCTGCCGCTTCTTTATGTTCCTGTAAACTGTCAGCAATTCTCTTTTTTCCTCAGTAGTGAGCTCATCTGCTCCCAATAGCACTGCCGCCTTAAACAAGTCGCGGTATTTAATGCGCTTTACGATCTCTCTTGGGTAGCCTTCCAAGTCCTCAAGCTCTACAAGAACCCTGCAGTCGGTCATTTTCCAGAAGTCCCAGAGATGACCATCCTCAAGAGCGAACTCCAATGCTCTCGTTAGCATCCCCTCTGCTATCTTCACCGTGTGGTGGAAGTAAACTCTGGAGTACATTAGCGCCCTAGCAACCATCATCCCTTCAACAGCCTCTACTCCCTTTTCATCGACCACAAGTTCATTATTGTGGATTCTTATGACTTTCAAAAGCCTCTCAAGGTCAATTATCCCATGGGCTACACCGGTGTAGTGGGCATCTCTGATGAGGTAGTCGAGCTGATCAGCATCGACGTCTCCATGTAGTGCTTGTCCAAGGTACTTTTTCTCGTATTTTCCCAGAATAAGATTGGCAACTTCCTTTGGCTCGTAGCCGTAAAACTCCAGTATCTCGGGTATGAATTGCCTTCCATCTATGTCTCCGTCTATTATGTCGATTTTTCCGAGTATGATGTTTTGGCCAAGATGCATGTGATCGTATTCTCTGACGTAGTGCTCATATATTTGCTCAAACGTGTGCGAAAACGGGCCGTGACCAATGTCGTGAAGCAAAGCGGCTGCCTCTAGAAGAGTTTGTTCCTCCTCGCTGAGATCAAGCTCTGTACCAAGCCGTTTCGCAATGTTATATGTGCCGAGGGAGTGCTCAAAGCGAGAATGGTTTGCGCCGGGATAGACAAGGTACGCAAGACCTAATTGCTTTATGTTCCTTAGTCTTTGAAATTCTGGGGTTTTTATGAGATCCAATATGAGTCCGCTTACCTTCATACTCCCATGAATGGGATCGTGAATTATCTTTGGCTTCATAATTTCTCACCCAAAATAGAATTAATGCTCTCAAGTTAAATAATTTTGCCTCACGAAAAAAGAAAATAGTGTTAGATGTCTTTTCCAACTATGAATATTCTCTTTGTTTTGCCTGGTTTTTGGGGCAGGCCTTTTCTAACTTCTTCCGCTGGAACTGCCTCTACAATAAGCTCAGAAGACTTTGCTTCTTCCACTTCATACCTAACGGGGTTGTTGGCTTCATATATCAGCTCCCTTATTTCATCTTCTATGCCAGCGGGCTTTTCTCCAATGTATCCCACCCTTATTATGGCTTTTGGTTTCGGATTACCCGGCGAGAGAGGGTGGTAAATTATCACAAAGTCTACTAGGAAGGGATATCTATGAACGATGTCCATAACTTGGTCTATGTGGAGTTTTGCTCCAGATAAGCTCACAACGTCTTTTACTCTGATTATGTTCATGACTTTACCATCAACGACTTTTGCCAAATCTCCAATCTTGTAATTGAATAATGGCAATCCTGTAAGTTCTCCCTCTTTCATTATTTTGGTAATGTAGATTTCGTGATACTCCTTGTACTCATCGTCCCCATCCGGTTTTAATATAATCATAGACTCGGGGAAGGAAAAGGATTCTACTTTGTTCTTTGTTATTATCCTGTATCCTGTTATCCCATCTTCTGTGTTGCCGAAATTATCAACTATAATAGCATTCGGGAAATTCTCGAGGGTAGCTCTTGCGAGTTCTTCTGTCAGCGTTTCTCCGCCTACTACTATTACTTGAATGTCATTTTTGATATCTTCAGGGAGTGTTAAACCTAACACATAAGCTGCAGTTGTCAGAGCAAATAGGACGTTTGGTTTTATACTTTTGAACTCCTTTAGTAGTGCATCCTTCATTCGCAAGTATTGTATTGGGATCTGGTGGTATGCTATCTTTGCGTCTACTGATTCAAGAGCCCCAAAAGCGAATACTCCCGAAGAAGAAGGCAATTGTGGAAAAAACGATGCTATCGTGGATCCGTTGTCGAGATAAACACTTACCCATGGCCAAGCTTGCCGACCATATCTCTTTTTGTCATCCTTTGTAAAAGGTATCCTTTTTGGTTCTCCAGTTGTGCCGCTGGTCCTCATAATTCCATGGAAAACTTTTTTTTCTTTGATATATTCCGGGCATACTCTCTCTTTATCGTTGAGGTCATGAGGGGTTACATGTATCCTGTTTATATTGCTGAGAAAATATTCAGGGCATAAATCGTTTATGTTTAATTCTTCGAACCTTTCTTTCCATAATGCGGTGAAATTATAAGCAGTTTCAATGGTATATCTAAGTTCTTCTTTATCTGTTTTTCCAAGTATCAACCCGTTCATTAAAACTCACCTTCTTGTTTTAACTTATTTTGGTTTGGTGTTGTCAAAATATTTAAGGTTTTTTAGTTAGTTTTAGAAACATTAATAAACGTCAATAATAAGTAAGCATTAATTAAGAACTTCGAAACATAGTTATGAACCTTAATACCTCTATGATATCATTTTTGGAGGAGGGATATAATGGTAGTGTATGAAAATATAATAAGCGAATACCAAAATCCTCTAAAAATTGATAAAGAACAAATACGAGAGTACCTATGGAGGGTTTTTGAATACCACCTGTCACACACCCCATATTGGAAGAAACAACGGAGTAAGTTCAATTTGGAAGAAATTTTTGAAGGGAGCTTGGAGGAGATATTTGAGAAAATTTTTAATCAAGGTCTGTTTGTTGAAGAGGAATACTTAAGAAATAATTGGCTGGAGTTTCTCCCTGAAAATTATAATGGAAAGATACGGTTTTATCAATCATCAGGTACAACCGGGGAAAGAGCAATTGGACATTGGGACTATGAGTACGTAAAGGTTCTTGTGAAATACTTAAAATTGTCTTTCGATGAGGTTTACAAATTGAATGAAAAGTATGACGAAAAACACAAGATGAGGGCAATTGCACATGGACCCTATGGTTGGTACCAGGAAGAAATTAGTGAGCTAGTCTGGTCGTATAGTGGCCTTTTATATTTTATTGGGTTCGAAACCGATGGGATAAAAAGAGAGTTGTATGAAAAAGGACTGGAATATCTTTTAAGGGGCAGATTAGCGCCGCTAGTTAAATACACGAGGAGGGTACTCGAGAAAGATAAAATAAATACCATAAGAAGTGCCCCTCCATTGTTAGATCTCTTTTTGCACCAATTGGAGAACATAGAAACGATAATCCTTAGTGGGCTGGAGATTACAATCCAGTACCTCAAAGAGCTCCAGGAGGAGTTTCCAAATGGGACAATAATTCCGTTGTACGGCCATTATGCATTTGGTGACCTAGTGGGAATGGTTAAAAATAATGACATCGTATATTACCCTAACTATCCATTCACAATTGCACTTCCGTTGGTCAAAGAAGACAACGGTTACAGAGTGGTAAAGTATAGAGAAAGAGGAAAAATGGCTCTTGTTATAGCGAGACCAGAGATATTGATTATTAAAATTGAAAATGAGGAAATAACAAGAATTCCTCCTACAAAACCGTTTGCATGGGATGGATTTGCCAATCCTAAGAGGGGTGGTTTAGATGGTAAACTACCAGCTAATAGGGATGTTTGAAGGTGCAATCGTATTAATTGCGGATTTGCTCGCATTTGGACTGATACTTAGAGTTTACCTTAAAAATAGGAGAAAATCCGCTTTGTATTTGTCATTGACATGGCTTTTTGATTTTCTGCTTGTGTTGACTTACAATGCTGGTAATCCCTACATTGCTAGTATCTTGGTAATTCTAGTTTCAATACTGTTCTTTTTGGGAAGTATTAATTTGATTTGGGAGGAAAATAATGGATTACAATTAGACCCCACAAAGATATCAAAATTCCTAGCACTAGCTCTTGCCTTGACCATTTATACGGTTTTAGTGGATTACACAGCAGACTCCAAAGCTACAGGATTTGCTTCGCTTTTAAGTTCTCATAGTGTTGCAGCATTTTTCTTTGTTATTGCAGGGTTGCAAATAGGCGAAATTGAAGAGATTTATGGGAAAAAGATTGCTTATCTAAAAGGCGCACTTATTCTCTTTGGTTTACATTTGCTTCCGATCCCGCTAATCTACATAAACCCCAGTGAAGTGTATCCGCTTATAGGCTATGGAATCTCAATGGTATTAATTGTAATGTTGACTTCATTAACGATAAAATTGGCATCTTCGGAACAATTCCTCAAGCTAAAAACGATGGAAATCCATGAAGTCGAGATAGAGCCCGGTGTCAAGATAATAAACTCGGAAAAGTACAAAAGGATAAAAGAAAAACTGAAAGATGCGCCCGTCCTTGCATTTGTAAGAACTTTGACCAATATCCCGGAGACGTGGACTTATTATTTTGTGACTACAGCTACCAAAGAGAGCGGAGTAGAAGCAATCCCGCCTACGAACTTAGAGAAAATGACAGAGTTATCATACAAATACTTAAAAGCCATTGAAGAGGCTGGGGGTAGGGGAATTATAATAATAGACTGTCTGGAATATTTGGTCATGTACAATGAGTTCACAAGTGTAATAAAATTCCTAAACAGGTTGAAGGATTTTGTTGTAAGTCATAAGGGGACTCTAATACTCGTTGCAGAAAAGGAGGCTTTTGAAGACCAGCAGTGGGCATTGTTAACTCGTTTGCTTGAAGAAAACGAGTAACACCTTTCTAACTCTTTTTGAACTTTTTTAGTATCATTTCGGGGTAAAAACTTAGCGAAGCCTTTGCTTGCGGAATTTCCATGCCAATGTTTATCCCAAGGCTCATTAAATCTCTAGGAAAACGTACTTCCCACTTGGACTCAGCAGAGGAAGTCAAAAATCTTGGCACTTTATACTTATCCACAAGCCGCCAGTTTCTCATCATAAACTTCAGAATATTGGCTCTTTCATAGGAGTTTGCCCTTAGAAGAGGAGAAAGAGCAAATCCTATTGCGACGTCGTTCCTTGCTGCTAGTCTCGCAAGGACATGATCAAGGCCGGAATCTTTTCTCCCGTATTCTGGAGAAATTATTGCATCGACCTTGTTCTCTATCGCAAATCTAACAACCCTTAGATTGCCACCCTGCACGTAAATAAGTGCATTTGAAATCCTTTTCCTTACTTCCCTTACCAGAGAAGGCTTTTCTGTAATGAGTAGCAGGGCAACTTTTTCGTATTTTTCCCTGAGGCTTTTGACTTCACTTTTGAGCTCCTCAAAATTTGGGGAGCTTTTCAAATAGATCTTCTTTGTAAAGACAACCTCATCGTACCATTCCTTAGCTTGATTATAAGCTTCCTCGCTTCTGATGTCCATTTCAACCCACTTCATTCGCTCAGCCACTCCTTAATTGCTTTTACGACTGTTTCTTTCCTCATTGGGAAGGCCTTGACTTTTATCTTGACCTGGATAACGTCCTCTCCTTCTCCTATTACTGCCTCTCCTAAATATGCCTTCTGTTTGCTGAAGCGGATAAAGAACGTCCCGGTCTCATCAACTTTTTCTTCAAGGTTTTCCAAGAGATACTCTTTATCTTCTTCACTTAGGAGATTTTTAAGGTGCTCCAGCATCTTTTTTACGCTTCTGCTCCTCTTTACTTCAGCGTTTATCACTTTTATTGGATTTCCAAAATAACCCTCGGTTTCGATTATCTCAAACTCTATGTCTTCTGACGGAATATCCTCGGGAAAAAAAGTCCCCATGGCTTCGAGGACTTTTTCTGGATCCTCTGTTGCATGGGCAAAAGTTGATACCCTTATATGATGAGCCTGAAGCTTTGCCATGTCTCTCACCTCAGAGGTTCTTCACTCTTCCACTTTAAAACGTGTCGTTCATGAAATTTAAGCATTACTAAAAGACAGTTGCAAAGAGTCATAAAAGGATATTAGCAGTTGAGAATTAAACGCAAATGGTAGATTTAAGAGAAAAGAAGATAAGAAAACTAAATCACTTACCTCTACCCCTGTTTGCCCTGATGCTTGGTCTAATCTTCTCAGCACCCTTACCCTTGTTGAGCAGTCCTCTGCTTCTCTTTCCAGCACTTGTAAGGCCTCTAAAGACTCTACCCTTGTGATCCTTTCCAGCAATCCAGGCTATCTTTGGATCAGACTTAATAACTGGGTGGTGTGGGTCAACTAAAATTACCTCAAACCACTTGTACATCCCATCTTCGCCAACCCAGTAAGAGTTAAGAACTTCAAGGTTGGGGAACTTTCTTGCTGCCTTTTCCTCAGCAATCCACTGGAGGCTCTTCTTGGGTGAATACTTAACCTGACCCATCTTAGAGGGCTTTCTTCCGCCCTTCCACCTTGGTCTCTTCCTTCCGCCTCTTCTCACTCTAACTCTAACGACAACATAACCCTGTTTTGCCTGATAACCTAAGCTCCTAGCCCTATCGAGTCTTGTTGGCCTCTCAATTCTAACGACGCTTGGCTCTCTTCTCCACTTAATCATCCTCTGCTTGAGGAGTTCTCCGACGTAGCTCTTTTTTGGGCTTTTCCAAGCTTGCCTAATGTACTTGTACATTCCCATATTTTCCACCTCGTTTTCGCTGTTTGTGGTTCTCCGCAGAGCGGAACATCCCGCGGGCTAAACCCGCCTAGTCGTGGTGAATAAAAGACATTGCTTTTTAAAAGTTGCGCCCCATTATTTAAAAGGTAAGCCACAAATCTTGAGTTGGTGGTGAGAGTGAAGATAGTTCATCAAGACCCCAAAGAGGGTAAAATCAAAGTTAAAGTCGAGACTCTCGATGACCTCTGGCATCTTTATCACATCATTGAGGAAGGCGACGTAGTTTACGCTAAAACTCTCAGAAAACAAAGCCAGAGGAGCGATTCTCTAAGGCCAGAAAAAGTCCAAGCTATCCCGGTGTTTCTTGGGGTTAAGGTGGAGAAGGTAAACCTCCGCAAGTTTGCAAACGCTCTGAGGATAACCGGCCCCATAGTATATACCTCCAGAGAGGAAGTCCCTCTTGGGAAATACCACACGATAGCCGTTGAAGAGAACAGCACGATAACAATACAGAAAGAGAAGTGGAAAAGACATCACCTTGAGAGATTAGAGGAGGCTGTTAAAGCTTCTCAAAGAGCGAGGGTTATGATAGTTGTGATTGACGAGGGAGAAGCTGATATAGCGGTTGTTAGGGAGTATGGTGTTGAAATCATAGCAAACATAACCCACAACCTTGGAGGGAAGAGATATAACTCGGACAGGGAGAGCGAAGAGAAAAAGTTCTTCCATGAGCTCGCCAAGACAATGATTGACATAATGAAAAGGGAAAACGTGGACAAAGCTATTGTAGCCGGGCCGGGATTCACAAAGGAAAACTTCTACAAGTTCTTGAGTGAAAACTATCCTGATTTGGCTAAGAAAGTTGTCTTAGAGGATACAAGCGTTACCGGAAGAACGGGCATTTATGAGGTCATTAGGAGGGGTACCGTTGATAGGGTCTACCACGAAAACAGAGTCGCCAAGGAAATTCAGCTTGTGGAAAGAGTTATTGAGGAGATAGCAAAGAATGGATTGGTTGCCTATGGTTTGAAAGAGGTTGAAGAAGCCGCGAATTATGGGGCTATAGAGACTCTCTTAGTTTTGGATGAGCTGTTAAAATCGGATGTTAAGGATAAAATAGAGCAAATAATGGAGTTCGTAAGGAGCACGAGAGGAGAGGTAGTGATAGTGAGCTCGGAGCATGAAGGGGGAGAGAAGCTCAAGGCACTTGGTGGAATTGCTGCATTGTTGAGATACAAGATAGGATGATCAATAAACCTCTGTATATGCGTCGTTTTCAAATTCTGGGAACTCCTCCCTTCTGTCGTTTTTTATCAATACTCTCTCCCTCTCCTCTGTAAACTTCCCAATGAGAAATGCATCTACCCCATTTGCTTGGAGCGTTTTAATTAGTTCTTCTGTGTTTTCTGGGGGAGAAATGATAATTAAAGTCCCCGTTGATGAGACTGTTAGCGGATTTACGCCGTAAAGTTCCACAACTTTCTTTACAAGTGGGGGTATGTAGATGTTTTCGTAGTAAACTTCAAAACCAACCTTTGAGTTGTCTGCTATCTCATGTAAAGCTGTCAAGCCGCCTTCAGTTGCGTCATGCATTCCCCTTGCAAACCTTTTTGCCAAAAGCGCGTCTTTAATAACGCTTTCGAGCTTGTACATTTCTTTTAAAGCCGAAATCTCTGAAGGTGAGAGAATGCCCTTGAGCTCCTCAGTTTTAAACCACGCCACTCCAACCGCAAACTCCATGGCGACACCCTTTGTTATGACTATCTCATCTCCGGGCTTTGCGAGGGGAAGTTTTAGCTCATCTTTTTTCACAAGGCCAAGAGCCGTTGTTGTCGCCGTGAGGTCTCTAACGTTCTTATAAACCCCCGTATGCCCTCCAATTACTGAGGTGCCGTATTTTTTGCACTCCTCTTTTAACTCCTTCATAATAGCATTTAGCTCTTCTTTTCTGCTTCCTGGGGGCAAAAGAAGGTCGATGATTAGCCATCTCGGCCTTGCCCCAAAAACAGCCACATCGCTTGAGGCGAAATGGTAAGTGAAAAACCCAAAGTGCTCCTTTGGAACCCCGAGAACCGGGTCTGTGGCAATCACAAGGTAGTTGTCTTCATCGTATTCCAGAACAGCTGCATCAAACCCTTCTTTTGGCCCTATTAGTATTTTATCATCAACTATGGGAAGATTTTCCAGGACGACTTCTTTCAAAATTTCGTTTCTAAGTTTTCCCAGAGGAAGCATTGGCAAACCTCCTTTTGAGCTCTTTAATGACATTGTTAGCCTCTTTCAGGATTTCATTATTACACCCGTGGCACATTATCTCGAAAGAGGGCACGCGGACGCTCATTCTAACCTTATACTTCCTCGCTATTTTGCTTATTTCATAGTTTGCCTCATAGGCCAGATCGAGGTACTCCTCTCTTATTATCTGCTCCTTGTCAATATACTGCAAAGGACACCCCTCTCTCCACTGTCTCCTCCTTCCGTACTCGTACATCCTAAAAACTCTTATTCTCGCTTCCTCTGCGAGAATTTCTACTTCTTCAGCTGTATAGTTTATCAAAGGCCTTAGAATTGGAATCCCGATTCTTGGAAGGTTGCTTAGCCTGTGGTCACCCTTCCATTGATCAAGAAGTGCGCCCTTTACCTTATCGTTTGCATTGTCCCCCTTTGCGATAATGTCGAACCCATTAACTTTTGCAAACCAATAGGCGTTTTTCATCATGACTTTTTTGCAGTGGATGCATATGGGGCCTTTTTTTCCAATGGCATTTTTTAGAAGGCCCTCAGTTATATCCACAATGTAGTGCTCTACACCCATAGAGGCGGTAAATTTGAGCATATGTGGGAGAGGCTCCTTCCAGCTCCACTTGTGGATGAACGTTATTGCGGAAACATCTAATCCGGCATTTTTGAGGAGATAAAGTGCCAGACTGCTGTCCTTACCCCCACTAAACATTAGCAGAATCTTTTTTCCATAGAGCCCCTCTTTCCTTGCGAATTCCTTTAGCTCCTTTAGGGCTTTGGAGAGCATTTTTTCACCTATCATGGCTTTTCATGGCTTTGAAGCAACTATGCCTAAAGCTTCATCGACACGTTTGATATTTTTGAACCCTACATTTCTTAGTCTTTCCCTTACTCCCTTCTGGAGATCTTTTCGTCTGTATTTCTTGCCGGGATTTCCAACATAGTGGAACAACCTTCCCTTTGGCTTTAAAATTCTGAACAGCTCTGCATAGAATTCTTCGCTGTACAGCTGTCCGGCGAGGGAGAACCTTGGTGGGTCGTGTATTACTACATCAAAGCTTTCATCATTAAACTTTTTTACGACCTCAAATGCATCCCCTTGGATAAGCTGAATGTTTTGAGATGTAAACACTTCTCTGCTCCAGGGATTAAGTCGTGCGAGCTCAATAACGTTTGGATCCTTCTCAATTGTAATCACATAGGCTCCTCTTTTCGCGCTTTCTATTGCAGTGTAGCCGAGTCCCATACAGGTGTCCAAAACAAACTCCCCTTCTTTTGGGTTTACTGTCTCTATCTTATTTCGGGTATCTTTTAATGGGTTTACTTCTTTGGTGCGGTGCATTCTGATGCCGTTTATCTCTATGGTAGGTGGTATTGTGGGAACTAACTTGTAAAAGCCATCGGTGGCAATTGCGGCTTTGTACAAATGCCCTCCCCTTAAAAAATAGACAGTGCTATCGTCCTTTGCTATTTTCTTTAAGAGGTCTTTCTCCACTTCGCTTCCATCTGGGAAGATAACCTTGTCTTCCTCAACAATAACCACATGTGATCTGTTAGTTTTCCTTAAATCAAGGTTTGCCCTAACCTCTCCTTTGGAAAGCAGTAACTTTCTGGCCTCTCTGAAGGTTAGAAAATAAACTTCCTCCATTTTCTCCACTCAAAAGAGAAAAACATAAATGGGTTAAAAGGTTTTGGCTACCCAGCGACTCTTTCAAAAACCCTTTCAAAGTTTTTGAAGGTTATTGCTTCCACTTCTTTTTTGCTGAAAGTTTCGTTTAGCCTGTTTAAAAGCTCCGGGATTTTGCTTTCGTTTTCAAATCCCTCAACACTTTTTCCGCTCCATCCTTTGAGGTAGTACACAAAGTCAAACCCGAATCCGGCGTGTTTGTAGCCTACCAAATCCACAACGTACTCTATGTGAGCTATCATTTTTTCTAGTGTTGGGTTTTCCTTGTCAACAAAGCTTGGAATAGCATTAATCCCTATGACTCCTTCCCTTTCGGCTATGGCCTTTATTTGATCATCTTTAAGGTTTCTGGGATTGGGGCAGAGAGAATAGGCGTTTGAGTGGGATGCTATGATTGGAAATGCCGTTGTTTCAATGACGTCCCAAAAGCCTCGCTCGTTTAGATGGCTCACGTCCACGATTATACCAAGCTCCTCCGCTTTTCCCAGCACCTCTATGCCAAAGTTAGTTAAGCCCCCGTTAGTCCTTTCGAAGACGCCGTCACCGATTGCATTTCTTAGGCTCCACGTTAGCGTTAGGACTCTTACACCTAGGGCGTAAAATACCTCAAGAAGGTTCAGGCTGTCTTCTATTGGTTCTCCTCCTTCCAGTCCAAGCCAGAGCGCAACTTTTCCATTTTTAATGGCGTTTCTCATTTCCTTTACGCTGGTTACAAACTCAAAGCTTGGACTCTCAATGATATCTTTGTGGAAGTTGTTCAAAACCTCTAATGCGTATCTCAAAGCTATAGGTCTTCTTTCTGGTGGCGTCCAGATGGCCATTACCCGCGATTTTATATAGCTTCCAAAGAACCTTTCAAAGTTTTTCTCCAGAACTGCATTGTCGTTCTTTCTTTCCTCATAGATATAGGTTGGCAAATCAGAATGTGCATCAAATATCATTTTTTCACCCTATTTAGTTATTTTATTTTTAGTATTTTAATATTTTTCTCAGCTCCGCTAGTGTAGCGGTGCGAACATAAGTATCCGGTATCGACTCAGCTATCTTAAAAGCGCCCTCCACTTCTTCGCTCCTTAACATCTTAATGGCTATCTCCGCTAGAATTTCGGATCTTATTCTCATGTCTTCAATGTTCATAGAGAGCTTTAACGCTTCTTCAAACTTTTCAAGCTCGGCCAGTAACCTAATCACATAATGGAGATAGCGCTCGGATACCTGAAGTTCCTGCAGATATTCAAGGGCGGCTTTAACGATGCGAGTATAGCCAAGGGTTTCGTTCTTTTTCATCCACAGAGCTACTTCTAAAAGACCAATAGCTGCCTCTTCATCTTTGAATATCTTTAGAATTAACTTGGCGGCGGAGATATACTTGCCCTCGGAAACGGCTTTCCTTACTTCAGGTAGACCAACTGTGATAAGAGTCCTAGCTAGGTCGATTTTCCTCTCAACGGTTGCAGCTTTCGAAGGTACGTGGAGCTTTTCAAACAAATCGCGAGCTCTTTCGTAAAATTTAAGTGCCTCTTCTGAGGGGAGTTCATCACCAACGCTCTCTATTACGTTGCCCAGATCTATTAAATACTCAGTTTTCTTCACGTAGTTTACTTTTAGGTTAACCACTACGTCAAAAACTCTCTCAAATAGCTCCATTGAAAGGTCAACGAGTCCAGAAATGCCTAGATAGTATGCAACACTTGCCAGAGGATATATCCGATCCTCGAGCTTCTTTATTTTTTCCGCTTCCTTTATTGCGTCTTCAAACATCTTTAGAGCGTATTCTGTGTCCCCTATTTCGTAATATGCAGAGGCAATGTTTGCGAGTGCATTCGCTTTCTCTCCCCTGTCTTTAATTTTCTCGGAAAAGTACTCTGCATCTTCCAAAAAACCATAAGCTACCTCCATATCTTGTGGATAAATCTCCTTGGCCATAATACCAAGAGCTGATACTTTATCCAAATTACTGCTTAAATTGTTAACTAACTCCAATGCCTCTTCATATTTTCCATTCCTCACCAAAAATATAATGTCATCAATCTCGACCATTGTTATCAAAAAACATATTGGGGAAACAACTTAATAAACGTTCCCACTTTCTTAATATAGGGGAGTGAGATGCTTACCTTGGCACTCTACAATTCATACGATCCTAAGAAGCTTCACGAGGCCCATCTAAGAGCCATCGCTAGGTCAGCTCCCATCTGCTATGCCTTTGATTTCCATCTTGCCCTTATAGGGTTTCCCTTTGAAAAAAAGAAGCCTGTGGAAGTAGCCAAGGAGATATCCCAAAGTACAACCATCGGAGAAGATGGGAAGTACCTCCTAGAGCTTGCAAGAGCCAATAAGTTTCATCTTCTTGAGTTTCCAAAAGGGGGTTTCCCTCCCCAGTTTGGGCATGCTGTAGCAACTACACGAAAACCCAACGAGAATAAGGAAATCTCCCCACGCCATCTTGCGGAGAGGGCACTTAAAGGGGAAAGCTTTATGTTGATTGTGGGGCTCGGAAGGCATGGACTACCGAAGGAAATCTTTAAGTTGGCCAACTATCATTTAGATATCACGGACGGGAAGAGAATAAGTTTGGAAACCTGCACTGCCATAGGAGCGATACCAGCAAAAATTAGAACAATCATGGAGGAGTTAAAATGGAGGAGAAGCTGTTAAGTGGGTGGAAAGGAGACGTTGCATTCCTGATTATCAGTCTTGTAGTTGTTTTTGCCGTACATAACGGTTTAAAAATTGCCCTTCACACCGATTCACCCCTCGTTATTGTAATAAGCGGTTCAATGGAACCAACGTTTTATAGGGGGGACGTGGTTCTTCTCAAAGGGGTTCCCCCGAGCGAGATAAAGGTAGGAGATGTTGTAGTTTATAAGAGGCCATATACAAGGTATCCAATAATCCACAGGGTTAGGGATATAATTGAGTACAATGGAAAAAGATGCTTTGTTATTCAAGGGGACAACAACTGGATACGCGACTTCTATCCCCTCGACATAGAAGAGTTTCCATTTCTTAGAGACTATATCGGCCTGGCTGAAGGGGGTGTTCTCCCATGCATTCCCCAAGAAGCCATTGAAGCCAAAGCATTGCTCGTCTTTCCAAAAATTGGGTATCCTCCGCTTATTGTAAGGGAACGACTTGGATTGGGATGATGTGAAGGGTAGGTTGCTGAGAAGTGATGAACTAATCGGCCCCTGACCGAACCTTTCTATTTTTAATCCATTTTTAAGCACACATTTTTAAGCCCTTGCCACATTCCTTCCTTGGTGGTGTTATGAGATTCATTCCCCTAATAGTCGCAAGACCCGAAGTGCAGATGGCGATAGATGAGGCAATAATGAGGGCAAGAATTGAAGGAAAAGTGGAAGATACTGTTAGACTTTACGTCTTTAAACCGAGCTCCATCACTATTGGCAGGTTTCAGAGTGTTGAGCACGACGTTAACTTGGAGAAGTGTAGGGAGCTTAACATTCCCGTTGTGAGAAGGATTACAGGTGGAGGGAGTGTTTTCCACGATCAATACGGAGAGATAACCTACAGTGTAATTATAGGCGAGAATTTTCATGAGAGTTTGAAAAATGTAGAAGAGAGCTACAGGTTCTTGGCTGCTCCGCTTGTTAAAGCCCTTGAGGAAGTAGGAATAAAGGGCGGTTTTGCCGGGCTGAACGATATAGTTGCTAACGGTAAGAAAATCAGCGGGTCCGCTCAGACGAGAAGAAAAGGAGTCATCCTACAGCATGGCACTTTCATGTATGCAACTCGGCTTGAAGTTCTCGCTTCAGTGCTCAAAGTTTCCCAGAAAAAGCTACAAGATAAAGGCGTTTCAAGCATATGGGAAAGGGTAACAACGCTGGAAAGAGAAGGGGTAGAACTTAGAAGGGATGAAGCTTACGAGCTGTTGAAAGAGAAGTTCTTTGAGGAATTCCCCCTTGAAGAAGGAAAACTGACAGATTACGAGTTTGAACTTGCAGAGAAGCTTATAGAAGAGAAATATGGAAACGAGAACTGGAACTTTCAAAAATGACGCTCAGCGATCACCTTTCCATCCTCATCCTTCGGTTCGCCCATCACTCATCATCGCGTATTTTTCTTGAGGGCTTTTGTTTTTAAAGGGTATGCACTATCTTTTTAAACTTCTTTTTGGAGTGAAATTAGGTGGAGGAAATGGTGAACCTGCTTACAGCAATAGCATTAATACTCGGCTTCTGGGGTGTTTTGTACCTCGCATTTGGAAGAAAAGCCGAAGAAAGCGAAGAAGGGCTACAAGTTGGGGCTTTCATTGCGATATGGAGAACCAAAAGATTTGTCGATTTTATAGACAAAGTTGGAACGAAGTATAGAAAATTCTGGAAAGGGTACTCTACAGTTGGTATAATCATCGGCTTCATTGGGATGGCATATGTTTTTTATACCCTCTTTACCCTTGCCATACAGAATCTCCGCACAAAAGCCGCAACTCCGGGCGTTCAGCTTGTTATACCTGGCGTTACGATTCCCCTTTGGTACGGATTGATAGGGCTTATGGTAGTTATGTTTGTCCACGAGCTGAGTCACGGATTTGTGGCCAGAGCTGAGGGATTGCCTTTAAAGTCAGTTGGCCTCGTGCTTTTCTTTGTAATTCCCGGAGCGTTTGTTGAGCCGGATGAGGAAGAACTACTCAAGGCTCCCTTGCTGAGCCGACTAAGAGTTTATGCCGCAGGCTCTATGGCAAACATTGTAACAGCTCTGCTGGCGATCTTGCTTTTAAGTTATGCGTTGAATCCCGTACTGCAGCCGGCTGGAGTTGAGGTTTCAAAACTTGCTGTGGAAGGACCTGCTAAGGACTATCTCCAAGAAGGGGACATAATAGTTGGAATAAACGGTCAGCAGATAGCAACTGTGGAGGAGTTCTTTAACTTAATGAACAAAACCCGGGCTGAAGAAACAATAGAGGTTGAGGTAATAAGGAAAGGAGAAAGAATAGTTCTCAAGATTCCTCTGGGCTCTCATCCGGACAATCCCGAAAAAGGTTACCTAGGGGTTTATCCCGCACAGCATATAACCTCCAAAGTGGGCTTTAGTGGTATTGTGCTCCCGCTTGCGTTTTCGCTTTACTGGATATACGTTCTGAATCTGGGCATAGGGTTGATGAACCTCTTCCCGCTGATCCCATTGGATGGGGGAAGGATGCTCGATGATATTTTGAAGGCCATCTTTCCACCAAAAGTTGCCAAGTCCATAACGTATCTCTTCGTAGGAGTAGGGTTGTTCTTGCTTGCAGTAAACATGTTCCCAGCTTTAAGGAGCCTTCTGGGGTGATAAAATGATCCAGATAGCCATAGCGGGCTCAAGCGATAGCGAGCCCCTACCAAAAGCCGTTGCAAAGACAAAGGAATTCATAAAAGAGTTAGCCAAATATAAGGATAACGTTGTTCTCCTTACCGGTGGCAGAGGGGGCATTATGGAAGTAGCAAGCAGAGAGTTCACCAAGTTTGGAGGAATCGTTGTAGGAATTCTCCCAGAAAGGCAGGAAGGAAATGAGTTCAACACAATAAGAATAAAAACCGGGATGGACTTTGTCGAGAGAAGCGCGGTTATGGTTAACTCCGCTGACGTCCTCGTGGTTCTTGGGGGAGGAATAGGCACAATGGTGGAAGCATTGATGGCATATGATTGCTCAAAGCCAATAATCGTAGTCACTGACACCGGTTACCCCAGTGATCGGCTTGAGCTTTTGGCAGAGGATGGCTACTTTGACCACAAAAAACTCGTAAAAGTGCGTTTTACAAAAGATGCAAAAGAAGCCGCCAGGCTTGCATTAGAACTTGCTAGGTAATGATTATCTTTCCGTTTTCTATTTTGAATATACGTGTGGTTGGTCTAAAGCCTGACAAAGGAGATTTCCTTATGAGCATCGTCTCCTCCAGCTTTCCTTCTTGAGATTTGAAGTCGATCTGACACTGGCTGTAGAGAGCAAGCCATGAGAGATATCTTTGCGAAACTCTGTCCCTGTTTAGGAGTACTATATTTATCGGTCTTTTCCTTTTCTCGTAGAGTCGAGCGTTTTCTTTTTCGGCCAGATTCTTTTGAAGGTTTCTAAGTTCTCTTTCTTCTCCCAATAGGAATGCAAATCCATCTGCAGTTAGCTGGATTCCTATTGGTCTTCTGTCTTTTATTCTCTCCTCCAGCATCTTTCTATAAAGGCTCGTGAACTTCGGGAAGTACGTTTCCCGATCCATATCAGTGTAGTAGACATAAGGCTGGTTATATTTTATCCCATAGAATGACGCGAAAACATCAATTATCCCGAGATTTCCCTTTTCACCTTCCTCGAAGATATCAAAGCCAATTCTCTCAAGCTCCATGTTCAGCATTGAAAGGGGAAGCACAGAGTTTATTATCACTCCAAAATCCCCTTCTTCTATTCTTCTTCTTAGAATCTCAAAAGCGAGAGTCCAGCCTTGTGAGTAAGTGTCGTATGTTATCAGAACAATGCTGTCCTCAATTAGCCCCCCTCCAAGGGCTTTATCAAGCGGAGGAATATTAGTCTTTATGAGTTCCATAGTCATCACCATACGAATGAGAATATTGGGCTTATTTTATTTAAGTTTTTCATTCTACCTTGATCGAAACGGGCAATAAAGGGTTACATCTTGGAATTTACAAAATAAAAAATTAA
Source organism: Thermococcus aggregans (assembly GCF_024022995.1). Taxonomy (NCBI): domain Archaea; kingdom Methanobacteriati; phylum Methanobacteriota; class Thermococci; order Thermococcales; family Thermococcaceae; genus Thermococcus; species Thermococcus aggregans. The sequence goes on along the minus strand of NZ_CP099582.1, from coordinate 1,508,989 downwards.
GATAGTAGTATTAGCGAATGCAAACTAAATTCTTTAGTAACGAGGTTACTGACCCATATTTTCGATATATTTTTCAAATTCTCAAGAGTAGCGTTGAAAATATCTTCACGGAGTCAATGAGTTGCTGAATTTCAATATATTCGTTTGCCACATGAGCTAAGTTTTCATCTCCAGGACCAAAGGTGAGTGCCTTAATTCCTTTGGCTCCAAATAGTGCCATTTCTGTGAAACCCGTCTTGACACCAACCCTTGGCTGAACACCGGTAATGCTTTCTGTGATTTGAGAAATAGCGCTAATAATGCTTCTATCTCCTTTCAATACGTATGAATTTTCGATATCCTCAACAATAACTTCATAAGACGCCCCTAACTCTTTGCTCTTACTCTTTATGAATTCAATAATCTCGTTATAAGCCTCTTGCACGTCCTCATCAGGCAGTACTCTTCTGTCTATTGAGAAGCAGAATTCATCTGGAATAACGTTGGTTTTACTTCCTCCTTTGACGTATCCTCCTAGTTCCATTGTTGCCCTCTTCGAATTTTGATCGTGAAATTCATATTTGGATGTTCTTGCTGTTACTTTTGGCTTTAATTCTGTCAATATTGCATGGACAAGTAAAACGCCCTTCTCAAAAGCATTCTCTCCAAGCCATGGCCTTGAAGCATGAGCGGCTTTCCCCTTAACGCAAACTTGCATCCATATTCCGCCCTTGCATCCAATGTCTATGCTCTTCAATGAAGTCGGTTCTGTGATTATTGCATAATCCGCGTTGACGAGGTTTTCTTGGATTAGGTACTTAGTTCCCATTGATGTAGTCTCTTCATCTGGAACGAGCGAAGCATTTACCCCAACGTCTAAATGATCCTCAAATTCACTAAGGATTCTCAACGTGCTAATAATGCTCGCAATGCCGCCCTTCATATCGCTTGCTCCTCTTCCATACAATTTGCCATCTATGATTTTTCCGGAAAATGGGTCTATGTCCCAGCCTTCCCCTGCGGGAACGACGTCATAATGGCCGTTAAAGTGCATTGTAAGCTCTCCCTTCTTTAGCTCGGCTAGAAGAATAAATCGTGGGTATTCTTGGGGATTTTCGATGAAGTTCTTTGCAAAGCTTTCCGGAATTCTCACGACTTTTGTTTTTATTCCTTTTTCATCTAGGTATTCTTTAGCTGTCATAACGAATTCTTCGTAATTCTCTCCAGGAGGATTTTGAGTAGGGATTCTAACGAGACTTTCGAGTATTTTTATCATATCCTCTTTTTCTTCTTTAATTTTCTCAAAAATTTTTTCTTCAATTTTCTTTTCCATTAATCTTCCCTCCTTAGATACCAAAAAGAAAAGAATGAAAAAAATGGCTCAGAATGGCCCGAGATTTATTACTACTGCTATGTAAATTAAGATTATTGCTGCTATTGAAAGCTTTATCACAAGTGGGACTGCATATCTTAGCCATCTGTCATATGGTATTTTTGCCATTGATATTGTTGCCATTACAACTCCACAAGTTGGATAGATTATGTTTGTTATACCATCACCAAACTGGAACGCAAGTACTGCTACCTGTCTTGTGATCCCAACGACATCAGATAATGGAACCATGATAGGCATTGTTGCAACTGCTTGACCACTTCCGGAGCAAATGAGGAAATTAATTAGTGTTTGCACGAAAAACATGCCTACTCCGATTAATCCATGAGGTAGTCCGCTGAGTGGTTGAGATAATGCATAGACTATTGTGTCCAAGATTTTACCGTCGCGTAAGATTACTGCGATTGTTCTACCAAATCCCACAATCAATGCACCGTATGTTAGTGAAGCTGCACCTTTTATGAATTGCCTGACTATTTCGTTGGGTTCCATTCTTGCAACGAGTCCGATAACAATAGCGCTTATTATGAAAAGGGCAGATAATTCGTTTATGTACCATCCATACTTTAGCACGCCGAAGATTAAGACAACAAAAGTGCCCATGAATGCTAGGAGAGCTAATTTTTGATTTGAAGTAAGCTTAACTCCTTCCATGTTCTGAGGAACTTCAATTTCTTCATAGGGTATATCTGCGACGATACTGGCTTCTGGGTTCCTCTTTACTTTTGAAGCATAAGATAGAACATGGTGGATGGTTATTGCCATAAATACTAGCCAAACAACAATTCTAAATTGCATGCCCGAGAAAAGTGGCAGTTCTGCTATTGTTTGGGCGACACCTATTGTGAAGGGGTTCATAAATGCTCCTGCGAACCCTGTGGCTGCTCCTAAGAACGATATAGAAATTCCGACAACCCTGTCATAACCCATAGCTACTGCAAGTCCTATCATAAGAGGGACAAAAGCTAGTGTTTCTTCTGCCATTCCAAATACAGAGCCTCCAAGACCGAAGAGAATCATCAAGGCTGGTATAAAGAGAGTTTCCTTACCTTTCATCTTTAGAGCTGCTGCCGATAAACCTGCTGTTAACGCCCCTGTGGCTTCAACTACTCCTATAAGGCCTCCAATTATGAATATGAAGAATATTATTGGTGCAGCTTCGTTGAGCCCTTTTACTATCGAGAGGAACATTTCCCAAGGTCCTATTGGATTTTTCTCAACATAGTGGAAGGTCCCTGGGACTACTACAGTTCTTCCGCCTACTTGTGTGCGTTCAAATTCTCCAGCGGGAATAATCCAAGTTGCAATTGCCGCCAAGACTATTACTATGAATATTATCACGTATGCATCTGGAATCCACCTTTTTCTTTTTCCATTACAATTTTCGTTATTTCCTTTGCATCCCATTATTATCCCTCCGACTTCTCTTTGGGCCTCTATTTTCTTCAGCTGGTGTCAGTATCAAGTATTTCCACGTCATTCACCAGCCTCACGATTTTCACAAAAACATGATTTAATATAAAAATCTTACGGTTTTATAGGGCATATGACACAAAAATTTTGATGATAATTTTAATGATGTTGTATATTATCAAGATGTGCTGTGCATGTAAGGTTTAACGCTATATCAAAAAGAACAGAGAGTTCGTAGGAAAGGCTTTTTAAGGGATGTTCTTTCCCTTCAGTGAGGCGAGGGAAATGAAATGCACAAAGTGTGGAAGAGAGGCAGTATATCATGCGAGATATGAAGGTAAGTTCTACTGCCACAAACATTTCAATGAGATGGTTGAGAGCAAAGTAAAGCAGACTGTGAGAAAATACGGGCTAATCAAGAGAGGAGATAGAATAGCAGTAGGAGTGAGCGGTGGAAAGGACAGCGTCGTTCTTCTCCATATCCTTCACAAGCTCAACCAAAAGTTTCCTTTTGAGATAATCGCAATAACCATAGATGAGGGGATAGAAGGGTACAGGCCTGAGAGCGTTGAGATAGCAAAGAGGAATGCAAAGAAGCTTGGAATTGAACACAGGATTTATTCGTTTAAGGAATACATAGGCTTTACCCTCGATGAGACTGTTAACATAATGGGGAGCTTTGAGAAAAAGGAAAGGGTTGGGGCGTGTTCTTACTGCGGCGTTTGGAGGAGGTGGCTCCTCAACTACGCGGCCAAAGATGTTAATGCCGATAAGCTCGCCGTTGGCCACAATTTAGATGATGAAGTGCAGATGTTCCTCATGAACATAATGCGTGGAGACGTTGCCAGGCTGGGAAGAACTGGCCCTTATTACGAGGTTATCCATGAGGGGCTTGTGCCGAGGATAAAGCCCCTCAGAGAAGTGCCGGAAAAGGAGATAGTGCTTTATGCTGTTCTGAATAACATTGAGGTGGACTTCAGCGAGTGTCCTTATGCAGTAGAAGCATTTAGAGCAGAAATTAGAGATTGGCTAAATGAGATGGAGGAAAAGCATCCCGGGACAAAATACCAGATACTAAGGAGCTATGACAAGATGTTTCCCCTATTGGCAAAAGCCTACGCTCATAGAGACCTCAACAGGTGCAAAATCTGCGGCCAGCCTACAACTGGAGAGATATGTAAGGCTTGCAACTTTAAGCTCCAAGTGCAGAAGAAAGCAAAAGAGAAGGGAATCACTTTTAGGGTCGAGTGAACTTTCCATAAATTGGAATTTTTTCTCCACACCTCGGGCATTTGCTGTCCTTTAGGTTCCATTTTAATACTCTGAAACCAGAACGTATTATCAGCTTTTTGCCGCATTTGGGGCAGTACGTTGTTTCGTGCTCAACTGAGCCGATGTTTCCAACGTAAACATACCTCAAATTGTACTCTTGCTGAGCTATCTCTTTTAGCTTTAACAGCTTCTCAACTGGGGTAGGCGGCTCTTTCCAGTAGTTCATTGGGTAATAGCGATTTATATGTAAAGGGACTTCTTCTCCAAGCATTTTTAAGTGCATGCTGAATATCCAGCGGTAGCACTCTTCAAAATCGTTGGCATTTGGAACTACAAGGTAAACCATTTCAACGTGAGCTCCGAGAGTTATGGCTTCCTTGGCGTTCCTGAAAACCTTTTTGTGATCAACAGTCCCTAGAACCTTCATTTCGGGGCAGCCTTTGATGTCTATACTAAAACCGGAAGCTCCGCTCTCAATAAGGTTCCTCAAGGCTTTGGTGGTAAAATAGCTGTTTGTCACCAAACAGCAGTACAGCCCTTTTTCCTTTCCAAGCTCAAAAACGTCTAGGAGGTAGGTATAGAGGGTTGCTGGTTCGTTAAAGCTTGCACAGAGCCCTTGGTCTTTATTTCTCAAAGCCAAAGTTAAAAGCTCCTCTGGGGAAATCTCTCTAATCCACTCCGGGATATCGGAGAAACTTAAATGGTAGTTTTGGCACCAAGGGCAGTAAAAGTTGCACCCAAAGCCGGAGAAAGTTAAAGCGGTGCTGTTTGGATAATAATGAAAGAACGGCTTTATTTCAATGGGTCTGCTTTCAAGGGCACTCAGCTTTCCATAACCTACGTGCACCAGCCTCCCTTTCAGATTGGCATAATTCTTGCATAGTCCTCTTTTGCCCTCATCTATCAGGCATTTCCTCTCACAAACAAGACACCTAACACCTTTGTCGTGTTTTTCATAAAGCCACTCAACTTTCATCAAAATACTCTTGCTTTCACTAAGCTTAAGGTTTTCTCTGAAATTCAGAGAAACGTCACACTATAAATAAAAGGATATAGTACTCTAAGCTGAGGTGAGAAATATGGAAGAAGTTAAGGAGCTCAAGGGCATGCTTGAGAGAGTTGAGAGAAAATTGATAGCGGCGCAGTATATGTATGGGGCAATGTGGTTTACAGCTTTCCTCGTAGCTATGGGGCTTTACTATGTTCTTGGAGCAATTTTAGGCTTTAGCGGTATCTTCTCCGCTATTTACTGGATTGGGGCTTTTGTTTTTATAGGATGGATAGGGACTATGATAGGTAAACGGCTTGAAGCTCTCCTCAGAGCACAAGAAAAAAGAGAAGGATCTAGTTACTCTCCCATATTTCTCTCTTGGATTGTTGGAGCAATAATCGGATGGGGCATAGTTCCAAGACTTAACCTGGGAATAACGGAGGAGGCAAGTGTCGCCGCAGGCTCTCTTACGTTCATATTCCTTGGAGTCTTTGGAATGTGGCTCACATCCATAAAAGCGGGAATAGTAGACAAGGCAATGATTCCAGCATACTTGCTGCCTGCCTTGGGGATACCAATAGTCCTTGGAATGGAAAAAGGCGCCATAATTTGGGCGGGTTTTCTCGTTACCACGGGGTATGCTTTAACATCTCTGCTCTACCTCTACTTTGCTTTCAAAGTCATTGAGCGGTGATAAGATGGATCGGCTCAAGGAATTCATCAGCAACCACGTACTTGGAAATCCAACTAGGCTGGCTATAATGCTCTACCTTCTCCCAAGAACTCGAGTTTTGTTTAAGGAGTTACTCGAAGTGCTGGAAATAACCCCCGGTAATCTCGATTCCCACCTTAAAGCTCTTGAAAAAGCAGGGTACGTTAAGATTAGGAAAGTCTTTTCCGATAGGCCTAGAACTGCGGTAGAAATAACCTCAAAAGGTGCCCAAGAGACTGGAAAGTACCTAAAATTACTCCGCGAGATCCTAGATGAGGTCTAATGACCTTCTTCAGCCTTTTTCTTAAGCTCCTTAATTCTCTCCATCCGGTATTCCTCTACGAGTTTCAAAAATTGCTGGACTCCTCTCTCTTTTTCCTCCTCTTCCCAGTGCTTTAGCTTAGCTTCTATTGCTCCTTCGAGCTCTTTTCTATCCACTATTGCGAAGTCATCAACCCTCTTAACCTCGATTTCATCCTCGTATAGAATCGGTATTCTTTTCTCTCTTAGCGTTTCGTACACAATGCTTGGAAGTTTTTTCGCACTTATGAGTGCTTTTATCTTCTTTTCGGCTATATACTCGGCTATGCTCTTTCCAGCCCCGGCCGGGTTGATAACGTAGAGCACGTCTTCTCTTTTAATTCCCGCGGAGCGTTCTAGCTCTTCGAGCTTTCTCCATGTCAGGTTTTCAATCACTTTAAGCGGAACTGCAGTACCCCTAAGCTCCAGTAAGTGCATCCTTTTTGCCAAAACAAGGTCTCTGCTCAGCTTCTCTATTATTGACTTTGCCTCTCTAAGCTCTTTTTCGAGGTATGCTATTCTTTTATCCCTTATTTCCAATTCTTTCTCTCTGAGAATCCTTTCCCTAATTTTTTCGTCGTAAGTTGCTAACTTATTCTCCAGACTTTCTATGATTCTTCTTTGCTCTTCGATCACAGCTCTCAGCTCTTGGTTTTCTCTTTCCATTATTTTTATGGTGTTTTCGAGCTCCCTTATCTTTTCAATGTATGGTGTAACATCAACGGGAGCTTCGAGGGCTTCAGCGGTTTTTGTTTCTTCTTTGACCTTTTCTTTTTCTTTAACCTTCAGAATAGCCTCTCCTAGGTTGTATCCCTGAAGGACGAGAGCCTTTATTTCTTCACCCTTTTTCGTAATTCCCATTTCCCTAAGCTTTGCCTCTACATGGTCGAGCTTCGGTTTCAGCCGGAGGTAGGCCTTATAGGCAGCAGCAAGGGCATCGCGTTGGTGATCATCATCAACAGTTATGCCCAGGTTTTTTAGAAGCTCGTTTTTCTCTTCCACGCGGAGGCTTTCTCTCGGAACGAAGAGCTGAGCCTTAAACGAGCGAGAAATTTTTTCCACCAAGCCGGGAGCAGGATTGACATCAGTGGCTATTATTATCGGATGACCAACGTCGCTTATAAACCTCACAATATCGCTAATGGCCATGTTTCTCTCACTGTAAAGCGCCAAAACCTCTCCATTCAAATCCAAAGCCGCTATACCAACTGTAATGCCAGGATCAAGCCCAACAATAATGCTTTTTCTTTCCTTTATGACGCTTTCACTCTTTAGCGGAACAAACTCAAACGTCTTCCTTTCTACTGGACGGATTCTGATTTCAACGTCTCCTCCTCTCATGGGCTTTATAAGTCCCGCAAGCTCCTCTCTGGAGGTGTAAACCCTGAATTCCCCTCTCTCCAATCCCTGATCCTTTTCCTTAATTTCGAGGTCAAAGGGAATGTTAGCCCTTTTGAGAGTCTCCTCGATTTCCCTGACTTTGTTCTGTATCAAGTTATGGACTCTTCTTCTATACCTATCCTGACTCCATCCACCTTTTCCTTGGCTCCTTCCACGCGAAACCTTTATAATGACCTCGTCCTCAAAGGGAAGGACTTCGTAACCGACTCCTCTAGCTGCTAAAAGGGCGCATACCTTTGCCTCTTCGTAGGGGTTGAACTTGTCACTCACTCTAATTCCATACTCTCTTGCCAAGCTCCAAAGGGATCTTTGCTCTCCGGGTCTGCCTGTTACCTGCACTATCTTTGTTCCTTGTGGGATTGCATGTATGAACTTTCTAAGGTATTCCCCAAGCTCATGAATGTTGTCCATGGCAACTATGTCGGGCTTCTTTGCCCTTATGAACCTCAGGAGGCGGTAAAAAGTAAACTCCCCATGCTTAATCAACTTTCCATTGAACCAGCTAACCACGGCAAAGCGTTTTGGCTCTTCGCTGATTATATCAATTCCCACTATCAGAATAGACATCACCCTCACTTCACTTACGTGTTTTATTAAGATTTTGGATGCTTTAAAAAGATTGTCTCTTTGAACTGTGGAGAAAAACTTAAATATTCATCTGTACACAACATTGTATAAGAGGTGGTCAAAAATGATGCTTATATTGGAGGCTTACTTTAAGAACTTTCCAGCCAGGAGGAAAGTTGCTGAGTTTCTTTTTGAAAACGGATTAAGTGTAAGAAATGGAAAAATTTATTTGAGAGATGTCGAGGTGCCAATAAGCGAACTTTCCCGTATAATAGGCGTGAATAGAAAAATAATCTATCACACAATAGATTACATTGAAAACACATATCCTCTGCGGATGATATTTGAAAGACTTAATCCCCTACCAAGCCTCGTAAATGTTGCCCCTATCATGGGATGGGAAGTTCTTGAAATAGAATTCGATAAAGAGGAGTACTCTCGCGCCCTTTCAGAGTTGCTTGAATATCTTTACGAGAGTGGTGTTCCAGTCATGGAAATCTTCAGTAGGAACCTCAGACAAGAGGATGCAAAAGCGTACATCGTTATAGATGGAACTCTGCCGGTAGATGTTTTCATGAAGATAAAGGACATCCCCGGGTTTAAAAAGCTCGTTCTTCACACCCCAGAAAAGAGCAAAGAAAAAATTGTATGCAGCCACTGTGAAGTCAATTATTGTCCTAAAAAAGTTGTTATTGAGAATCTAAACTACAAACATTAGCCTATAACCCTAAATCCTTTTTCTCCTTTTGGCTCTTCCCAAGTAATCTCTACTCTAGTGACTTTTGCCAGAGGAGGCCCCTGATGCGCCCATGCAATTAACGCCTCAACTCTCTCCCTTTCCCCTTCGACTACTGCCTCTACACTGCCATCGGGTAGATTCCTTACCCACCCGTTAACACCAAGTTTCTTTGCTTCTCTCTGCATACTCCATCTAAAGCCCACTCCTTGCACCCGACCATATATCCTTAAATGTGCTCTTACTATCTCCATATCCTAACCCCCATTAAAAGTAACTTCCATAAAATTTAAGTTTATCTTCTCGAACTTTTTTGGGATGTGAAATGGGAGAAATGATCCTTGTATATACAACATTTCCTGACTGGGAGAGCGCTGAAAAAATAATAAAAGAGCTGTTGGAAAGAAAGTTAGTTGCCTGTGCAAATCTAAGGGAGCACAAAGCTTTTTACTGGTGGGAGGGGAAGATTGAAGAAGACAAAGAAGTTGGGGCAATACTGAAAACAAAAGTTGAGCTTTGGAGTGAGCTCAAAGAGGCTCTAAAGGAGCTTCACCCGTATTCTGTGCCGGCGATAATAAGAATAGACGTGGATCACGTCAACAAAGAATATTTGGACTGGCTTTTAGAGGTAACAAAATGATAAGGAAAGTAAAGCCGCAAATAAGGGTTATTGGCTTTGATGATGGCACCTTTTCTTTTAAATCTAAACTTAAGCGGGAGAAGACCATTTTGGTTGGAGTTATCATGAAAGGCTCGCAAGATATCGTTGGGATTGTCACGAGATGGATTGAAGTTGATGGGAGAGATTCAACAGAGAAAATGATCGATGCTATAAACAACTCCCGATTTAAGGATTTGCGGGTTATAATGCTCAAGGGAATAACGTATGCGGGGTTCAACGTTGTCGATATCGAAAAGCTTAGCAAGGAAACTGGACTGCCAGTGATAGTGGTGATAAGGAAAAAGCCTGATTTAGAGGCAATGGAAAACGCATTGAAAAAACATTTTGCTGATGCACATGAAAGAATAGCCCTCCTCAAAAAAGCGGGGGAGATAAGGGAGTTAATCCCGGGGAAGATTTTTTACCAGGCTTATGGAATTCCACCAGAACAGGCTGAGGAAATAATAAAACTAACCCAGAAGAGCTCTCTTATACCCGAACCTTTAAGGCTGGCCCATATGATAGCCTCTGCCGTGATGACAGGGGAGTCTAAGAGGGAATAACTTGGGATGTGGCTTTGTTCTAGATGGGTGAATAGTATTACAAAACCTTTATATACTCTTCACGGATAGTATTAAATGGCGGCGGACTAGGCCGGGGGGTTCGGCGTCCCCTATACCCGAAACCGCCGATATGCGGGGGCCGAAGTCCGAGGGGCGGTTCCCAAATCCAGCGGCGGAAGCCGAGAGGAGCCATGAGCCCCTGTCCCACGGGGCCGGCGGTGGGAGGGGCGGAGCTGAAGGGCTCCGTTAACTCCCTTTGCTCGCCGAACCCCGCAAGGCCCGGAAGGGAGCAGCGGTAGGCGGGACGTTCGGCGCTCGTGGGGTAGCGGGGGCGAGCAAGTCTCGGTGGAAGCCGCTGGAGGAGGGTTCCCACCCTCGGGCGTGTCCGCCGCCGTAAAAAGATTCGACACACTTAAACTGGAGTTCTTTTCACAAAGTTCTAAGCTTCGGCTCGTAACAGGAACCCAATACACTGCTCCCTAACTCGGTTACACGGACTTCAATGGAACTCGCAAAGAAAAGGGAGAGTGCCGTTTGTTCACACTGGAGCTTATTAGTATTCTCATAGAAAACCTCTGAAAAACATTCCCAAGAACAACAAGCATTAAATACTTAACTTAAAAATTAAATTGTATTGCGATGATGCTTAGAGATAAGCTCAAATATGTTGCCTTCGGCTATCTTTCAACGACACTTGTGATAGCTTTGTTAAGCTTCGCTCAGGATTACTTTAGATACCTTCATGACCCAAATCACATTCCCTTCTCGCCTCTTTTTCATGCTTTTGCGCTTTTTCCCTGGATTTTAATTCCATTTTTCTCGTATAAGCTCTGGACATTTGGGATAGTCATATGGGGCTTCATGTCATATTTTCTGATTAAATTTGACTCAAGAATTGAGGAGCTTTCGATTATTAAAACAGTCATAAAGCTCGGCGCGGGGTTTACCCTTGTGATGTGGACACTCTTCGTCGTACGGTTCTTTATGTTCCCTTTCGTGTTCAATTAAAAGATAAAAACCTTAATAGCAAACTAACTCTTCTCCCTTTGAGGTGTCAAGATGGCGGACTTAAGGTCGAGCTCTTCGAGATACGCTTTGAGAACCTCATTCTTGCGTCTGAAATCAACAATTATGATAATTATGATTTCATGCAGTGGGCCAGGTGCACAAAGAAGACACTGGAGTAAGGTATTTATAGTATAAAACCATACTATACTATGGTGAGTTACTATGCCAATAACCAAGGTCACCCGCAACTACCAGATAACGATTCCCGCCGAGATTAGAAAGGCCCTCGGGATAAAAGAGGGGGAATACCTTACCGTTGAGCTTAGAGGAGAGGAGATAGTCATTAGAAGGGCAAAGAAGTCTTGGAAGACTTTTAAGCTTGGACGGAAGCTCACGGCAGAAGAGCTTGAAAAAATCTCGGAAGAGGCCATAGAGGAGGAAATGTCATGGAAGCAGTGATAGACGCCAACGTTTTCATATATGCCACGGTTGAAGATTCAGAGCACCACGAGAGTGCGCTGGAGCTTATTCACTCCCTCGACCGCTGGCTCGTCCCGATAATAGTTATCTATGAGACCGTCTGGAACTTCAGAAAGCTCGGTTTCAGCACCGATGAAGCAAGGGAGCTAGCTGAGCAGATAATTCTTGATCCCCGAGCCACTCTTGTGGACGACAGAAAGTATCTCTTGGAGGGCTTTGAGCTCCTCAAGAGCCTAAGCTTGAGGCACTACAACGACTCCGTAATCCTCGCGATAGCCAAAAAAGCTAGAGCCCTCGCGACCTACGACAAAAAGCTCAGAAACCGTGCGAAAAAACTGGGGATTAAATTGCTTCCGGAGGTGGTCTAATGAAGCGCGCCGTGGTATTGTTTAGCGGTGGTCTTGACAGTACTGCATGCCTATATTGGGCAAAGGAGAACTACGATGAAGTTATCATGCTAACAATAAACTACGGGAGCAACGAGGAAAAAGTCATGAACAAAGTTGCGGAGTTCTTTTCAAAGGAGCTTAGCGTTCCGCTTAAAATAATCCGCCTAGACTTTTTAGAAGAGTTCTCAAAGCTTAGGGGGACAACTTTAGTTGGTGGAGAAACTCCAAAGGTCACAGCAAAGGAATTAGAAAACACGGAGAAAGCCCAGGAAACCGCAAAGAGTGTTTGGGTGCCGGCGAGAAACCTTGTGCTGATTAGTGTTGCCGCTTCACTTTTAGATGCCCTTGGTGGAGGAGACATTATAGTGGGCTTTAACGCAGAGGAGGGTGCTACTTTCCCTGACAACACGTCCGAGTTCGTGGAAAAGGTTAATGAAATGCTGAAATACGGGACATTGAGCGACGTAAAAGTGGTTGCTCCTCTTATTAACCTCGATAAAAAAGGTATAGCAAAGCTTCTGAAGGAACTCAACGCAAAATACGAATACTCCAACTCATGTTACATGCCCAGAGGTTTTACAGAAGATGGGAAGCCCGTCCACTGTGGAGAATGCGAGAGCTGTGTCAGGAGGCACAGGGGACTTCTTGAGGCTATTGGTGAGGATAAGACAGTTTATCAGATAGAGCCACTCACTTAACGTAAATGTGTTTGGAATAATGCTTTTATACTCCTATCTCCAAAATACTAATCTCTCAAAATACTAAAAACGCACACATGTGGGAGGGAAATGTCATGAACATAGTAAAAATACGAGCAATACTCTCCACAATTTTGCTCGTGGTATTCCTCGCTGTTTTGATAATTACGATAGGAGTGTTATACACAACAAGAACTGGGCATACATTTCTTGGCATAAGTAAAGCAGAGTTATTTAATGCTAGGAACATTTTAGGCCCTATAATGAACATATTGATAATTATCCATCTGAGTATTAACTGGGGCCTATACAAAAGAGAACTAAAAGTGTTGTTCAAAAAGTAGATCTTCATAAACTGTAAACTGTGGGAAAAAGATTTCGCCTTGCAAGAACTCTTTAGGGCACTTCGCCTGTAGGGAATAAGGGGATTAGAAAAAAGTTTTTGGATTTAGCTAAGATATTAAATATTGTTTGAGAAACTTTTATTGATCACTTCACTAAAGTTCTTGATTTTCTTTTCTATCATAGGGAGTAAGATATTCAAAAGAAAAAAGCAACAGAATACCTCTAGAAGAGTTGAGGAGTTAGCGGAATTCGTCTTGCATCTGTGGAGGTTGTTGATAGAAAGTATATGATTGAAGTTTTAAAGGGAGCATAAATAAAAGGTCTACTAATTTTGGTATTTGATTCTTTGAGTATCTTCTTTCTTCTTTAGGGGTATAAGGTAGTTCAGAATTCCACTCTTTTCCTTATTATTTCTTCTGGCCTAATGACACTTATACCCGTTTGCTTTCCAAGAACCTCAATCCAAACGTACCAGTCTGGATTTGTAAGGTCAACCCTAGCCTTCAAGCTTTCTTTTATTTTTGCTCCGAGTTCTATCTCTATTTCCTTTCCAGACCGAATCCAGTTGCCCCTTCTTTTGCACCTTACCGCAAAGCTGTCTCCTTCTTTAATGTATTCCCTTGCAAGCTGGAAAGCCTCATCCAGGATTGTTTCTTTTTTGCTCTCAACGAATTTCTCTATTGGTATTACCTTGAATATAGCCGTCGTGTCGAACTCTCTGATCCTTTCAAGGGCTTCTTCTTTCTCTAGGGGCGTTCTAGCTATCAGAACTCCCCTCCACTTTGTTCGCCTTATCTTCACATCCCCAAGTGCCCATTCCAGCTCAAGAGCGGCATCTCCTTCTCTTCCACCAGGCACAGTTACAAGCAGAGTCGTCATTTTCTTCCCTCCATGGACAAACTTATATATCTCCCCGCCTAAAACTTAGAGTTGGTGGGTAAAATGGAAAGACCAAGCACACTTAAAGTTTATTCCCCTCCCTCTTATGAAGTCTACGGTCTGGCGAAAAATCCTTTCGAACAGTTGGCAAGTGAAGGGATAGAGGATGTGGAAAGCATACACGTTTATCAAGAGGTGGACATGCGCCTCTCGATGATAATCTCAGAGGTCATAGGAAATAAAAGCTCAATAGCCTTTTCCATAGTCGGTCCACTTGGAATGGGAAAAACCCAGAGACTCAAAACCATCTATAGGGCGATGTTAGAACAGGGAGGAAAGCCCATCTACATCAAAGTGGACACAAACGATATCCTAAAACTTACAAGGGACATGTTCAACGGACTGAAGCCCCCAAAGACAAGGACTAACATCTTTTTCGAGAATCTCTCAAAGAAGCTCGGCTTTATAGACAGGCTCGAAAAAATGCTCTCTTCAACAAAAGAATACAAATCGAGGGATATTGCAGAGATGCTTACAAAGGAGCTCAGCAAGTATCCTTATTCCGCCCTCTTGCTGGATGAGCTTGAAAACATGCAGACAGCAAGTGAGCAAGATAAAATCTTATTCTTCGAGATGCTTAGACACTTTATAAGCAACATGCCTCCTGGATGCATTTTTGCCTTTGCATGCGTGCCAGAGGCGTATGAGGAATATTCTAAACTCTTTCCAGCGTTCTTTATGAGGCTTCACTATGAGTTCAAGCTTAGACCAATGAGCCTTGAGGAGACCTTTGAGCTCGTTAAGAAGAGGCTCAACAAGGTTAGGATAAGGGACACGGACGATCCGATATATCCCTTTACAGAAGATGCAATAAGGCTTATCCATGAGCTTGCAAAGGGCAACCCGAGACAGATTTTGAGACTCCTGCATTACGTTTTAAGCGAAGCTAGCAAGCACAAATTCGACCCGATAGACGATTACGTTGTTACAACAATCCTGGAGGAGCCCAAGAGCCTTGAAGAATACTTGACAAGGATTCCCAAGGAGTACAGAGACCTTGTAGAGGTTATAGTGTATAAGTTCAACGGCGGACCAGTGAGCTATATTCAAGTTGCTAAGGAAGTTAAAAAGCCGGGAGTTCAGGTTTATGAACATCTTGAAGAACTCATACGGTTAGGGTTTTTGGTTGGGGATCCAAAGGGCAACTATAAAGTGCCGGACTACGTCAGGAAGTTCCTTGAAGAACAAAAGGAGGTGAAGGAGAAGTGAATTACGAAGAGCACGTCCTTAGTGGTATCTTAACTTACCCTCTTGTTATTTTGCTTGCATCTTTTTTGAAGCATTATGCGAACCTTCCTTTTGAACTAACTACTCTCTCCATGATAGTTGGGTATGGGGTTTACGTTCTGGGGTCTGATTTACCGGATCTTGATCATCCCGATTCGCTCATCCACATGGGAGTAAAGCCATTAGTAGCCCTAATGGTCGGCGGTGCGGTTTTTGTTAAAGGCGGAAACCTCGTATCTGTTGGAAATTCAATTGTGGATCTAACTCTTGGATGGGCTATAGCAGCTTTGTTCGCTTTTGCATCGTGGTATGTTTTCTCAGCTTTAATGCCAAGGCATAGGGGAATAGTCCATTCTCTAGCGTTTGCCTCGATATATGGCATCGTAATTTTTGCTTCTTTCGAGCGCGGTCTTGGGTTTAAATTTGGAGAAGCCTTGTTTATTGGCTTTGCAGCCTTTTTGGGGTACACTCTCCACCTGATAGTTGATCGGGAAGTGAAGGTAATTTAGGTCTCAAATCTGTTCCATAACGTTTTTAAGTATTCAACCAAAAGTTATAAACCGGAGGTGAAAAAATGTTCAGCTTAGGAGGACTCTCACAGAGAGTTGATGAGACAAAAACATGGGACGTTCTAATAATCGGAGCAGGCCCGGCAGGTCTTACCGCAGCGATATATGCAGCACGTTATGGGCTGGAGACCGTTATAATTTCAAAAGACATAGGCGGGAACGTTGCACTCACGGATTTAATTGAGAACTACCCCGGATTTCCCGAAGGAATAAAGGGAGCAGAGCTTGTCAGCAGGATGCACGAGCAAGTGAAGAAACTTGGAGTGCCAATAGTCTTTGATGAAGTTGAGAGAATAGACCCTACAGAATGTGCTTATTATGAAGGCCTATGCAAGTTCAATGTAAAAACGAAAAACGGCAAGGTTTACAAGGCCAGAACAGTCATAATAGCTGTTGGAGCAGAGCCAAGGAAGCTTAGGGTTCCTGGAGAGGACAAATTCTACGGAAGGGGCGTCAGCTATTGTGCAACCTGTGATGGTCCGCTCTTTAAGGGCAAAAAGGTCATAGTGGTAGGAGGAGGAAATACAGCGCTGCAGGAGGCTCTGTACCTAAAAGAGATAGGAGTCGACGTTACTCTGGTTCACAGAAGAGATAAGTTCAGGGCAGACAAAATACTGCAGGATAGGTTCAAAAAAGCTGGAATCTCTGCGATTTTAAACACCGTTGTTGTGGAGATAAAGGGAGACCAGAAAGTTGAGAGCGTTGTGCTCCAAAACGTAAAAACTGGTGAAAAATTCGAGATGAAAGTTGATGGGGTGTTTATTTTCATAGGCTACGAACCTAAAACGGATTTCGTTAAGCACCTCGGCATCACCGATGAGCAGGGCTACATTCCAGTTGATATGCACATGAGAACAAAAGTAAAGGGAATCTTTGCGGCTGGCGACATAACAAATGTCTTTAAGCAGATTGCGGTAGCTGTTGGACAGGGAGCTATAGCGGCCAATTCCGCAAAGGAGCTTTTAGAGGAGTGGAAAACTCAAGTAAATGAAGAGTGATCTGTTGTTTTGCTTCTTTTTTACGGCCATTTTTTATTGCAGAAGTCCACTTTAACCCCAGTTATTTTCGAAAGTTTTTCGAGCAAAAAAGGAGTTTAGAGAGCATAAAATTATATAGGTGAGAAATATTCTATACATCGGTGAGCGAATATGGTGAAGGGACCCCAAGTTAAAGGAATCCCCGGACCAAAAGCTAGGGAAATAATAGAGAAACACCACAAATATATGGCAACGACAACAAACGATCCAAACGAGTACTTCTTGGTTATAGAGAGGACGGAAGGCAACTACTGGATTGATGTTGATGGGAACAGAATTCTTGATTTCTCTTCTGGTATCGGAGTCTTAAACGCCGGTCTTAGAAACCCAAGGGTTGTTGAAGCATTGAAGGAACAGCTTGACAAAGTCATCCACGCTGCTGGAACGGATTATTACAACCCATACCAAGTTGCTCTGGCAGAGAAGCTCGATAGCATTGCTCCAGGTGATTTCGAAAAGAAGACTTTCCTTTCAAACAGCGGTACTGAGGCAAATGAAGCGGCTTTAAAGATAGCAAAGTGGTCGACACAAAGAAAGCTCTTCATAGCGTTTATTGGGGCTTTTCACGGAAGGACACATGGAACGATGAGCCTCACCGCAAGCAAACCTGTCCACAGATCAAGAATGTTCCCCACAATGCCAGGTGTTGAGCACGTTCCCTATCCAAACCCCTACAGAAACCCGTGGCACATAGACGGTTATGAAGAACCCGATGAGCTTGTGAACAGGGTTATCGAGTACATTGAAGATTACCTCTTTGATCACTATGTTCCACCGGAGGAAGTGGCTGCCTTCGTGGCTGAGCCAATTCAAGGTGAAGGTGGTTACGTTGTCCCACCAAAGAACTTCTTCAAAGAGCTTAAGAAAGTTGCAGACAAGCACGGCATACTTATCATAGACGATGAAGTCCAGATGGGAATGGGAAGAACTGGTAAGATGTTTGCAATTGAGCACTTTGGAATTGCCCCGGACATAATAAGCCTCGCAAAGGCCCTCGGTGGAGGCGTTCCAATCGGAGCGACTGTATTCAGGAAGGACCTTGACTTTGGAGTCCCCGGAGTGCACAGCAACACATACGGCGGAAATGCATTGGCATGTGTAGCCGCCTTGACTGTCATTGATGAGCTTGAGAACGGCTTGATTGATAATGCCAAGAAGCTTGAGCCGCTGTTCAAAGAGAGGCTCCAAGAGATGTACGACAAATACGAGATCATTGGCGACGTTAGGGGTCTTGGTCTTGCCTGGGCGATTGAATTCGTAAAGGACAGAAAGACGAAAGAGTACGCAAGCAAGGAAAGGAACCAAGTCGTTGTTGAGGCACTCAAGAGAGGACTTGCAACCCTCGGCTGCGGAAAGAGCGCCTTAAGACTAATCCCACCACTCACAATCGACGAAGAAGAAGCCAAAATCGGTTTGGACATCCTTGAAGAGGCTATCAAAACTGTTGTTAGCTGATTTCGTATTTTACTCTATTTTTCAATTTCTAGTTTTGTCTTTTCTGCACGTATACAAAGATAAAGTTTTTTAAGTTCGATTTCAAGTTAAAACTTGAGAAACTAATAAAGTGAGGTGATGAGAATGAGTATGGAAGCAATTGCGCCTTATGGTAAGTGGGTCTTAATAACCGTTGCAGTCCTTTACTTTGTTTACCTCTTCGTGCTTAAGAAGAAAGTGTTTGAGGTTGCAGTTGGTGTGGCTCTTTCAGGCATAATGGCCGCACTGGTAGCTGTAGTGACAATGTTCATCCAAATTCCGACTCCTCTAACGAGAGGATACATTAACGTTGGAGACAGCATGGTAATGCTTGTGGCAGTCCTCTTTGGGCCAACGATAGGTGCATTCGCAGGTGGCTTTGGTTCTGCAATGGCTGATGTAATTACCGGCTACGCACATTGGGCGCCATTTACGCTGGTGATAAAGGGAGTGGAAGGATTCGTCGTTGGATACATAACATCAAAAAAGGACGACTTCACGACAATCCTCTTGGCAACAATCCTTGGTGGAGCGCTGATGGTCTCAGGGTACTTCCTTGTTGAGGTATATTTCTACGGATGGGGAGGAGCCATCTCCTCACTTCCCGGAAACACCCTCCAAGCAGTTACCGGAATCGTCGTGGGTGGTGGAGTAGGACACATAGTAAAAAGAAGAGTCAAAGACATGCTGGTATCTCTTCAAATTTAAAGTCCCTTCAATTTTCTTTTGAAGATTCGATTTCTTTTTGACTCTTTTTGGCACCCTCTACGATCTGCACACCACTTGAAGTGCCAATTCTGTTTGCGCCTGCCTTTATCATCTCAAGAGCTTGTTCGTAGGTTCTTATACCCCCTGCGGCTTTCACTCCAAGCTTGTCTCCCACGACTCTACGCATCAGCTTGACGTCCTCGACTGTTGCTCCCCCGGTTCCAAATCCTGTTGATGTTTTGACGAAGTCTGCTCCAGCTTCCATAGCGAGCTTACAGGCTATTTCTTTTTCTTCGTCGGTAAGGTAGCACGTCTCAATTATAACCTTCACTATTGCCCCTTTCTCGTGAGCAACTTTAACGACTTCTGCTATGTCGTTTTTAACGTACTCATAGTCTTTATCCTTCAATGCGCCGATGTTGATTACCATATCAAGCTCGTCTGCCCCATCTTCGAGGGCTCTTTTTGCTTCGAAAACCTTCACTTCAGTAGGTATTGCTCCAAGGGGGAACCCAATTACGCTTGCAACTTTAATGTCTGTGCCTTTGAGTTGTTCTTTTGCGAATTTTACTCTATAGGGATTTACACAGACAGCATAGAATCCGTATTTCTTTGCCTCCTCACAAAGCTTTTTTATGTCCTCCTTTGTAGCATAGGGCTTCAGGTTCGTGTGGTCTATATACTTCGCAATATCCATATCTTTCACCTCACCGAGAGTTGGTCTAAGTTGTATTTAGAGTTTTCACAAAAAGCTTTAAAAATTAACCCCTTGAGTAACCTCCGGGAGGGAAAAAATGGCAGTAGAATACATTATAACCTTTGGAATCTTCGCTTTGGGGTTAGTAATGTTAATCAAGGGAAGCGACTTATTCGTTGAAGCTGCCACGAGAGTTGCCAAAGGGTTTGGAGTTAGTGAATTCATAATAGCCTTAGTGTTGGCGAGTATTGCCACAACTTTGCCGGAAGTTACAACTTCGGCTATAGCCGCGTATCAAGGGGCCAGCGGCATAGCTCTCGGAAATGCGATAGGGAGTGCTTTGGCAAACATTGCTCTGATTTTGGGACTATCTGCACTCATAATGCCGCTTGATGTTCATAGAATTGCCTGGGAAAATACACTCTTTATGATTGGTGTTACCCTTTATGCATGGGTTTTGATGAGAGATCTCGTAATTTCGAGGATTGAGGGGCTGAGTTTGGTTTTGATGTATCTGGGCTTTTTATACTACCTTTACAAAAAGCACGTAACCCTGGAGGAAGCCAAAGAGGGCAAGGGGCATCTAAAGAAAGACATCGCGATTTTGTTTGCGAGTGGACTTGTGGTTGTTCTTGGAGCTAGGCTTGTCGTTGATAGTGCAGTAAAAATTGCAACCGCCTTTGGAATTCCCGAAGTGATTATCGGCCTTACGCTGGTCTCAGTTGGTACATCCCTTCCAGAGATGGCAAACTCCATAGCAGCCACACTGAAGAAAATTCCTAACATAAGCGTTGGCAACATAGTCGGAGCGAATATATTGAATATCCTGATAGTAATTGGTGTTGCAGCTCTAATAAGGCCTATAAACGTGAATCCCGACATTTACTCTTTTACAATGCCCTTAACGCTTGTTGTAATGGCGATATTAGCAGTTTCTCTAAAACTAAATAACAGGGTTGGAAGAAAAACAGGGGTTGTCCTTTTGGCCCTCTACGCATACTTCCTCTACGTTAGTTTCACATAACGCAGCATTCGTAAATGATTTCCACTTCCCTTATCTTTTTTGCCCATTCGATGACTTTTCTTGGGGGATTCGTTATTCTGTCGATCCCATTCTCTATTGCTCCTTTGTCAAACTCCAGCCTCCATTTTCCGAGGGGCCGCATGCATCCAATGCTCAGCTCGCCATTAAATTTCTCCCTTGCGTATTTGACAACTTTTAGACTCTCTTCTACAGAAGGAACAGCTATGCCTTCCATTTCTGTCCCTTTTGTGGGAATCAGCACATTAAGAACCAAGACATCAATTGGATATTCCACAAGCATGTCAATGGCCTTATACTCCCACCAGACCTTTCCAAAGTCCAGGCCAATCGTTATGTGCGGTGCAACTTTAACTCCATTCGATACTAAAAGCTCCAATATCTCAATGTAATCTTTAACGCCCTTTTCTATTTTATAGACCCTTTTGATGACTTCATCACTACCCACAAAATCGAGCGAAACCACATCTACATGCCTTATCCATTCTAAGTCCCTTTCATCTATGAATCCAACGTGGGCGTTGAGTTTTAACTTTGTTCCCTTTTTTATTCGCTCTATCTCCGAAGAATAGAGATCGAGCGGTACTTTCAGGCGGGAATCCATTCCTCCACTTAAGAGACAGCCTTTACAACCCTCTTTTTCAAGAGACTTGCAGTATTCAAGGAGACTCTGTTTTGTAACCTTCTTCATTCCTTCAAGATAATGCCTCCCGCAGTGAGCGCAGTTTAAGGCGCAGTAGTTTCCAGTAAGAGAGATTGATGGAAAAGAAACTCCCGGTATGTAAACTTTGAGCTTTTTCAAAGCAATCACTCCTCGTCAACACTTGGTTCTATTCTTTCTACCTCTTCGAGAATATCTTCTTCCTCTTCTTCAAGAAGGAACTGCCCCTCCAGTCTTCCTTCGAGGCTAATCTTCTTCTTTTCTTTCATGGTAAGTTTTTCTGCCTCTGCCACCATACTTAAAAGCACAGCCGCTAATCTCGCAGCAGTCTCGGTTCTCATTGAAGCCTTTGCCTCGATGTCCTCGTTGTGAATTATCATGCTTATGTTTGCAGGTCTAAAATTTCCATACTCATCTGTACGGGCGTCCCATAGGCTTAGAGCGATATACTTGTCTTTGCTTCCCATGTAAATCCTTATCGTATACCTCGGCTTATTTGCCATAATCTCCACCACTTGTTGTTTTTTGCCTACTAATAAAAGTCTTTTGAAACAATGAAAAACATTTAAAAACTCCAAGTTAAGTGTATAACACCCAATGAAGAGTTCAGCCTTATCTGAGTTGTGATGAGGGAGTGACGGACTGAGGGGTTTACAATGGAAGAACTCTACAGGCCTCTGATAGTCAGTATTTTTGGAAATATTCTTTTGGCCATTCTCAAAGTTCTTGTGGGGCTCATGTATTCAAGTTTAGCTTTGATTTCCGATGGCATTCACTCCCTCTCAGACGTTGTTACGAGCGTTATAGGCTACATAGGAGTTAAGATATCCTCAAAGCCAGCCGATAAGACTCACCCCTTTGGGCACTCCAGATTCGAACCCTTGTTTGCCCTCTTCATTGGTATGGGACTCTTTCTGGTTGCCTATGAGATAGGTAAAGATGCTTTAGAGAGAATTTTCGTTGGATACGTCATTGAAGTCAACTCGCTTATGTTTGCCGTTGTTGTGGTCTCTATTCTCTCAAAAGAAGCTATGACACAATACTCCCTTAGAGTGGGGAGGAAACTCAACAACCAGATATTGATTGCAGATGCATACCACCACAGAAGTGACGCCCTGAGCAGCGTAGCAGTGTTAATAGGCTTGCTCTTTCAGAAACTTGGGTTTGGCTATGGAGATGCCTTGGCAGGGCTTATTGTGGCATTGATGATAGGAAAAGCAGCCGTTGAGATAGTCCTCAGGAATGTGCACTACCTAACCGGCACTTCTCCGCCGTTTGAACTTTGTGAAAAAATTAAAAAAACTGCCCTTGAGGTGGAGGGTGTTATCGGCGTTCACGACCTAAGGGCGCACTATGTTGGGCCAAAACTTCATGTTGAACTGCATATAGAGGTTCCCCCGCATTTGACTCTTAAAGAGGCCCATGACATAAGCGAAGAAGTTAAAAAGAGAATCGAAAACCTCGATGAGGTTGAGGTTGCATTTGTTCATGTTGACATCAAAGGGGTAACGGAGTGAGGCAGATGAAGCTCGAAGAGCTTTTGCAAAAGATAGTTCATCAGGAGAATGAGCTTTACAACCTTTACAAACTTGGAGAGACCTTTGCGACTTATGAGTATCCTCACTTAACCGGGCATTTCCAGTGGCTCGCAAGTGAGGAGTTAAGGCATAGAGACACAATCGAAAAATTTATCAGTGAAAAGACGCTTGAGGGTACTCCGGTTATAGACTACGTTGACTTGCTAAGTCTGGAACCTTACTTCCAAGATGGGAGGGCTGAGCCGCAAACTCTAAACGATCTCGTTCTTGAAGCGCTTATAAGGGAGAAACACAGCTATGAACTGTATAACAAGTTGAGTGAAATCTTAAGCGGCTCCCTAAGCGAGATATTTAAGATGATGGCTCAAGAAGAGCTCAAACATGCCTACAGGCTGAAGATTATCTATGAAGGCCTAGAGGAATAGTTGGATAAAATATCCGACTTAAGGGTTTTTCTACTCATTATTATTTCGACAGAGCTTCTCTATAATCTTTGTCATCTCGGCAATCTACACCGGGGCAAGATATATTTACCTCACTTGCTCATTACTCTCTACTGATACTTTTACTAAGGTATCATGGAACAACAAAATACTACGACAGGGGGGTTTATATGCCAGTTGAAAAAGTGATGAAAAGAGATGGCCGAATAGTTCCTTTCGATGAGAGCCGTATAAGATGGGCTATACAAAGGGCAATGTGGGAAGTTGGAGTTAGGGATGAGAATCTTCTCGATAAGATTGTTAAAGATGTCGTTGATAGAATTAATGAGCTTTACGAAGGGCAGATTCCCCACATAGAAAACATTCAGGATATAGTTGAGCTCGAATTAATGAGAAATGGCCTTTTTGAGGTTGCCAAAGCTTACATAATCTACAGAAAGAAGAAAGCCGAAATTAGGGAGGAGAAAAGAAAAATCCTGAATAAAGAAAAGCTCGATGAAATAGACAAGCGCTTTTCAATAAACGCTTTGAGAGTTTTGGCAAGCAGATACCTCATAAGGAACGAAGAAGGAAAGATCATCGAAAGCCCAAAACAGCTCTTTGAGAGGGTAGCTATTTTAGCAGCGATTCCGGACCTTCTTTATGACGAAAGAGTGTTCTCTAAAGACGGAAACTACACTCAGGACTTGAAGAGGGTTGAGTACTATCTGCAGAACTTTGAGAACTTTGACGGCGTTTACAGCATAGGCCGCTTTAAGCTTAACAAGTACCACTTCGAAAGAATGGTAAACCTCTACAAAGAGCTGGCAGAACAAGGGAAAATGAAAGTAAGCATCGACGAGTTCTTGAAGATGCTTGAGAACGGTGAGTTCGACAAATACGAAGAGGTTGTAGAGGAGTTCTTTAACTTAATGGTAAACCAAGTTTTTATGCCCAACACCCCCGCTTTAATAAACTCCGGAAGACCCTTGGGAATGCTTTCTGCGTGCTTTGTTGTTCCAATAGAAGATGACATGGAAAGCATAATGAAGGCTGCCCATGATGTAGCCATAATACAAAAAATGGGTGGTGGGTGCATAGACGGGAATGCTAGGATACTCTTCGAGAACGAAGGCGAGGAGCATCTAACAACGATGGCGGAAATGTACGAGCGCTACAAAACTCTCGGCGAATTTTACGACCCAGAATATCATCGCTGGGGAATAAATGTTGAAAAGGTTCCGATATACGTAAAATCATTTGATCCTGCAAAGAAGAGAGTCACCAGAGGGAAAGTCACCGTTATCTGGAGGTATGAGCTTGGTGAAGAAGTGACTAAGTATGAAATCAAGACTAACAAAGGCACTAAGATTCTAACATCCCCATGGCACCCGTTCTTTGTACTCACGCCCGAGTTTGATGTCATTGAAAAGAGAGCAGATGAGCTCAGGGAAGGGGATATTTTAGTTGGAGGAGTTCCGGATGAGGATACCCCTGAGTTCCTCTTTGATTACTGGCTTGCTGGATTTATAGCAGGCGATGGATGTTTTGATAAGTATCACTCGCATGTCAAGGGACACGAATACATCTACGACAGATTGAGGATATATGACTACAGGGCTGAAACCTTTGATATAATCAACAAGCATCTTGAGAAAACCTTTGGAAGGAGATATACCCTTCAGAAGGACAGGAACATTTACTACATTGACATAAAAGCCGGAAAAATAACCTCACACTACTTGGAACTCTTGGATGGGATAGACAATGGGATCCCACCAAAAATTCTCAAGAATGGTCGTGATGCCGTGTTATCATTTATAGCTGGGCTTTTTGATGCTGAGGGACACGTCAACAACAAACCGGGTATCGAACTTGGAATGACAAACAAAAAGCTGATAGATGCTATCACTCACTACTTAAACGCTCTTGGAGTAAAGGCTAGGATGAGAGAGAAACCTAGAAAAGACGGAGTTGATTATGTAGTTCACGTTGGGGAGTACTCTTCACTTCTCAGGTTCTATGAGCTCGTAGGAAAGCACCTTCGGAACAAGGAGAAGAGAGAGAAACTTGAAAATCTCATAAGCAAACATAAGGGAGGAACCTTTGGTCTTCCGCTCAGCTTTGAGGCGTTTAAGAAATGGGCATCAAAGCATGGCGTTGAGTTTAAAACGAACGGCAGTCAGACCCTAGCCATAATCAAAAACGAAAAAATATCTCTTGGCCAGTGGCACACCAGAGGAAGGGTTTCGAAAGCGACCCTCGTGAAAATGCTTAGAAAGCTCTACGACGCAACAGGAGCTGAAGATGTTAGGAAAATGCTCCACCTTGTCGAAGGTCTTGAGGTGGTTAGGGAAATAAGCACAACAAATGAGCCAAAGACCTTCTACGACCTTACCGTGGAAAAATACCAGAATTACCTTGCCGGTGAGAATGGAATGATTTTCGTCCACAACACGGGAATTAACTTCTCAAAGCTCCGTCCTGAGGGGGATTTAGTGGGAACGACAACGGGAGCAGCTTCGGGGCCAATTAGCTTCATGCACCTCATAGATGCTGTTAGCAATGTTATAAAACAAGGTGGAGTAAGAAGAGGAGCTAACATGGGCATCCTCGAAGTCTGGCACCCAGATATTGAAAAATTCATCCACGCAAAAGAGCAGAACGTTGGAACCAATGTTTTGAGCAACTTCAACATAAGTGTTGGTCTTTGGGAGGATTTCTGGGAGGCTCTCAGAGAAGGCAAGAAGTACCCCCTAATTAACCCAAGAACAGGAAAGAAAGTGAAGGAAGTTGATCCCAAGAGCCTTTTCGAAGAGCTGGCATACATGGCATGGGCAAAGGCTGATCCTGGTGTAGTCTTCTTTGATGTAATAAACAAGAGGAACGTTTTGGAGCCTGCTAAAGGCGAAAAGATAAGAGCAACCAACCCGTGTGTTGTTGGGGAGACCAAGATTTTGACCGAAGCTGGAGAAATGACAATTAAAGAGCTGTTTGAGCTTGCCAAGTCAAAGAGCGCCGAAACTCTCGACGTTCTTGATGAAGGAGCACTTGGAGAGGGAGGCGAACCAAGAGCATACCTGAGCCCAGTTAAAGTAATAGCATCAAACGGTGAAAAAGTCGAAGCATACGTTTGGAAGGTTGGATTCAAGCCAGCGATAAAAATTGTTCTCGAAGATGGAACGGAGCTCATAGGTGATGAAGAGCACGAAGTCAAGGTTAACGGAGAGTATGTACGGCTGAAGGATCTTCAAGTAGGAGCATGTGTTGAAGTTTATCCCGAGGGATGCAAGAAGGTCATACACATAGAGCCTGTTGGCAGTAAACTAGTTTACACACTGACTATGAAAAAAGTCCATGAATACATAGCAAACGGTATAGTCAGTAAGAACTGTGGAGAAGAGCCTCTCTACGACTACGAATCTTGTAATCTGGCCTCTATAAACCTCGCAAAGTTCGTAAAGTATGACGACAAAGGAAAGCCCTACTTTGACTGGGAGGAGTACGCCTATGTGATTCAAAAGGTAGCTAAGTATCTCGACAACACTATCGACGTCAACAAGTTCCCTCTTCCGGAGATCGACTACAATACGAAGCTCACAAGAAGAATAGGTGTCGGAATGATGGGCTTGGCAGATGCGCTCTTCAAGCTCGGTATACCATACAACAGCAAAGAGGGCTACGACTTCATGCGCAAAGCCACGGAATACCTAACGTTCTACGCCTATAAGTACAGTATAGAGGCTGCAAAGAAGAGAGGAACCTTCCCGCTCTACGAAAAGACAAAATACCCGGAGGGAGAGTTGCCTGTGGAAGGCTACTATCACAGGGAAATATGGAGTCTTCCGTGGGACGAGCTCGTTGAGGAAATCAAGAAACACGGCGTAAGGAACGCAATGGTCACTACCTGCCCGCCAACTGGAAGCGTTTCAATGATAGCTGACACTTCAAGCGGAATTGAGCCTGTGTTTGCTCTGGTTTACAAGAAGAGCGTTACCGTTGGAGAGTTCTACTACGTTGATCCCGTCTTCGAGGCAGAGCTTAAGAAGAGAGGTCTCTACAACGATGAGATCCTTCAGAAGATAAGCGATAACTATGGAAGCGTGCAGGGACTGGAGGAAATACCCGAGGAAATGCAGAGAGTTTTTGTAACCGCAATGGACATACACTGGCTTGACCATCTCCTTGCTCAGGCTAGTATTCAGCTCTGGCTTACGGATAGTGCAAGCAAGACAATAAATATGCCCAACGATGCAACGGTTGAGGACGTTAAAGCCGCTTACCTTTTGGCCCACGCGTTAGGATGTAAGGGAGTCACGGTTTACAGGGATGGGAGCTTAAGTGTTCAGGTTTATAGCGTAGAAGGAGAAAAGAAGAAAAGAGTGCCAGCGAAGCCGAGCGAATATGCCAAGAAGATACTAAGGGAAATAGTCGAGAGGGAACCCTGGCTCAAGAAGTTCATCGATGTTGAGGCAATAATAGATGGAACCAACGGAAAAGAAGTTCCAACGTTCTCCCTGAACCTTCCCAAGACAAAAAAACCTGCGAAGGAAGATGTTGAGGAGAGAAACTTAAAAGATCTTCTTGGAGTAGCCTACTGTCCGGTCTGCTACGAGAAAGATGGGGAACTTGTGGAGCTTAGGATGGAGAGTGGCTGTGCAACATGTCCCAAGTGCGGCTGGAGCAAGTGCGTGATCTCTTAGTTTTCTATTTTAAATTTGTTCCACGCTGTTTTAATGATATGAGAAGTTTCTCCGGATCGTTGTAGAGTTGCATTACAATTTGTTAAGTAATGCTTAAATACTTTGAGATAATAAATCAAACGATATCGAGAACCCATAATGGGGAGTATTGATGAGGTTCCTAATAAGATTAAGCGGGGAGAATTCAGAGTTTAAAGTCCCTTACAATCACCAGTACTACCTTCAAGGCCTCATCTACCATAGAATCCAAAAAATAAACCCCGAATTAAGCCTCTCCCTCCACAGGCCGAAAGTGCCAAAACTCTTCACATACTCGCTCTTCATGAGCGAGAAGCGAAAGACAATTCCAAGAGCAGAATACTTCCTCGGAAAAGGAAAGGGCTTCTTTTACTTCTCAACGCCCATACCAACTATTGCAGAAGCCTTCATCGGAGGCCTCCTCCAAGATCCAGAGGTAACGCTCTGGGGCGAAAAATTCTACGTGGAGGAAGTTAAAGCATTAGCAGAACCCTCCTCTTATGATGGGAGGACTTACTTGACCCTCTCGCCCATAGCGGTTACTACGTTAAAGCCCGAGCTCGGAAGGCTTAAACAGTACGACCTGAGCCCGATGGAGGAGAAATTTTACGAGAACTTAAAGGAGAATTTGAAGGAGAAGTACGTCTTGCTTTATGGGGAGAAGCCTCCCAATGAGTTTGAGGTTAAAGTGCTGAAGGCCAAGCCCAAGCGCTTTGAAGTCAAGCCCGGGATTTTTCAGAGGGCGTGGCACCTCGTGTTTAAGGCTTACGGGGATGAGAAGCTGATAAAAGTTGGTTATCAAGCGGGCTTTGGAGAGAAGAACTCACTAGGATTTGGGATGGTGAAGGTTGATAAACCTGAGAGAGGAGGTGGAAAGAATCGAAAAAGGGAAGGTAAAGCCTCTTGATGCGTTCCTTGAAAACCAACAAGAAGAAAAACATACCAACTCGCTTACAAAAAAGCTTACGGGTAAAGTGAAAGAACAGAACTCTCAGTTCTATTGGACGGGCCATCCCTTCGTGGATGCTGGTCTCGTTGCAGTGCTTTTAGTTGCTGGCAAGAGCTCCCCCGAAGAGCTTACTGAAGAAGATATAGGGAATGCGATAGAATTTGCCTCGAAGCTCTATGCTCGTAAGGAGTGGAGCTCTGGATATATTCACGCGATGATGCTACCAAACAGCGGAATCCTTATGGCTAACCCAAGTATGTCTAAAAAGAGATCCCCCAATGCAATAGCTCAAAACCTGAGGGCTCTTTTGGAGGAGCCTGAAGATCCTAATGCGCCAATCTGCGAAATCTGCGGAAGAAGGCATTCTCGTCCGAAAGCCGTTTACCGTTCAGACTTTCCATTAGTCGGCACCGGTGGCGTTCCAAATTACTTTCCCTCTGCCAAAGATGGCTTTAACGTCTGTTCCCATTGCTTATTCCTTGCTCAGTTCCTGCCCCTTGTAACTTACAAAGTTGGGAGAAGAGTTCTCGTGATTCACGCTTACCCCTACGAGCTTATGCTCGAACTTCACAAGGAGGCCATAAACGATGTTAGAAAAAGCTTCCTCGCTTCGACTGCACGGGACTTCAAGAGGCCGGAGAACTTTCTATTCCATCTCCTCGGAGAGTTAATGCGGAAGACAGAGCGCGACGAGCTATGGGCAAACGCCTCCATAGCCCTCTATTACTTTGTGAATAACAACCAAGGGCAGGAACTTGACATAATCCACGTTCCAACGCCGGTTCTTCGCTTTGTTGCTCACGCAAGCAAGAAAGATTCACAGGGGTGGAGGAGAATAGTCGCAATGGGTTGGCGTAAACGGCCGAGTGAGGAAGAATTTGAGAAATACGAGAAAAGCTATGCCAACGAGGTTTACGCTAGGCTTTTATCGGGAGAAAGCATCTTGCCATACTTCATTGACATGAAAGACCGCCGTGCGAACTCGAAATGGTCGCTCCTGTCTTTCTACTGTTCGGAGGTGTTGGGTTTGGATAAGGATGCTTTGGAGTTTATTAAAAACGTTGGTGATAAGATCGTTGAAACGCTGGAGAGGCTCCCTGACAACCAGCTTTCAAGGCGCGTCAGGGAACTGGAGAGGACTGAGAAGCTCTACCAGTTTGAGGCCTTCTTTGTGAACCTTGAAAAGCTCCGCCAAAGGCTCGGAATAGAGAAACCCCTTATGACCTTCGACGAGTTCGCGACGATTCTCACATCGTACGGTGAGGATTTAAACGTATCATGGAGGACAGTAAAGCACTTGCTTCTCTTTAGGGTCTACGAAAAGCTCCACGACCGCCTTATGAAGGCCTCTGAAGAGGCCGAAGAAGAAGTTGAAGAAAATGAAGAAGTTGAGATATTCGGAATGGGGGTGGAAGAATGAGATTTGCAACTGGAATGGTGTTGATTGACGCACCTCACTCTGCGTTAAACATGCTTGGAATTGATGAGAGCCTCGCCGATAGGAATGTAACGAGAGTTAAGACCCTCAAGAGAGGCGGAAGGCGCTATCCCTACGTCTCCCCACAGGCCTGGCGTTACTGGTGGCGCTTTACCCTTAAGGAACACTTCAACTGGGAACTTTCTCCGCTCTACCGCGAGCAGAAGCAGGTCTTTACTGCAGCAAATCCACTCAAGTATCCCGACGATGATGTCTTCGGTTATATGAGAGCCTTTAAGAAGAGTGGGATTAACGTTACGGTCACAAGAGTATCGCCCTTAAAGAACACACCATTAATCTCAATACTCCCGGATAGAAACTCATTAACCGTTGATGAAGGCTATGCCTCAAGGCATGAAGGAGACCCCGTTCCTTACAGCCAGGAGTTCTACTCAACAGTTTTCAAAGGAGCTTTTTCATTAGACCTCGACTCCGTTGGAAGGTTCACAATCATTGGCAAGGCAGGTTTCAAGAATTTACTCACGTGGGACGACGTGCCTAAAGATAAGAATGGCAACCCTAAGAAGGGTACAGAAGACGTGGTTAAGGAAATTGAAGAGATGGAAAAAATAGCAGAGGAACTCGGCGTTGAGAGAAATGACAAGGAGTGGCTAATGCCCTCTAAAATCAGAAAGAAGCGCGCCACTGAAGCGATTAAAGCACTCCGCTTCCTGACTGGTGGGGCTAAGCAGACCCAGTACCACACTGACGTAACTCCGAAGTTTGTCCTGCTCCTTAACATCGATGCAGGCATTAACCCGTTCATAAGCGACATCGTCTTCGAGGAAAGTGGCGAAATCCGCTTCGACGCTGAAGCCCTTGCGAAGAGGCTCACTGAGCTGAAGACAGTAATTCCTGAAGGTACAAAGCTTTATATAGGTTATGACGCTGGTTTTGTCCGCTCTCTTGGCTGGAACGTTGACGACATCGCTAAAACAGTGAAGAAAGAGGGTATTGAAGTCTTTACAGGCACCATTGGGGAAGTTATAGAGAAGTTTGCGGGGGAAATTGAGGCATACTACGGGTGAGCCCATGATAAGGGTCAAGCTGCGGGCGTGGACTGCCTCTTTCCGTTATCCGACTTTCCAGTCAGGTTATCAACCAACACTACCAGTCCCACCACCTTCAACAATTCAGGGACTCCTCTCAGCGGCAAAAGGCGAGCCCGTTTATCTGACCGAACTGCCCTACCTTGGATATGTATTCAAAAGTGAAGGTAAAGGCGTAGAGTTAGAGAAAATCTACGCCCTCGGGAAAGTTGAAACAGACATAATGAAGCGCGAATTCCTGTACAACGCCGAGCTCTACCTTTATCTCCCTGATGAGTGGGAAGAACACTTTAGACGACCTAAATACCAGCTCCTCCTTGGCCGTTCAAGCGACGTAGCGACAGTAGAGGAGATAAGAGAAGTTCATCTTGAAGAAAAGGAGGCACCTGTTGGGGGAACTGTCCTTCCCCTCGAACTTGGAGTCCCTGGCGTCGTTCATGCTCTTGTAGTCGAATATGATTACTCTGTAACCCCCAGAAAAGCCAGAATGGTTAGACCCTTTGTTGTCCTTCCGTTTTCGAAGGGCAGGGCACCTAAACTGAAGCTTCCCTACGATGAAGAACTAGGGGTCGGGGTCTACCTACACAGGTGGCACGAATGAGGGTCTGCTATGCAAAGTTCCTACCCCACGATTTCCTTGAGTGTCATACCAACGACGCTATAAATGTACTAAAGAGCATGAGGTCTGCATTTAAGTGGTTTGAGGAGTTTTTTCCGCGCGTCTGGGAACTTTCCTTTTATTCAGTTCTTCTTCACGACCTTGGCAAATGTGCGAGTGGGTTCCAGAAAAATCCTCAAAAGTGGGGTTACCGTCATGAAATACTTTCGACACCATTTACAGCCTTTTTAGACCTCCCCGAGAATGAAAGAAACCTCGTTGCCCTCTCAATCCTAACCCATCATAGAACCCTCGACGAGATTGAGGAAATTTTGCCAAGCAAGGAACATAGGGAGGAGTTCAACGAGAAGGTAGGAGAACTCCTCCAGAACCGTGATTACATCGAGGAGATTTTCTTCGAGCGAATCCCTTACTGGGAGCTATACTTCTTTGGAAGGCGAAAGGGAGTTTTCAAACCACCCGCTAATTGGACTGACCAAATTGGGAACTACGACTTCGATTCCCTGCTTAGCTGGTACGAAAAGAATACGAAAAAATATTGGAACGAGCTGATTTTTCTCCGCGGAATCCTTAATGCGTCAGACCACCTTGCCTCCGCAAGTGAGCTAGGTATTCGCCTTCTATCGGACATAAAGACAGCCGTGGAATTGAGGGTTTCACCTGAAAGATGGCGACCAATCCAAAGACAGGCAGGCGAAACGGAAGGCAACTTAATCCTCCGTGCTCCAACTGGCTACGGTAAGACAGAAGCTGCTCTTCTTTGGGCAAACAGGAATGCATTCAGAACTAAAAAAGGAGTATCCAGCAGGATATTTTACGTTCTCCCTTACAAAGCCAGCATAAACGCCATGCATTCTCGCCTTTTAGCGCTCTTCCGAGAGCCGGAACTCGTAGGTGTCCTACACAGCTCCTCGGGGTTCTACTTGTACTCATCTGAACTTGAATACAAACGCCTCTCTTCTCTCTACAGAAAGATTTACACGCCCCTTAAGGTTACCACACCGTTCCAGCTTATGAAACCATTTTTCGGCGTCGGATTCCCCGAAATGGGACTAACAGAGCTAACTGGTTCCCTCCTTATCTTTGACGAGATTCACGCCTACGAGCCGAATATCCTCGGAATAATCCTTGCAATGCTTGAACTACTGAGGGAGCGCAAGGTCAGAGCCCTAGTAATGAGCGCTACTCTTCCAGAGTTCCTTGAACAACTCCTGCGGGATGTTCTTAAGCCCAATCTACTCAGCACTCCACCCGAGGAAGCCGATCGCTTTACGAGGCACCGTGTGAATGTCATAGAGGGTTCAATGGACGACATAGAAGAGTTACTAACTGAAATCCACGCTGATGGCCCCATTTTGGTAGCTTGCAATACAGTATCGAGAGCTATGGATGTCTATTCACGCTTGCGTGAAGATTACAAAGCAATGCTCCTTCACAGTAGGTTCACATATGGAGATAGGGAAGAAAAGGAGAGGGAGCTTCTTGCCAACTTAAACGACTACGACATCGTTGTCGCCACACAGGTCGTTGAGGTTTCGCTTGACATAAGTTTCTCTACAATACTCACTGAACCTGCACCTCTGGATGCATTGATTCAGCGCTTTGGTAGAGTCAACAGACGGGGATTTGGAAAACCGCAAGACGTTTATGTTCTGACACATGGGAGCGACGGAGACAAGAGGATATATCCGATAGAAGTCGTAAAAGAGAGCATTAGACTCTTGAAAGAACTCGACGGAAAACCACTCCTTGAATCAACTGTCCCCAAGCTCGTTACCCATGCATATGAGCCATTATCCAGCAAGCTCACCGACGAAGTTCGGACTTACTACGAACAGGCCATTGACCTGTTTAAAGACTTGAGGCCACTAAAGAGTAATGAGAGCGAGAGGAGATTCTACGAGATGTTCCACGGTCTTGAAGCTGTTCCAGGGGCTTATCAGGACAGAGCTCTGGAGCTTATCAAACAAGGAATGTCAATTGAGGTTCATCGCTACTTCGTGCCCGTCCCTCTGTGGCTATATGCAAGTGAACACGAGGTTTTTCATAGGCTCTCTGACAGTGGGCCAGGAAAGTACGTGCTTGTAGCGGAGCTTGAATACAGCTCAGAGCTGGGCCTACAGAGGGAGCCTCGGAGTGGAGGGGAAATATGGTAAGTTCCAAGGAATACCCTCTCACAGACCTTCTTATCCGCGGCACAGAAATAAACTACCTCTTCATATGCCCCACGAAGCTCTGGTACTTCTCCCATGGACTTACAATGGAACAGGAAAGCGAATGGGTGGATTTAGGAAAATTCCTTCACGAAAGGAGCTACTTTGGAGAAGAAAAAGAAGTCCAGATAGGGAGCATAAAGATAGACTTCATCAAAAAAGGAGACATTATTGAAGTTCACGAGATCAAAAAGGGTAAATCAATGGAAAAAGCTCATGAAATGCAGGCCCTCTACTACCTCCACTACCTCAAAAAGCTTAGCATCAGGGCAAGGGCTGTCATCAACTACCCCAAGCTCAGAGAGACTAAAGAGATAACCTTGGAAGGCAGGGAAAGCGAAGTTGAAGAAGCCATAGGGAAAGTCGAGCAGATAAAATCTCTTCCTGCTCCACCAAAACCCGTAAAAACAAAGAAGTGCAAAAAATGTGCGTATTATGAGCTCTGTTGGGTTTGAGGTGGTGATATGAGAAAGCTTCCCCTACTCATTGCGGCAATCTTGGTGCTTGTCTTGGCC
The DNA here is from genome assembly GCF_024022995.1 of Thermococcus aggregans. Taxonomy (NCBI): domain Archaea; kingdom Methanobacteriati; phylum Methanobacteriota; class Thermococci; order Thermococcales; family Thermococcaceae; genus Thermococcus; species Thermococcus aggregans. The sequence continues at coordinate 1,474,225 of NZ_CP099582.1, read as the reverse complement.
TTCATTCCTTTATTTAGACAACAAAATTCGATCAGGCAACAGGAAGAATATCCTGACAAAGACAAAATAATCATCGTCTATGACAACAAGGCATTGAGCGGCTTTAAAAGCGCATGGGGCTTCGCTGCCCTTGTGAAATTCAAAAACTACACGATTCTTTTTGACACCGGTGGCAATGGTGAAATCTTGCTGAACAACATGGAGAGGCTTAACATTAGCCCAAGCTCAATCCAGTATGTTTTTCTCTCTCACATTCATGGAGACCATACCGGTGGATTGTGGGCAATTTTAAGGGAAAATCCAAATGTGACGGTGTTTCTTCCGGCTACCTTCTCAGAAGCTTTTAAAGAGAGAGTCCGCAGCTTTGGAGCAAAAGCCGTTGAAATTAACAACCCAAGAGAAATTTTGGAAGGTATTTACACTACCGGGGTAATGTTTCCGGTAGGGGAGCAAGCTCTTGTTTTGAAGACTTCAAAAGGCTTGATCGTGGTAACTGGGTGCTCTCATCCTGGAATAGTCAAGATAGTGGAGAGAGCAGAGAATATAACAGGAGAAAATGCCTACTTAGTTGTTGGGGGCTTTCACCTATTTGGAGCACCAGAAAGAGAAGTTAGAGCAATAGCTACAAGCCTCAAAAAGTTAGGAGTTCGAAGGGTCATGCCCTGCCACTGTACTGGGAGCAGGGCAGAGCGCGTTTTTGCAGAGGAGTTTGGAACGAATTATGTGGAATGTGGTGTTGGAAAGAGTGTAAGCTGGTGATATTATGAGAAAGAAGTCCCTAACTTTATTTTCGGATGGGACTCTCACCAGAAGGGAAAACACTCTCTACTTTGAAAACGCCCAGGGCAAAAGACCTCTTGCCGTTGAAGGAATTTACGACATCTACATCTACGGCCATGTAAATATAAGCTCACAGGCTCTCCACTTTTTGGCTCAGAAAGGAATAGCTGTTCACTTCTTCAACCACTACGGCCACTACGATGGTAGCTTTTACCCAAAGGAAAGCCTCCATTCAGGGGATTTGGTTATAAAGCAGGCTGAGCACTATTTGAACAAAGAAAAGAGGCTCAAATTAGCAAAGCTGTTTGTAATTGGTGCAGCAAAAAACATGGAGCGAAATTTGGCAAGATTTGGTGTTAAACACAAGTTCTATGAGTTGCTGGAGGAGTTGGATGAATGCGAAAAAATTACAGATGTCATGAACGTTGAGGCGAGGATAAGGCAAGAGTACTATGCTTTATGGGATGAAGCCCTGCCAGACGGCTTCAAGATTGTAAAAAGGACCAGAAGACCACCTGAGAATGAAATGAACGCTTTGATAAGCTTCCTGAACTCAAGACTCTATGCCACAATAGTTAGTGAGCTCTACAACACCCAGCTAACCCCAACGGTAAGCTATCTCCATGAGCCGAGCGAAAGGAGGTTTTCTCTTGCTTTGGACTTAAGTGAGATCTTCAAGCCGATAATTGCCGACAGGATAGCGAACAGGCTTGTGAAGCAGGGAATAATAAAGAAGGAACACTTTAGAGAGGAGTTAAATGGTGTCCTGCTCACAAAGGAAGGGATGAAGATTGTTTTGAGGACTTATAATGAAGAGCTGAGTAAAAGCGTGAGACATCGTAAACTTGGGAGAAACGTCACAAAGCAGAGGCTGATACGTCTCGAAGCATACAAACTGATAAAGCACCTCATTGGGGTGAAGGAATATGAGCCTCTAGTGGCGTGGTTTTAATAAACGCAATGGGGTGGTGTTTCATATCCACGACTAATGTTCCCAAGGAAGAGTAAAACACCATTATTCAGGCTGTTTTCCTGAGTGGTTCACAGCTCTCTTTCAAGTGTTTTAATTTTTTGAAACATATGGCCTATCCGGATGAAACATTTAATCCGTGGCAAAGCTTATATATTCTAAATGCACACTTTGTTCTGAGGTGATTCCAGATGGACTTCCCTGAGATTGTAAACATGCTGAGGTTCTTCATAAGAACGGGGAACTTTGGCTATGTGGACAGAATAGGCAATGCTTTGACCTACGAACCTGTGGAAATGGCCATCCTTGAAGCACTCAGAGCCTTTCGCTCGATACACGAGAGCGCTAAGACCGATGAGAATTATGGAAAGTATATCGAAAAGGACGGAAAGAAAATATATCTCCCGAGAATACCCAGTGAGGAAGAGATTAGAACATTTCTCAATGCCGTGAGGAAAGATATGAGTGTTGCCAAGCGCGTTGCCACGCTAGCGCTTGCCTTTCCATCCAAAGGGGGTGAGGAATGATGTTTTTAAGCGTTGGAGTTAGATTTGAGGCAAATGTAGAGGCCTTAAACATGGTTGAGACCGCAGGAAATTACACCAAGCACCGTAGGGTTCCCTACCTAGTCGAAGAGGATGGGAAGCTGAAGACCGTCTACGTTCCAGCCATAAGCGGCGAAAGCTTAGCACATGCCTACCAGTGGAGTCTAGTCAAGGAAGCACTTGGTATGAACCTTCCGGTATGTGAGGACTGCGCAAAGGGAGAGTTCTTTAAGTCAATGAACAAAGCACACCTCAAAAAGAAGATTGACCCAATACCAGATGATTCCAAGAAAATCGAAGCTACAATCATAAAGAGCTGTGTCATTGAAGATGTTGGTGGATTTCTCTACGCTGAAAAGCCTCCAGTCAGAAGAAGTTCAGCGTTTCAGGTGAGTTATGCCCTGCCAATAAAATCCATGGCACTCTTTGCTACAGCTGAGCCCCAACTCCATGCAAGGCACGCACAGATGGATGCCAAGGGCAAGAAGGGCAACGTCTCTGAGCAGATGATATACTACGTGGAAACAGGAACCGCCCTGTACGGTTTCACTTTCAACCTTGACCTCGATGCTATAGGCGTTAGCTCTCTCGGTGCTGGTCCAATCGTCCCAGAGGAGGAGATAAGGGCAAGAAGGGAAGCATCGCTAAAGGCTCTGTTCAGAATGCTCTCCTCGGCACAGTTCGGAGCAAAACTCTCGCGCTTCTTCCCTGTAGGTGGAATTACAGAGCTTACCGTTGTGGTGACGGAGCACCCCTTCGTGGTGACTTCACCAATCTATGACAGCTACATAGAGAGAACCAAGAAGAGGCTTGAAGTCATAAAGGAAGCCTTCAGGGAGGAGTACTTCTTCGACTCCACGAATGAGGTTCCTGAAGAGGTCCTCAGGAAGGCTATTGAGTACCTCAAAGAAAAAGGCTATGTCTGAGGTGATTTCTTTGATTTCCTTTTTAAAGGTGGAGGTGAGGCCCGCTGGAATAATAGCGCTCCGTTCACTCCCTCAGAGCAAGATGCGCAACGCCTTCCGCTATCCGCCGCCAAGTACGCTGATTGGAGCATTGGCGTATCCGTTGCTCCACATAGCTGGAGACAGAACGGAAACGCTCGAACCGAAGAGAAATGCACGTAGCTCTGCTGACAGGATAAGACCTCTCATAGAGTGGACAACGCTGAAAGTTTCTGGAAAGCCAAGGGTCTACGGCTCGATACTGAAGATAAACCGTCTTCACAGGGGAAGCGTTGAAAGTGCTGTAACCTCGTTTCCGATGGCGGTGATGTATGGTGAAAGCGACTACACCTTAACGTTGCTCTATCTCCTTAACGATGACCTCATCAGGGCATCGGAATTCTCAGTGAAGGACTTCGAGAGAGCCGCATGGGGGATAAGCAGGATCGGTTCGAGGGAGTCTGTAATCAGTGTTGAGAGCGTCGAGCTGGGAAAGGGCAGAATCATGGAGAAAGAGATAGCAGAAACGGCCTACGCCTTTCCTTTGACTGGTAAGAAGGTTCAAGGAAATGGTGTTGTTCAGGGTGTCATAGACTGGAAGGAAGGCATAGGGAACTACTCAAAGGCAAGAATCATGGTGATGTTCTATCCCGAAGGCAAGGTTAAGGTCGAAGGAAGGCTTAGGGTGATAGATGTAGGGGAGGAGGTGGTGCTATGATTCTCAAAGTGATTAAGGAGTTTCCTTTAAGCGGTCTCAGCAGGGAGCTTGCTCTGCTTGGACTGGGTTGGGTAGTTGACCAAGTAGGGACTGAGGTTTCGAATGAAGACTTTGCTCTTGCACTGGAAAACGCTATGGAGACCCTGAGCAATAGAGCTACAGTGAACTCCTCCAAGATGGGACGCAACGACAGAGCATCTTACGAGAAGGTTCTCAGAGCTTGGTTTGGACGTTCGGCGCCGAACACTTACACAGAGTTCTTCGGTATAGTAGTCGAGGAGACTGTGAAGCTTATTAAAGCAGGAAAGCTCGACGTCGAGAAAGCCTTAACATTCTTCTCCGTGGACAAAAAAGGCATTAACCTTGGTGTTCCCTTCAATGGAACCTACGCCATAATGCCAGCCGTTGTAAAGCAGCCGGAGTTCTACGAGTTTCAGACTGAATTTTTGAAGCCAACAGCGGGAACTAGGGCAATGGTGAACCTCGACCCAGTTTGGCTCTCGCTGATAGCGGTCGGCTTCCTCACGGCCTTCGCAGGCTACATTGGCAGGAGATACTACCTGATGACAAAGCCCGGAATGGAGACCCTTTTCCCTGACGTAGGCAATGTTCTTGATGGAGTTCTCCTCTTAACTGATGCCAACATGAAGTCTGGGGCAAGAATAGACTCAGAGGAGCTTTATGAACTCCGCCTGACAATGAAGCTCGCCGAGGAAGGAAAGAGCGTCTCTGAAGAGACTTATCCCCTGACCCTACATCTGATAAGCCTTGAAGGCAATGTCTACACCGAGCTTAAAACAGTGCAACTCGACCTCAGAGAGCTTCAAGGATACCTGAGTAAATATGTGAAAAAAGTTGAGAACCTATCAATCAGGGGTATAAACATAATGGTGGAAACCGATGACGGCAACTTCTATCCTCTGTGGGTTCTCGTTGACATAGCAGAAACAGAGCTTAGGAAGGGTGTTTCAGGTGACAACCAGATGCTAGCATACATTTTCGTGAAGGATTTGTACAGGGCTATAAACTCCGGTAACAGGGAACTCCTACAAGACTCAATTTTCAGACTCTTCAGGCAGGGAAGGGCGCTGATAGAGGGAAGCGCAAAAGCCAGTGGATTGCTTGTAAAGACGCTGAGAGCTTTTATGAGCGAAGCACACATGGAGGCTTTGCTATGATATCTGCATATAAAGAAGTTGTGAAAAAGCTCGCAGAGCTAAAAGACTTCAAACCTGAGCCGAGACCACTCATAGAGGAAGTCATTAAAGCCTTAGATTCCTCGGAGCTTCCTTTTTTCCTTGTAAGGGCTCCAACAGGCTATGGGAAAACCACGATAAGCTACACCTTAGCTCTCCACTCCCTTAGAGATGCCTCCCTCTACGACCGCGTCGTCCACGTCCTGCCCATGCGTGCCATCGTTGAGGACATTGATATGACTGCCAAAGAAGCACTTGGGTTTTCAAAGACAAAGATGATGGGCTCAAGCGAGGAGTTCATGCACCTCTTTCCGCTCAATGTAACCACAGCTGACACGTTTACATGGGATATTCTCAAGCTGAACACCAAGCGCTACAGCCTGATAAAAGCTGGGAAGGAGTTCGGCTATGATTACCTTACCCAAGCGTCGATTCTCACCTCTATCGTTATCTTTGATGAGGCACATTTTCTCCTTGAAGACAGGCGAATGAAGGAGGTTTTTCTAGCTGTTTTGAGGTTTCTCACAAAGGAGAAAGTCCCGATAATACTTATGACAGCAACCCTCTCTAACGGCTACAGGGAGCTCTTCCAAGAATACGCTAGGAATAGTGGCTATGACTTTGATGTTTTTGAGCTCAATGAAAACGACCCTTTCGCAAGGAGAGAGCTTTCCAAGGAGTTTGAAATTTCAATAGAGACTGGAAATCCACTTGACTTCGTGGGACGTGGAAGGAGGAATCTGATCATAGTGAATACCGTGAGGAGAGCTGTGCAGATATACAAGAATGCTAAGAGCTTGAGATTTGGAAATATCATGCTGATTCATGGCAGAATGACCGCAGAGCACAAAAGGCAGCTCATAGAGAGGCTCAGAAAGTGGAAGAACGAGGAGAAGTTTTTGATAATAGCGACGCAAGTTGTAGAGGCTGGTGTGGATGTCTCAGCTGACGTTATGATAACTGACGCAGCTCCAATGAATTCACTCCTCCAGCGCTTCGGTAGGGTTGCAAGATATGAAGAGGGCAAGGGAAAAATTGTGGTAATCAGAGATGCTGATGGACCGTATGATGTAGAGAAAGTTCAGAAAACAATATCACTCCTCGACAAAGCAGAAAACTTCCATCCCCGCCTGCCATGGACGTATCAGGAGATAGTCGATGCCGTTCACGGCAGGAAAAAAGTTGAGGTTCTTAAAGTAAACAGAGCATTTATTGGAACCTTAGTTTCCAAGCTTACCAACCCGGCAGAGCGCTCCATTCATGTACTAAAATGGATTGAGGTGCGGATAAGGAGAGGTGAGCCTCTGCTAAGAGACTTCCTGATTCCTGTTGAGGTTGGGAATGATGTTGTCCTTGTAAGCCCAGAATTTCTGTGGAAGCTGTGGAAGAACGGAGAGGTTAAGGTTTTGAGAGAGAATGTTCCTTGGATTCCTGCGAACAAAAACGACACCTACGAACTCGCCAAGTACGTTGCTCTTGGGAAGCCTGTTAAAGTTGTTCTCAAGAGGGAATATGACTGGGAGTGTGGGCTGGCATGACGTGCTGTGCGTTTTTTGACAAAGAAACAGGTGAGTGCATTGAGACCATGGAGGAGCACATAATGACGGGGCTTGAACTCATTGAAAAGAGGTATATAGCGAGGAACTATGGAGCATTCCTTGGAAAACTTCTTGGTCTTCAGAAGGAAAAGGCTGATGAGTTGCTTCGCTTAGCTTACATTTTCCACGACGTTGGAAAGGGACTGGGAGAGTTTCAAAAAAGGAAGCAAGGATTCAAGTATCACGAGTACTACTCTGCCCTCATAGCTAGAGAGATACTGAAAGATTGGGGCAAAGCAGGAATTGTGGCATCTACAGCGATACTTCTCCACCACCATGATTGGATACGAGACGGCATTCCTCAGAAAAAACGCCTAAAGCTATGTCCAGAATGTAGAAAATTATTCAAAAAACTAACCGGCTTAGAAGTTCCAGAAACAATCTCTGCCACAAGCACTGAAGAGCTCACCGAGACGTTTAGGAATAAATTGAGATCTGTCTACGCAATTCTACTTCCTGTAGTCGTAGCAGATAACTTTTCGGCTTCAAAAAACCGTTTAGGAAAAGGAACTTATCTCGGAAAGGAAATTTTAGAGTCATCTAAGCTTTATGGGGTGGTTTAATGCTCGTGGTCTTTCCACTCGGCTTTGATGAGAAATTCATAGTAAGGGCTCTGATAAGAAACAAGCTAAAAAAGGAAGACAAGCTGCTCGCGGTATTGCCCGAGGGTTATGAAAAAGAAGAAAGAACAATAACTGCCCTTAAAAACCTCCGAGGGCTTCTAAAAAGCCTCACTTCAGAAGACAGTATCACCATCGTTGAGGTTCCCTTAGGAAGTGGTGAGGATATGGTGCTAACGATAAGGGAAGAAGTGTTGAGGCACATTACACCCGACAGAGAGATTCTTGCCGTTCTTTCTGGAGGCATGAGAGCTCTAACAGTTACAACGCTAGCAGCACTTTCCTCTCTTCAAGATGTTTCAGTAAGGGTGGAGAGTGACTTCGAAAATCTGGCTGGCTTTATTTCTTTTGACTTAACACCGATTTTAGCACCTGCTGACATCAGGTGGGTCAGAATTCTCTGCGCCCTCTACAAAGGTAAGAGCGTCAGAAAGACTGCCGAAGAGATAGGTATGTCTCCTGCAACTGTGAGCAGGGAACTTCAAAGAATGATGAGCTACAACCTTGTTCATCCGGTGAGAGCGATTACTCAGGTTGTCAGATATGAAATAACAGAAGGAGGACTGTTCTACCTTAAGCTCTATGGAGGTGATTGCACTGAGGTTTAAGCTGATTCTTGCCTGTGATAGATCCTTCATTCTTCCCTTCAATTACCCTCGATCGCTCTACGGCTTTGCACTTAAGGCGATAGAGACGTCAGATTTACACATCGCATGGAGGGTGCACAATGTCAAAAAGGATATTAAGTTCGTTCTTTCTGAGCCAAGGGCTGTTGGAAAGAGGGGCAGAGACTGGACCGTAACGAACAGAGGAATCCTCGTGAATTCCAAAAAGTTCAAGCTATACTTCTCTACTGCCGAATTAGCAATAGCAAATGCTTTTGCTGAGGGAATAAGTCAGCTTGAGGAAGTGAAGTTGTTTGGCGTGTCCTTTTGTGTCGAAGAAATTAAGCTCCTAAAAGAACCGAATTCTCTCTCAGGAAAGCCTCTTAAGACACTCTCGCCGATAAGTATTATAGACAACAATCCTCCGAACGGAAAACATCAGTGGGATGTTTCCCCCTTTCAGAGCAAAAACAGTCCTTACAAGAACGAGCCACTCGTGTGGAAACACTTGCTCTTCGAAAATCTGCGCTCTAAGTATCTAATGCTACATGGAGAAACATATGAAGGAAGCTTCGATATTGAAATCCTAGACAAACCAAGACTAAAAGAGAAAAGGTTAATAGCAGATAGAGACAAGAAAACAGGAAAACCAATATGGGCAATAGCATGGCATCTTGGATTGAAGCTCTATGGAGATGAGGATCTCCTAAATGTTGGGTACCAATTGGGCGTTGGGGTTAGGAATACACACGGATTTGGAATGATTGAGCTACAATAAGACTTCAAAAGAATTGAAAATTTGTGGCGTGGTTTTAGATAATATCCTCAATCGGGTTCTTTTCCACTCCCAGGCTTTCCCTTTTTGGCATTGAGCGGAGCTTGTAAATGAGAATAGAATCTTCATCCTCATTGATGATATCCGTAAGACCTGCTTTTATGCGCTCAAACTCAGCTAACGTTATTTCACCCTCAAAAACGCTGTTCTGAACCCAGTGGAGGTATTGTCTTAGAAACTTTTTGACTTTGTTTACTCTCTCAACGGCAACATCGTAAACGATAATCACGTACATAATACCACCAGTGGTTATTTAAAACATACTCTCTTTTATGTTTTTTGGAGTGCTATCACGTTTAGGTTTTTGTTTTTTGATTTTGGTTATTTTTGGGAAGTTATTTTTGGATTTAAATGCTTGAGAGGGATTTGGAAGTCTTTAGTAACCAGAAGTTATTATCAAACGAGGGGTTATAAGATTTTGGGAGTTTTGTGACGAAATTTTTTCGGAGTTTTGAACGAGGCAAGCTTGTGGCATCTTTCATAATTCTTCCTCGTGAAAATTGAATCTTCTTGTTTTTAACTCGTTTTTATGGTTTTATTTTTGATTTGGGCTTTTGCTTTCGCTCTGGAAGCCTCATGAGCAAAGTTGTACACGAGTAGAACGGGAGGGTTTCAAGTTAGTAAACATTCCAAAGTCTCTTCTTAGAGCTTGGATTCGAGGCTTGTGAGAGCTGATTTATTCACCCTTCGAGAAAAAGTTTATAAGATTCAAACTCTCTAATTACTTTACAGCCGATTTAGGAGAAAATCGCCCCCCTGTTCCAATAAGACTTTAGAAGAATTGAAAGTTACTATCTGACAAAGAGTCGCAATATCCTTTGAATTGTTCCAATAAGACTTTAGAAGAATTGAAAGCAGTGGTCTAATTATGTGCACGTTCCCCATTCTCATCGTTCCAATAAGACTTTAGAAGAATTGAAAGATTAGCTACGACTTCTTAAGAAATACGTGGAAAAAGCTTGTTCCAATAAGACTTTAGAAGAATTGAAAGCGGCGATGGCGATGGGTACTTTTCCCTCTCCGTCGTGTTCCAATAAGACTTTAGAAGAATTGAAAGCTTTTATAAGCGGAAGTTTAAACTTCCTCGTTGCCGAGTTCCAATAAGACTTTAGAAGAATTGAAAGAATGTCGCCACGCTTAGAAAATGGTTCTACTTCCTCTTGTTCCAATAAGACTTTAGAAGAATTGAAAGTACGAAAGCATCTTTAATAAGGCCTAAGAATCCCACTGTTCCAATAAGACTTTAGAAGAATTGAAAGCAATTAGAAGGTTCTGGAACGGATACTGCAGAAACTGGTTCCAATAAGACTTTAGAAGAATTGAAAGTGCCTCTTTTCGTTACATATGGGAGTGCCTTATCAACGTTCCAATAAGACTTTAGAAGAATTGAAAGCTTGTTATAGCCGATTTAACCGTGTTAAAACCATTTAGTTCCAATAAGACTTTAGAAGAATTGAAAGCTGAAAAGATTGCCCAAGAAGAGGCTGAGAAAAGAATGGGTTCCAATAAGACTTTAGAAGAATTGAAAGAACATAATGGGGAGAAGGCGCTTCTCTAATTCTGGCGTGTTCCAATAAGACTTTAGAAGAATTGAAAGCTCAATTTCAGCGAATGGAGAGACGACGATTTATATGTGTTCCAATAAGACTTTAGAAGAATTGAAAGTTTTTTATTCCATATGCATACATCTCTAAGCCTCCTTTTTAATCAGTTCCAATAAGACTTTAGAAGAATTGAAAGTTACAGATGCATTTTACAAAGCAAAAGCAGTAATAAGTTCCAATAAGACTTTAGAAGAATTGAAAGGCCTCTTCTTCCGCCCCAAACTCCACCGCTGGCTCCTGGTTCCAATAAGACTTTAGAAGAATTGAAAGCTGAATTTTTCCACCAAGTGCCATCCGTCCATGCTGTGTTCCAATAAGACTTTAGAAGAATTGAAAGGCGTGCTTGTTATGTCGATCTTTTGTCTGTAAGGCCACCGTTCCAATAAGACTTTAGAAGAATTGAAAGCGTCTTCTTTTTGCAGAAGGTCTTTTGCTATAAACGCGTTCCAATAAGACTTTAGAAGAATTGAAAGCGTATAATTTTACTGACTTAAAGTTCACTGGCCACCACGTTCCAATAAGACTTTAGAAGAATTGAAAGAGAGGAATGCCATATGTTTCAGTTCAGATTCAGGCTCGTTCCAATAAGACTTTAGAAGAATTGAAAGAACCGATGAAAAAACTAATAACGCAAGGTTTGGCATTGTTCCAATAAGACTTTAGAAGAATTGAAAGAAAAAGGCACAATAACGGATGAAATGCTTGCAAAATTGTCCCAAGTTCCAATAAGACTTTAGAAGAATTGAAAGCATGGACAACAAAAGCAAGCCCATCACAATTGAATTTGTTCCAATAAGACTTTAGAAGAATTGAAAGATATATACCGTCGGATACAGCTACGACCACGACCGCGTGTTCCAATAAGACTTTAGAAGAATTGAAAGAGTGCATACTTTGCAATTGTTTCCCTCCTTCTTTCTTCAAGTTCCAATAAGACTTTAGAAGAATTGAAAGTAATTAAAGCCGTTTGCCATGGCTTCCATTCGGGCAAGTTCCAATAAGACTTTAGAAGAATTGAAAGTTGTACATGGTAGAGTAGAAGGTTAGAGTTTAAAAACCCAAGTTCCAATAAGACTTCAAAAGAATTGAAAAAGAGGGTGAGAGAATGGACAAGGTTTATCTAACATGGTGGCAGGTTGACAGGGCGATCTTCTCACTGGCTGACAGTTTAAGGGAATACAAACCAGACGTCATCGTTGGGATATCAAGAGGAGGGCTCATTCCAGGAGTAAGGCTCAGCCACATTTTGGGGGATGTTGAATTCAAGGTAATTGACGTGAAGTTTTACAAAGACATTGGCGAGAGAGGAGAAAAGCCAGTGATAACAATCCCGCTCCACGGAGACCTAAAGGGGAAGAAAGTCGTTATAGTAGACGATGTCAGCGATACGGGAAGGACTCTCCAGGTTGTTATTGATGAAGTAAAGAAAAAAGGCGCAAAGGAGATCAAAGTTGCTTGCCTTGCAATGAAGCCATGGACTTCTGTCGTCCCGGACTTTTACGTCTTCAGAACTGACAAATGGATAGTCTTCCCATGGGAAGAATTCCCAGTGGTGGTTAGAGAATGAGGGCGTTTATAGCTATCGATATTAATGATAACGTCAGACAAAAGCTCTTAGAAGCTCAAGAGAAAATAGAGAAAACTAAATCAGCAAAAATCAAATTCGTCGAGCCAGAAAACCTCCACCTTACTCTGAAATTTCTGGGAGAGATAACGGAGGAGCAGGCGGAAGAGATCAAACGAATTCTTGAATCAATAGCTAAAAAGCACAAGAAGCGCAGTGTGAAAGTTAGGGGAATAGGAGTGTTCCCGGATTATAACTATGTCAGGGTAATCTGGGCTGGAATAGAGAACGATGAGGAAATAAGGAAGATGGCAAAGGAAATAGACAACGCACTTTTCAAACTCGGTTTTAAGCGAGAAAAAGACTTTGTTTCCCACATCACACTTGGAAGGGTAAAGTTTGTGAAGGATAAGGTTGAGCTTATGATGGCTCTGAAGGAGCTTTCTAACGAGGAGTTTGGTGAGTTTGAGGTAAGCGCAATAGAGCTTAAGAAGAGCACCTTGACGCCAAAAGGGCCCATCTACGAAACCCTTGCCAGATTTGAGCTTGCGGATTAGGTGAAGCATTGATGGAGCTGTTAAAGGAAGTCTTGGAAAAAATAAAGCCCTCTGAAAAGGAAAGGGCAATAGTTAATGCCGTAACAAAAGAAATAGTTGGAATAGCGGAGGAGGAGATAGAGAAAAAAGGCGTAAGTGCAACTCCGCGCCTCGTGGGTTCAATAGCGAAGGATACCTATTTAGCGGGAGACCACGATGTTGACCTCTTTTTAGCATTTCCTCTTGAAACCTCTCTCGAAGAGCTAAGAAAAACCGGTTTAGAACTCGGAAAGAGCATTGGCGAGAGGCTTGGGCACTATGAGGTGGCTTATGCTGAGCACCCGTACGTGAGATCCACTTACAAAGGCTTTGAAGTTGATATCGTGCCGTGCTATAACGTAAAAAGCTGGAAAGATGTCAAGACTGCAGTGGACAGATCCCTCCTCCACACCGAGTGGGTTATAAAAAACATAAATGGGAGAAACGACGAGGTAAGGCTTCTCAAAAGATTCTTGAAGGGGATAAAGGCATACGGCAGTGAGGTCTATGTGAGGGGCTTTTCCGGTTACTTAACAGAGCTCTTGATAATAAAATACGGCTCCTTTATGAACTTGCTTGAGAACGTTGAGTTCTTGGGAAAGAGCAAGATAATAGACCTTGAGGGATGGCTGAGGAAAGAGCCCGAAATAGCCTATAAAACCGTGGAGAGAGAAAAAGAGAGCCCCCTAATAGTCATAGACCCAGTTGATCCAAGAAGAAACGTTGCATCTGCACTAAGCTGGGAGAAGTTCGGGGTGTTTTATTTCAAAGCAAGGGAATTCCGAGAAAAGCCCCGACTTGAGTTTTTCTTTCCACCTAAAAAAGAGACTGGCGATTATAAGGAGATACTCAAGAAAAAAGGCACACATCTGGTTACCCTTATCTTTCCAAAGCCTGAGCTTATAGATGACATACTCCTCCCCCAGCTTGAGAGAAGTGCGAAGGGATTTGAAAAAAGCCTGAAAAGGGAGGGCTTTGAGGTTTTTGATTTAAACTGGGGTTATGTTGAGAGAGCCTTCATTATGCTTGAGGTTGACAGAGTGGAGAGAACGAAGGTGCTCCTAAAGCCCGGTCCGGAATTCTTGAGTGAGAGGGCACTTGATTTCTACGCAAAGAATCAAAAGGTATGGATTAGAGGGAAGAGGCTGTACTCCGAAAAAGCTGTCAAGGAAAGTATAGTGGACGTTATTGAAGAACTTCTCGCCAAGAATCAAGTTGCCCTGGGCAAAAACCTGAGGGAGCCCATAAAGGAAGCAGAGATTTTGTTAAATTTCGTTCCTCCAGAACTTGAAGAAGAAGCTTACCTGTTCCTCAGCAAAGAAAAATGGAATATAAAAGGCTAAACCTTAGCCCTGTGTTCGCACCATTCCTTGTTTTCCCAGTTTCCGTGCAGTTCTCCCGAGATATGCCCGGTATCTGCAACCGCTTTTTTGAAGTCGTAGAGCACCTCCAAGGCATTTCTTATGTCCTCTGGGAGATCCTCTTTTCCAACGTAAAGGGCTGCCCTTGTTACTACGTTGTAATCGCAGTTTGGAACCTCACTCTTCAGGCTCTCAAACCATGCTTTTTCTGTTGTCTCCCATCCCTCAAGCCCCGGCATCTTGAAAAGCTCATAATCATAGTAGAGCTGAGGGAATGCAAGGAGCTTCATGTATTCGAGGAAGAGGTAATTGGCTCTTTCGTGCATGTTCTCTTCGATGTAAACTTTCATGAGTTCTATTAGGGCCTTGCTGATTGCAGAGACGTTTCCAAAGGTTACCCTTGTGTCTATGTTTTCCCAGAATCTTGGATCTGAGTGGTTTGCTAGAAGCATCATGTAGTATATCCTCCCCAGCTTTAGGGCTAACGTTGGGTCGAGGTCTTTTAGAGGCTCCATTACGTACTCGACTGTAGTGTCCATTTCAAAGTATTCGTAGTGCTCCCTGAAAAATATCCTCGCATATCTTACTAGAAATTCCTTTATATTCTCGATACTTGCCTCTGGAAGATATTTATGGATTAGATCAATTACACCAAAGCGTATACTCCTGTTGAGCTCTCTGAACAGCTTTGTAAAAGCGTATTTCCAGAGCTGTGAAACTTTCTTGCCCTTGTAGATGCGGTTGACTACCTTACCGTCCTCTCTTCTCATGCCGAGCCATCTTATGTCGCTCGTCCTTCCGTCAATGCTTAAGTCGTAATAGTCGCTCCAGCTTGAGTAATCTTTGATGTTTATCCTAAAGTGTTCACTGCATTCCCCTTCCAGCTTTTTGAACTCTCCAGTTTTCTTCTTTCTAATGAAGTCCACCGCGTTTATTACTTCAACTCCCCTCTCTTCAAGCTTTGAGACCCAGCTTAGGAACTTATCCAGCTGCTGCGGGTTGCTCAATAAAGCCTCCAGGTCGCTAGCTAGGTAAACCAAGTATGGAATCTCAGAGTTCTCCTTGAAGACGTCTACTCTTCCCTCTACAACTGCCCTCACAAGGCCATCAACGTCAAGGGTGTTGAATGCAAAAGCATCGCTCAGCTGGTGATCCCTTCCGAAGACATAGACTATTTTGCCGTCGCATTTGTAGGTGTTGCAGGAGAACTTCGCTTGGGGAAAGTGAAGACCAACGAACTGCCTCTCGTCCAAGAGAAATAGTATTTCCTTTTGAGTCGACTCAGCAACAATTTTGGCGGTTTCCCGTGTTATGACGTTTTCTGGAAGCCAGTAGCCAACAACATCCCTATCTTTGATGAAAGGTTCATAAAAATCAAAGGAAATTCTCGCAAGGATTTCCTGCTCGAAAGTGCTGAGGTGGGGCATTATCGGATGGAAAGGCGTTGTAGGAACGGGCTCGACTTTATTCATGAGCAGGTCAACTATTTCTCCATATATCCTTGGCTTGTACCTGAGAATCATGTAAAGTGTGAACGGCTCGAAATCGACACTCACGCTCCGAGGCTTAAGAGACCCTAAAGCATCACTGGTGTATTCATATGCCTTAATAATGGTTCTTGTCCAGTTTCTGGATTTTACTTCTATGTCTCTTATTTTCAGCGACACTGGGCTTAGTCGTTCCGAATATTTTATAGGGTCCCATCCAGAGCCATCGTGAATATAGATGATATCTCCCGGCTGATAAGCATGAAAATGGTATCCAAACTTCTGGTACATCTAATCACCCTAAAGGTTTAAAGTTGAGGTAAGTATTAAGAGTTGCGGTGGTTTTATGGAGAAGCTGAAACCATATCTGGAGGAGATAGACCGTAAAGCGGGTTATGCAGAAGAGCTTTATGGGATTAGAATAAGGTACGTTCCCCTTGTAATTGAGGAGAGAACGATTGTATTTGACAGGTTGAACTGGGAAATAAAAGTCTTGGAGAAAGGGAGACGCCTTTCTCCGGAGGAAGTAGAAAGACTTGAAGAGAAAATTCTGGAGAATATAGAAAAAGGTGTTGTAGAGCTTTACCTAACGCTCACATTTGGAGAAGACGTGGGCTTGGGAGAATAGCCCTCCATAAACTACCGGGAGTACCTTTAAGGTATCGCCATCCCTTATTGGATGATCTTTCGAGACTTTCCTTTCATTCAAAATTAAATGGTGCTCCGACTTGCTTATTCTCAAGATTTTAAGGACATCTCTAACGGTTGCTTCTCCTTCAATCTCTATTTCGACCTCTGCACCGTGTTTTAGGGCGAGCTCCCCGTAGAGCTTAACCTTTATCTTCATTCTTGAGTTCCTCCAGAAATCTCCTTAGCTTTATGTATATTTCCTCGGGAGCTTCTTTTGATGGTGAGACCTTTATTTTGGGTTTTTCTAAGCCTATAATCAGCTTTTCAAAGAACTCGAGTGCATTCTCTAATGCTTCCTCTTCTGTTGCTCCGGGAGGAATGTCGGTATCAAAATAGTACCACACGTCTTTCTCCTTATCATATAAAGCTAGGCTCGGGAACCATTCTTCACATTCTCCTCCTATGCTAAGCTCAATCAAGAGCTCCTCGTTTTCAAGAAAGCCCTGCTTAAGCTTTTCGCGCCACATTATTCCCACCAGAAAAGGGTAAAAATAAATGTTTAAAAACTTTCAGCACTTTTCAAATTCAACCTTTACTGGAGTTGGGTTGGTCAAATTATCGCTAACCGGACAGCGCTCCTCAACCTGTTCAAGCCACTTCTTGAGGGTCTCCTCGTCCGCGTCGGTCTTCACCTTAACCTTGGCCCTTATCTCCTTGTATCCAGCCCTCTGGTCTCCCTTGCCGTAGAGCTTTCCCGGGTTGAAGACGCCCTCGACCTCAACGCTCAGGTCTTCGATGTTTATCCCCATGTCCTTGGCAACAAGGGTCGCGACTATGTTTATACAGCCGGCGAGGGCGGCAAGAACGTAGTCTATTGGGCTCGGAGCCTCTCCGCCGAGCTTGTCCATCACTATCTCAAAATCTCCGGCTTTAACCTTCATCTTGGTCGGGGAGAGCCTCTCCCCCGTAACTTTTATAACCATGTCTTTGTACTCGACCATAACATCACCGTTATATTTTTGGCAGTAAAGCCTTAAAAAGTCCACCAAAACCAGAGGTTTAAAAGAAAAGGTTAAAGACTTAGGCGCTTTTTGATTCTCCGGACTTCCCTCTTCGCCTCTCCAAGCCCGAGCTCCTCCAGTACCTCCTCCTTCGGAATGCCGTTTTCGTCGTAGCCAATCTCCTCGTAGTACTGCTTTACCTTGACCTTTATGTCCTCCATGCTTGGGGCCTTTCCTTTCGCCGGCCCGCTCGGGAGGGGCTCGTAGAACCTCGGCGGGTTGTCGTCGTCCTTCCTCGGGTCCCAGTAGACGTCCGGCCCCCCGAGGAGGAGCAGGATCCTCTGGAGGTGAATTATCCTCAGGCCGGTCTCGTTGAACCACTTCTCCGGCGTGAGGTCAAAGCCTGTTAGTGCGTTTCCGAACTCAAGGATTTTCTCGAAGCCGGGTTTTGTAACGAACATACAGACTACTGCGGAGTCGTAGAACGCGTTCACTATCTCCCCTTCGTAGCTCTTCGCCGGAAGGGCGGCTGTCGAGGTGTGGTCTCCTCCCTGGACAGAGACGGCGTAGCTGATGTCCCTCGTGTAGTCGAGCTCGCTCCTTACGCCGTGGGCGCCGACGCCGATGCCCTTTACGTGGACTGCATACCTGGTAGCATCTACTCCCTTCATCTCTGAAATCTTCAGCGCAGCCCTGTAAGTTCCTTCGGCGAGTATCTCACCTATTCCCTTCCTCTCAGCTATGAGGTGCAGGAGCTTTGCAAAGGCCTTCTCGTCGCCCCATTCGAGCTTGAAGCCTATGTCTTCCTCCGTAAGGATTCCGCGCTGGTAGAGTTCCGCGGCAAAGCCAAGGACGTTGCCCGCGTTTATGCCGTCCAGGCCGAGCTCGTCAACCAGGTAGGAGAGGTAGACGATCTTCTCTGGCTCAAATATGCCGAGGTTGGTGCCCATGTAGGCCATGAGCTCGTAGTCGGGCGCGTCTGTTATCGAGCCCTTGTACGGGCCATAGCGGAGGTATGAAATCTTCATACAGTTTACAGGACAGCCGTAGTCGGCCCAGTACTTCTTTATCCAGGCCTTGTTTTCAAAGTTGACAACGCTGATCTTCTCGTCGTCGTGGTACTCCTCCTGCCAGTTCCTTATGGGCTCGCTCGACCTGTCGTGGCCAACACTGTAGCCACCGGCCCCGGTGCCCCACTCCCTGAAGGTCGTCATGGAGAACAGCTCTTTCCAGAACTCCCCCAGCAGGGACTTCATTTTCTCCCTGTCGTGAACCTCCGGCAGGGACTTGCTTCCCTTCACGAGGATAGCCTTTAGGTTCTTGCTGCCCATGACCGCCCCGTAGCCTCCGTAACCAGCCGCGTGCATGAGCTTTGTCATTATCGCGGCGTAGCGAACCTGGTTTTCGCCGGCCCTGCCGATGTACATCATCGCGGGCTCCTTGGGAACGCCCTTCAGCTTCTCCTTCTTCCTTATCTCCTCGTGGACTTCCTTCAGGAGGGTCTTGTGGAGCTCAACTCCACCCATACCCCAGTATTTGCCCGCGTCCCTTATCTCAACGGTGTCGTTGTGGACAAACAGATAGACGGGGCTCTTGGCCTTTCCCCTGATGATTATCCCGTCGTAGCCGCTCGCTTTAAGTTCTAGGCCAACTTCACTGCTTAAAACGCTCCCAACGACACCGTTGCTCTCTGGAGACTTTGACACTACAGCGGTCTTCATGCCGGGGTAGTAGCCTGTCAGCGGGCCGGTGAGGATAAGGAGAAGGTTCTCCTCGCCGAGGGGGTCAACCTTTTCCCACTTCTCCCCCAGCTCCTTCCAGAGTATATAGGTGCCGAGCCCTCTCCCACCGTAGAACTTCCTCAAGATTTCCTCGTCCAGCTCGACTTCCCTGACTTTCTCCCTGGTCAGGTCAACATCAAGGAGCTTTCCAGCATACCCGTACATGCTATCACCCCAGGAACTCCTCCCCAAAGACCTTTTTTGCCACGTCGGAGCTCTTCTCCAGGGGGTCTTTGGCGAACGTCCTGAAAATGGGTCTGTAGTCTCCCCTGACGAGTTTTAACGCATCGTGCCCCGCTTCGTGGCAGACCTCGACACACTTTGGCTCTCCTCCACAGAGGTCGCATATGACTACACTACCCTTGCCGGCTGGAATCCTCGGGACGTTGCCGGGACAGGCAAGAACACATGCCCCGCACTCGGTACATTTTTCTTCGTTCACAAGCACCGCGCCGGTTTTTTCATCAACGCTTAGAGCACCGAATTTACATGCCTCAACGCACGGGTAGTCGGGACATTGGACACAGGTGTGTGGGATGTTAATGCCGGGGAGCATTTCAAAAACTCTTATTCTCGAAGCTTCTGGCCATATTATTCCCTCGTGCTCCAGAGAACAAGTGACTTCGCACAACCTGCAACCGCTACACCTCTCAGGAGTTACCAGAATCCATATCCTCTCTTCCTTATTTTCCTCACCCATGCTATCACCTAAAATTAGTATTGCACTGCTCTCTATATAACAATTATGAATAATGCACTGCTCAAAGCAAAAACTTGAGCAATCTGGTTAAAAACTTATAAAGGTACGAACTCTATTATGAATGTGAACCGCGCTGAAATAATACTCCTTGGAATCACTGCCATTTGGGGATTTACATTTCCGGCAATGAAGGTTAGCCTTGACTATATTCCTCCGATTTTATTCTTGGTATACCGTTTCGGAGTAGCTTCTCTTCTTATGCTCCTTGTTTTCAGGAAGAGAGCCTTAGCAAAGGAAACACTCTTTGAAGGGCTTATTTTGGGAGCAACTCTTTTTTTCGGTCATGGATTCCAGATAGTAGGGCTTAAATACACCACTGCCTCAAACTCCGCATTTATTACTTCGCTCTACGTCGTCTTTACACCCTTTATAGCATACTTTATTCTTCAGGACAGGCTTAAGTTCAAAGATGTCATATCGCTTGCGGTAGCTCTTATTGGTCTCTACTTGATTTCGGGGACCAGCTTGAGCTTTAACTACGGAGATTTTTTGACAGTCCTGTGTGCAGTTTCGTTTGCATTTCAAATAGTCCTCGTTCAGAAGTTTGGAGAAAAAGATTATATTAGCCTTGCCTTTTGGCAGATCTTTTGGAATTTTGTATTCTCGACGGTTTATGCTCTGATTTTTGAGGGATTTGTACTGCCAAGGGAAGTGGCACCTTGGGTTGGTATCCTCTACACCGGAGTTTTCGCGACAGTGGTTGCGTTTACACTCCAAATAAAGTATCAGAGAGAAACAAAAGCCCACAAAGCAGCACTTATCTATTCTGCCGAACCGATTTTTGGGCATATCTCAGCGCTTTTGACTATTGGGGAAGTTTTAACCTTGAAAGGCTATCTTGGGGCATTGTTGATATTGATTGCGATCTGGAATGAGATAAGAAATGAAAACCGCTAGGGAGTTGGTTGTGGATTTACGTCGGTTGAAAATACTGGACTTTTGTTTTCTTGTTTAAGACCGATTCCCAGAGCTGCCTTAACCCTTTCTATGTCAACGATGGTGTTTATGCACCCGGCCCTCAATAATGGCACGGCTTGAAGAGGAATTTTCAGTATGGAGAGCTTTTCACCGGCTTCGGCAAGCTCGGGCCAGCACGCTATCCCCAGTGCGGCTTTTATTTCACCCTTGGGGACTTTCTCCTTCAGTATCTTCTTTACTAAACTTCCCCCTGGGACTATATAGAACTGCTTATAGCCGAGTTTCTCTCCATATTCGATTATCTCGCCTATTGCGCATTTTCCGCATTTTGTACACTTCCATCCATATTCTCCAAACTCGGCCGGGCATTCTTTTACATTCCTTAGACACTGAGGGATGAACACGGCCCGCTTTTCGACCGGAACTTTTGCAAAGTCTTCTTTGTACGCTTTATTCTTTATTTCCACATAGATTTGATCAGTGAGCTCCTCGTCCTCGCTTATTAGAGAGAGTGCCATTTTTATTGCATTTCTTGTGCTTAAATCAGCACCTACTGATGCCAGCTTGGCAATTATATTATCTATTCTCATCTTTTCACCATTTGACATTGAGTCAAGATTACATATATAAATTTTTGGAATCAGCTGAGAACCCTTTTTAGCATTTCAAGCTCCCTTTTTCCCCATGCCTCCTCCTCAATTACCAGAATTAGAACTCCGTTATATAAAACCGTGAAATCTTTTAGGGAGGCAAGGAATTTTACGAGGGTCTCAAAATTATTGTACATTTTTAAATATTCAGGACAGTCTATAACAATTATTCCTTCAAACCCCTTTTCATTAGCCTCATGCAGGTATCTGATTGCTATATCAAGAATTTTTGCAAGATCTGTTGGGAATATGGATTTTCTTTTTTCCGTGGTTGTTATGAAGAACGCATTCCAAGCCTTAGGAACGTGTAGATCTCTAATAAACGCCAGCACCGGCACTTTTTTGAGCTTCTCTTTTATTTTAACGTACTCTTGTGGTTTGACTATCATAACTCCTGGCTTGAGGTCTATTTTTATGGGGGGCTTTTCGACCCTTATGAACTCTTCCGCAAAGACAAATTTTATCATAAAGTAAACAGAGAGGACGCTGAATACTGAGCCGAGGGTAAACCCTATTGGAGAAAACCATTCTACAAGCCTTAAAACTGGAAAGTCGAGCTCATGAAGCCCGGAAATTATGAGAATGCTCCCTAGATAAAGAGCCCTGTTGTTGTAAAACTCCCTGAGGGATAATACCATAAATCCAGAGGCAATAATGAAAAGGGCTGAAACAGCGTAGGGCAGACCGAGAAGTGTAAACCAGTCAGAAGAATATCCTAAGATACCTATTAGAGTTCCATACAAGCTTATTACAATAGGAACTACTGACAGCACTTGCAGTTTTCCAATTGCAATTCCATTCTCCTCCAGAAGGACGAGCGTACCATAGAAGAGGAACATCGCCCAGAAGGCTTCTGACAGCGAGAGTAAATATACGCTCTTACTTATGTCGGCAAATATTGAAGAAGCGGCGGCAGCCCAGGAAAAAGACCAATAAAGGGCGGGCTTTCTGTTATGCTTCAAGTAAACGTGAGCGAGGACTAAAGCCCCCACTATCTTTGCTGAAAGACTGAGCACCTGGCCTAGGAGAAGCACCGTATGGTGCATGAGCTTCACATTTAATATGTTAACTCTTTCTCTATATAACAACTTTGCTTCTTTTCTTCGTAGTGTGTCTAAAGAAAAGATACATAAAGGACTCCTAAAATGAAGAATACGAATCCGGGAATTAGCATTGTTTTGTAAACTTTTCCAAGGTCTGCTTTGTAATATTCCGCGGAAAAAACCAAACATAGATGAACTGGGCTGAAAAGCATTCCCATATATCCGCTTAAGTAGGCAAGTGCAATTTTATCAAAGCCCGTAAAAAACGGTGCCAATAGGGGAAACGTCATTCCTACGTAAGCAAAGCTTATGCCCGTTATCAATCCGACTAAAAATGGCGTTAGAGTTATTACGAGTACTATAGGGAGATTCAGCTCTAAGATAGTTGCTGGGAGAGCTTCAACAGCCCCCGTAACCTCAAGAAGCTTTTTGAAGTACATAACTGAGATCAGAAGAAATATTATCTTGGGCTGTAGGGCATATTTCAAGACCTCTTTTTTGTCTATTTTCTTGAAGTGAGGTATTAATGCAGATAAAAAGCCAACGAATGCCCCGTAAACCATATCATATCCGAGAACAATGGATATGAGTATGATTACAATTATCGGATACGTGCTTTTAAGAAACAGCTTTAGGCCATCTTTTATATTTCCCCTTTCATTGTCTTGAGATTTTATCGGCTTAAGGAAGAAAAGGTAGCCAACAATTGCCATGAGCACCGTTAGGGGGAACATCTTGCTGCTGAATTCTTTTACTGATATGCTTAGAATGGCCGAAGCAATTATTATTGCCTGATACATCGGCCAAGAGTGCTCCCACATATGCCTGAACCAGTAGTTAGTTATGGTCTTCTTCTCGGGAGGAAGGTTAAACTTATCAGCTACAGTCTCTATCATGGGAGCTGAAACTAAGGCGCCGGCGGGCATTGGCATTAAGCCTATTAATGCTGGAAGCGCAGCTAAAGAATATTTTTCATTTGGGAACAGCTCTTTTGTTGCCTGTTCCATCATTTTGAGGTAGCCTATCTGGGAAAGGATGCTTGTCAAAGCCATTATAAGGGCTATAATCAGAATGAGCCTTATAGTTGACCATTCTGTGGATGAGACGTAAAAGGAACGTAACAACTCAACCGGCCTTAATCCAAAGAGAACTCCGAGCAAAAGCGAACCTAGGAAGATAGATACCCCTATATTTACCTTTAGTCTTATGAATCCTATGATAACCCCAAAGGAAAGCAAGAGATACAAGAGTTCGTTCATTGTTTTCACCACTGTATTAAGGTGTAGATTTATATCTTACTGGGATTTATAAAGGTTGTTCCGGGTTTTAGAAACAAAAGGATAATAAACGTTGGTAACGATGATATTTTAGAGGTGATGAGATATGGTGCACCAATACATTAAAGAAAAGTCAAAAGAGTTCACAAAAGAGGAAAAGGAAAAGAGGTACAAATATCTCGGCAAAGAAGTGATAGATGTCGATGATCCGGGGCTTGACAGCATTCCAGAGTTCTACGGGATAGCAAACGCAATATGGCGCGACTGGAAAGAAGGCGAGATAAGCACCAAGACAGCTTTGGGAAGGCTCGCACTCCTTAAGCTGCTGACATACAAGACGAAGAACAAGAAAATCCAAGACATTCCCGAGGATGATCTTGAAGAAGTCAGAAAGTTTATCGATTACGTTATCCAAGTCATCAAGAACGAGAGCAGGAGAAGGGGTGAACCTGAGGAAGAAAGGCAGGTCGAAGAGAAAGCTTAAAATTCAAAAAGCTTAATCTCTATTTGGCCCTCCCCTCTCACACCCCCGTGAACGGTGAGCGGGGGGCGGTCGGGGAGGGCACATTTCCTTGTTATTTCCTCCCGAAGAAGAGCTCCTTGTTTAATCTCGGTATCATAGCCATCAAAACTGCAATCTCGTTCAACTCGGTTCTCGTTAGAAGACCTTTACTCAAAACACCTATCGCACCGATTTTCTTCTTTAGCTCAAGGTCGTTAACAAGTCCACCCATTGCAATGCCTGCCTCAACGCCCTCATTGAGGATTCTTTCAATGACTATCGGCGGATACTCAAAGCCCGGGCCGTGACCAATGGTTATTACTCCATCAGGGCTCGCTATTGCGCATACTTGAATATCAAGGTAGCCCGTTAGAGTTTGAGGGAATGGATATATTCCTGCCTCGATTCCCACGCCGAAGTCAGCACTTGTCTTCTCTAATGCCATTTTTGCCCTGTTAATTGCTCCTTGCACTATCTCTTCTATACCAACTGGCTGATCTGAGACTCCACTCTCAACTTCAACGCCAAAAACTTCAACTTCACC
The DNA here is from genome assembly GCF_024022995.1 of Thermococcus aggregans. NCBI lineage: Archaea > Methanobacteriati > Methanobacteriota > Thermococci > Thermococcales > Thermococcaceae > Thermococcus > Thermococcus aggregans. The sequence continues at coordinate 1,449,717 of NZ_CP099582.1, read as the reverse complement.
GTAAATCTTCCGCATCACGTTCTCAACGGCTTTAACTTTTGTCGGGTTTGTTGAACCAACTGCGATTCTCATGCCACCACCAAAACTGCTTGGTAGAAAACCTTATAAAGAACATTCCCAATTTTACCCCGATGCCCATGAGGGGGGAGTGTTTTATCCTTCGCTTTGCATTTTGCCCATGATTCCCTGGGCTATTCTGCTAACCTAGTCTATTCTACAAATCTCAGGAGGTTTTTGAAATGATAAAGGAGCCAGAGATGAGGGAGTATAACCCACAGGCATTAGAAGAAAAAATAGAGAAGTTCTGGAAGGAAAACGACATCTACAACAAGGTGAAAAAAGCACGGGAAAATGGGCCTGACTACTATTTCCTTGACGGGCCCCCATACGTAAGCGGTGCCATACACCTCGGAACAGCTTGGAACAAGATAATCAAGGACATGATAATAAGATTCAGAACCATGCAGGGCTACAACGTTAGAAGACAGCCGGGCTTTGACATGCACGGTTTACCAATAGAGGTTAAAGTCGAGCAGGCTTTAGGGTTGAAGTACAAAAAGGACATCGAAGAGAAAGTTGGAGTTGAGAACTTCATAAAGAAGTGTAGAGAGTTCGCCTTAAATAACCTCAAAATCATGACAGAGCAGTTTAAAATGCTCGGAATTTGGATGGACTGGGATAATCCATACATGACAATCAAAAATGAGTACATAGAATCAGCTTGGTTTACTTTAAAGAGAGCATGGGAAAAGGGACTCTTGGAGAAGGATCAGAGAGTCCTTCACTGGTGTCCCAGATGTGAGACCGCTTTAGCCGAGCATGAAGTTAGGGGAGAGTACAAAATAAGAGAAGACCCGAGCATATACGTGAAGTTCCTAATAGAAGGTAAGGAAAACGAGTACCTTCTCATTTGGACAACTACTCCATGGACTCTTCCTGCAAATCTGGCTGTTGCTGTCCACCCCGAGTACGAGTACGCAAAAGTGAGAGTGTCCTTTGATGGAAAGGAGGAGTACTGGATAATCGCTAAGGCACTAGTCGAGAAAGTTCTCAACGAGGTTGGTGCCGAAGGCGAGATAGTAGAGGAAGTTAAGGGAGAAGAGCTTGAAGGTCTAAGGTACGTCCATCCGTTCTTGGACGAATATCCGAGACAAAAAGAGTTTAGGGAGAACTATGAGTGGGCTCACCGTGTAATACTCGGAGAGCACGTAACTCTTGGCGAAGGTACAGGATTAGTTCACACAGCTCCGGGACACGGTGAAGAAGACTTTGAAGTAGGAAAGCAGTACGGCCTGCCAATATACTCTCCTCTTGACGACGAAGGAAGATATGTAGAAGGCAAATGGAAGGGCAAGTTCGTTAAAGATGCTGATCCAGAGATAATTGAGTATCTAAAGCAGAAAGGCCTTCTTGTGAAAGCGGGCACAATAGAGCACAAATATCCACACTGCTGGCGTTGTAAGACTCCATTGATCTTCAGGGCCACAGATCAGTGGTTCCTCAAGGTGAGCAAAGTTAAGGAGAAAATAATAGAAGAAAATGACAAAAACGTCACATGGTATCCGGATTGGGTGAAGATAAGGTACGACAACGGAGTCATGAACAGCGGAGACTGGTGTATTTCAAGACAAAGGTACTGGGGAATACCCCTACCAATATGGGTATGTGAAGAGTGCGGCAACATACATGTGGTAGGCTCTTTTGACGAGCTCAAAGAGATGAGCAAAGAGCCAATAGAAAAAGACTTCCATGAAGTAGATCTCCACAAGCCTTGGGTTGATACAGTTGTTCTGAAGTGTCCAAAGTGCGGAGGAGACATGAAGAGAGTCAAAGACGTCCTTGATGTGTGGTTCGACAGCGGAATAGCGAGCTGGGCTTCCTTAGACTACCCAAGAAGGAAGGACTTATTCGAGAGGCTCTGGCCTGCCGACTTTATAGTTGAGGGCGAAGACCAAGTTACAAAGTGGTTCTATTCACAACAAGCTGCAAGCGTTATTGCGTTTGACACAGTTCCATACAAGAAAGTGGCAATGCACGGCTATGTCCTCGACGAGAAAGGCGACAAGATGAGCAAGAGCCTTGGAAACATAATAAGACCAGAAGAAGTCGTCCAAAAAGAAGGAAGAGATCCTTTTAGGTTCTACATGCTCTGGGCAACGACTCCCTGGGAGAACTTGAGGTTCAGCTGGAAAGGCCTTGCACAGGTCAAGAGAATGCTCAACATCCTGTGGAACGTCTACATACTGGCTTCAACCTATATGAGCTTGGACAACTTTGATCCAACAAAGCTCGACCCGAAGGAGCTTCCATTTAGAGAAGAGGATAAATGGATACTTTCAAGGGTAAATACCCTCATAGATGCCGTTAACGATGGAATAGAGACCTTCTATCTCACGAGGGCAACAAGGGCGATAGAGTACTTTGTGGTAGAAGACCTAAGCAGATGGTATGTGAGACTTATAAGAAAGAGGCTATGGGTCGAGAAGGACGATCCAGACAAACTTGCCGCCTACTGGACATTGTGGAAAGTATTCGACGTCCTGCTCAGGTTAATGGCACCATTTACGCCCTACATCACCGAAGAGATATACCAGAACCTCATAAGGCCGTTCAGCGGAAAAGAAAGCATCCACCTCGAGGATTGGCCCAAGAAGGACGAAGCATGGGTGGATGAAGACCTCGAAAAGGAGATGGAGATAGTAAGAAAAATAGTGGAGACAGGTTCCGCTGCAAGGCAGAAGGCAAAGATAAAACTCCGTTATCCAGTTAGGCAGATAATCATAGAGACCGAAGATGAAATGACAAAGAAAGCCGTTGAGAGGCTTAACCGCATTCTCAGAGACCAGTTAAATGCAAAAGAAGTAAAGGTTGGCCGCGTCGAGAGGGAAATAAGAGTGAAGCCAAACTTTGCCAAACTCGGCCCGCACTTCAAGGGAGATGCAAAGTTAATCGCAAAGTGGATTGACGAGCAGAACGACAGGGAACTCTACGAGAAGCTTATGCAAGGAAAGCTCAAAGTAGAGATAGAAGGCAAGGAGTTCACACTCGAGAGGGGGCACATAGTGGTGGAGGAAGAACTTCCAGACTTCCTCGTCGGAGAAGAATTCGACCACGGCAAGGTCTTTGTTGACAAAACGCTTACAAGAGAGCTCATGATGGAAGGACTTGCAAGGGAGTTCGTCAGAAGAATACAGGAGATGAGAAAGCAGCTCGACTTGGACGTCAACGACAAGATAGTGGTTTACATTGAGACGACCGAGGAGAACAAGGAGCTCCTCAAAGAGATGCTTGATTACATGAAGGGAGAGACAAGAGCCGTTGAAATCAAGTTCGAAGAGCCAAAGGGCTATGTAGTTGAATGGCCAGAAGTGGAAGCAAAGATAGGAATTGAGAAGGTAGAGAGCTGAAGCCCTCTTTTCTATATCTCTCGCCTTAGGCCTTTTTTATTATTTCTAAATTTTAACCCGTGACACGTTTTCTCCTCAACCACGAAATTCCGAGGAAGACCACCAGCCCAGGCTATGAGCGCCAAGTTCCTTGTTAAAAACTCTTCTTTCCCCAGAAAGAGATAGTCAAGCAGTATGTCTCCAGCGATGAAGAGCACTACCAGCAGCAGGCCGAATGGAGGGTTCTTCTGGAGGATTGCTCCAAGAATTCCTCCACCTTATCCTTGCTTTTAAATTTCCGTATCACAACAATGGGCATCTTCACGACGCATCACCTTTCAATTTCAGCTAATAACCTGTTCATGTGCTCCTCCAGGGCTTTTCTTTTTGTCGTATCCGGTTCGTTTGAGAGTATCTTTTTTGTTTCTTCAATGAGAGACTGCCTGAGCGCACTCTCATCGTGACACTTGAATTTCTTGGCTGCAATTTTGTACCATGAAAGCAGATACTCAATCTGCATCTTTTTATAGAGCAGGGTTCGCCTGGCGTAGCTCACATACCACAAGCCAAAGGCAATGAAGATAATCAATGATAAGCGCCCCTCTATGCTCTCCAAGTTTTTAATCCCGTAACCGAAAAATGGAGCAGCCAAAGCCGTAGGTATAAAAAGCGCCCACCCTTAGAATCCCATTGCTCTCAGGGCAGTTTTTAATTTCACGGTTTCATCCTCCTATTGAGACTATTAGTGAGGTTATGGCCCACCCTAAGAGGGCACCTAACATGGATATTAACCCGAGTATCGCGTCGTTCTTGAGGGATTTATCTCTCGACCTCTGAAGAAAGAATGTGAAGATTATCACGTATCCAATTACCAGCGCCAGCATAAGTAAATCCCGCGAAACTCTGCTTATGGTGGCAGTTATAACCCTAGCAAGCATTCCGTAGAGAAAGTTAACACCAAAAATTGGAACGAAATCTCGAAACGTGCTTCCCATAAGACTACCCCCCATAACATTTCACTCATAGAGTATCACCCATGAAGGGTACGGGAGACAATTTGTACTACTTTCAGGAATTTTTAATCTATTAGAAGTATAAGTGTGAAAATTTAAAAAAACTTCCTTTTTCGGGGCAAAACAAAACATTAAGCCCCGACAGCAACAAGAGCCCCCTGTATATCTCGCTGTCTGAGTAGATGTTCAAAAGGGGGCGTAATACTACAACGCAAGATTAATCAAAAAATCAAGCCGAATTTACCTTTTTCTCCTGAGCTGCCGGTTTTCTCCCTGAAACCAAACCCAACCAAGGGCTTTACATAGCTAAAGGCATCATATGCTCTTTTTATCGTTGGGAGTATTATTGGTGAACAAATATGTGAGAAGGTTCAAGGGAAAGCTGAAGAGGTTAGAGGAAGAGGTTGGAACGTTATAACGACACCCTGCTCTTAATGTGAGTGCGTCCACATGAGAGTCTTGAACAAAGTGTAGGCGATGAGAGGAACTGTGAGCAGTATAAGTAAAATTCCGAGTTTTCTCTTCTTGGAGTAGATTAACATTCCTTGGAGGCTGTAGAGTGCCTCTGATCCTGAGAGCAACAGGACGTATCGATACACTGTAGGCTCTTCTCGGTAGAAGTTCAGAATTGGACGTATCGCCTCAATATGGACATCGGAGTAGCTCGCAACTAAACCCACCACAACCAGGAATACAAGCGAGAGGAAAGAACCAAGAAAAATCTCCTTAGAACCCGGAGAACCGTCCTTTCCAACGAAACGCGCGTAGAGAAATATGGGGAAGTCTATAAACAGCACTCCTATTGCCAGGAATACGGGAAGGCAAATCATCACGCACATCACGGCGAAGTTGATAACGTAAATAACGCCCCTCTCAAACCCCATATCCACAAGGGCCGTGCTGAGGGAACCCCACATCAGGATTATAAAAACGATGTCCTTTGCCGAATCTTGTATGACCCTGACGTCCGTCTCGTCAATAATTTGAAGAAGTTCTCCAAACCCAAATTTGGAATTATGTTCCTTCTCAAGGCGCCTTTTGAGTATGAATAATGCTACTGCTAGAGCGACGAAGAATGAAACGCCCGCCGTTATCACTCCGGAAAAGGCAATAGTCATCTTTTTGGAGGGGGATGGAGGACGGAAGTAGTACAGTCCCCAAAATGCCAACAGAATCGCTAACGGGATTAGCACAGCTTCCAGAATCAGCTTTCGTCCGGGCTTCATCTTAGACACCCCAAGCAGAATTTAAAGGTTGAAATATGCTCCAGACTACGAATATCATGGCCACAGCAATCGAGAGCAGAACTAAAGTGAGAAGTCTTTTCCCAATCCTGCGCGGAAGATATACTCCCAGAAAGCCGAACAGAGTGTTTAGGAGCGAGAGAGCCAGGAACTTCTCGGCATTCCTAATCACGGCGTTGAACATTCTCAGAACGTCTTCCGGGTAGTTCTTGGTTGAAACGTAAGAGGAAACGACCCAGATAACGGGAATCGCGAGTGTGATGGCGAGGGATGTTTTACCAATGCCCTCAAAGACGTACTCTGCTCTTCTACTCTTGAGAAAGTACAACGGGAGAGCTACAATCCACACTGCCATTGTGGCGAAGACTGGATACATCACTACCATAAGAAAAGCCAGGCCAACGAACGCCATGATGGCAAGGAAAACATCGTGAAACCCCAGGAGAAACGTACTGAAAATTCCCCAGAGAATGAGGTGATGGGCTATGCATTCCTGTACGTCGTACTTTAGGTACCCTGAATCCCACGGTTCCTTCCAGTGCTCCTCAAGAATCTCGTCAATTCTCTTGATGTCACTTTTCCTGTATCCATGCTTCTCTAGAATGCGGGCGAGGAAGAAGACCATTGAAGCTACCATGAGGGCAAAAAGAAGGATCGTACTAAGAACCCATTCACGGGTTATGACGCCGAGTTTCACCCAGGCAAAGCCAAACAGCACCGCGGAGAGCACCATAGGAAAAACGAAGATCTTAAGAATAATTTTTCTCCTCCTCATTGAGACCACCGGGGGTTTTGCCCGAACTACAATGAGTGCAGTCGGATAAAAATCTTTATCACGAGGGGAATGAGAGCCAGGGCAATCATCAGGAGCACTAAGAGGCCAACCTTTCCCCTCCGAGGTAGAATGAAAATGCCAGTAATGCCATACAGAGCGTTCAGAGCAGAGAGCAACAGGAGGTTCTTATATAGATCTCTGTTTACGTAGAATTTTAAGAGAGAGTGGAATACCCTAATTTCTGAGGCCCCAGGATGTGAGAGTACAAACCCTAAAAGGACCAGAAAGCCCCCAGAAACCAGTGAAATCAGCAGGATTTCCTTGAAGATGGGCGAGAGCCGTTTTCCAGTTAAACTTTCATAGAGCATCGAAGGAACGTCCATAAGTAATATCACCATAGAGACAATCAACAAAAGTCCAACAGTTATAAAAACCAGAGCAAAGCCAATAGCAAGGGTTATTCCCTTTTCAGTGCCATTAATCAGAACTGCGGAACTAAAAGCACCCCATATTAAAACAACACGAAAAATTCCCGATGTCAAATCCTTGATGTTCTCCGGGTTAGTTCTCTCAAGAACTTTGGGAAGCTCTTTAAATTTGAAGTCGGTATGACCTGCCTTTCTCAGGCGCCTTTTGAGTATAAGGACGATAAAAGCCAGTGCAAGGAAGAGAGAAACTACCGCTGTAATCAGCCAGGAAGCGTTGAAATTCTCACGCCGAATACTGGAGGTTGGATGCACATAGAGAAACATCCATATAACTACCCACGCTACTAGTGGAACTATTACAGCCTCTATTACCAACCTTTTTCCAGATTTCATTTTGACTCCCTCACACTGTCCTGATTCTGAAAATTAAAAAAGATTGATGGACTCAAGACTATGAGAATACTGTGTCACAAATCTGAGGACAAATCATTGGGGCTAAAACTGCACCACAAGCATCTGCACAAACGCTTCCCAATATTCCACATTTACTCGCACAAAGTCTCTTTAGTATCTCCGAACATCCAGCAGAGCATGTTCCTCCTTTTGCAATGCTAGTCCAGAAGTCCTCACCACACATAGCGGCACAGAGACCCGAGCATATAAAGCTTCCCGCGAAGCATATAATTGAGAGCACTCCTCCACTACTCCCTGCTGCGGCTATACAGGCAAGGGTAAAAAGTCCAGTACATGACAAGTCGCAGAGATGAACGCACGCTGAGTAATCATCGATGACTATAGCATACCCTAAGTTTGCTTTTCCATTGTACTCAGGTAGTTTAAGCCTCACTAGGTGCGAAAGGTGCCTGAGCTCGTAAGCACTTCTAGTCCAGATCCACTTAGTCTCGTCGTTCTTGTGCAGCTTTAGGAGAACTTCATTAAGAGTCCAGTAATACTCTGAAAGCGTAAGGTTTTCGGCAGTAAGGATTGTATCTCCAACGGGTAGTGCTTTATCCTCCCTCGGAGCAATGTTCATTCCAGTAACGAACACCCTGTATTCTCCAGTCTCAGGGTCTGTGAAGATCCTCGTGATGAGGGTAAAGTTGTACTGGCTCCTCTCGGCTTTGTAAACGAGGGCATACATTGTGTAGTTGAAAGTCTCGTTGTAGATGTTTATCCCGAAGAACAACAACTGCTCGTCCTTTTCAGTCATGTTGTAAAGCGTGGCTACAGAAACATTAACGTTCGCAGTCACGTTGGAAGAGCATGAGCTTGAATTATGACAAGCACAGTGAGAGTTGCTCAAGTTCGCGAAGTCTATAGTCCTGTTGATCCAAGTGATGTTCATCTGGAGTCTTCCCTTCTCATCGTGCCAGGCAACAACAGCCCTGCGGAAGGTCACGCTGGCGTTGTCAGCGCTCATTGCCACGGCTTGTGGAACGGCAATCAACTGCGTGCTCAGCACGAGGAAGGCCACCAAGAGGCCAAGCCCAAACTTCCTCCACTTCATAGGACCACTTGACCAAGTGGTCAGGAAAAATAAGACTTCATCGTATATAAGCTTTTTCTTTTACGAGTTGTATTTAATAACGTTTTTTTTTTTCGTAGGATTTTTGATTTCCAACAGTTACAAAACAACGAGAATCAAACGAAAAAAGCAAGAGTAAAAGAGTGAACAAATGAACACAACGCATAAAAAGCTTGTTTTTCAACCATTTAGTTGAATCATTGAGTTCCACCATCACGAAGCTTCAGCCTCAGCCACCCAATAAGTGTCTCAAAGGGAAGAAAAATCGTCGTAAATATGTACAGAAGCCTGAACATGGTCAGCAAAGACTCCCTGATAGACGAGGCGCTGTAATCCCCCGTGACAACCATTAAAGCCACCATCACTCCAAGCCCATAAAAGACGGCATAAAACAGACGTCCGGCCCCGATTTCAGCATATTTCCTCTCCAGCAGTCCTTCCTCTATGAGCTTCCGGGTTATCTCGTAGTCTTTTTCAGACACAAACGCAAAGAATGCCCCAATGAGAGCACTAAGGACTATATTGCCGAGCACAAACAGATACAGCCCGGACGTGACCGCTGCAAAATTTACAACTGCCCTGATTTTAAGCACCCGGTCAGGAACCACATACTTGTGGGCCATCATGGAGTAGTACCAGCCCGCCAGAACGAAGACGTAGAGCGCCATCGAGACGCTCTTTTCCAGGCCTACCCCCGAGAAGCAGGCAACCGCAAACACGAGGAGGGACGTTGAAAGTTCTTTGAGGAAGTTCTGCCAAGAATAGCCGACTTTCTCAAGTTTTTTCTCACTCTTCTCCTGCAGATTCGCCACGAGAAACAGCACAGACGCACTGATTATGAACAAAATGCCGAGCATTTTAGCGATAGGGATGAAAGACGTGCCCGGTTTTGCAAACGCTACATAGATAAGCTCGAATAAAAGCAGTGCGAACCCAAACGAGACCAGAACAACTAGCATAAGCCTCATGTAAGGTGATTTTAGAGATTGAGACAATCCCTGCCGTTTATCATGTCTTTTCCGGAAGATGTATGCTGAGGTATAGAGAAGCGACAGGAAGCCCGCAAATAGGAGGCTTTCCCATAGTGAAAGCGAAAGGCCGTAGTGGAATAGAGCCGTTAGAACAACTGTCCCGAGGAGGAGGTTTAGAATGAGAAAACGTTTCTCCCTCCCCTCCATATTCATCTCACTTCCCCAAATCTTTTGGAGAATGGTTTGTAGTTGACGAGCTTTCCGATGAGGAGTGTTGTAAGGACAAAGCCCACCGCAAGGCCGACCCAGAAGTACGGTATTTGAGGCCCATAATAAAGCAGCTTGTCAGTGAAAGCGTAGAATGTTGCAGCCACACCAGCACCAGCAAAGTAAGAGTACGCGAGATGCTTATTGTACGGGTAAATGAGGGAGCCTATCAAGAATATTGTTGCAAAATTCCACAGGAATGTTAAGACCCTGTTTTTAAACCGCTTTGGAAGCGCTGCGCGGAGGAAAATGAGCGATACAAGAACAACCAACGTCAAGTAATTTAGCTCTCTCAAAGGCACTAAGATGTTAAGTACTCCCACTCCAATAGCGAGGAGAATAACTGAAAAGAGTACGTAAACTGTTTTCATTGCCTACCTCCTCTAATCCATAATTAGGGCTTAACCATTATAAGCATTGTCTGTCAGCAGCATTAAAATTGCGAAAACGAAACAAAAGAAACGAGCATAAGATGAGCAAGAGGGCACAGAAAATTTATCTCTTCAGAACCTTCACCTTAAGTCCGTATTCCTTGAAGCGCTCAAAGTCTCTGTCACAAGTGTACAGCGTTGCATTGTGCGCTATTGCAGTTGAGGCTATCAGGAGATCGTTCAGTGGTGGCCGTTTCCCTTTCTTCATCATGTCCCTAAAAATTGCACCGGCAATCTTCGCGGAGTTCTCGTCAAACTCAACCTTCGGAATCATCTCAAGCATAAGCTCCTCCCGTTCCTTCAGGTGCCCACAGTGAAGCTCAAAAAGAACAACAGTTGGTAGGGAGTATTCTTTGTTTCCCTCTTGATAAAGCCCATCTACGACTCTTCTGTTCCCGCCAAAGATCTCGATTACCACGCTGGTGTCCAAGAGTCCATCCATTCTTCGACCTCCTTTAGCTCCTTCTTGAGCTCTTCGAGCTCCTCAGGAGTCCTTGTCCCAAAGGCAATCATCAATACCTCTAAGTTACCTTTCTTTTTCTTCCCTATGAGTTCTCTCAACAGTTCTGAGAAGCTTTTGTCGCCTTTCATCTTGACGAGCTCGTTGTAAACATCATCCGCTATGGTTATGGTCTTCCCCAACTTTCTCACCTATAAGTGCATGCATGCACGAAATATTTAAAGGTTACTCTCAAATAGTTTGAAGGTCATTTGTAGCTGGCTAACAAAGGTGAGCAGTGAGTAAGAATTTAACTTAAAAAGAAACGGAGCCGAATAATAGACTGCTTGTCAAACTTATTTCAAAGGATTAAGGCAGAGGAATTCTCTCAACTTCTATCCTATCCCATGTCGGATACTCCTCAACTATGTAGAACTTCACGTCTCCCTCTATTGCATCGGCAAGCTCCTCTGCAACTTCTATGGGCATTTCAATTCTCTTCTTTTCCACGTTTATGTAGAGCCATTCTTCAGGAACTTCGGCTTCGTTTACAAGCAAGTTGTACAGCTCCATTAAGTCCTCATATTCTGCAATTCCGAACCGTAAGGTTCCTTCTTCGGTTATCTCCATATAGGGCTTGGCAACGTTTTTTGCCATCCTTTTGAGCCTGTTTCTCAACTGCACAGCGTCTTTAAGCTTGGCTGTGCACAGGTGGTAGTTCAAAGACGTGTTCTCTTCTCCCCATTCGAGGATCTTGAGCCCCAACTCAAGGCTCCCAGCTATTGCTGAACTTTCATTGCTTACCGTTCTGAAACCTCTAGCGAGGAGGGCATCTAAGTTGGTCTCACTGAACTCAAGCTCATTTATGTTAAGGAACTTTGCTCCGTGAGAATCCAGAAATTCAGCGAACCACTTAATCCTCTCTTCCTGCCCGGGAACGCTTGGTACTTCTCCACCTACATCCCAATCAAAGTCGAAAGCTCCCCTTATGTTCTCAAGCTCTTTCTGGAGAAGTTTTGAGTTGGGATTGAAGATATCCGGGTGGAAGCGTATTTCATCTAAGTCCGCTGAATAAAGCTTTTCAAGGTTCTCTTTTGTAGCCAAGACTCCAGTAGTGTAAAGATGAATGTGGAACTTCTCGCCGAAGTTTTCTTTCAGGGCTTTTATGTACTCTACCGTTCTCTCTATCCTTGAAAGCGGGTCTCCCCCAGTAACTCCTGCACCCAAAGCGTCTTGGATTTTGGCCTCTTCTATTATGTCATCAAGACTTTTTATGGGCCTTTCGTTTGCGTAGCTAACGTCTTTCCTTCTCCAGGGGCTTAGAGGGCAGTAAAAGCAATCTCTGGGGCACGCTCCGGTTGTAAATAGTACCAGCTTTGCCCCTTGAACACACAGTTTGCATCCCTCTGGGAGCTCTCCAACTGCGTATGAATAATATCTGGTTTTTCTCATGGTTCCTCCCTTATAGGAATTCTTTAAAACCTTTGCTATGCAACATCTACCTGCTCGTGTATTGGCAGCCCTTTCTTGTGCTTGAGTAACAGTTCATAAAAGAACTCCTTCATTTCTGGGCTCATATTATCGTCTAAAAGTAAATCCGCTTTTCCTTTGTAGCTTTTCTCAGCCTCTCTAATAAGGGTATGGAGGTTCGGCAATAGATGATTTATTAATGCCCTCACAAGCTCTGGATAGGCGTCTTCATCTAGCTCTTCATCGCTTTCCAAGCCTATGTAAATTATGTACCCTTTCATCTGAACGGCCAGCACGAACTCATTATCTGTGATCTCAACAAAAGAAAAGTTGTATCCTTTTGAGTCTGTTTTTGCTATCATGACGCCTTTTACCGACAAAGTTACAACCTCATCGTCAATCTCAAAGAGCAAATCCTTTGCAAGTTCTCTCTGAGCTACTGCATAGAGACTTATCATTCAACCACCTCCACAATCTCGCCGTTCCCAGGAGGCAGAATCTGCATTAAATCATCAACGTCCACTTTGTACCCCCATTTTTCGAATATCTTTGCAATTTTTTTGACGAGTTCGCTCTTTTTCATTCTTCCGGGGCGGATAATAATATACTTATCCGTGTGAGCTTTTAGGGCATCTACCGGCCCGCACATTGGAAGCTTCTCTCCTTCATATTCCACTATTCCAACGGCAAGCTTCAAAGGCAGTCCATGCATCCAGTTCCTCTTTCCGTAAACCATGAACGCTCCTTTGCCAAGATATTCTCCGCTTGGAGCTTTCTTTGTCACCTGACTTGGATCTGCCCAGTATGCATCGGCGGAGTATATTCCATCCTTCCATGCTCGTGACATCGAAACGGCGAACTGACAGGCTTCAAAAATCGTTTTTTCTCCAGCTTTCTTGCCATCTTTTATTACCACGTGAGGAGCACCGTAAATGTCAGCGTGGCAGTAGAGGTCGTTCTCGGTCATGTGCCTCTTTACGACTATTTCGTTTGTGGTAGCATCTTTTCCTCCTATTACGAGAAATCCCTCGCTGCTTATGAACCACCTAAACTTTTCAAACCACTTCTTCTTTCTCTTTTCAAGCTTTTTCACGCTGAGCTCCTTCTTTTCCTCTTCTTCTATGAGCTTTTCTATCTCTTGGATTTTCTTTAATGTGTCTTCATAAGCCTTCCTTGCTCCTTCAAGCTTGTGCTTGGCTTTTTTGGCCTTCTCATAATAAATCTCGGCGTTTTCGCCTATGCTCTTGTTGAGGTACAGCTTAACTTTTTTGCCTTCCAGCTCGATTGTCACTGCTTTTTCTTTTGGATCAACGTTTTTTATCATCTGGGCTACTTTGTTGCCCGCTTTTTTGCCTTCTTCTATTCTTTTCTTGAATTCTTCCCATCCAAGCTTTCCAGCAGCCTTTAAAAGCTCCTTGAGGAGATTTTCTACAAATGTGAAGTTAGCATAAATTAGGTCGCCGATTTCCTGGTTTTCCTGCATTTGTTTTTCGAAGCCCTTTATCATTTCTTCCTGTCTTTTGAGAGTAATTTCCAGCCCCTTCTTTTTCTCCTGAAGCTTCTTAGTTCTCTCCAGTTTTGCGCTTTCAATAGTTATTCTCCCAAAATATTCGTCCAAAGCTTCGCTGAAAGTTTCGAAGAACTTTTTCTCATAACCCTCATACCATTTAAGCTCAATGGGGAGAACATCTATTGGCGTGTCATCTTTATACACGATGTTTGGCTTCTTTGGGGAGTTAAAGACCTCTTTCATCTTTTCAAAAATAGTCTTAAGTTCTTCTTCGCTCAGCTCGTTGGCTTTCCTTGTTTTTTCTATTCCCGCCCTTAGGAGAATTTCCTCTGCATATAAACCGCCCATGTTAAGGCTTCTCGCTAGAGCCCTAACTATCTCAACTTCCTGAGAAGAAATAAGCTCTTTAAACCTCTCCCAGGAAATATCTACTGGATTTTCTCTCGCCGGAGGAAGTTTGTATTTGTGCTTGGGCCTTATTACTCTGTCTTTGAACTCTTCATATCTCATTGCAGAGATTATAATATTGTCCTTATCAACAAGGATGATGTTCCCTTTTCTAAAAAGTTCAGCTATTAGCGTGTAGTCCCCTATTTTGAGCTTTACTATTCTATCAAAGTCGTGCTGGTCTATGCTTTCAAGCCTTGAACCGCTTAAGTATTTTCTAAGCAGCATTGTGAAGGAAGATGGCTGTTGGGGGGCTTCCTTTATATAAGTGGTTAGATGAATTCTCTTCCCAGCTTCGATAATCAGGTCTTTTCTTCCCTCTCCGGTTACGTGAAGTTTTATCCTGATTTGGTCACCATCATGGTATATCTTGTCCACTCTAGCTCCTTCTAGGGACTTTAGCTCTTCTACGATGTACTTAATGTCAACACTGCTCATTTCTTGTTTCATGTTTCTCACCTAAAAGTGCTTATCCCAACGGTTTTTAAACTATGTTACGGTTTGAGTTTTTATAAAAATCTTTTATGAGCTGAAGTGATTATGGCATTTCACAACTATAAACCATTTTTAATCCATAAAAAGCATGTCCATTCCGAAATCGTTAAGTACTCAAGAGTTAATAAATTTTTGCAGTATTGTAGCATAGAGGTGGTATTCTATGGTTAGAGGATATTTTACATTTGTGTTGCACACCCATATTCCTTATGTAAGGAAGCATGGTAAATGGCCATTTGGCGAGGAGTGGGTCTTTGAGGCTATCTCCGAGACCTACATACCTCTTTTGATGGAGTTTGAAAGACTCAGGAAAAAAGGAGTAAAGTTTCAGCTGGTAATTGGTATCACACCGATATTAGCTGAACAGCTTGCAGATGAGTACATGAAGAGGGAATTCGAGAAATACATGGAAAGGAAGCTCAAGGCCATGCACCAGGACTTGGAGAAATACGATGATGAGAAGCTCAAGCACGCAATCTCTTATATGATTGAGTACTTCACCGGAATTTATGAGTACTGGAAAAGCATAAACGGCGACATATTGGGAGTTCTTAAACGGCTCCAGGATGAGGGTTACATAGAGATAATAGCATCTGGAGCAACCCATGGATATCTGCCTCTTTTGGAGAGGGATGAGGCAATTGAAGGACAGGTTGTTAATGGGATCCTTACCTACGAAAAACATTTTGGAAGGAGACCAAAAGGAATATGGCTCCCTGAATGTGCATACAGACCAGAGGGGCTTTGGCGAAGTCCAAGCAGTGAAGAAGTTGTATGGAGAAAAGGAATTGAGAAGTTTCTAGAGAAGCATGGGCTGAAGTTTTTCTTTGTTGAAAGCCATTTGATAGATGAGGGACCAGTAAGCCATGGTTATGGGAAAGTTCTCCCTGCGAAAAGTAGAAAGTCCACATTAAGACCTTATTTCATAAAGGGAACGAACATAGCGGTATTCGCTAGAAATAGGGAAACTGGCCTTCAAGTATGGAGTGCGGACATAGGCTATCCAGGGGATTTCTGGTATAGGGAATTCCACAAAAAAGCGGAGAAAAGCGGGGGCCAATATTGGAGGATTACATCTAAGGCTGTTGGCTTAGGAGAAAAAGAACCTTATGTCCCAGAGAGGGCTTTGGAGAGGGTAGAAGAGCATGCGAGACATTTTGTAGGCTTAGTTAAATCCCTCTTAGAGGACTACGAGAGGGAATATGGAGAAAAAGGAATAATTGTTGCACCTTACGACACGGAGCTTTTCGGTCACTGGTGGTTTGAGGGCGTTAAATGGCTTGGAAGAGTGCTAGAGCTAATGGCAAAAGAAAACATAGAGACTACAACAATTGCTAGGTTCTTGGAGAACTATCAGGGAGAAAGGTACGAGATAGAACTTCCAGAAGGGTCGTGGGGGAGGTACGGAACTCATTACACGTGGTGGAATCCAGAAGTGGAGTGGATGTGGGGGCACATACACCTTGCAGAGAGGAGAATGGTTGCTCTCGCGAGCAAATACATACACGAAGACAAATTTGGGGACAGGGTTTTAGAGCAGCTTGGAAGGGAACTGCTCCTCATTGAAAGCAGTGATTGGCAATTCCTTGTTACCACGGGTCAGGCAAAAGAGTATGGAAAGAGACGCCTTTTGGAACACGCGAACTACTTCCACCGCTTGGCAAATGCTCTGGAGGAGTACTTCAAGAGCGGCGAGTTTAAGGAAATGAACTTCTTGGAAGAAGTTGAAGAGAAAGACAACCCCTTCCACCCCATAAACATCGATGTCTATGTGAGCGAAGAGCCTCCAAGTGTCCCTGAGTACATCGAACCACCAGAAGTCCCATCTGAAGTAACAAAAGAGTAAGGAATTGATGGCTTAATGGCTTAAAGGTCTTAAAATGTTAATAACAAAGTTTGCAAAAGAAACAAGAATTTCAAAGAAAAGGGTGGAACAGCATTGAGATACTTTCAATTTAGAAAAGTTTATCTTTCCTTTTGCCTTATTATATTTGGTGGAACGTAATGAAAAAAATTGAAGCTATTGTTAGGGATGAAGACTTCGATAAAGTTCAAAAAGCTTTGAAGCAAATAGGAGTAGCTCCCATGACTGCCTATCCCGTCAAAGGGAGGGGGGTGCAAGGTGGAGTTCCACCTTATGAACTCATGCCGAAGATGAAGATTGAGATCATTGTTAAAGATGAGGATGTTGAAAAAGTTGTTAATACAATAATCCAAAATGCAAAAAGGGGCATTCCTGGAGACGGAAAGATATTTGTTCTGCCGGTTTATGAAGCAATAAGAATAAGAACAGGAGAAAAGGGAAACGAGGCCTTATACTAACACCTCAGAGGAAAGCGTGCCTGTGCTTGTAGAACATATAGATGGCGTAGCTTAGCAACAATAGTTCGGCAATTCCGAAGAGCACCATTACACCTGCAATAATCTGGGCTGTAGTAGCTGATACTCCTAGCCCTTGAGCAGCCTCTTGAAGTGCGTTGGGAGTTATGAATACTTCCGAATATGCCCTTACTGCAAGAGCCCCCGTTATTAACGGAATGGGGACTGCCGCGAAAGCTAACATAAGTCCCGTATAACCCCTCTTTCTCAAACTCAGGAGAGAAAGTAATATCGGGATTAACAATATGAGCGAGGTTATTTTAAACTCCACGGGTAAAAACGTGGTTGTGACAAAAAAGCTTACCATTCCCCACACGTATGCTTTATAGGCTCTGTTTACGTACTTCATATATCCAGCGAAATCATATGGTGCCGCTTTAGAGTATTTGAGCATTGCCTCTACATCTTTCATATATTCTTTTTCTCCCAGTTTTTCTATGGTTTTATCATTTGTAGCGTTCTTTAACCTAACAGCCCTCTTTAAGAAAAAGTTGGCAAGCTCTTCGTTATCAATAACAACGTCATCTGCCAGTTTTCTAAAATTTTCCTTTGCTTCCCTTATTTTATTTAGAGCACTCTGTTTCCTTCTCGGTGAAAGGACAGTTAGGCTCTTAATTTTTTCCTCTGTCTCTTCTAAAACCTTTGCAGTTTCCCTAAGAAGTTCTGGACTCTTCACAAAAACACCTCCTCCCAAATATTATAAAAAAGAAAAGGGCTTAAGACTTTTGCTGCTCTGCCTTGAGCAACTTAGTTATTGCCAAGTACATCCAGACCAATATTACGCCCCATGCAATAATCATAAATGCCAAAGCACTCGCTTTCATCTTTATCACCTCAGACCTTTATGATAACCTCGTTCTTCTCGAGCTCTTCGCCGTACTTCTTCTTGATGGCTAAATAAGCTTCAACGGCACCAATGATGAGAATGAATATTATCATACCTCTTGCATACCAGACCCAGTTGGCGTATTCTGGTGCACTCACATAACTAGGTACTGCTTTAAAGTATCCAGCCTTGTAGTAATCCCATGTACTTCCTAGCAAGAGTATTATTGTGTAAATTGGGGCTATGTACGTAATAATCGGTTTGACCCAGTTTGGAATTCTAATGTATGCTCCTTTGTGAAGTTCCTCCCAGAAGTTGTCTGGCTTGAAGAGCCACACTGCAACTATGATGTCAAAGAGTCCAAGCACGACGAGCAAGTATGAACCAACCCAGTTGTCAAGCTCTGTTAGGTAGTAAAGGTCGATAGTTGCTTTTGTTGGATCGAGGACAACTGGAAGTCCCAAGATGAAGTAAAGTGCAAAGACTATTGCGGAGCCTGTCTTTCTGCTTATCTTGAGATCCTCTTCAAGCAGGGCAACAAGGTAGTTGTACATTGCTATAGCTGAGGTGAATCCTGCAAACCATAGGAGGAGGAACCATGCTGCACCGAAGAGCTGTCCAGCAGGCATGTTCATAAAGACGTTTGGCAACGCTATGTACGCTAATCCAACGCCACCGGCTATAGCCTTTTCTGGGCCTAAGTAAGCAAAGGCTATTGGTATGGCAATTGAACCACCGAGGATAACTTCAGCAAACTCATTTAGTGAAACCGTTGCCAGACCTGAAAGTGCAACGTCATCCTCTGGACCAAGGTAAGAGGCATAGTTCTGTATGATACCCATACCAAGGGAGAGCGTGAAGAATATCTGTCCCGCTGCTGCAAGAGCTGACTTAAAGGTCACTTCACTAAATCTTGGCTCCCATAGGTACTCAAATCCCTTGATTGAGCTCCATTCCGGCTTAACTGGGGAACCAAGGGTGAGGGACCTTATGACAAGGAGTATTGCCGCCACGTACAGCAGTGGCATCATTACCTTGACCCATCTCTCAATACCTTTGCTAACACCTTGACCAACTGCAATGCCTAATAGTCCTACTGAGATTGCCCAGAATAAGAACACTTGCGTATTGTTGCTGAGATAGCTAATAAGGAATTCTACAGAGTCCTTTCCAAAGTATGCTCCGGTTGCGCTAAAGTATGTATAAGCAGCTGACCAGCCTACAATGTGCAGATAATAGCTGTTAAGCAGTGTTGTGACTGAGAATGCCAACATACCACCGATCATACCAAAGATGACGGCACTTTTTGGCTTCAAACTTTCTCTGGCCATCAGATAGAACGTTGGACCCAATGTACCATGGCCATACTTACCTCCGTACCTACCTTCGACCCACTCTGCCCACATGATGGGAACTCCGAGGAGGAACAGTGCAACAAAGTAAGGTATCATGAATGCACCGCCACCATTTACGGCGGCTTGGTATGGGAATCTCCAGAAGTTTCCTAGACCAATGGCATTTCCTGCCATAGCTAATATCAACCCTAATTTGGTTGCCCATCTATCCCTCTGCTCCATTCATTTCACCTCGTGTATCGTTGTATAAAATACCACGCCGATGTACAAATATCGGCGAATATGTATATGTTTTTGTTCATTAATAAACTTTTCTCTCGAGTTTATTTCGACAAAAGACGATTTACAAACACTTAAAACTTGAAATTAGACATTTGTCAAAGTGTGAACATAAAAAACAGGTGTAAAAAGGTTTTTTGTGTTGTATACAAAAAACTTTACAACATGAAAGAATATGTCAAAAGTTAAACAGGCTTACCTTTAAAAGGGTTTTTTGCGTAGCTAAGCACGTCCCGATGATTGGAACAAGAGTGAGCTGAAGGGTGATGACCGACTTCTCGCTGAGGGCATTATCCTACTTTAAAATATTTTGGCATAATAAAACTTTCCATACATCAATACGCTTTTTTAGACATTAGTGTATGATAAAAAAAGCTTCTAAGGGCTCTTTTACCAGAAAGCTTTTTTAGACATTTTGTATTTATAGGAAAATGTATGTACATAACCTTATTGTTTAAAAATATCGGTTCTCTAACCATTTCCAACGAAAAGTTTATATAGGCTATTGCTCAACTTTGTATCGCTAATCACCTAATTTGGAGGGATGAACATGGTTGAACTAGACCCATTTGAGATGGCAATTAAGCAGTTAGAAAGAGCTGCTCAATATATAGACATAAGCGAAGAAGCCCTTGAGTTTTTAAAGAGACCACAAAGAATTCTTGAAGTTAGCATTCCAGTTGAGATGGATGACGGTTCTGTAAAGGTTTTCACAGGTTTTAGAGTTCAGCACAACTGGGCTCTCGGTCCAACAAAGGGTGGTATTAGATGGCACCCAGAGGAAACCCTAAGCACCGTTAAAGCATTGGCTACTTGGATGACTTGGAAATGTGCTACTTTGGGATTGCCCTATGGTGGAGGTAAGGGTGGAGTAATAGTTGACCCTAAGAAGCTCAGTGATAGAGAGAAGGAAAGACTCGCTAGAGGTTATATAAGAGCTGTTTATGACATAATAAGCCCATACACCGATATCCCTGCTCCAGACGTTTACACTAACCCACAAATCATGGCATGGATGATGGATGAATATGAAGCAATTTCAAGAAGAAAAGTTCCATCCTTCGGTATCATCACAGGTAAGCCAGTTATAGTTGGTGGTTCTTTAGGAAGAAACACTGCTACTGCTCAAGGTGCTATATTCACTATAAGAGAAGCCGCAAAGGCTCTTGGCATGGACCTCAAGGGCAAGACAATAGCAGTCCAAGGTTATGGTAACGCCGGTTACTATGCTGCCAAGCTTGCTAGGGAGCAACTTGGCATGAAGGTTGTCGCAGTTAGCGACAGCAAGGGCGGCATCTACAACCCAGACGGACTCGATCCAGACGAAGTTCTCAAGTGGAAGAAGGAACACGGCACAGTCCAAGACTTCCCAGGTGCGACCAACATAACTAACGAGGAGCTCCTCGAACTTGAGGTTGACGTTCTCGCTCCAGCAGCCATTGAGGGTGTAATCACCAAGGACAACGCTGACAAGGTTAAGGCCAAGATAGTCGCCGAGATTGCCAACGGTCCAGTCACCCCCGAGGCAGATGAGATACTCTACGAGAAGGGCATACTTCAGATTCCAGACTTCCTCTGTAACGCCGGTGGTGTTACAGTCAGCTACTTCGAGTGGGTACAAAACTTGATGGGCTACTACTGGACAGAAGAGGAAGTAAGAGAGAAGCTTGACAGAAAGATGACTGAGGCATTCTGGGGCGTTTACAACATCCACAAGGAGAAGAACATCCACATGAGAGACGCTGCTTACGTAAGGGCAGTTAGCAGAGTATACGAAGCCATGAAGGCTCGCGGATGGGTTAAGAAGTGATTTCTTTCTCCTCTTTTATCTTGTTCTCTGTTTCTTAGAGAATTTAAAGAATTATTGTTGTACGCAGGCAAAAAATTAATTGAAAGGCTATGCCTTTGTCCAGTACTCCTTTTCCTCTACCATCGCTTGGATCATCTCATCCTCGTCTTTAAACATGGTTCTCCTTGAAGGATTCTGCATGCCGTAGAACTCCATGAACGGGCTTGGTCGTTTCTTAAATGGGTAATAGAGGTAAATTGCGCCCAAGGTTCTATATGCTTCAGCCATCTCACTAATAACCCCCGCGGAAACTCCTGGAGCATAGTGATAAACGGCTATGGCTTTGCTAACGTCCACTAAGTTGAAATCCCTCTCAACGAGTTGTCTTCTCAAAATGTCGGTAGCTTGTTCTATGTCTTCTCTATCTAGCTCTTCTACTTCCTCTCCATCGAAAATGTTCTTTATCTTTATCCGTTGTATCTCTGGGTTCTCTTCCACTTGGGCATCATATTCCGCAACGATCCACCAGTCATCAAGTGCTCCGGGGTCTAAAACAGTGAAATACTTGCTGAGCTTTTCGTAAAAGTCCCTGACCCTGTGATAGTACTCTTCCTCATGTCCCGTCATTGGATAGCTGAGATACACCAGAGGCTTTTCTTTTTCGTGGAAAATTAAGTCTATAAACGTCTGAGGCGGATGTCTAATTCCAAAGTGAAGAACGTATCTAACCTGAATCCCCTCTTTGTTGAGTTCATGCACAAGTGTTTTGACGTGGTTTATTGCATCTTCACGCCACATGACAAGGGTTGTAAGTTTGATGTTCTCTTTCTCATTTCCAAAGCGTTCAAACCATTCTTTGTCGTGGATTACCCTTCTTCTGACGCTTAGAATATCGTCCAGCATGATTATGACTCTGCTCGGCTTTAGGAGCTTTAAATTGCTTAGAGTGAAGCCTAAAACACTCCCGCTTCCCCATCTAAACAGTGCTGGAGTTGAGACCAAGTGGAAGGACTTTTCGCTGTTTTCAATTTCGTCTTTTATTCTTTTGAAAGCCTCATCGCGAATATCGTTCATAAGGTCTGGATGGCTTATTGCAAAGTCCAAAACGTTTTTTCTTGTGATTTTGACGCCTTTTTCTCTTCCAACTTCCTTCAGGTACTCAAATACATGATAATACTGAAAGCCCTCGTTTTTTGCGAGCTTTAGGGCTTTCTCCGTGTATTCGTCTCTTCCATTAAGAGGAGGGCCCGTTAAGAGTATTGTTTCCTTCATATCCCATCCCCCAACCTCTGTAATTGAAATTTGAGCTTTTCTCCTTTTCAACTTTGTGGGTGTTTAAATGAGTTCATGCAAAAATTTTAAAAATACCCCTACTAATAGATAGTGGAAAATATTTGCAAAAGCTTAGACTTATGAGGTTATCAAATAAACTACTGGGGGTGATGTTTATGCCAAGAAACGATAAAAATAGAACCGTTGAAGGCGAGGAAGTTATTAGAGTTCCTCTCCCTCAGGATAATCAAGTGTTTGGAATAGTAGAGCAGGCGTTGGGTTCAGGATGGATGGACGTTAGATGCTCAGATGGAAAGATAAGGAGATGCAGAATACCAGGAAAGCTGAGAAGAAGAATGTGGATCAGGGTTGGAGACGTAGTTATAGTCCAGCCCTGGGAAGTACAAAGCGACAAAAGAGGAGACATAGTCTATCGCTACACAAAGACCCAGGTCGATTGGCTTATTAGGAAGAAAAAGATTACTGAGGACTTCCTTACAGGCGGCTTAACTCTGTGATGGAGTATGAGAATCCAGGACATAGATAAAGAAATATCCCAGATTCTGGGATTAGACGAGCGTAGGGAAAAGGATAGCGAGCTTTATAAAGTGTTTAGTGAGGTATTTGACAGGACGACCGTTAGCACACTCCAGTATTTTCATCGAAGAGGAAACATAGAGAAGTTGTTGGGCGTAATTTCAACGGGAAAAGAGGCCAACGTGTTCAAGGGTGTTGACGCTGATGGTAATCCTATTGCTGTTAAAATCTATCGTACCTATACAACTGAGTTTAGGAGAATATGGGAGTACCTGGCAGCTGATCCAAGAGTTAGCTATCTACCAAAAGACATCAGGAAGCTCGTCTTTGTATGGACTAGGCGGGAATTTAAGAACCTTCAAAGGGCAATGAAATACGCCGTTAGAGCGCCAGAGCCAATAGCATTTAGCAATAACGTTCTCATAATGGAGTTCATTGGAGATGAATACCCAGCTCCAAGATTAAAAGACATAGAAAGAGAACTTGACAAAAAGGAATTCGAGGAGCTTTATACCTTTGCTATGGAGTCCATCGAGAAGCTATGGAAGAGGGGAGACATGGTTCATGGTGATCTAAGCGAGTACAATATCTTAATTTGGGATAAGCCAGTGATAATTGATTGGTCTCAGGCAACGGTAAAGAGGAACAGAATGGCACTTTCTCTACTTTACCGCGATTTGAGGAATATAATCAACTATTTCGCTAAAAAAGGAGTAAGCGTCGATAATCTAGATGAGAAATTTAGAGAGCTAACGGGTGATTGAAATGGACGAGTTCGAGGAGAAACTGAAAAAATATGAATACGTAGATAAAGAGGGAGAAAGAGAGGAGTCCTTTGAACTTGAGGAGTTTGCAGCCATTGGCGAGCAAGAAGAGTTTGTGAGAATTCCTAAAGAGAGAATTGGTGTGGTTATAGGAAAAAAGGGTGAGACTAAGAAAAAGATTGAAGAAGCCACAAAAACCAAAATAGAGATTGATAGCAAAACCGGAGAGGTGTTTATAACCTCAACGGAAAAAACTGATGATCCTTTAGCAGTGTGGAAAGCAAGAGATATTGTATTGGCTATTGGAAGGGGGTTCTCTCCAGAGAGAGCATTTAGGCTGCTCAACGAGGGAGAAGTTCTTGAAGTAGTTGATCTGACGGATGTTGTTGTAGGGAATGAGAAGAACGCTCTCCCAAGAGTTAGAGGCAGGATAATCGGTAGAAAAGGCAGGACAAGAGAGATTATTGAAGAAATGAGCGGAGCTGATATAAGTGTCTATGGAAAAACCGTCGCTATCATTGGAAACCCAATCCAAGTCCAAATAGCCAAAACTGCCATTGAAAAGCTCGCCAAAGGTTCCCCCCATGGAACCGTTTATAGATACCTTGAAAGAAGGAAAAAGGATTTAGAGCTCGAAGGAGGTATATACTATGGCAAATTCTGAAGCGAACAAGCTGTTTAAGGAGTTTAAGATTCAGAGCGTCAGTGAGTTCTTTAGAAGAAATGCTGCAATGTTAGGTTATACTGGGAAAATACGCTCCTTTACAACTTTAATCCATGAGGCTGTTACAAATTCCCTCGATGCGTGTGAGGAAGCGGGAATACTGCCGTATGTTAGAGTGGAAATAGAGGAACTTGGAACAGAGCACTACAAAATAATCGTTGAAGATAACGGCCCTGGAATTCCGGAAAAGTTCATAGCACACGTCTTTGGTAAAATGCTTGCAGGTACAAAGGCTCACAGGAATATACAAAGCAGAGGACAGCAAGGTATTGGTATTAGCGGTGCCGTGATGTTTGCTCAGATTACAAGTGGAAAAGCCACGAGGGTAATCACCTCTACGGGCGGGAATGAGATAATAGAAGCTTGGGTCGGCATAGATGTCGATAAAAACGAAGGAAAAATCTTCAAAAAGATAAAACACCCAAATCCCACGGGATGGAGGGGTACAAGGATAGAGATGGAGGTCAAAGAAGTTCGCTATGTTCGCTCCAAGCAAGGTCCTTACTGGTATCTTAAGCTAACTGCAATAGCCAATCCTCATGCTCATATCGAACTTATAGAACCAGATGGGAAGCTAATAGTCTTTCCAAGAAGCAGTGAGGAAATTCCAGAGCCTCCGGAAGAAATGAAGCCCCATCCCAAGGGTGTCATGACAGACGACGTCTATAGGATGGCCAGAAGAACAACGAGAACAACTGTGAGAACCTTCCTTATAGGTGAGTTCTCGAGAATAAGCGACAAGAAGATAGACGAGCTTGTAAAGTATATCACCGCGCTGAGGTTTATAAAAGAAGAAGAGGAAGAGAGCGTTAGAGAACAGCTTTTAAAGAGGCTCGCTGAGGGAGAAGTCGATAAGATCATTGCAAGCTTTGGAAGGAAGGGCAAAAAAGTCCTGAATGAAGTTAAAAAACTCATGGAAAAGCCTCCAGACAAGCTCACGTGGCATGAAGCTGAAGAGATTGTGGAAGCATTCAAGTACATGACCTTCCTAGCGCCGCCCACACATGGATTGAGGCCAATCGGAGAGGAGAACATAGAGAAGGGACTTTTAAGCATTTTAAAGCCTGAGTTCGTAACTGCGGTAACAAGACCTCCCAAGGTTTACCGTGGAGGAATCCCATTCCAAGTGGAAGTGGGTCTAGCCTTTGGAGGAGAGTTGAGTAGCGGTTTTGAGCTTCTTAGATATGCCAATAGAGTTCCTCTGCTCTTCGATGCAGGTTCATGTGTCATAACCTCTGCGACAAGAAATATCGACTGGAAGAGGTACAGAGTCGATGACCTTGAAAGGACACCACTAGTGCTTTTGGTTAATGTGATTAGCGTGCACGTCCCAT
This sequence comes from Thermococcus aggregans, assembly GCF_024022995.1. Taxonomy (NCBI): domain Archaea; kingdom Methanobacteriati; phylum Methanobacteriota; class Thermococci; order Thermococcales; family Thermococcaceae; genus Thermococcus; species Thermococcus aggregans. The sequence goes on along the minus strand of NZ_CP099582.1, from coordinate 1,424,057 downwards.
ATACATCCACAGGAAAGCAGAGCATTGCCAGTGAAGACGAAATATATGATGAGATAAGGCTTGCGGTTATGGAAGCTGCAAGGAGATTAGCAAAATACCTCGGAGGAAAACACCGCAAGCTCTATCAAGTAAAAAGAAGGAGGATATTTGAGAAGTACGTCCCAGAGATAAGTAGGGCTTTGAGCATTTTGACTGGAGAGCCTGAAACCAAGATAAAGAGCCTTCTGATGGAGATTATTGAGAAGAAATTTGAGGCAATAGAAGAAAAGCCACTGGAGGCTGAGGAGAATGCTTAAACGTGGGAAGCCTAAGGAACGCTTCAGCTACGACCCCAAAAAAGTCCTTCAGAAGCTTGAGGAATTTGGAAAAGAGATCCTTGAGGAGATAAAAGCCGGCAGAAACCCATTCATAGATGTGCCTACCAGAGGTCTTAGCAACGTCTACTTTGACGAAAAAGAGCGCTTAATTAAGATGGGTGACAAAACTTCAAGGAGATATCTCTTCCACGTTGCTCACACTAGAAAATTCATGCAGACGCTCTTGATAGCGGCTTACGTGAAGAGGTTGGTTGCTGAGGGTAAGCACGCAAGCTTGAGAGAAGCGTATTACGCAAACAAACACACAATTCCTGGTACAAAGGAGAACACATTTGAAGACCAAAGCGAGAGCGACCCCATTATAGAGGATCTTGAGAGAATGTTTGGTGTTTTGAGAGAAGAGATGCACATAACAGCGGATAGAAGAGGATACGTGTACGGAGACATAGTTATCAAGGATGGAGAAGACGAATTTAACGCTTCAAAGCTCGGTATGGGTGGATGGGCAGTTCCTGGAACTGTAGAGCACATAGAGTTTCCGGAAATTAACGTGGATTACGTCCTTGTAGTAGAGACTGCGGCTATGGCAGATAGGCTTATTGAAGAAAAGTACCCGAAGAGGGAGAAGGCCCTCATTGTAGCAACTCAAGGACAGGCATCAAGAGGTGTAAGAAGGTTAATTCACAGACTTCACTATGAGGAAGGTCTGCCAATAATCGTCTTTACTGATGGAGATCCCTATGGATGGTACATTTACTCAACTATCAAGCAAGGGTCAATAAACCTCGCCTACCTCAGTGAAAAACTTGCAACGCCAGAAGCTAGATTCGTTGGAATGACAATGGACGACATCAAGAAATACGGTCTTGAAAACGTTACTGAGAAGCTCAAGGGAATCTCACCAAACAAAAAGGGTGGCCCAACAGGAGACTACAAGCGTATCATAGAGGAAATGAACTACCCGTGGTTCCAAAACAAGGAATGGCAGAGACAGCTCAAATTAGCACTTAAATGGGGAGTCAGAATTGAACAGCAGGCTCTGGCAAATAAGAGTTTAGAGTTCGTTGCGAAGAAATATCTCCCCGAAAAAATTGCTAACGAGGAACTCCTGCCATGACGACAACTGAAGAGCTTATAGCACAAATAAACAGGGTTTTGGATGATATAAAGATAAACATGAGCAGGTTATTTGAGAATTTCGACCTTCTTTATTTGGTTTTCAATCTAAACCACAATCTTGCTCTCCTTAAAGATCTGGAAGACGAACTTTCGCGCAGAGTTAGTGAGACACTTTCTTACAAAATGTCCAGTAAAAAGGAGAGAGATCCGCACATTAGGAGAATTTTGCTGAGAAATCACTACCGTATGTTGACTCTCGAACGGCTTAGAACAGCAATAACTGCCCATAAAATGGCACTTGCCACGATAGAATCCCACTACACCTTTTACAAAGGGAAGAAGGTTATCGAAGTTAAGGACATAACCAGCAAAGAGGATTTCGAATCAATAAGAGTTTCCGAAAAGCCCATTAAACTTGGAAGAATGGAAATATTGCCTCACTTAGCTTATTCGGGGGATGTTCTCAGAATTCTGGGGCAGAAGAGCAATAAAACTAGAGATACCTTCAAGGAAATAAAATCCTTGCTTAAGGAAAAAGGACAGGTTCAAAGAAAAGGAATGAGAATAGAGGTAGAATACTGGCAGGGAGGAAGGCTAAAGAAGGAGAGGGTTGAGCTCCCAGTTGATGCCGATGTGGATGGAGAGCTTAAGAAGCGCTTTGGACGAAAATTCAGATGGAGGCTTTTAACCTACGTGAAAACCAAGGGAGTTTTGATAAACAGCCACTACACCATAGACAACCTTGCACTTGCTTATGCCACCCAGTATCCGGAGGATGGAGCTAAAATACTTGCTCTCGATCTGTTCAGGTATTATTACCTAACCTCTGAAAAAGAAAGAGAAGCAATTGGTTTATATCCTCAAATAAGACCCTGCATAGATTGCCACTATTCAATTTTTGACCTGCCATTTATGGGAGAGAAAGAATTCCGCACTGGATTTGGCAGCATGCTTATCATTAAGAAATGTGAAATTGAATCCCTCTTAAGCGGAAAAAGGAGCGAGATTTCAAACATCCCCAACTACCTTTTAGGCGGAGTTATCCTATATGGAGTTAGCCCCTTTGATGAGAAAAAGATCAGCGAGCTGCTTGGGATAAATGAAGAAGAACTCAAAGAGGCTATTGAAAAATTCGTGCTGTCCGGATTACACATGACGTTATTTGAGGATACGAGCAAATTTGAGAAGTTTATGCCAAAGAGCGATAAGGCAAAACAATTTTTGGAGCTCCTTCAAGGGTGAGAGAGATGAGGGTTGAGATAAAGGCGAGAAACAGTGAGGAGCTTCTGAGAAAGATAGAGGAGAGACTCAATATGGACGTTACTGAGGTTTACATAAATCTCAGGCCAACTAAAATAATTCTTGTGAAAATACTGGAAAAAGCTCCGAATGTAAAGACAATTGGATGTCCTCCAAGTTTGTATCCAAAGGTTTCCAAGAAAATCATTAAGGCGCTTGATCAGATGGGAATCAAGCTCGTTCCGATGAACCACTCCCGAGGAAGGCCAAAGAAATATGACCAATCTACCATTAAGCTTATCGAGGAGCTCGCTAAAAAAGGAAAAACACCTAAAGAGATAAGTGAAGAGCTAAATATCCCGCTAAGAACGGTATATTACCTAATAAATGGGCGGTAATGGAACAAATGCATTCCCTGCTTGTGCATTTTCTCTTTACCCACCCTAAAAAGACGAAACATGCACATCAGCTTGACAAGGAAGGTTTTTGAGATAAGTTTAAAAGAGCCGATTAGGTTTTCCTAATGGAGGTGAAGAGATGTTTGAAACTCAGGAGGAAGTTCCAGAAATCAAGGAGAGACTTCACAGAGTTGGCATAACTAACTTGAGAACGGTGGCGAGAATAAACTGGAAGGGCAAGCTCTACACGTTTATCCCTACATTCGAGATTACAATAGATGTGCCGGAGGAAAAGAAAGGCATTCATATGAGCAGGCTTGTGGAAAGTATTACCGAAACAATGAGCGAGGCTGTTGAGGAAGAAGTTAGGGAAGCGCACACTTCTCTTGAAGAGCTTGGTCTTGCAGTGATAAAAAGATTGGAAAAGAAGCATCCGCACAAGAGGGCTGAAGTCTGGGTTAAAACGCAGCTTATTATGGAGCGAGAAACCCCTGCCAGCAGAAAAATAAGTCTTGAGACGTACGATGTTGAGGTAGGAGTAATAAAGGAGCCTGATAAAGTTGAGAAAGTTTTGAAGGTAACTGTAATTGGAAACACTGCATGTCCTCATGCAATGGCCAACAACCAAGGAAAGACTCACATCCAGAGGGCTGTTGCAACGCTTGAAGTAAGGACGGACTACAATGAGGAAATAGCTCTAGAAGACATGATAGAGGTTGTGGAGAGTTCTTTCAGTTCTCCAACTTACACTCTGTTAAAAACCATTGATGAGAACGCAGTAGTTCAGAAGATGTATTCAAATCCCAAGTTTGTGGAAGACGTTGCAAGGGAAATCATCTTCAAGGCAAAGCAGAAGTTTAAGGGTAGAATCCATGTAAAGGTTATAAGCTATGAGAGCATACACAAGCATGACGTGATAGCAGAAACTTGGTATTGAGTTACTTCTTTTTTAACTTTTCCAAAAACATTAATTTTAAAAGAGAAGAGAAATCAAAGGAGCATTCTAGCATCAACTGCAACTGCACCGTCTTCGTAAGCGAAGATTGGGTTTATATCGAGCTCTTTGATCTCAGGAAGTTCAAGGGCTAACTCTCCAACTTTGACAATTATGTCAGCTAGGGCATCAATATCCACTGGTTTCTCTCCTCTTGCTCCAGCAAGGATTGGGTATGCTTTTATTTCTTTGATCATTTCAAGGGCTTCTTCTTTGCTTATTGGTGCAACTCTAAAGCTGACATCCTTAAGAATCTCAACGAAAATTCCACCGAGACCGAACATTACTGCTGGCCCGAATTGTGGGTCCCTTATCATACCAACGATAACCTCTTTGCCGAGTGGGAGCATTTTGTAGATTATGACACCCCAAAGGTCGGCATCTGGCTTATACTTTCTGGCGTTTTCCATAATAGTCTTAAATGCTTCTCTTGCCTCTTCGTCGTTCTTTATGTTGATCTTAACACCACCAGCATCGCTCTTGTGGATAATCTGTGGAGAAACTATCTTCATAACAACGGGGTATCCGATTTCCCTGGCAAATTGAACGGCCTCTTCTTCGTTCCTTGCGACTTTAAAATCTGGAACTGGAATGCCGTAAAGCTTGAGAATTTCTTTTGCCTCTGGCTCAACAAGTGGTCTGTTTTCGGCTTTTGCCTTCTCGATTATTTCCCTAGCTTTTGCAACCCTATCCATTTCTACCACCTCGATTATAGTGATGACAGTTTCAGTTATGTTGACAATGTTAAAAGTCTTTCCATTTCGAATGTGATTGAAGCTGTCGGCTACTATAAATAGAATGAGGCCAATGTTCTATTGGGTGATTTGTATGAGACGAAAAATTGTTGTAGGAGTTTTGATAGTTTTTGTTCTCTTGGCTGTAATTGTATTTCATCAAACAAAAGCCGAAGAAAGCCAGAGTGCACTTGCACTTTACGACTCAGCCAAGATTGGGGTAGTAGAAAAGACCATTCAAATTGAGCTGAAGAAAGGCATAAACGAAGTTCCGCTGGAAATGCTTGAAGGACTTCAGCTTGATGAGATTACACTAAAGCCCCTTGACGAAAAGGTCAAAGTACTCGGCATAATAAGCAAAGAACTCGAAGGAAAGAACCTGATAGAAGCCAATATTGGAAAAGTGATAAAGGTAACGCTGAAGAGTGGAGAAACTTTAACAGGAAAGTTTTTGGGCTATAAAGACGGAAAAATCGCAATCCAAGGGGATGATTACTATTTAATAAGTCCGGAAGAAGTGGCATATATGAAGATGACATCAATTGGAGAAGAAAGCACGGCGAAAACCTATGCCATAGTGAACTCCGAGGAAGATGGAAAATACTTCTTTAAGCTCATCTACCGGGTTGCGGGGATAAGCTGGACTTCAAGATATAAGCTTTACTTAGATGATAAGGCAGAGTTTTATGGTTACGTGGTAATTAACAACCCCACAAACAAAAGCTTTGAGAACACAGATGTTCTTCTTGTTTCTGGAGATGTGCAGTTTTATCAACCCCCTCAAGTAATCTTTGAGAGATACTATACGCTGGAAACCGCTTCCAAAGAAGTTCCCCAAGGTCCGATTCAAGGGACGAAATTAGAGGCATTTTACCTCTACAAGCTTGGAGTTGTTGACATAGAACCCCTTGAGAAAAAGCTCATTCCCTACATCTACCAAGAAAGTGAGTTCACGCGGGAGTATCTCTACGAGAGCTATCCCTATGGGGGAAGCCAAGACGTATATGAGATAATTTCCCTGAAAGCGAATGAAGTCCTTCCCAGAGGGGTTGTAGAGATATACAAAGAAATGGAGGACAAGAACGTTTTAATTGGAGAGCAAATAATAGACCACGCTGCAAAAGGTGATGTGCTGAGGCTTAAACTAGGCAGGGACATAGACTTGAAAGGAAAAACAGAGGTGTTAGAAGAAAGGCATGGAAATAGGTATTCTTACTACAAAATCAAAGTTACACTGGAAAACTTTGGTAGCGAAGGCAAAGAAGTTATTGTCAGACACTACAAATGGCATGGAAAAATCTTGGAAAGCTCTCTGAATCCAACAGAAGAAACTGCCAGCTATGTGGAGTTCAAAATAACGGTTAATCTGGGAGAAAAAGAAGAGATAATCTTCGATTATGAGGTAAACTATTAAAGCTTCCTCAGAAGGATCTCATAGCTTTTGTTTTCTTTTACTATTTCCAGCACGAGGCTTTTCTCATAGTCCAAGAATCTCGTACCCTTTAATGTGTACCCTTCTTTTTTTAAGTGGTTCATTATGCTCAACCCTAAGTCTCCAAAGAGTTCTGCCGCCATAGTGGCAAAACTCGGCTCTTTTATACCGAGTTCAACATGATACTTTTTAGCCAGCTCAAAAACATCCATACTATCACCCGTAAAGTAATAGATGCTCAAAGCTTTAAGCTCTTTCGATTAATCCTTAGAAAAGTTGTTAAGTGGCGGGCCGGACGGGATTTGAACCCGCGACCACCGGGTTAAAAGCCCGGTGCTCTAACCAGGCTGAGCTACCGGCCCTCGATAAGTTAGGGATTGCAATGCGCTTATAAATTTTTTGGTCATAGGTATTGTAATGTCGAGTTTGAATCTGATGCTTACACAATAGGGATAAGAGACATAAAGGCCGGGGTTCATTTTTGGTTGGCAAGATAGCGCTATTTTGTTATCAAGTCTTTAATCCCCTCTTTTCTCAAAACACCCAATGGCTCTGGAGAGCGCCATACCAAAAGCCTCGGTACCTACACAAAAAACTTTAATACTCCCTAAGCTGGGAATATATCAGGGCTGGATTGGAGGGCGGCATATTATGGATTCATATTTTTTAAGCACCCCTAAATATATTGGAAAAAACGAACTAAAAGTGCTTAAATACCTTTCTCAGGTGTATCCTTCACCAGCTTATCTTTCAGAAATCGCTAAAGCCACAAATCTAAGCATACAAGAAGTTGAAGATATCCTTTTGGGAACGGGCTTTACATATCGGAATGGCAACTCACTTGTGGGATTAGGACTAGTTGAGATCGTTAAAGGAGAAGGATTTAAGTATTACCGCATATCCGAGGATGGAAGGAAATTTATGGATTTTTTGGAATCCAAAGATTTTGAGGAAACATCGTTTTTCAGGAAAAATGTTGTAGAAAGCTTAATCCATGTTCTCGATACAACGTTATCTTTCGCTGTAGATTTGGCTCAGTTTAACTTGCTTAAACTCGGCTTAAAGTATGGAATATTTCACGCAATACGTGAGAGAAAGCACTATGCTGATGCCTTGGTAGATGTCCCTGTTAGTAATAAAGCTCTGCTCAAGACAATGTTGGAGACGTATACAAAGATAGGATTTGCAGACAGTGCGTTTAATAAAATTTGGAGCAAGAGCATAAACTACAATTTAAAACTGAACTCAAATTCCCTCTCGTACCTTACTCCTGATGTAATCACTATATTTGACAGAATGTATGAGTTTGCAGAAGCTTCTCTGAATTCCAGACCTCCGACGAGCTTTATGGATTTTGATAAGAATGCAGAATTTTGGGACATGCGTCTAAACAGTTACCTAACGAAAATTTACCGAGCAATTATCAAAGAGCTTGGTGGGATCACAAAGGGGAAAAGAGTTCTGGATCTTGGATGTGGGTCAGTATCTCCTGAGGAGGTTGGAAAAGCAGTTGGTCCTGAAGGATTATACGTGGGAGTTGATTTCTCTCATAACCTCTTAGACATTGCAAAAAGACGCGTGAAAAGAAATGGGTTGGACTGGGTGGTATTGAAAGAAGTCGATGTTCAGAATATTAAGCCGACGGGAGAGTATGATGTAGTGATAATGAGCTTTCTCTTGGAGTATATCCCGGACATTCAACGCGTTATAAACCGTGCTGTTGACGTTTTGAGTGAAGGAGGAAAACTTATAATAGTGGAGCCCTTTAGAGAGAATTACCCCGGAATTGAGGCGTGGGAATTTTTTGAAAAATTAACAAAAGAATTTATCGGATTTCCGAGCAAGAATGAGGTTATATCTTCCTTGGAAGCCACTGGTCGGACTTTTAGAGCCGAAGACTTCGGAAAAAGCGTTCTTGTGGTTGAAGTTTTATAGCAACCAAAGCAGTTATAAACCCACTAATTTTTCTCCTCTTGGGTGAGATAATGAGAAAAGGGCCAGTATTTTTGGGTAAGGCTCACATTTATTGGTGTGAAGAATGTAACGTTCCCCTAATAAGCGAGAAATGTGATATCCACGGTGAGGGCTTTAGGGTAGACTTGACTCCCCCAGCGGATGTAAGGTTTGCCTTTAAAAAGGATATCGAGTTTATTAGGCGTGAGTTCAAAGCCCACTACGGGGTTGATATTGGCGAGATAATTGACGGCAAGATCGTGCTTTTGAACAAGACTCCCGGAGAAGATGATGTGTATGAAATAATACTTGATGGTTACATTTTTGGGTGGCTTCGCTTTGATCCGCTTGAACTTAAGTGGAAGCCCGGATTGAAAATTGAGGGCGCAACAGCTCTGTGGAAGCACTTTGGAAAGAAGATGAAAAAGTGGGTTATAGTGGACAAGGGAGCAAAGGAGCCGATAAAGAACGGAGCAAACGTCCTCCCTGTGGGGGTTATTGAAGCGGAAGAGAGCATTAGAGTAGGGGACGACGTTATTGTAGTTTGTGATGATGAGGTTATCGCCACTGGGATAGCTAAAAAGGACTACGAAAAGTTAATTGACAAGACAGAGAGAGGGACTGGAATAAAGACAAGGCACCAACGGAAAGTTCAGTATCGTGAAGGCAAGACGGCAACCATGGGGGATGTAATAAAGGCCAACAAATCTGCGCTGGAAGAGAGAGTTAAAGAGGCTAGGTCTTTTATGAGGAAAACTGCCCAAAGCATAAACAAGCCAATGGCCGTTGCATTCAGCGGTGGAAAAGACAGTCTGGCTGTTTTGGGTTTGGCTCTTGAGGAATTTGGGGGAGATTTTGCAGTATTCTTCAATAACACCGGAATAGAGTTCCCAGAGACCATTGAGTACGTAAAAGAAATGGAAAAAGAGCTCAAGAAGAAAAACATAAAATTCATTGTAGCGGATGCGGGCAATGCCTTCTGGAATGCTCTTAGTGTATTTTCCCCTCCGGGAAGGGACTACAGGTGGTGCTGTAAGGTCACGAAGCTTGGCCCAATAACGTTAACGATAAAGGAGCACTATCCAGAAGGTGTCCTAATGTTTGTCGGCCAGAGAAAGTATGAAAGCATACAGAGATACAAACAGCCGAGGGTATGGAGAAACCCATGGGTACCAAATGAAATCGGAGCTTCTCCTATTTTCCACTGGAACGCTCTTGAGGTGTGGCTCTACATATTCTCCCGTAAGCTGAAATACAATCCCCTTTATGAAAATCGTCTGGACAGAATCGGATGTTTTATGTGCCCCAGCTCTTCTTTGGCTGAAATTCAAACGCTAAAGGAAGAGAAACCAGAACTATGGAAAAAGTGGGAAGACGAACTCAGGAAGTGGAAAGACCGCTTTGGAATGCCAGAAGAATGGATAACATACGGCTTCTGGAGATGGAGGCGGTTAACTAAAGGAGAAAAAGCCATCGCAAGAAAACTCGGAGTTGAAATTCCAGAAAAGAGAACCTGGGAGCCTGTAAAGTATTCGTTTGAAGAAAGAGATGGAGAGTTTGTTCTCAAAATAAACACGAAAATAATCTTGGAGAGAATCGAGGAAGTGGCCCCAATATTAGGGGAAGTAAGCAGGGAGGAAAACGCACTAAGAATAGGGGATATCTTGTTTACGACGGAGGAAGTTAGAGCAAAGAGCAGGGAAAATGCCATAAGGGCATATCACCTGATAAAGAGGGCATATGAGTGTGTTGGGTGCGGGGTATGTGTTGGAAAATGCCCAGAAAATGCTTTAAGAATAAACCCACATACGAGAAAGATAGAAGTTGACTCTGCTAAGTGCATTCACTGCGGGGAGTGTATGGAAGTATGTCCACTGTTAAAAATAAAAAATCCGCAAGAGGGAAGTCAGCTCTAGTAGTCCTATTTCTTTCCCTGCTGTTGTTTCCCGCCTCTGCGGCTTCCCAAGAATATGAATACAACTTAGATAGCTATTCCCTTTATTTTGATATCCTAGATGATTATAGGGTTAAAGAGACAATTGAGCTTTTGATGTCTCCAAACGTGCCAATTTCTCATTACACCTTCTACTCTGAATACCCAATTGAAAGTCCAGAGGCGATAATTGAAATCAACGGTAAGACTCAGATAGCCAACATAAGTGTTTCCAAAATTGTGGGGGATATAAATGCCATCTATATTGAATTCCCCGAGGTTTCGCCCGGGAGCAGATTAAAGATAAGAATAAGCTTTTACTCCGAAGGAATGCTACAAGAAGTGAATGGGAGGGAGCAGTTTTCATATTATGTCAAATTCAATCAACCAGTAGGATATTTCTATGCAAGACTGTACGCCCCTAAAGGTTATGCAATTTTGTCTCCCATAGTTCCGTCCCCAGATAAAGTTGAAAGCATGGGAAATGCCTTGATTTTGGAATGGAAAAAAGCAGACGTTAGGCCAGAGGAGGAGTTTTACTTTATAGTGGGATTCTCGGAAGAGGTAAAGAATCAGTTCCCATTAATGACATTTTTGGCAACGATTTTTATAGCCTTCTTGGGCGGTTTCTTTGCTGGAATCCTCTATAATGGGAGAGAAAAAAGTGTTGTTAACCTGAGGTCGGATGAAGAGAAGGTTCTTGAACTGCTTAAAGAAGGCCCACTCCACCAGAGTGAACTTGTAAAGCGGCTTGGCTTTTCAAAGGCAAAGGTAAGCCTTCTGCTAAGGGATATGGAAAAGAAAGGGTTAATAGAGAGAGTTAAAGAGGGAAGAACATATCTCGTCAGGTTAAAGGAAAGCTGAGCTAATCTTTATAAAGAGAAACCATCCAAAGCAGGAAGGTGAGTGAAAATGGAAGAGTATTTTGTATGTCCTGAATGCGGAAGCGAGGAAGTTGAAGTGTTATCGGAGAGAGGAAGGGAAGTCAAATTAAGGTGCAATGAGTGTGGTTACGTGTGGCAGATCACATTAAGCAAGCTCATTAAAGTCCCGGTAATAGTCAGCAAACATGAAAGGAGCTTCAAGAAGTTTGCAGAGCTTCCTGAGGATGAGGAGATAAAAATTGGAGATATAGTGGAACTCGAGGACGACGAAGTCAGAATTACTGGAATTGAACTGGAGGAGAACAAAAGGGTCAAAAAAGCTCCAATAAGAGAAGTTAAAACGCTTTGGGGAGAAAGCTTGACCTATCCAAAGGTCATCGGAGTTTCCATCTACCTCCCCAAGGGCATTACTCAGTCATTTAAAGTCAAAGTTGACAGAAATGAAGAGTTTGCGGTTGGAGAAGTTCTTGAGGTCGGAGGCTATACGTTCAAGATAGAGAAGATAAAAACAGAGAGTAAGATGCTAAGGCACGGGAAAGCTAAAGCAGATAAAATAGTTAGAATCATGGGGAGGCCGATAAGGGCAAGGGCAAGCAGAAGCCTCGAGATTTACAGAGGTTACGAAGGGGAATAACTTCCATAAACTTAAAATCCCTCTTTTGCAATTTTTATATGTGAGGCTTATGGAAGAGAATGAACTGTATAGAAAATGGATGAGGCTTGTTGAAAATCTTGAGCGAGAGGGGATTATCAAGAGTGAAAAAGTAAAGAGGGCATTTCTTAGGGTTCCCAGATACAAGTTCGTCCCTGAGAGGTATAAGGAATATGCTCACGTTGATGAGCCCCTTCCAATTCCCGCCGGACAGACAATAAGTGCCCCTCATATGGTCGCTATAATGTTTGAGCTTGCCGAGTTGGAGGAGGGAATGAACGTCCTTGAAGTGGGAACCGGAAGCGGATGGAATGCCGCCTTAATCTATGAACTCGTTAAACGAGACGTCTACACAATAGAAAGAATTCCCGAACTCGTTGAATTTGCCAGAAGAAACCTCGAAAGGGCCGGCTACAAGAATAAAGTGCATGTAATCCTCGGCGATGGAACCAAGGGATTCCCTCCAAAGGCACCCTATGATAGAATAATCGTTACCGCTGGAGCCCCCAAGATTCCCGAACCATTAATAGAACAGCTTAAAGTTGGTGGCAAAATGTTAATCCCCGTAGGAAGCTACCACCTGTGGCAGGAGCTCCTTGAAGTCATAAAAATAAGCGAAGACAACAAGATCAAGATAAAAAACCACGGGGGAGTAGCTTTTGTGCCGCTAGTAGGGGAATACGGATGGAGGGAATGAAATGTACCTTATAGCATTTGACCTCGAAGGAACCTTGGTAAAATCCAAATCGAGTTGGGTTGAGCTTCATAAGAAGTTTGGCACTTGGGACAAAGGAAAGGAATATGCTGAGAGGTTTTTTGCGGGAGAGTTTGACTACCCAACGTGGGCAAGGTTAGATGCTTCTCTCTGGAAGGGAAGGACGAGAGAAGAAATTATGGAATGGGCAAATTCAGTTGAATATTTTGAAGGCGTTGATGAGCTTTTCCAATTCTTAAGGCAAAAAGGCTTTAAAATTGCTATAATCAGCGGCGGTCTTAAATGCCTCGCTGAAAGAGTGGGAAGAGAGCTTAAAGCGGATTTTGTATATGCAAATGAACTTGTCTTTGATGAAGAAGGAAAAGTAACGGGAGAAGTTCTTCCCTGGGTGGACTTCAAGAACAAGGGCGATATTCTGCTTGAGCTTAAAGAAAAGCTCAAGCCAAAGCTAACAATAGCCGTCGGCGATGGACACAACGACATAGCCATGTTTAAGGTTGCTGATGTGAGCATAGCAATAAATCCCCACGAAGGCGTTAAGGGCGACTATCTTGCGAGAGACCTATATGAAGTAAAAGAGATCATCGAGAAAGTTCTGAAAGAAAAAGGTTAGGTCAGAGAAGGGCGTGCTCTTCACCTATCCGCAAAGCAAAAGCTCATCATCCCTTTGTCTTTCTATACTACCATTGGAGTCATTGTTTTTAAAGTTTAAAGCCCGCTACTTTTTAGCACAAACAGCCAGAATAAGTCACCGTAAAATACAGAAATCAAAAAGCCCAAGAACAACGCCGGTGCAAAGGGCATTGCGTTTCTGACCAGAAACTCGTCCTCAAGTTTTCCCTCTTCTACTAGGGCTTTGAGTTTTTCTATGTCTTCCTTTGTAAGCCCTTCAGCAGTCGGTGATGCTATTAACTTGTCGTATTCCACTTTCAGAGCGTTTAAGTTGAGGGTCTTTAAGGCTCGAAGGAGCTTGTCGAAGGAACTTTCTCTCTCCCTGTAAATCTTGTTATCTTTTTCGTATATCCACTCACCGAGGATGTCCCACTCCTTAAGCTCGTTAACGGAGACTTTTTTCATCAATACCTCTTCCCTTAGGACTTTTACGAGAGAGAAGAATACCTTAAGGGCATAGAATGTTACGGCAAGTTTTAAGTAGCTGTAAATAATCTCGGGCGTTTTAAATGCTCCATAAGCTAAAAGCAACAAACCAATAATGTCTCCTGCTTTTTGCAATCTTGCCAGAACGACCATTGTTATTATCCAGAGCAGTAGCCCAAAGTAAGGAGGAATAGCACTTCCAGCGATTCTTAGAACCACAAAAGCTCCAGATACCCAAATAGCGATTTCAAACGGCTTGACCCATTTTTTAACAAATACCTCCTTTAACCGGGAGATTTTTTTCTTTGTTATCAACACTGCGAGGGAGTAAACAAAAATAAAGGGAAACACTGCAAGTATGCTGTTGAACAGGAGCGTTATGCTGTGTAAAGGATATTTCACGGCATAAGGAGCTACTACCTTTGCGTAGCTTGAAGCGTATGGGAAGAGGGCGGAGTAGCCCATAAGGATTACAACGTCTCCACTTGCCCAGCCGCCCATGAGATAAAGCAGGTAACCCAATAGGAACCCAATACCCAACCCTATTAAGCCTGAGAGGGCGTGTAGAAGGTCATGTTTTACAACAATTCCATGATAAAGGTAATACAGAACTCCAACAGCCGCAATTGGAAACACGTGCCTATCATCTATAAATCCAGTTTTAATATCGGTGTAAGATGTTAGAATGCCCATTATAACCCCAAAACTTATTAAAAGTATCTCCATGCGACCACCTCACAGAGTTTCGAGGATCTTATCTTTTATAGTATCAATGTGTTCAGTTACCGCTGAATTTAACGCCCGAACACTACTAAAAACTACCCTAATAGTTACCATAACCAGTATTAGAACAGCAGCCAATATAAACAAATACTCCAGTGCACTTTGGGCTCTTCGCATACTATAGCACCGTATGTCACTTGGCTTTTAAATGATTTAAACCTTTTCATTTTGTGCAACATTTTTAAGACATCTGTCCCAGTAACTAAGGGAGCCATGAAAGTGTACAAACTATATGTAAGGGACGAATACCTTGAAATGATAAAAAGCGGAGAGAAAAAAATAGAGGTTAGAGTAGCTTACCCTCAGCTGAAAGGCATTAAAGCCAAAGATAAAATACTATTCAACAATGAAGTGCCCGCTGAGGTAATTTCGGTCAAAAAATACGAGACTTTCAGGCAGGTTTTGAGAGAAGAACCTATAGAAAAAATTTTCCCAGATAAGCCAAGCTTTGAGCAAGCCGTGAAGAGGTTCCACAACATGTATCCGAAATGGAAGGAAAACCGCTATGGAGTTATTGCCATAAAATTCCGCCTCCTAAAACCAAGGAGGGAATAAGATGCGAAACCTGAAGTTCGATGGAAAGTACAAGGACTTGCTCCTTAGCGGGAAGAAAAAGGCCACAATAAGGGTGGGCAAAGTAAACCTAAAACCTGGTGATGAGGTTCTCATACACTCCGGTGGTTACGTCCTTGGAAAGGCCAAAATAAAGAGGGTCGAGAAAAAAAGAGTTTCTGAGCTTACTGACGAAGATGCTCTTATGGATGGATTTAAAAACAAAGAAGAACTTCTCAAGGCTCTTAAAGAACACTACAAAAACATAAAACCCGATACGGAAGTGACAATAGTTGAGTTTGAATTTACCAAGCTGCTGGATAAACCCATACTGTCGGCTGACTTCCCCTATGAGGGCAATAATCCAATCGAGATAGCAGAGCTCGCATTGAAGCACTTAAACAATTTAAGCTTTGAAGAAGTTGCATTGTTAAAGCTCTTCTTAGAGTCGGGCAGCCTTAGAAAAGCAGCTTACAAACTTGGTGGACTCAACAAGCGGTATAAGATCAGAGAGGTTCTGAGGAAAGCTTACGAAGAGCTCAAGAAGATGGGAATTATGGAGCCAAAGTTGTGAGGTTTGGTTTTAAGGGGAGCTTCTTGCTGAATACCTAACGGGGCAAACCTTGAATTTCCCATCCCCTATTATGCAATTCAACTTTTGCTTAAATTCTTCCAACTTTTCTCTGTTCTCAAAGGTTAAGACTGCTATGAAGTCGTATTCACCATACAGCCAGTACCCTTTTATAGGGAGCTCTCTCAATACATCATCTCTAACACCCCACACTAACAACACAGCTTCGAGTGGAATCACCTCCCTGCGAATCATTCCGCCTTGTTCTATAAATACATTTTCCAAAATTTTATGTTCAAATGGCAAAATTAGGCAAAAATAGCTCTTGTAAATTGTCTTTTGTCCAATCATATTTCATGCTGGTTAGATATTTACTCTTCCTACAACAAAGTATTTTTAAGCTAAAAGACCATTTTTTGTATTGGTGATAATCAATGATAAAGGCCGTATTTTTCGATTTCGTTGGTACGTTGCTTAGCAAAGAGTATGAGGATATAACCCATCAGAACATAATAAAAGAGGTTCTAAAAGACGTTAAAGCAGAGAAAGTTGACCCCATGGAGGTATGGAAAGAGTACGAAGCCCTTACAAGCGAGAAATTTAAGGAGTTTGCAGGAAAACCCTACAAGCCAATTAGAATCCTCGAAGAGGAAGTTATGCAGGAAATTGCTAAAAAATACAACTTTAAGCTTTCTCCCAAGTTCTGGGAAATCCACCTCAAGATGCACCAAAAGTATGGAAAGCTTTACGATGAAGCCGTTGAAACCCTCAAAGCTTTGAAGGCCAAGGGGTATCATGTAGGGATTATCACTGATTCCGATAGCGATTATCTCAGAGCTCAGCTTGAGGCTCTCGGTATTCTTGAACTCTTTGACACCATAACAACAAGTGAAGAAGCAGGTTTTTACAAGCCTCATCCACGAATATTTGAATTGGCCCTGAAAAAGGCAAACGTCAAAGGAGAAGAAGCTATATACGTTGGAGACAACCCCCTTAAAGACTGCGTTGGTGCTAGACAAGTTGACATGGTCAGCGTTTTGCTTGACAAGAAGGGAAATAAAAAAGAGCTATGGAAAGAATGTGAATTTGTTATAAGCGACCTAAGAGAGGTGCTGGTAATAGTTGAAGAGCTAAACGGTCAGTAACGGCAGGGGTCTTCATAATTCCGTTAGCGAAATTTTCATCATCCCGCTTAGCTTCAGCTTAATCTTTTTTTAGCTTCCCATAATCTTTGGAACGCTGTTATCCATGCTAAGATTGCTACAGCGTAAACGCCTATATCCACCCTGTTGAAGATTGCTGTTATAATTATTATGAGGAGCCTCTCTGCTCTTTCTGCTATTCCAACTGCTAAGGTGCCGCTACCCGCGAGTTCTGCCCTGCATCGTTCGTAGCTAACCAAGTAGGAGCCAATAAGTGCAATTGTTGCAATCTCCCATTTTGCTAAGCCGCCGTATGCAATTCCGAAAAATATTGCGCCATCGCTGATTCTATCGAAGGTTGAGTCCAAGAAAGCCCCAAATCGAGAGGTTTTTCCCGTAAGCCTTGCTAAAGTTCCGTCAAGGGCGTCTATGAGTGACCCGAGGAGCAGTATTAAAGTAGCGATCCTCTGGGAGCCTTGGGCAAAGAAATATGCTCCTGAAAGAGATATCAGCAGTCCAAGAAATGTGAGCTGGTTTGGAGTAATGCCGAGTTTGACTAGAGGTTTTGCAATGGATTCTAGGTAAGTTTTGACATTTGCGCGGTATCTATTCAGCATCTCCCTGCTCCTCCAGTGATACCACTTTCTTGCCTTTTTCTTGAGGAATTATCTTAATCTTTGCATCCTTAAATTCCTTTTTTAATCCTTTTCCTTCGAGGAGCCTATCAAGGAATACTGCTAATGCCGCAACTTCGCTGTGTGGCTGATTTCCAACGGCCACGTTGTAGTCCGCTATTTCGTAAACTTCTCTGGGGACTTTCTCAGCTCCGACAACGACTAAAATGTCCTCTTTTTTCAAGTCCTCTCTTATTTTCGGAATAGCTTCATCGATTGGTATTCCATACATGGTTAAGTGAACTATCTTCCCTTTCCACTCTCTCAAAATCTGCCTCCAGTGTGGGTTGAATTCAATTTCAAAAGACCCTCCCCAACGTTTTACGACATCTGTGACACTCTCATATACGTGTTCATCCTTCTCAGCTGCTACAATAATTTTATCCGCTCCAAAAGCCCTTGCAGTTAAGGCTACGTGGGTTGTAATTCTTTTATCTCTCTCTGGTCTGTGCCCCAATCTGAGTACCACTATCATCTGTACACCTCCATAAGAATGTTCCAGTATTCCCTAAAGTTTTCTGGCCATTGTTTGTCTTTGTAAAAATTGTATAGGGCATCGACGTTTTTCGCAAGATTCTTTGGATCGGCCTTCTGAAATACGAGGTTTAACTCTCCCTGAGGAGCAGAAGCGAATAGGAAAAGGGTAAATATACGCTCGTTTTGATTCATGTCGATCAGCACTACGGATAATTTCGGCCTTAGGGTGGGGTTGAGTCTTTCTAATACGACCTCTTTTAGAGAATCCTCTATATTGGCTAAGTATTCGGGACTTACATCCACATGCTCATGTCCCTCTTCCTCTTCCGGTGCTTGGGCAACGAGATTGTAGAGCTCATTCGTTACCATCTGATAAATTCTGGGGAAGTATGGGGTCGCCATGTATTCCTCTCTTGAGCCAAAGAATCCTTTTTTAAAGTCCACCACATACCATTTTCCTGCAGAATAAAATTCAGAGATTACATTCTCTGTGCAGTCATTTCCATTATAAAGTGTCACGACCCTAGCTGGAATATTTAAAGACCTCAAAATTCCTGTAAAGAGGAGTGTACCCTCTTCATAGCTTATCTTGTTTTGAGGAAGTATATTGGTTGGATTTGTGGTAGTTGTAATGTCCCCAAAGGAGTACCTGCTTTTAATCATATTGTAAACCGCTTTTGCAGCTTCAACTTCGGAGGTGGCATTTTTCACAAGCGAGATTGATTCATTCCTTAATAGCTCCCTATCTATCCTCGATGTGGAGTTAAATTTCTCTTTCCAAAATCCATCAACAAGATATGGGAGAGCTATCCAGTAATATTCTTCTCCATATGCCAGTCTTAAAGTGCCATCATCATAATTCCACGGTCTCCAGATTACTTTAATGAACTTGTTTTTAAGCTCCCTCTTTTCGTTTCCATTCTCGCTGTAAACCACAGAAATCGTCAAGTAGCCTTCTTCTGGCTTGTAGGGGGCTTTAATAACATAAATCAGCGTGTACTCCCTCTTGGGGAGAACGTTTACTGGAACATCTGGTTCTTTGATAACTTCCATACCATCCAAGAGATTCAATGAGACTTCCCTAACTGTTACAGGAGCATTGCCCGTGTTTTTTAGCGTGATCTTTACTTCAAATTCGTTTCCTCCTTCCACTTCCTCCGGAGCAGCGACGCTTGTACTTAACACTCCAAAGGCAGGTATCTCGCTTTCGTTTTCTACAACATTCATTACTAGCTCTTTGTAAAATCCTCCCCATGTCCTTTGAAGTTCATCCACAACCTCTACGGATGCTTTGACCATATATCTCCCTGGTTTCGATGGGGCTTGGACTATCCATATAAGCTCAGCTACATCGCCGACTTTAAGGGGAGCATCTAAAGAAGGCCTTTGGAGTATTCTGAAGTCTGGGTTGTTGATATACAGGTTAACCCCTATTATTGCGACTTTTCCCGTGTTGTTAACTTTAACTACAACGTGAAAAACATCTCCTACTTTAACGGCGGTCTTATCAATGCTAATATCAACCTTCGCAGGTTCCTTAATTAAACATCCAGAAGATAATACCAAGAAAGCGAGTACAATTGGAATGAGCTTTAAATGCTTCATGCCTTTCCCCAAAGTTCTTTTAAAGGTAGACCTTAATAATTTTTAGGGTGAGTCCAGTGATAACTTTGACTACAGATTTCGGCATCAAGGGGCCTTATGTTGGAGAGATGAAAGGTGCTATTTTGTCAATAAATCCAGAAGCAAAGATTGTGGATGTGAGTCATTCAATAACGAGGCACAGCATTATCGAAGGCTCCTTTGTTATGGAGCAGGTCGTAAAATATTTTCCTCCAAATGCCATTCATATAGGTGTTGTTGACCCCGGAGTGGGGACTGAAAGGAGAGCTATCATAATTGAAGGTACTCAGTTCTTAGTGTTGCCCGATAACGGTTTGGCGACGCTTCCCCTTAAGTGGATAAAGCCGAAAGCCGCATATGAGATAGACCTCAAAAAAATGGAAACAATCATTGGGAGGAAGATCAGCTCGACGTTCCATGGAAGGGACGTCTTCGGCCCTGCTGGGGCATTGCTTAGCCTCGGGTATGAACCATCAAGGCTTGGAAAAGAAATTTACTTAGAAGAGATTATCAAGCTTGATTTGGAACCAAAGAAACTGGAAGATTCTTGGTTGCTGAAAGTTATCTATATCGACGACTTCGGGAATGTTATTTTAAACCTTGAAAACTACGAACGACCAAAATACGTTGAGATTTTGGGAAGAAAGATTCCATATGTGGATACTTATGGTCAGGTAAAACCGGGGGAGCTTTTATCTCTTCCCGGAAGCCACGATTATCTTGAAATAGCAGTTAATCAGGGTTCGGCTGCTGATATATTGGGGTTGAAAGTTGGAGATGAAGTGAAGATAAAATTGCTATATAAGGAGGGGTAAATAATGAGAGGCCTTTTCGTTGGCAGATTCCAGCCCGTTCACAATGGACACATAAAGGCGCTTGAATACGTTTTTGAGCAGGTGGATGAGGTTATAATAGGAATAGGAAGTGCTCAAGTTAGCCATACTTTGAAAAACCCATTTACAGCAAGTGAAAGGATGGAGATGCTCATAAGGGCTCTGGATGAAAAGGGCATTCCGAGAGGAAAATATTTTCTTGTTGCCCTACCAGATATTAACTTCAATTCAATCTGGGCTCCTTACGTTGAAGCCATGGTTCCAAAGTTTGATATAGTTTTCACGGGGAATTCACTGGTTGCACAGCTCTTCAAAGAGAGGGGATACAAGGTTGTAGTTCAACCGATGTTCAGGAAAGACATTCTTTCTGCCACGGAAATAAGAAGAAGGATGATTGAAGGAGAACCGTGGGAAGATTTAGTTCCGAAGAGCGTGGCAGAGTACATAAAGGAAATTAAGGGAGTGGAAAGGATAAGAATGCTGGCAACGAACTTGGAGAAAAATGAAAAGGAACTCCAAGCACCGTTGAGGATTCCAGAGTTCTGAGGTGGCGTTATGGGAGACTGGAAGCAGGCGCTTGAGAAGTTCCTCAGACCTTGGAAAGAGCAAGAGTTCGTCGAAGCTGCCCTGCTGACTGGAAGCTATGCCCTCGGCCTGCAAACTTCTCGCTCGGACGTGGACGTCTACATAATCCTCTCCGACGATGTTGGCTGGAGAGAAAGAGGGAACGTCATTGTGGACGGCGTTTTGATTGAATACTTTGCGAACCCAGTCCGGGCGGTTAGGGAGTACTTCGAGGGGGAGCTCGCCCAGAACAGCAGGAGCACGGCTAGGATAATTCTCACAGGAAAGACCCTCTTTGACAAAACGGGAATAATTGAGGTTCTTAGGGTAGAGGCTAAGGAGTACATGGGAAAGCCGTTTCCAAAGCCGGACGAAACGAGAATCGAGCTGGCCAAGTACTTCCTCTGGGACGTCCTCGATAGTTTGAAGGACGCCGAAAACAGAGGAAACCCAAGCTACGCTTACCTCTATCATCTGGCCCTAAAAATGGCTCTGGAATACTACGCCAGATTCTTGGGGGTTGAAATACCGCCGGCTAGCAAGGTTTACCGGCTCTTTACCGAGGGGGCCTTTAGAAAAGCATACCTCTTCCCGGACTTCCCGGATGAGAGGTTTGTCGAACTTTTCCTCGGGGCCATGCAAGAGGTCAGAACCGAAAACGTCGAGGCGTTAATAAACCACGTCCTTGATAAAATGGGTGGCTTCAGTATAGACGGCTGGAAGTTGAGGACGGAGTTTTGATTTCCTTGTCTTTCCACATGCCGAAAAGTGACCAGACAACGGCATTTCCTCCTGTGTTGATTTTCTTCACTTTCGAAGTATGCTACCAATTGATTCCAACACTTCTTATATACTATCGTAGTATTATTTCAACTGGTGATTCCTTTGAAGGGCTGGAAATATTGTCTGGTTGGGATGGTTTTCGTAACCTTAGTATTGAGTAGTTTCCCGGGGGCCCTAAGTTTGGTTCCCCCAAAGAACTTCGACGGTTCTGTGACGTCAGCTGAGGCCAGGTTTGTTGCCAAGCAGCACCTCCTTTGGGCGTCATCAAACATCCCTGGATTCGAGGACTGGGAGAATGCAAAGCTTTCCCAGCCCGTGGTGTACTACTTCCCCAACGGAACCAAAAGCGCTTATGAGTTCACCGTGCTTGTAAATGGAAAGCCCGAGGGGTTCATCCTCGTGGCGGCTCAGAAGTACATGACTCCAATTCTTGAGTTTGGGAAAGGTGAGGCCCCAAGTAAAAGGCTGGGAAGAATTGGAGCGGCAAGAATCAAAGGCTTCACAGCAAAACAGAACAGGTTGCTTTATTACGGCGGGCTGAGCTACAGCATAGAACTGGGAAACGGAAAAGCTGTGGATATTCACGGCAGACAGGTTCCCGTTCCAAAAACCGTTAAACTCTCATTCTCTCCAAAACGTGTGGTAAATGCCTGGAGAGCCCTTGAGACTTCCTCAGCGAGTGAACCTATGGTCGGAATTCTATCAGATGACATATACACCAAGATTATACCCAACGTTCCAATATGGACAGAAATGGACCCGTATTTTGGGGACCCAAAGAATTTGTCAATGAGTTATCCTAAGAACGTTGGACCGAAGGGAGACCCGTGGGATGCATGGGACGGGTGCACCCCAATTGCCGCCGCTCAAATTATAGCCTATTATGAGCATCCAGAAATCTATGAAAACGGTTATTACACACAGGAATACAAGGAGTACATGACGTCCCTGGTTGACATCCTTCACCACACTATGGGAACGTTTGATAAGGAGAATGATCCCGGACAGACCTATTGGTGTGGGAGCTGGGGACCTGACGCATGTGATGGCATTGAAGCCTTTGCAGACGAATATCAAAAACTGAAGAACGAAGGAATTGTTTCGTGGTCTCTCGTCCACAGTTACGATGCACAGCCTACTTGCACTTTGGGATTATGTTCTTGGTTTGGCTATATACATGCAAGCGATGTTATTAATGAAGTTGACAGCAACCACCCTATCTTACTCCAGCTTTATAACGGTGGAAGCTCAGTATACGGGCAGGGACCCTACGGGAACCATAGCGTTGTTGTAGTTGGGTATGTGGGAAATTCTAACACAGTGGATTACCTAGTCATTCACAGCGGCTGGGACATGAACGAGCATTATCTCGCGTGGGGCAACTGGGGCTCAGATACTCACCTTGTGAAGGTAATTCCCAAGAGGAGGTGACCCAATGAGCCGTAGGGAATTCATGTTCTATGTTCTTTCCATTATTTTTGCAACGGCCTGGGAGCTTATACTCGCTTACAATAGTCGGTTCATCGGTAGGTATTATGTTAAGAGATGTACAATCTTTTTTGAGAACTGGACAGGTGGGGCGGGAAGGCCCTGTGTTTCTTGGAGCAAATACTCTCCCTCGCCGGAGTTTGTTCTTCTCGTTTTACTCCCTGCACTTGTCCTGCTCATCCTATACCTCTGGTTTAGGAAGCCCGCCCTAAAGAAATCGGCTGTCTCAATAAGCTTGCCTATTCTGTCGGTGATTATTGGGTGTTTTAAAACTAAAGGGCCCGGTGTTTTACTGGTTCTGCTCGTTGTCTCTTTGGCGGTTAGTGGGGTAGCCGGAAAAGACAAGTGGGAAAAAGTGCTGCTCAGTATTGCGGGCTTTCTGCCCGGCCTCATAGTAAGTATGATGATAGCGGCCGAACTCACAGCCGTGTCGTGTTAATGGGTGGTGATGAAGGATGAAGCTCCGCTCTCTCCTTTATCTTTTCCTTTTTCCAACATGTGAGTTCCTGCTCATGATTTTACTCCCTTCGGAATACTACGTTGGGGCTTCCTGCTGGTCGAGAAGCCCTCCCGCGTGTAACTTCGTCTTTGATCCATCGCCAGTTTTCTTCTTGGCAGTAGCACTGCCCTTTGTGGTTGTCACCGCTGTTTCCCTCTGGAGAAACCTGAAGGCTGAAGCCGTAATTTTTTCATCGTCCTGTGTGACCGTGTTTGCCGGTGTCGCCCTTTTGAAAATTTCCCCACTCGCTATTTTACATTTTTCTTTTTCAAGCCTCGCCCTTTAGGGCGGGGATGCAATAAACCACCCAACCGGCCTCTAAACAGGAAAGCAAAACTATTTTAAAGCCTAAAATCCATACCATACCTTGAAATGAAGCGCTCAGTAACAGTAAAACTCCAGCCCTCAAAAGAACAAGCAAAAATCCTCCACCAGTTAGCCGATGCAGGAGCCAAAGCCTGGAACCGAGTAAACTACTTGAGGAGACGACAATACTTCCAAGAGCAAATCGTGGACTTTAACAAAACCGAGAAAACCGTTTATGAGGAGTTTAAACGGGAAATCGGTTCTGCCACGGTTCAGCAGATAGCGAGAAAAAACGCTGAAGCTTGGAGAAGCTTTTTCTCACTCCTGAGGAAGAAGAGGAATGGAGAACTCCCCTCTTGGCTCAAACCAAAACCTCCACTCTACCTCAAAGAAGACGGGAGGAGGAAACCCTTAATCGTCCTGAGAAATGACCAGTACAAGGTTGAAGGGAACAAACTAATCTTCAAAGGCCTTGGGAAGTTTAAACGCCTCGAAGTCCAGTTTAAGGGCAGAATTCACCTGAAGGGCAAGCAGGGGCGGTTAGAGATAACCTACGACCCCGTTAAGCGGAAATGGTATGCTCACGTTAGCCTTACTGTCGAGGAAAAACTTGAGGGTGAGGAATGGGTAAGCGTTCCAAGAACGCCAAAAGGAAGCCTCTCGGCGGGAATTGACTTAGGAGTGAACAACTTGATGGCAGTTTACGTTGAGAATGGAGAAAGCTTTCTGGTCAATGGAAGACCGCTTAAAAGCATTGACTTCTACTGGCGAAGAAAAATCGCCGAGTATCAGTCAAAACTCAACAAGAGTGGAGCTAAGACGAGTAGAAAGCTCAAAAGAATGCACGAGAAGGCTAAGCTTCAAGCCAAGCACTACATTAACACGGCAGTTAGACAAACCGTGAGAAGGCTTTATGAGTTAGGTGTTTCCAAAATTGTCGTTGGCTATCCAAAGGGAATAGCGAGGAACTCTGATAAGGGCAAGAAGCAAAACTTTATTCTCTCTCACGTCTGGCGATTTAATTATGTCATTAAACGTTTAACTGAGGTTGCCGAAGAGTATGGTATTCGAGTTTTGGTTGTGAATGAGGCTTTCACTTCTAAGGTTTGCCCCGTTTGCGGGAAGCCCCACGATGGGGCTCGGTTCGTTCGTGGTTTGTTTAAGTGTCCCGCAACGGGGCTTATCTTTAATGCAGACTTGGTTGGAGCGTTTAATATTTTAAAAAAGGTTATGAGAACCATAACCCCGAATCTGAGCGGGCTTTATGCTCAGAGGAGGGGTAACCGGGGGAAGACCCTCCTGGAGGGGCTAAAAAGCCCACCTTTATTGGGCTTTAATGAAGCCCCTCAAACTTCCCTGCCGTTGGCGAGGGGTTAAGCCGAACCCTCGCCCTTCAAGGCGGGGAGGGGGTCAGTGTCCTTCACTCCTGCACTCCTTCCAGGAGAAAAGGGGAAGAAACTGGGGAGACTGTCAGCTTTAGTCTCTTTTATGAGCCTCTTAGCGGTTTACCTTGCGATAAGGATGTCCATGGCCCGGGCGATATAAGATTTCATGCAACTTCGCTTCTATTTCATACTTCCCCAGTTTTCGTTCCTTAACAACTCTCTAAAAACGTTCCGCTCGCAAACGCTCCGGGATTTCTGTGCTTCCTTTGAAGGGCTTGCAAGAATTCTGGGCATTTAAACACCCACGCTTAACGAAAACCTTATTAAAGTTTCTACCACAAACCGTAGTGGGTTAACCGCATGGCCATAGCTTCCCCCCATTCCAACATCAGCACTATACACACCCTGGGGTGGCTCGTGTGAAGAAATACCTCATCATAGCGCTCCTCATTCTCCTCTCCGGGATAAGTGTGTTTCTCTACGTGCAGAATGCGAACGTGGGAGACACCACTCTCTGCTTTTCGAGGATAAGCGTAAACGTCAGCGATGTTAAGCCTCCAATAGTAGTGGGTCCAGGCTTTCCTCCCCAGGCGGGATTTAAGGGCATAACTCTCGATGAAGTTGTAGCCGGAAGCCCAAGGCACGTGCTCGTCGGCTTCTTTAACTTTCAGCCCTCGAACTGGACAGGCGAAAGGCCGCGGTGCTACTTTAAGGCGCTCGAGGGTTACTCTGAGAACTGGATGGATCTCATCATGCCTGGAGTGTCCTTCTCAAACGTAACTCTTTCAGGAAGGGTTTATCTCGCAGTTTATGTGTACCCACTGGAAGAAACGGCAATAATAGCCAAGGTGAATTACGGGGAAACGCCTGAGGGGTCAGAGATAGCCGAAGCATTTCGGCTCAAGTACAGCGAACCTCCGGGCGAGATTATAGATGCTTACGTTTCAGAGCTTAAGCGCTCGGGCTACACCACAGTTAGGGAGCTCTCAGGTAATCTTTTCGAGGGCTGGGTGTTCAGGAAGGGGAGCGACCACCTGCTAGTGCTGAAGCTCAGGGACGAGGGCAACCTCTACCTGCTCCTCGCCAGAGGGGAAGAGGCTGATATCAAAAAACTCGCGGATGCGATTTCCTCACGGGGGTGACGTGACCGTGAAAATCCCGTGGAATGCTCTTCACCTTTTTGCCCTTGCCTTTGCAACTGCCTGGGAGCTCGTGCTCCTCTACGGCCTTCCAGAGAGGTATTATATTGACAGTGGCATAACACACCTCGAAAACTGGAGTGGCAAAGGGAGGCCCTACGTTTGCTGGCACAATTACTCCCCTTCGCTGGAGTTCATCATTCTTGCCCTCGTTCCTGCATTCGTTCTGCTCGTCTTGTATTTAATATTCAAAAACCGGAGTTCAGGACGTCGGGCCTTTCGATTGGCATCCCCGTGCTCTTCGTAGTGCTTGCGTTCGCGGCAACCGAAGACCTCTGGCTCCCCTCCATGCTCATCGTCTCGGCCGTGGTCGGCGCGGTTCTGGGGGAAGATTGGCTGGGGAAGGCCCTGCTCGCGGTCGAGGGCTTCGTCCCTGGTACCATGCTCTTCAGTGTTATATATTCAGCGCTCCACGCCAAGTGCTGAGTGCTTGGAGGATGTCAGGTTGAACTCGCAAAGCTCAGCTCACTCCTTATTCCCTTATTTTATGCGGTTCAGTGGATCACTCAGACGGACATCTTAACCGACAAATATTTATAGTAGCGTGCCCAAGTTTTGCCGCTATGGCGGACTCAATGGGGCAGTTAAAGCGGTTGCTGAGTTATCTACGGGAACACAAACTCCACTTCATAGCAGGCCTAATCATAGTTCTCCTTATGTCATACACGAACGGGGTAATCCCCGTCCTAATAAGGGAGGCGATAGACGGGGGCATAGTAACCGGAAAATACCGCGTGGCAGTCCGCTACGCCCTCCTCGTCCTTCTGGTGGGGATTCTAAACGGGGCCTTCAGCTTCAGCGGTAGGTATCTGCTCGTCAAAGCGGCTCAGCACGCAGTTTACCACCTCAGAATGGACGCATTCAGGGCGATCCAGAGGCATAGAATGGAGTTCTTCGATAAGACTTACTCCGGTCAGCTCATAAGCAGGATAACAAACGACACCGAAAGGATAACGCGCTTTCTCTCCTTCCGCGTGAGGATGTTCGTCTATTCCGTCTTCCTCATCATCGTCTCGCTCTACTACATGGCCAGGATGAACGTTGCCCTCACGGGCGTGGCCCTCGTGACCATAGCGGTCGTTGTGGCCCTCAACACGACCTACGCGAGGAAGGTAAGGCCAATCTACGATAAAATAAGGCACCAGACGGGCGTTGTTGCGTCCGTCTCAACGGGCAGCATAGCCGGGGTAAAGACGATTAAAGCCCTCTCCGTGGAGGAGCACATCCAGGAGAAGTTCGAGAAAGAGAACGAAGAGCTCTACTCCCTCAACGTCGAGGCGACCAAAATCACGGCCCTATACGGCAACGCGCCCTTCCTCGTGATGGGAATCGCCATGAGCGCGATGCTCTACTACGGCGGGAGGGCGATAATGGCCGGGACGCTGACCGTTGGCGAGCTGACTGCCTTTCTCACCTACATGCTCACGATGACCTGGCCGCTTAGGGCGCTGGGCTTCACCATCGGCGACATCCAGAGGAGTTTAGCGGCCGCCTCTAGGCTCTTTGAGGTCATAGATTCTGCTCCTCCTGACGTTGACCCTCCCGATGCCGTGGAGCTTGAGAACCCGCGCGGAGAAATCGAGTTCTACAATGTTTATCTGACATACCACACCGGACAGACCGTGCTAAAGGGCCTGAACCTCAAAATAAGGCCCGGCGAGAAGGTTTTAATAACAGGGCCACCCGGCTCCGGAAAGAGCACCCTCCTCAAGCTGATAGCGCGCTTTTACGAGCCGGACAAAGGCCAGGTTCTGATCGACGGCGTTGACGTGAGGAAGATAAAAACTTCATGCCTCAGGAAAATCGTCGCCTACGTCCCGCAGGAGCCGTTCATCTTTAACCGGAGTTTGAGGGAGAACATAGCCCTGGCGAAGCCCGACGCGAGCATGGAAGAAATCGAGAGAGCTGCTAAGATAGCGAAAATCCACGACTTCATAGCATCCCTACCGGAGGGCTACGACACCGTTGTGGGGGAGAAAGGAGTGACCCTCTCCGGCGGGCAGAGACAGCGCATAGCCCTGGCGAGGGCCCTCCTCCTTGAGCCAAAGATACTGCTCCTCGACGACCCCGTATCAAACTTAGATGCGGAGACCGAAAAGAGGCTAATTGAAGACCTCAGAGGAATCCTTGAGGGCAAGACCGCGGTGATAGTATCCCAGAGGCTCTCGATGGCCAAACTGGCCGACAGGGTCATCGTTATGAAGGACGGTCAGATCGTGGAGGACGGCAAGCCTGAGGAGCTCGCAAAGAAGGGAGGACTCTTCAGCGAGATGCTCGGCAGGGGTGGTTGGAATGGAGAGTAGCACCAAGTCCTCGCTCTCGCTCCTCAGGAGATTCATTGGCGAGGCCCTCTCCCACAGGCGGACGCTCGCGGTGGTCCTCTTCAGCATAATCGGCTCCGCCCTGGCAACACTTGCCCCGCCCTATCTCCTCAGTGTGGCGATAGACCGCTACATCCTCCCCGGCAACTACGGGCGCTTCTGGGTCATTGCGCTCCTCTATCTGCTTGCCCTCGTTGCGGGGTGGTTCTTCGCGACGCTCCAGACATTCTACATCGAAGTATTCGGCCAGAAAGTCCTCCGTGACCTCCGGGCGAGGCTCCATGAGAAAGTCCTCCGTTCGAGCCTCGACTTCTTCAAGGACAAGTCCACGGGCGACCTCGTGTCGAGGATAGTGAACGACACCGGAATCGTCAACGACGTCCTTGTTTCCGGCCTCCTCGGGAGCCTTGGAAGCCTTCTCAGCCTCGTCGGCATAATAGCCGCTATGTTCCTACTGGACGTCAAGCTTACCTTCGTTACCC
The DNA here is from genome assembly GCF_024022995.1 of Thermococcus aggregans. Lineage (NCBI taxonomy): Archaea > Methanobacteriati > Methanobacteriota > Thermococci > Thermococcales > Thermococcaceae > Thermococcus > Thermococcus aggregans. Next base: position 1,394,907 of record NZ_CP099582.1, on the reverse strand, counting down.
TCGCAAGCGTCCCGCTGATGGTGCTCGTTGCCTACTACTTCGGCGGGAAGATGAGGAGGGCCTACAGGGAGACGAGGCAGAAGATAGCAAAGATATCGAGCGTTGTTGAGGAGAGCGTTGCGGGGATCGAGACGATAAGGGCCTTCGGCAGGGAGAAGGCCGTTGAGGGAGAGTTCTCAAAGGTCTCGCGCGAGACGATAAAAGCCTACCTCCGCGTTGCCGTTTACATGGGCCTCTTCTGGCCCCTCATGAACATCACGAGCCTCCTCTCCGTGATAATCGTCATAGCCTACGGCGGCTATCTGGCGTATCAGGGGGCCGTGAGCGTTGGTGTCGTGGTTGCGTTCATCCAGTACGCCCAGCGCTTCCGCGGGCCGATAAACGATGTCATAGGCCTCTACGACAGCCTTCAGTCCGCATTAGCGGCCCTAGAGAGGATATATGAGGTTCTTGATGATGAAAACATCGAGGACTACGAGGGGGTTCACGTCGAGAGGCTCAACGGTGAGATTGAGTTCGAGGACGTATGGTTTGAGTACGAGCGGGGAAGGCCCGTCCTCAAGGGGATAAACCTTCAAATCCCACCGGCATCAAAGATAGCAATAGTCGGGAGGACAGGGGCCGGAAAGACCACTATAGCCAACCTGATAATGCGTTTCTACGACCCCACGGAGGGGAGAGTTCTCTATGACGGCATAGACGGCCGGAGAATAAGTAGGAAGAGCCTTAGGAGAAGGATTGGCTACGTCCCACAGGAGATCTACCTCTTCCCAGGCACGATAATGGAGAACATCCTCATGGCGAACCCTGATGCAAGCGAGGAGGACGTCATCAGGGTCTGCAAGGAGCTTGGCGTCCATGAGTTCATAATGCGCCTGCCCAGGGGCTACGAGACCTCTGCTGGTGAAGCTGGAAAGCTCCTTTCAGTAGGCGAGAGGCAGCTGATTTCCCTGGCGAGGGCTCTGCTCAAAGACCCTGACATCGTGATCCTCGACGAGGCCCTTTCGAGCGTTGACCCGAAGACGGAGAGGCAGGTTCAGGACGCTATGCTCAAGCTCATGGAGGGCAGGACGAGCATAATAATCGCCCACAGGCTCGGAATCACGCGCTTCGCCGACAAAATTGTCGTCGTCGAGGACGGCAGGATAATCGAGGAGGGCTCACCAGAGGAGCTACTCAAAAAGAAGGGCCACTTCTACAAGTTATACGCATCTCAGATGGGGGAGGCGTGAGGTTTCTCGCCTCTCTGTGCCAGCACCCAGAACATCACTCCCGCCATCAAAAATAGCACCAAACTAGCCGCGTATGGTAGCGTCGCGTGGACGCTCGCCAGAGCGCCAGCCACGAACGGCGTAATGAGGCCAATAAGTCTGTTATAGCTCGATATCGCCGCGTGGAACTCGCTGGCGCGCTCCTTTGGAACCAGCGAGAACTGCCATGAGCGGTAGAAGGGGAACCAGAAGGTGTCGCCAAAGGACTCAATAACATAAGCTACCAGTGCCAGCCAGAACGGAGGTGATAGTGTCATTATTAAGGCATAGAGAGCACTCAAGAACATTCCAACTCCTATCGCCTGGAAGCTCTTCCCCTTTGGAACCCTTTCGCTGGCATATGTGCCGATTATTGAGGCTATGCTGCTCGCGCAGGCTATTAATGTTACCTCGAAGATGGTATTTTTGAGCACAAAAACAACATAGTTTATGAGAACTATCTCGGGGGCGAGGGCCCAGGCTAGTGTGAGCAAAGCCTCAAAAGTGAGGAGGAGTTTGAATTCGCCGGCCTTGAAGGTGAAGTCCTTTGGTGTTATCCTCTCTTCTTTCCCTACAGATGGTAGAAACAGCCAGATATATGTCATAGTGGCTATTGAGAGCAACCCGAAGAAGATGAACGCTAAACGGTAGTGCTCCGGCTTTGGGAAGACATAGCCGAAGAGGTAACCAAGGATTGGGAACGTTACCAGTCGCGCTATCTCCGGCAGACGAAGGTGCCAGGCGAATATCTCCTTATACTTGTCTTCAGGATAAATTATCTGTTCATAAGCTCGATAAAGGGGGTAAAGCACTGTGGAGAGCTTCTCTACCGTCCTTCCCGCAAAGAGCATGATAGGTGCTATGGTTCCTTTAGCAAAGCCATAAAGGACATAGGCTATCCCATCAAGAGCGTCAATTACCATAAGCCCTTTCTTTATATCCCATTTGTTAAAGGCCCTTCCAAGGAGATAAGTTAACGGAATCGCGATGATATTGACGGCTGTGAAGAACGCCCCGACTTCAAGGACGGAGTAGCCAGAGTACATCATGTAGAGCGGAAGGAGAGTCCACACTATGAGCTGTGGAGCTATGATTGTATGGTAGAGCATGTAGGCTTTGGCATCTCTAGGGATTTCGCTCCACTTCATCAAAAGCACCTTTTTGGAATTTATAGTGGAATTTAAATACTTTTGGCAGGACTCTATGAGAATATTTGGCCTTCTTTCTGCCTTGAAGAATGAAGCTTGAAAAATAAAAAAGCTTCAAAGAATCCTGTTCCTAAAATCCACTGCATCCTTAACTGCCCATTCTTTCACTATTCTTGGATCATCTCGGCTCACTTTTTTCCAAAATTTCAAACACTTATACTCAAACATTGTCCTCACCAATCGGTAGTAGTGTGGTCAAAATAGAACTAATTAGTGCTCACTGATGAGCGAAAAATTTTTAAGTAATTAAATGATTACATGTTATTAAGTGATAACATGAATGCTGAAGAACTTGCCAAGATGCTAGATGGACTTGGACATCCGCTCAGACTTAAGATAGTTGCACTGCTTGCAAGAGAAAATAGGGCGATGTACCTTAATGAGATAGCAAACAGTCTTGGAATAAACAGGGCATTAGCTAAAGTTCACCTCAAAAAGCTTGAGGCAGCAGGAATCGTCAAGAGTAAAGTGGTGCTTGATGAGGAAAGGGGAAAAGCTCTGAGATTTTATGAGCTTGTACCATTTAATATTCATCTCTCGCCTGATGTCTTGAAGGAGGTGGTGGAATGAGAACCCGAGACGTTGTTATTTTGGCAAGCTGAATAACTGCAGTGGTTATCTCAACCGTCATAATCCTGAAAGGCGGGGCGACATACGCAAACATAGGGATAGCCCTGTTTCTGTTCTTTATGGCAAGTGGCATATCTTTTGCTGTGGGTTACTCATTACATGATACCGAGGAGCTAAAGCTGTCTAAAGAGCTCTCATCACTAACCTCGAAGCTTGAGGAAATTGAGAAAAAGGTTAACAGCATAGAGGAGAAGGTTGAAAAGGTGGAGAAGTTTTTGGAAGAGTAATTCTTGGCGAGTTTTTGCTTATTTTCAATTTATTGGTCTGGTTTCCAATTACTCGAAGCCTTATTTCTCAGAACAGGGGATTAGAATTCATTTCCTCTTGCTAACAAAGTATTTTTAGGGCTTTGACTTTATTTTTTTGATGATAAGGAGAACAAAAATTGAGGATAGGAATATTTTAGAAGAAATACATGCTGGAAAACCTCCATGGGAAAACTTTGAAGTTTACCTAAAAGCCATTAGAAACTCTGGTGGAGACATATTTCTTTACGAAGATAAGGGGGAGATTGAGCTTTTACCGTTTAATGGAAAAGCCCACATTCACATTCTTTGGGTGCGGGAAGAATGTAGAGGCAGAGGAATAGGTTCAGGGCTTTTGGCATTTGCCGAGAAGTGGGCAAAGGAACGAGGTCTAAGAGGGCTAAGTGTAATTCCAGAAGATGGAAATGCTATGAGGTTTTATGTGAAAAATGGATTTGAAGTTAGAAATTGGCAGGTGAAGGGCGTAAAAGATGTGGTAGATTGTGACGTGAGAATAGAGACATACTATGGGGATCCTCCAAAGTTTTCGAACCTTTCAGCCGTTTATACTTCCGGTCTTTTTCTTTGGAGTCTCCACAAAAAAGCCCCTCGATTTAGATTTGGGCACTTTGCGATACTTCTTGTTGATGAAGGATGCTGTGCAAATGTTGTTATCTATGGGAAGAGACTTAACAAAAAAATTGTGAAAATTGCGGAGTGTCTTGCTGGAAAAATCGGAAAAAGAATGTTCCTTCAGGTTTGGATGAAAGACTGGGAGATTTTAGAGGAAGAAGGTTTTAAGAAAATCGGTGAAGTTAAGTGGATGGAAAAGGTTTTCACTTAAGCCACTCCTTTAATGCCTTGTTCACGATTCTTAAAAATTCTTCTTTGGTTCCTCCCCTTTTGTAAAATCCATCCAACAGCTCTAAAAACTCTTTCTCCTTCTCAGTGAGCTTCTCATATTTCCAGCGGAAGATTCTGAACTTCTCTCCAAGAAACTCAATCGTGTGAAAGCCTTCGTCCCTTGGTGTGGGTTTCAAGTTCTTCACCAGCTCAATCGTGTTTATTACGTCGTAGCCAAGCTTCTTCCAGAAGGCTATTGCGTCCTTATCCTGCGGCAGGACGAAGAGGTAGAGGGTATCGTCGTGCTTTCTTACCTCTTCCTCAGCCCTCTCAACGAGCGCCCTTCCTATTCCCCTCCCTCTGAACTCCGGCCTTACGAAAAGCTCCTCTATCCAGAAGCAACCTTCCCTTGAGGAGACCCTTATAAAGCCGGTAGATTTGCCTTCTTCTACGGCAAGGAAGACCATATCGCCGCGCTTAAAGTAATTTTCTGCTTCCTTTTTGTATACCTCTTCCTCGTCTGGACTCCAGCCTTGCTTTCCCCTAAGCTCGCGGAAGAATTCTATGTAGAGGGTGATAAACTCGTTGAGATGTTCCTCAGTCAGGGGAAGAATCTGCATAAACCACACCTTTAAAGAAGAACAAACTAAATCTTAAATCCTTTGCGGTTATTTTTGGTGCCGTATATTAACGCGGAAAAAATCATCGCGCTCAAGACACTAAATCCAGACACTACAACAGCCAGCATTGAAACACCAATACCATGCTCAATCAACCATGCAAAAGTCAGCTGTGATAATGGAATTATAAGGGTAGCCAATGCATCAAAAATTCCTCTGTAAGTGCCGAGCTTTTCAAGCGGGATTACCCTCTGAAACAGACTGTCAAAGGAAATGTTTAGAACCTGTCTTCCAAAGTTCAAGATTAAAATTCCGGCAAAAAGTAGGACTAACGAAGGCAAGCCCAAAAGCAGAACCGCAAAGCTTTGAAGGATCATTCCTATGAAGAGGGGCTTTGAAATCCCGATTTTACACTTATGAGCAAAAAGAGTTATTCCAATTGCACCAGTTAAGCTCCCTAAAGTTCCAACTGAGTTCAGCAGACCGTAAATAACCTCTCCTCTGGTCAAATTTTTGAGGGCACCAAAGACAAAAATCCTTGCTGGGGCTATTGCAAAGTTGAAGAGCAAAACTAATGCAATTCCTGCAAAAACAATTCTGCGGGAAACTTCAAGGTGGGTAGATTTGCTTTCGTATTCAATCCTTTCTTCCCGTCTCACTGGAATGTTAATATATGGAATGAGAAGCAGGGCTCCAATTAAAAGAAAAACTGCATCCAAGAGCATAAGCCGGACTCCAAAGAGGTAAGCAAGATATCCTACGATGGGAAACACAAGAAGAGAAGTTACATCTCCAACGGTTTGTACTTTTGCATTGAGCTTTTGAAGCTCAGACTCCTCAAGGGTCATGGAAGCTATGAGCGTAAAGCCGAAGTATCTATGAAGAACATCAAGAGCTGAGATCAGTGAAATTAAAGCATAGAATGCCCAAATATTTGAAGCAAATTTTATTATTGTCAGGGCAAAGAAGGACTGAATGAACAATGCGATAAAAGCTAGCCTAACTTTTTTCTCAGTCCTATCAAGAAAGTGGCCCATTAAAGGCGGTGCTATAACCCAAGGAAGCATGGAGGCTAAAGAATAGCCTGCCACGCTGAGGAGTGATGCGGTTTCATCTAGGAGGTGCCACGGCAGAGCTATGTTCTCTATAGCGTCGCCTATTATTCTCATTACAGTCGTGAGAATGAAAAGGTAGTAAAGCCTTGATTTCATTTTCTCACCTACTGTTTGCACTCAAGCAGGACATATACACTTGGCGTAAATCAGCGCCGATTCGTCTCCATTTGTTCTCCCTTACTAACTCAGCACCTTCCTGAACACCAACGCATTTGGCTCCTTGCAGTTGTCCCATACCTCGAAGCCGAGTTCTCTGAGGGGTTCAAGTGCTTCCTCATTCTCTTCAGGCACCATAATTTCAATGTATTTTTGGTTTTGGCTTAAAGCTTCATGAGCCATACACGGGAGGGCTTTGCTCACGTAGTCCTTTGAAATGCGAAACGGGACAAAGGCACTCTCGGAGTCTTTGGGTACCATAAACTTAGTCCCATTACACTCTTTGACGACTGCCTTTTTCTTAAGCCATTCCAAAGCTTCCGGCACTTTATGAACGAACTTCCACCCCACTGGAATATAATCTGTGTATTCGAGCTCCTCAAGAGAGCTTATTGTGCTGTTAGATGGTTTCGAAGGTTTAACTTCTTTTACAGGTTTTCCCAAGGCATAGTAGCGTTTTACTACCTTAAACCCATCTTTCTTTGCCATTGCAATGCTCTCTTTGTTAAGGAAGTAGGTCGCGAACTCTAAAGCATTAATAACGCCTTTTTCTGCAAGTTCTTTTCCCCTGTGAAGCATAAAGTTTTGGATTAGCCTTCCAAAACCCCGTTTTCGGTAACTGGGGTGAACTCTAAGCCCCTCAAGCCAGCCGACTTTATCAGGTAAAATTGTGAGCTTTGCTGTTCCAATAGCTTTTCCTTCCAGCTCAAGAACATAGAAGTTTCCATCTTTCACCCAGCTATCAAAAACTCTTGCTAAATAATCCTCACCTTCCCAAGTTAACTTTGCAATTTCCTCGATGAACGGTCTATCTTCCGGCCTTGCCTCGCGGATAATGGGTTTCATGATATCACCAAGAATATATTCCGACTTTCTGGCATTTATACCTTTGCTTTCTTGGAGTACTTTCCGGATGAACCAGACGTAGTAACATCCAAAGACCCAATGATGAGTATTCGAACTTAGGTATCGCTCTAGATGTTATTATACCTGGATGAGGATTGGACATTCTCCTTCTCTTCCTATTGTTTGTACTCTGCCTTCCCATTCTTTGCTTCCATCAATGTAGACGATTTTTATCCATTCCTCCTTAAGCCCCTCTTGGTATTCTGCTATGATGTCTGATTTAACCACTTCAACTCCTCCATCATCCCCAGGAGATATGAAAATGGTTAGTGTGTTGTTCTCAAAGTTTAGCTCTTTGAAAACGTATCCTTCTGGAATCCTGACTTCCGCAATGCTGGTTAAGTTATACGGACTAGCTATGTAGTGTACCCCCTCTCCATTCCCCTCACTATCAAAGCTCATCACGTAATCCCTGCAGGTTGGATATAGGGGAGTCCCATCAACATTAACAACAACCTTCGCTTTCTCGAGGTCGAGGTCACAGAAGAAGCATCGAACTTTGAACTTTTCGAAATGCTTTTTGAGGTCCCCCGAACTAGTAAGGAAGTGAAACTTAAGGACTATTTGATTATTTTCCAAAGAATATCCTTCAGCTTCAAGCTCTCCAGGATAATAGACGGTTACATAAATCTCAGCCGTTTTTATTGCCTTAAAAAGTATAAAGGTTCCCAAAAACAAAAGGAAAATGAAAATTGTCAATGCTAAACGTTTGGTCATACTTAACCCTCCAATAACCTTCTTGCTTCTTTTGGTTTATTATTCATTTTATTTTTTCTCCTAAAATGTCTCCAAACTAATGGCAGGATTATTAAGAGAAGCAAAGTGCCAATGCCACATATTCTACCCCCTGTGCTTTCTGTTTGACTTGTTTCATTTAAACTCAGGTTCTGTTGAGAGTGCTCCCTACATTCGGGAACATCTTGCATCTCAGTGCTCATCTCAAGATGTCTTAGATTTCCTCCACCATAGTAGAACACAAGAGGTAACTCCGAAAGAAAACTGCCCATCCTTCGCTTAACCTCTCCGGGATAATATATAAGGAGTCCCTTACCAAGAGGCAGTGCACGCATAGCAGAGATTGTTTCGAGCGTTCTATCATTAGAAAATTTGAAGTATTTCTCGAACTCAGCTACTGGAATATTATAGCTCGAATTTGCAAATGTGAGAAAACCATTACGAAGCTCTCCTTTAATCCCTGACAAGTTTCTTGGGAAGCTTTTAGTGAAGAAGTATGTTAAGATATTGCCTTCACATGGGGATATTATTGTGCCGTTCTGGAGTTCAACTTTTGTACAGTTCCACACGAGGCTAGCACATCCATCAAAACGATAAACTTTTAGCTCGACTCTCTTAGCTGTAATCGTCAAGTTCCTAGCTTCACCATTGATAACAAGTGTTACATTCCTGTAGGGGACAACCTCCTCACTCTTTTGCAAAATGTAGATGGTTCCATTAATATCGGTCACTATCAGGGGTTCACCGAGTAGGGGATTGCTTTTCCCTAAGAAAAGCAAGTTACTTCCGTTAAAAAGATAGTAGAGATTGTATTCTCCATCCGGCATATTGCGTCTGAGTGTTTGCTCCCCTGCAATCGTCTCGCATATCCACTCAGAATGATGAACTACAATAAACGCCCAACCACTACCGGGCAAGACTGAGGTAATTGAATAAGTCTCATAGGGCTCGCAGATTTCACTTAAGGCCAATGGTAAAAGAAGGAGAGACAATAAACTTAGAATTAGGATTTTGAAATGCTTATACATACTCCATACCCCTAAATTTCTTAACTCATGCTATCATCTTAGTTTGGCAAGCTAATATTCTCCGAAATATTTTAATGTCTATTGGTGAATTAAAATTGGGTGGACTTATGTGAAAAGAGTTATTTTCTTTTTCATTGTTGTACTTTTGCTTACTTCAGGTTTTTCAATCTACTCATGGAAACAATGCGAAGACGAGAATAAAGAGATGTTAGAAGACGTCTATACAGAATTCGAAACAAATAGATGGGAACTTGAAAACATTGGACAAACGTTTGAGTACTTACTCCAGAATAATGCCTCTGATGAAGTTATTCTCCTTTACACTATAGCTTACAGAGATCACGTATTTGTTGTTAAGAACGTCTTTGACATTCTGTGTGCCCACTCCAAGGAAGGAAAAGAGAAGTTCTTGAAACTCAGCAATGCAATGACAAATTTACATGTTTTCTTAAATTCCGCCGCTGTTAGACCCCATGAAAGACGCAGAATGATGCTGAGTGAAAACCTCGAAACGCTGAAACAGTTCGATGTTTTGTTTGAGGAGCTCAATAAGTATAGAAGTCCTTATGGCATCCCAGATACTCTACCAGAGCGTTTTCTTAAGGTTTCAAATGATTTGCATATTGTTGAGCAAGGCGGGAGTTGATAGAAAGCTTAAGGTGATCCTATGGATTTCCTAAAGCTCTATTACGATGAAGCCCTCAAGGTGTTTCATGACTCTGGAGGAAGCAAGGAGGATCTGTACTGGCTTGTTAGCAGCATCTTGGTTAGATTTCCAGAACACAGAGACGAGCTTGAAGTTAGAAAGCGTCTAATGGACTCAATAGTTCAAGAAGTTAAGGGAAAAGTCCTGGACGTTGGTTGCGGCCTTGGAATCCTAACGTTCAGAATGGCCTCTAAAGATGAAGTCAAAAAAGCAGTAGGTATTGATAGCAGCTGTGAACTGATCGACTTCTGCAATCGTTTGAGAAGCAGGATCACGGAGAAAGCAGAATTCTTATGCACCGATTTCCTGAGTGTGGAGATTAATGGGAAGTTTGACTGCATCGTCTTTCTTTACACACTTCATGACTACGAGCCAGAGCTATTTTTGGAAAAAGCTCTCAAACTATTAAAACACGAAGGGAGAATAATAATCGGCGATTTTGACGTCAAGGGGCTTAGAGAGAAAGTTAAGGCATTTGCACACGAAAATGAGCTGGAAATCGTTAGAGACACCACCCTCGGAAGGGCAAAGACGCACGGAGATTTTTATGAGGCGTTTTTAATCACTGCCAAGAGGTGAAAGGTATGAGAGTCTTCATATCATCCTCTCTAAAGAATAAGGAGCTTAACAAAAGGATAGCTGAGGCTCTTGAAGAGCACAGATTTGAGGTTTATCTTCCTCAGAGAGATACCCCGCAATCTAACGATATAGAGACTGTCTTTAGGGCAAATGTTGAGGGTATTAAAAGAGCAGATGTTGTAGTTGCCGTCCTAATAAATTATGGACGTGACCTCGGATTTGAAGTTGGCTTTGCTTATGGGCTTGGGAAGCCAATAATTGGCCTAATAACTGATGAAAGTTATAAAGAGGACAAGATGATTGCGGGGGCACTTACAGATACAGCAAAAGGCTTGGATGAATTATTTTATAAAATAAAAAGCTTGGCAGGAGGTAAGAGCTGGTAGCGAAACCGCCACACTTATATCTCAATTCCGTCAAATTAAAGATATAAAACATTATTTGTCGTTCTTTCGACAAATCATTTAGAGGTAAGAGTTATGAAGGTCACTCTAATTCCGATGAGAGTTAAGGTTAACGACTTTGAAACAAACTGGCAGGAGTTTAAACAAAGATTTAAAGAAGCTTTGGAATACAGACCTGATATTCTAGTTTTCCCCGAGTACTGCTTTACTGGCTTTAAAGAGTGGGACTTTAGTGGAGCGAAGCTTTATGGTGAAATCGTCAATAGAGTCAGCAAACTTGCAAAGGAGAACTTGGTTTATGTGATCTTCGGCCTCCTTGAGCCCTACAAGAACTGCGTCTACAATTCGGCCCTGCTCATCGGCCGGGACGGAGAAGTCCTGCTGAAGCACCGCAAGTTCCAGGAGCCGATGAAGTTCTGCACCGGCAACACTGTGAGAACGGCGAGGACGGAGTTCGGGAAGGCCGCGATAATCATCTGCGGCGACCTCTACAACAAGCGCATAGCCAAGTGGGTAAGAAAGAAAAAGCCTGATTATCTCTTCGTGCCTATGGAGTACTCACCAGAAACTGGAAAGATCATCGAGGAAGACATCAAAATGATGTCCGAGAGAGCTAAACTCCTTGAAGTTAAGACCTTTATAGTGAATACCTACCTGCCAGGTGGAGCATGGGTATTTGACAAAAATGGAGAGCTTTTAGCTCAGAGTGTCGGGGATAATATCGTAACTTTTGACTCTATCATAGTCCCGAAGCAGGATGTCTTTTAGAATGTTCTGATAATGAGCTTTCGAAAGTAGTTACATCTCTGCTTGATGTGTTTATGGGAAAGGTTGTAAAGGCAGTTGAGTTAGGGAAAAACTCTAAATATTCCCCATCATACTAGTTTTTGGTGTTAGTTATGGAGCTCTACGATGTCAATGAATTCTGGAAGTTTGACCTTAGGGTTGGCCTTGTTAAGAAAGCTGAAAAGCTGAAGAGGACTAAAAAACTCATAAAACTCGAAGTGGACTTTGGAAATGAACAGAGAACAATAATAACTGGCTTGGCGGATCAGTATTCTCCAGAAGACCTTGAAGGGAAGAAGTTTATTTTCGTCCTAAATCTAAAGCCCAAGAAGCTATCCGGCGTGGAAAGCCAGGGAATGCTTATTGTAGCTGAAAGTGAGGACGGCAAGGTTTACCTTTTGCCCGTCCCAGATGAAGTGCCCGTAGGGACGAAGGTGTGGTAAATGCTTTTCGGAATTCCTCCCTCTGAGAAGCCAAACCTTTACATCCTTGGAATCCCTTGGGATGAATCATCCTCCTATAGGCGAGGCTGTGCCGAGGGCCCAGAAGTTATAAGAGAAGCAACGTCTGAGAAGCTCTACAACAGCTTCAACGAGAGTCTTGTGGATCTTGCTGAGCACTGGCGCTACAAGGACTTGGGAGATGTAAAAGCAGAGAGCTTTGAAGAGCTTGTTGAAAGAATTGACGACCTCGTTAAAAGCCATTACTCCGGAGAACTCTTCCTTTTCCTTGGAGGTGATCATTCCATAACCTATGCGACCTTCCGGGCTTTGAGAGAAGCGTCTAAAGAGGAATTCGGCCTCATATACTTTGATGCCCACCCAGACCTTTACTCCGAGTACGATGGGAACAAGTATTCCCATGCATGTACCGTGAGAAGGCTTGTGGAGGAAGGCTTCGTAAAAGGAAGAGACGTAGTCCAAATAGGGATTAGAGCCCCTACAAAAGAGCAAATTGACTTTGCAGAAGAGCACGGGATAAAAATAATTTCGGCCTCTGAGGTATATCGTTGCCAAGAAGTAGATGTACCTTTTGAGAAAGCTTATCTTTCCTTCGATATGGACGTTCTTGATCCGGCTTTTGCTCCAGGGGTTGGCAACCCTGAGCCTGGAGGACTAACCACGAGGGAGCTCGTTGAGGTTATAAAGAGCCTAAAAACAGAAGTTGTTGCCTTTGATGTTGTCGAACTCAACCCGGATTATGATTACAAAGGCATAACTGCCTTTGCTGCCGCAAAGGTAATTAGGGAAGTTTTAGGAAAAGCTGTGAAAATTTAGCTTTGCTGTTAGGAGGTTGGGCTATGCTAAGGTGTACATCATGTGGAAGGGAATATTCTTTGAGAAAACCCTACCAGAGGTGTGAATGCGGCGAACCCTTAGAGTTAGAGCTCTTTAAGGGTGTTCCGGGAATAGGAAAGAGAGTTTGGGAAAGGTTTTCGCAATTTTATCCCTTCGCGCTTGACTTGGAGTACAGCCTCGGGGAAGGAGACACTCCCCTAACAAAAGCGAAGCGTCTTTCAAAAGAACTTGGAGTTAAGCTTTACCTTAAAAACGAAACCACGAACCCAACGTGGAGCTTTAAGGATAGGGGAACGTTTATAGGTATTCACAGGGCTTTGGAGCTTGGCTTTAATAAAATTGGAACTGTCTCGACAGGCAACATGGCAGCGAGTGTTGCCGCCTATGGGGCGCGCTTTGGACTCGACACCTACATCCTTGTTTCGTCAAGCATAGCGGAAGAAAAACTTAAGGCTTTGGAGGCTTATGGGGCGAATATAATTAAAGTGCACGGGGATTACGGAGAGCTCTACTACAAAAGCCTTGAAATCGGGCGGAGAAAGGGCATATACTTCATAAACTCCGACGACCCGTTCAGAGTTGAGGGATACAAGAGCATAAGCTTTGAAATTGCTGAGGAAGTAACGCCCGATTACGTCGTAATCCCCACAAGCTCGGGCGGACTTTTCAGGGGCATTGTAAAGGGATTTTTAGAGCTCAAAGAGAGCGGGTTAATAGACAAACTCCCGACTTTTGTTGCCGTCCAAGCAGAGGGGTGCTCTCCAATATGCAGGGCCTTTAGTGAAGGCAGGCAAAAAATCGAGCGCTTTGAAAATCCCCACACTATAGCCCATGCCATAGAGAACCCCTACCCACCGAGCGGGAACGCAGTTTTGAGACTTTTGAATGAACTCAAAGGGCTCTGTGTTGCTGTTAGCGACGAGGAGATTTTAGAGGCTCAACAAGACCTCGGGAGAGAAGGCATCTTTGTCCAACCAGCCTCTGCAACGGGAATAGCTGCAATAAGAAAGTTTAGAGGTAAAATAGAAGAGAACGCAAAGGTTGTAAGCATTCTAACGGGTTCTGGGCTGAAAACTCTTAGCCACGTGAAAGCGGGCAAAATTATGGAGTGCACTTTGGAAAAACTTGAAGAATGCATGAGGTGAAAGCGATGTTGATCGGAGCCGCGATGATGCCCCACGGAAATCCTGTTCTCAAACCTGAAGATGAAGGGACGAGAAAGCTCGCAGAGGCTCTTAAGGAAATTGGCGAGGAATTCTCGAAGGCCGAGGCATATGTCATTATAAGCCCTCACAACATCCGCATGAGTGAAGCCCTCGGGGTTATAATGGCCGAAAATCTAATTTCGTGGCTTGGCTTTGGTGAAGTGCAACTTCCGGGAGAATACAAAACTGAGAAAGAGCTTGCCAGAGAGATATATCAGAGAGCAAAGGCTAACGGCCTACCTGTAGTTGATATAAACTTCGCATCACTAAGCGGGGAGTACTCCCGATTTCCCTTAACTTGGGGAGAACTTATACCCCTCCACTTTTTAGAAAAGAGACCTGTGGTGCTCTTAACGCCTGCAAGAAAAGTCTCAAGAGCAACTCTCGTCGAATTTGGTGAAGTGGTTGGAGAAGTCCTTGAAGAATATGACAAAAAGGTCGCTTTCATCGCGAGTGCTGACCACGCACATGCCCATGGAAACGGTCCCTACGGCTATGCGCCGGAAGCTAAAGAATACGATGAGCTCGTTATGAGGATAATCCAAGAGAACAGGCTTGAAAAGCTCCTTGAGATACCGGATGAGCTGATAAGCAAAGCTTTGCCCGATAGTTACTGGCAGCTGCTCGTCCTTTATGGCGTTCTAAAAAAGGTGCCTATGAAGGTTAAACTCGCGGAGTATGCATGCCCCTCATATTTTGGCATGGGGGCGGCTTTGTTCGTGAGGGAATAAGCTAGCTCAAAATTGAAGCCAACTCAGCAACTTCTTCTTTTTTTCCATAGAGGATTATCAACCTTCCATAGGCCATTACATCCGAGCATTCTAAGTATACGGCTTTGTTGCCCTGCTGAAGCATTGTGGCATTAATAAGCCTCCCGATGAAATTTCTCTTTTCTAGAGCCTCAGGAGGGACTTCCGTTCTTTGCCACCCTTTATTTTTGAGTTTCTCCTCCAAGTCTCGGAGGGCGTTCTCACATTTGGGACTCTCGTGGGAGTTAGGATAGACAAAAATCCCCATGTAAACGCCCGTTATGTTCTGGAATACAAATCCACTGCTTCCGTTGACTATTCCCTCTTCTCTCTTTAGGTATCCCCTAGGCCTAAGCCCATATTCTTTTGTCCAGTCCTTTTCCTCAAATGGAAGGGAGATTTCTCCAAAATATGGATTAACGTAGACTTCGTTTTCGTAGAGGGTGTAGTAGATAACTTTCTGCGGCGACGGCCCAATACGGGGGATGTTGATGGTGTATACAGAGATAAAAAGGGCGATAAGAAAGACTGCCAAAAAGGCTACCTTTGCAGGTTTTTCTTCTTTATAAATCTTCAACGCCGCAATTTTAGCCAAAAACCCCACAATAAGCGCAGAGAGAACAATCCCAATTCCAGTTATTATCGAAGAGGAAACACTATATGGAAAAAGTTTGGAAATATCGCTTATATCGAGCAATATCATTACAGCAATGCATATGGGGATTAAGAGAAGCAAAAGCACTGTAGATACCAAAATCATTGCGAGGGTTTGGCGCTTCATTGTGCTCCCTCCTTTAAGCGCGCTATAGAATAGTAGAATACCGCTCCCAAGAGGAAAGAAAGCACGGGGAATACATAAAAGACTAAGAGAATAAAGAACCCGGGGTCGTCGCTGTAGTGTGGATTAGAGCGAACGTCTTGGATTATTATCATTGCAAAAAGCGCTATTGAGGCTACAAGAGGAGAAATGCTGGCCAATATTCCAAATTCTGAGAGAGAAATTTGCATCTTCCATAGAAATAGGGCGGTTGTTAAAGCAACTGCAAGGGTTGGATAGACGAAATAGAGGATTTCAGGAGAAATTTTGCCGTATATGCTTTCAAGCTCTTCCAAAGCCATAGCTATTAAGGCCCACAGCGGAGTTGCAAAGATGAGAAAGAGGAAAGCTTTGGTAGTTTTTTCCATTTAGATCCCCCGAGTTAATATGTTGCTACGGATATTTATTTTTTTGCCAAGACCATCCACAAATCTTTCCCCTCTGTGTGGATGAAAACAAAAGTAATCTCTCCCTCAGGAAGTTCCTTAGTGTAGATTGAGACACAATATGAGTCAAGCTGAAACGGAATATACCAGTACGTAAATGAATCAATGATTGAGTTTCCCCTTTGGATTCTAAAGTCGATTCTCTGCCCTCCTGTGGTTGTGAGATTTTTTAGAGTGCCCCATGTTATCTGATAGCCTCTGAATGATGTCTCCCCAGCGAAGCTAAGGTTGCCAACACCTAAGACGGCATATTCATATAATTCTCCCTTTAGTCTAAGGGTTGTTTCATTTAGTATGGTCATGTTTAGGTATGCTGGGTCGCTTTGAGGGTTTAAAGGAGACTTTAGGGTAGTGTTGCATTTATTGAGGTTTTCTTTGGCTTCATTTAAAAAAGAGACAACCTCCGACATTAGACTTGGGGGAGAAGAAGGTTTAGAAGGGGATTGGTTTACACATAGAGAAGTTAAAACAACCAAAGAGAGAAGAAAAACAAAAAGAAACCTCTCCATGGGCATCACTATCCTTTCTCAATTTCTACAAGTCGTCCTTCACTTATTTTCACGGTCACGTTGTCTCCCTCTTTTAGGCTGAGCACTTTAAGGATGAGTTCGTCGCTCAGTTGATCTGTGCTTAAATAGAGAGTTTCGTTGTCAATTATCAGTATCCAGTGGGTGTTTCCGTTTTTAATATAGGAATAAATTCCTTCAATAACTCCGCTGACCTCTTTAACTTTGGCCCCTACTTGGCCATACAAAAGAAATGTCCTAACTTCATCCTCATCTTCAAAAATCTGCACTTCTTTGGTTTCTGCATTTACAAAGGCTATCTTCGCGATACCAGAGCCGCTTCTGGGAATTATCGCGACCCTCCACCAGAGCTCGCCGTTTAAGAAAATCGGTATTGGCTCAACGGCCATAAATTGGCTCCAATCGAACATTGGTAAGGCTTTCTTTACGTAATCTATGGCTTTTACTGGCCCCGTAAGCGGAGTTTCAAACTTTACCTGGCTCATTTCGCCGTTTTGAGCGTTAATTAAGTATATCGCCGCCAGCCCATGAGCTCTCCCGTATGGCTCTACCGCGACCATCCAGTATTCTTTCCCATCGTTGGCTATGACAAGGAAGGGTTGCCTGTTCCCTTGCTCGCTCACATCAATTAGCTCTATCTGGTTTTCGTGGTGCAGCCAGAGGTTCTTTATGTTCGAGAATACGCTTTCCTTCCAGTAATTTTGAGCATGAACGATCTTCCTCGTTAAGAGCTCCGGGAAAATCGGAAAGTCTTTCAAGCGTTCATCATTAATTGCCTCTTGAGGAGTTAAATCCTCTATGTTGCCTTCCTCATCAACGATTAAAACCCCTCCCCATTTGGGCACGGTGTAAAACACGCGGAAGCTGTACGAGGTATAGGGAACAACTATGTAAATTTTGCCCTCGTAGTAAAGTGCTCTTGGAACATCGAGATCTATTAGATAGTGCTTTTTGTAGAGGTTCCACTCAAGGTTGTCAAAAATCTGCATTCCGGGTCCAACTTGGAGCTCGTTTTCAATTCTTTCCATCCTTGCTTCAGTTGTGTTCATGTCAACAAAGAGAACCCCTTTATCTTTGAGCCTTATTGCGTTCCATGCTCCGTCTGGGACTATAAAGAAGCCCCAAACTGGTGTTCCATCCCTAATAGTTAAGTGCGACCACCCTAAGGTGTATCTGGCGTATTCTATAGTGTCAACGGCATAACGGTAAGCGGTTAGCTTGGGGAGAATCCTTATCTTACTGCTTGAAAGGTCAAGCTCACTTGAGACTTGGGTAGGGTGATACTCCTTGTAAAGGGCTGTATTCGAAAGAGCTCCAGTAAATATTGAGATAACAATTAGCGAGAGAATTACGACGGTAAAGAGAACTCCCAGCCAAGCGTTCCGTTTTGTATAATTCCCAGCGAGTTTTCTCTTCGAGCTGTAAATCAACACACCGGCTAATGCAATGAAAAGGTATATTATAGTTGGATTCCTGTAAAAGCCCATGATGATCCCATGAAACCACGGCCTAAAAAACCACAGAATTCCTCCAAAAACTAAAACTGACAGAAAGAGCATGAGCTTTTCTTTTCTCATTTTTCTCACCTTAACTAAAAATCAGCGTAAGAGTTTATAATGTTATCCGGCAAACTTTAATGGGATGTTAAAATGGTGTACCCAAAGTTCGTTGATAAGCACGTGGCCTTCTCTCCAATGCCATATCCCGAGGAGATTCCAGAGCTTGTGGGGAAGTTTGATGCTGTAGTTGTTCTTACCTACGAGTACGAGCTGTATTACGACTTGGAAGAGCTTACCAAAAGAGGAATCGAGGTGCTTTATGCTCCCATTGAGGACTTTACGGCACCCTCTCTAGAAGAACTGCTTGAAATCGTTAAGTGGATTTATAAGAGGGTCAAAGAAGGTAAAAAAGTTTTGATTCATTGCCTAGGTGGAAGCGGTAGAAGCGGGACTGTGGCAACTGCGTATTTAATGTATGCCTACGGGCTCTCTTTAAAGGAAGCCCTTGCAAGAGTGCGCTCTCTTAAACCCTCTGCCGTCGAAACGGAAGAACAAATGAAAGTGTTAGAGGAGCTTGAAGAGTACCTAAAACAAGGTAAGAAGAAATAGATAAGCTAGTCCCCATTATTTTCAAATTTTTCAAAGACAATAACATCTTCCAGGGATTTTCTCTCGTATTTTGGCTTTTCATCGTTGGGGTAACCCACCGGAAGTATTGTTTGCAGTTTGTAGTGCTTGGGAGCATTTACAAGTTCTTCAATTTCTTTGGGGGTGGGAGGAGTATAAGTTACCGTGCTAAGGCCTTCTTCCTCAAGAGCAAGTAGAAGGTATCCAACCGCGAGCCAAGTAGATTGAACTGCAAAAGGCGCCCTAACATCAGCAAACACAAGAACCAGATAAGGTGCTTCACTCAAAAAGGGCTTTTCCCATGTAAAACCTTTCTCCTGCAACCATTCTCCGAGTTTTCCTTTCATTTTCTCGTAGAATCTTTTCTCGCCTTCTTCACAAACCTCTCTAATCTTTCCTTTCATTTTGTCGCTCTCAACGATGAGAAAATGCCACGGCTGAGCATTCATTCCAGAGGGAGCTTCTTTAGCGGCTTCTATAGCTCTTAAGAGCTTCTCTATAGGGAAACGTTCTTTTTTGAATTTCCCCACGGTTTTCCTTTTTTTTGGCAAGTTCGAGTATCATCTTCTCACCTCACACATAAAAGAGCATCCCATCGTAGGCAACAAGGACTTTCCCTCTATATTTTTTCCTTATGTACTCATCGAGCATTAGAAACGGAAGGTTTTTGTGGGATATGTGGCTTAAGAGCGTTCTTTCTGCCAGTTTAAGACCTATCTCTGCACCCTCATCGACGTTGTTGTGGTATGGATCCTCTATGCCCGGTGAATACGTGGCATCCACTATAGCCAGCCGGAGGTTCTTCTCTTTCAATAATTCAAACGTTTCCTCGGGGAGCCCTTTGGTATCGTAAAGGACTGCAACGCTCTTATCGTCTTCCTCTATCAGGTAGCCGAGAGTCTCTATCTGGTGGTTAAGCTTTAAGGCAGTAATTCTAAGGGAGTCGATCTCCAAAACATCGCCCGCTTTGATAAACTTTACATCGATGTTCTTGGGGTCGTTGATCATAAGCCAGTCTGCATCTCCCTTTGGCGCATATAGAGTTGTTTTCTTCGCAATCCACCGGAGCTTATACAGACCATAGATGTGATCGTGGTGCCAGTGAGTTAAGAGAATCCCCTCCACTGGAACATGCAGTAAATCTCTAATGTCAGTTCCAACGTCTATAAGGACTGCTTTTTTGTTTTTGGTGATTATAGCTAGGGTTGATGGTTTCCTTTGGGCAAAGCCGAACTTTCTGGCCTCTTCACATGTTTGGCATGTGCATAGATGAGCAGGGATTCCTTCACTGCCCCCGGTGCCAATGAAATATACTATCATTTGAGCCACCCGAGTTAAAAATGATGAAGGGATTATAAGCTTTCTTCCAAAAGAGATTTATTGTATCACTCCAAACTAGCGTTGATGAGAAGGAAAAACCCAAAGTTTATTGCCGATATGATGCTCGGAAGGCTGGCAAGATGGCTGAGGTTATATGGTTACGATACACTCTATGGGATAAAGGATGACGAGGAAATTCTGAAGATAGCTAGAGAAGAAGGAAGGATTATCTTAACGAGGGACGAAGACCTTGCAAGAAGGTTTGAGAACTCCATTTTGATAAAATCCAACAAGTTCGAAGAGCAGGTAAAGCAGCTTATGGAACTGGGCTTCGAGTTCAATGAGCTGTTTCCAGAAAACGCGAGATGCCCAAAGTGCAATGGACTGATAAGAAGAGTGGAAAAAGAAGAAATCAAAGGAAAAATTCCAGAAGGTGTTTATGAGGACTACGACGAATTCTACATCTGTACTCAGTGTGGTCAAATCTATTGGCCCGGAAGGCAGTGGAGAGAAATGGTAAAAATCGACAGAAGGCTGAGAAACCTAAAGAAAGACACGTAGCTCGGATGGGAGTTTTGCGCTGTGCAGCCTTCACAGCAAAATCCCTATAAGGCGAAATGTTGTAGATGGCAACATGAACTGGCAGCAGTGGGAACCATTTTACCTCCAAATCGTCAGTAAGATGGGGTACGATATAGAGGAAGACAGAAAAGCCGCGCTTTTATTGAGGAAACTCTTGCTGGAGAATGAGAACTACATTTTGGCTGAAACTATTAAGGAGAGAATTAAAGAAAAGGTCTATGTCTTCGGAGCTGGCCCAAGCTTGGAAAAAGGGCTTAGCGAAGGAAAATTTAGCGGAACTTTAATAGCCTCTGATGGCTCCACTTCTGCTCTTCTCGAATATGGGATTGTACCAGATGTCATCGTTACGGATTTGGATGGACGTTTTGATGACATAAAGAGGGCAAATGATCTCGGCGCTTACGTCGTTGTTCATTCACATGGAGACAACATGGATAAGCTCAAAGCCTATGTCCCAAAGCTCAAGAACATTCTGGGGACGTGTCAAACGGAGCCTTTGGATATTGTTTACAATTTTGGCGGCTTTACTGATGGAGACAGGGCGGTTTTTCTCGCGGAAGAGCTTGGAGCGAAGGAGATATTTCTAGTCGGATTTGATTTTGGAGAAATTGTTGGAAAATGGAGCAAGCCGTATCTGAAGGAGCACAGCCCGATATGGGAAAGCAAGAGGAAAAAGTTCAAAATAGCACAAACCCTTCTGGAGTGGCTCGAAAAGAATGGAAGGGCAAAGATAACAAAACTTTAAGCTCAGACACTCCCGTAGTCATCACAATTCAGATGGTCAAAGTCTCATCATTGCCCTTTTGTCTTAAAAGAGTAGCAAAATTCTTAAACTTTGTGGAGTATCTATACAAAGTGGTAGGCATGAAAAAAGCTGTTCCTTTTGCCTTAGGCATCTCTGCAGTGCTTGTTTTAGTGAGTCTTTATTATGCTACTCACAGCGAAAAATACGCCTTCTGGCAGACGATAGATACTGTGGAGTTCTATCTTAAAGATAACAACACAGGTTCAATATTTGCAGGGACTCTTTTTGCCCAAACTAATGGAGAGCTCAAGAGGGTTGTTTTGATTGGATGGGTTAATATCACGGAGTCAGACTTTGGAGGAGCACTTGTTGGCATACCTCACGGCTGGAGACTGATAAGTGCAGAAACAGATTATAGGGACAAGAATCTCACAAATATTTCCGATTGGATGGATGTTCTCGTTACAAATGATCCTGCCTCTTCAGCGAGGTATCGCATATTCATAGGGCCTGCTGCTCATGGGATGCCAATTCAGCATCCTTGTGGTGGAGGAACGGGGAACATTTTTGTCGAGTTAGTCCCGGAAGAGGACTCCAAGAACTTAACGGTGAAACTGGGCGTGGGAAGTGATTTTAAAGTTCTTGAGGATGGAAGAAAAGTTTTAGTGCTTGCAACGACCTCCAAGAATGTAACAATCGAATTTGATGAGCAGCAAAAATAATAAAGTGGCTTAAAAATTAGGGGAAAGGTTATTTTGCATTTTCACTTTTTAGAATCTTCTCTACATCAAAGCCTTTCTTGTACTTCTTGAGTTTTCTCTCAAAGAACTCCATGAAGAGCTTGTACCTTTTTGCCCTATGCCTTGGAGAACTCCTTAAACTGTGCCCATGGGCACCGCGCTTAAAGATTGCAATGTACGCTTCCTTGCCCAAATCCTTAAGCACGTGGTAGAACATCACACTCTGGTCGAGTGGACAGCGGTAGTCCTCAAGCGAGTGAATGAGCAACAAGGGTGCCTTGACATTCTTGGCATAAAAGAGCGGGCTCAGCTTCTTGTAGTTTTCGTTTTCAAGCGGATTGTCGCCTATAACCTCCTTATCAAACCACAGCCCTATGTCTGAAAACGCATAGCTTGTAAGCCAGTAGCTTATGCCGTTTTCACTTATTCCCGCTTTAAACAGGTCGCTTTGCGTCACCGCCCAGTTCGTCATGAATCCACCATAGCTTATGCCAGTTATCCCAACTCTTTCCCTATCCGCTTGAGGTTCAAGCTCGAAGAACTTCTCCACTCCGTTGAGGATGTCCTGGAAGTCCTCCAAGCCAGTCCTCTCAAGAACTCTCAAAGCAAAGTCTTCATCGTAACCGTTGCTTCCTCTTGGGTTGACGAAGACTATATAATAGCCTTTATCGGCCATTAGCTGCATCTCGTACTTGAAGTAGTAGCCGTACATTCCCTTGGGTCCGCCGTGGACGAATACTATTACTGGGGCTTTTTCTCCCTCTTTGATGTCGGGCTTTATGTACCATCCATCGAGCTCCAAATCAAGGCTCTTGAAGCGGAAGTGGTTTATCGGCCTTGTTTTGAGCTTTGCAAAGATTGGGCCGTTGTAATCGGTTACTTGCTTTAGTTCTCCGTCCCAGAGGTAGAGTTCCCTTAATCTCGTGTCGGTCTCCTTGAGGAGTGCTACCTTTCCGTCTCCGCTTACGTCAAACCCCATGACCCAAGAGTTGTCCTCCACTATGGGAACTAATGCCTCTCCTTCAAGCTTGTAGAGGCTTATCTTACCTTCTTTTGCCATGGTGAAGTAAACGTTTCCTTTCTCATCAAGCTTTCCCTGATCGTTGTTGTAGATGAAGCGCTCTGTTAAAGGCTTGAGCTCCCCTCCATCCCAGAGATAAAGGAAGTTGTGCTCACTCCTCTTCTCTTTCTTTGGTTTCCCGTGTAGAAGAACGGCCTTTCCGTTGGAATCAACGGCCGCATATGAGACCCCTTCAAAGATTTTTTCGCTCTTTCCGTCCTTGTAGGTGTAGATGTCGTAGAACTTGAAAAATTGGAGCTTTCCGTCCATTCTATGGGGGACGTTGTATATAACCTCATCTCCGTGCCATATTGCGGAGGAGAACCTTTCTGCCTCGAACTCCTCAAGAACTTCCTCACTTTCGGTGTCCACTATCCAGAATGTTGTCTTTTCACCATCAAAGAAACCCTTTGCATCGAACCATACAGGAACATCTTCCTCAAAGAAAAAGTCCTCGTCATCTCTCCTCTTGAAGCCGGTTATCAAAATCCTCCTATCGTCTTCGTTCCAGCTCACGTCAAGGATATTCTTTGCTTCAAGGACTTTCTTTCCGCTCATTGAGCTCAGGTCATAAAGCCAGACTTCTGTAGTTTTCTTTTCTTCATTTGGTCTTATGAATGTTATTTTCTTCCCACTTGGGGAGAATCTGGGCATAGAAGCATTTTCGATAAACTTTTTCCCGCCGGTTTCGATTTCCTCAACCACTATGGTGTTTTCATACTTGTTGTCCTTCAGATTTGCCTTTGTTAGGACGTATGCAACTTTCTTTCCATCTCTTGATATTCTTGGGTCGCTTAGGTAGGCAAACTTAGAAAATGTCTTTTCATTCCATTCGATCTTATTCATAACGCTATCACCAACATGTAAGTAAAGCCCCAAATTATTTAAAGTTAATTGACGAGCTATACCTCATGAAAAGTGAATACGCTGTGTTGGGAATACTTTTAATTGGCCTTGTCGTTTCAGTAGTGTTTAAAACCTATATTGGCGTGGCAATAGCTGCCCTGGGGATTCCCCTGTATCTCGCTTATATATCCAGGGAGATGAACATTCTTGCGAAGTCCAGAATCTTTGACCGAGATTTGTTTGTAATGATAGGGATAACGATTTTCGTAATTCTTCTCTTTGAGTACCTCATTGATCCAAGAATAGGGCTCATTATTGCAGCGGTTTTAATTCCCTTATCAATATTGGTATGGGACAGGCTAAAGAGTAGAGAGTAGCTCCCTAAGCTTTTCAATGTTTTTTGTCTTCTTGTATTCTCTCAGTGCATCTCTCAAGGAAGTCAGGAAATTTTGATCCAGGTGGAACTTCTCCCGAACTCTTTTTGCAATAACATTGTTGCTGAGAAATATCATCGCCATTGCGGCGGTTACGTTCTTTGGTTTTCGGAAGCCTGCTTTTTCAAAGTCGATTATCCAAACGTTGTCTCCAATTATGATGTGCTTTCCTCCCTGTATTTGCCCATGATCAATGCCCAAAACATCGAGCTGGTACGTTTTTTCGAGTATCTGGAGGAGATGCTTTTTTTGAGGAGTTGAGTAAAGCAGAGGTTCGCCCTCGGCAAATTCTCTCACCAAGAATTCTTTCCCTTCAAAAACCCCATAATCAACTAAGTGTGGGGTTATTCCCTTTCCTTCAAGGATCTTCAGGATTTTTGCTTCTTTTTTGAAATTTTTTCTCGGCGAGTCTGGCCTTTCAAGCTTTATAATGACTTTTTTGCCCTTTTTATTTCCAATAAAGACTAAGCTAGTCGTCCCCTTGGAGTAGAACTCTTCCAGCTTAATCCCCCTTTCTCTAAGAAAATCCTTGAACCTATCGAGCTCTTCCTGACTTATTATATATCCAAGCATTTTTCTCCCCGATAATTTAATTAGGGTTGCCGAGATATTTTAAACTTGGTGGTGTACGTGATCTTCATAGACAAATCTAAGCATATTTTTGCGTTTGGGCCAAACCTTAAGCCCATTGCAGAAGCAGAAAACGGAGAAATAGTAGTTTTTGAGACCTTAGATGCCCTCTCCAACCAGATAACATCCGAAGAACAAACTCTAGAGGCTGTTGACTTCTCGAAGGTCAATCCCGCAACGGGCCCGCTTTATGTGAAAGGTGCCAAGCCTGGAGATGCGCTAAAAGTCGACATTTTGGACATAGAGGTCGCAAATAGGGGAGTAGTCGTTACTGCGCCCCATGCTGGAGTGCTCGGAGATGAAGTCAAAAAGCCAAAAACAAAGGTCTGCGAGATCAAAGACGGTTATGTTTACTTTGGAGATATTAGGATACCCGCAAGGCCCATGATAGGAGTCATCGGCGTTGCCTCTCTGGAAGAGATTCCATGTGGTGAACCGGGCAGGCATGGAGGAAACATGGACACCAAACTCATACGGAAGGGCACGACCCTTTACCTACCAGTGTTTGTTGAAGGGGGACTGCTAGCCATTGGAGACCTTCACGCCGTGATGGGAGACGGAGAGGTCTGTGTCTCAGCGTGTGAAGTCCCGGGAAAAGTAACGACAAGGGTCAGCGTCTTAGAAGACATGGCTCCTCCTTATCCAGTGCTTGAGACGGAGGATTCGTTGTATTTACTCGTCTCCGAGGAAAATCTATGGGATGCTATTAAGCGGGCGACTGAGCTTGGTGTTAAAGTTCTTCAAAAAGCCCTCAACTTAAGCTGGGATGAAGCGTATATGCTTGGGAGCCTTATATTAGATATCGAGATAAGCCAGCTGGTGGATCCGAAGAAGACCGTAAGGGTAAGGATTCCAAAGGAGTACGTGTCAGCAAAGGACGCTCTAAGGGCTTTGTCTTTGGAGTAGTTTGTCATTTTTTCCTTATTGATGACGATAACCTTAAATACTCAAAAAACCAAATACTATTGGTGGTAAGCTATGGTGACGGCGTTTATTTTGATGGTGACAGCCGCTGGAAAGGAAAGGGAAGTTATGGAGAAACTTCTTACATATCCGGAAGTAAAGGAAGCATATGTGGTTTATGGAGAATACGACCTTGTAGTTAAGGTTGAAACAGATACCCTCAAAGACTTGGACCACTTCATAACAGAAAAAATAAGGAAGATGCCCGAGATACAGATGACTTCAACAATGATAGCTATCTGAAATCTTTTTCCAACTTTTCTTGGGAAATAAAAATTAGCAAAAGGAGCTTCACTTATTCATCATCAATCTTATTCTCTCTGCCGCGTCTTTTGCCTTATCTGATATGTTGCTCAATGTTTTTGCAATGTTGAGGAGATACATTCCAACTCCCCACTCCAACCTGCTGGAGTTCTTGAAGATTATCTCCATGAACTTGGTGTCGAGTTCGTCTATTTTGTGTTCGACGCTTTCTATCTCCTTGATTATCTCATATTCTCTCTCAATTTCTTTTTCTCCAAAGCCGCTCTCTATGACCCTATCCATTTGGACTATTGCTTCATAAACAAGTTTCGCCGCCTTAATGCTTTCTTGGCTCATCTTCATTATCAAACTTTTTACCTCTTCTTTGATGTCTTCGGGGATATCGTTTGGGTCTCTAACAAGAAGCCACTTAGCTGTGTTTTCGGCAGCGTCAGCTATCTTGTCTTGCATTTGCAGATATCTCAAAATGTCGCCTCTATTAACAGGCATAAACAACTTTGAACTTAAACTGTCCCTTATTTCTTGCTTGATTTTGTCAGCAAAATCTTCAAGGTCATCAACTTTTCGAGCGTAATTTCTCATTGTTTCACAATCGCCCATCTCCCACGCTTTAAGGGCTTTTTCTAAGACCTCTACCGTCTCCAAAACAACTTCAGCGTGCTTTATTAAAGGTTTAAACGGACTTTTGGCAAATAACTTTGTCCAAACCTGCATTATTTTTCACCCCGCAATCATTAGTATCTTAAATATAATCCCCGAAACTATGGCCGCTACAGGCACAGTAACGAACCATGATATAACTATATCTTTAACGACTTCTTTGTTTATTGCTTTTACTCCTCTCGCAAGACCGACACCTATAACAGCTCCCACAACTGTGTGTGTAGTGGAAATTGGCAACCCCAACGCCGAAGCTATTAATACTACACTTGCGGCTGAAAAGTTTATACTAAACCCTCTTGTATTAGTCAGTTCTGTGATCTTCTTTCCTACTGTCTCCATAACCTTATATCCATAAGTTGCAACACCAACGGCTATTCCTAAACCACCCATAGCTAGAATCCATTTTGGCACGGGTACTTCCATTCCAGCCAAACCCATTGTCGCTACCGTATAGACTGCTGCAACAGGTCCTATGGCATTTGCGACATCATTTGCACCGTGAGAAAGTGCTAAATAGGCAGAGATCGGCACTTGTACCTTTTTAAATATGGATTCGGCACCCAAATAAGGATCATCTGTCTTAAAGTTTCTCCGTAAAAGTACAAAACTTATTAAAAATGCCCCAGTGCCAATTGGAATTCCATACTTTGTTACTGCAATTAACATCGAGTCTTCGTGCATAACTTTTATGTAAAACATCGAACCTATGATTACAAAAGTGATTCCTATCCAGAATGGCACCCATTTTTTAGCGCTCTCTATTGGGTCCTTTTGCTGGAGTATTGTTCTAGAGATAAGTTTTATGACGACAAACGCTACCACTGCACCAAATACTGGCGAGAGTATCCAGCTTGCAACAACTTGGGCCAATCTGCCCCAGTTTACTATTGAAGTTCCGGCATACACTATACCATAGCCGACGATACCACCTACGATTGAATGGGTAGTTGATACAGGTAATCCAAACTTTGATGCAAACAACAACCACAGAGAGGCTGCAAAAAGAGCGGCAACGGAACCATAAACAATAACATTGGGATCATTTATTTGAGACACATCGATTATTCCCTTTCTTACAGTTTCGGTAACGCTTTTTCCAAAAAGATAGGCACCGGTAAATTCAAGCACACCAGCGATTAAAACTGCCTGTCTTGGGGTTATTGCTCCAGCACCGACAGCGGTACTCATGGAGTTTGCGGCATCGTTTGCGCCTATCGCCCAAGCCATGAAAAAACCAACGGCAATTGTAATGAGGAGCCACGGATCGCTAAGCAGCTCAATCATTCTCATCACCGATGCAAGCTAAATAGCATGTTATAAATACTTTGCCGCAATAGAATATAGTTCAATACTGTGAACTATATAGAATATATAGGAATAGGAAAAAGAAAAGCCCTATTCAACTTTTATAGGCTCTACAGAGAGAGTGTCTCCAGCAACTATCTTTACGTAATGGTAGAAACCTCCTTCATCGGGCTTTGCATACAGTGGAGCTCCTCCACCGCCGGTTATTACCATCTCCACCCCTTCTTTCTCTCCGTACCAGTATATGTGGATGTGTCCAAAGATTCCAAAGGCGTTGTATTCTTTCATGAGCTCTAAGAGTTTTTTGCCATCCGTTGGGTTCATGGCGTGGTCTCCTTCGGGTCTAGGGTCTATTGGAGGAGTGTGCATGACTATAACTGGTCTTTTGCCAAGTGCTTTGGCTTTTTTAAGCTCTTCCTCGAGCCAGGCCCATTGAGATGAGGTAAGCCTGTAGTCGTTTTCAACGTTGTTGGCAAAGATGAAATAATACCTCCCAAGAGCAAATGAGTAATCCGTTGGCCCAAAGAACTTGTGGTAGATGTTTTTACCCTCTCCGCGGTACTCGTGGTTTCCCGGAATAACGAATACGGGCTTATTAAACTTCCATTCCTTTAACAGCTCTGCCCACTCTTCGACTTTTCCCGAATAAACCAAATCCCCAGTGTCAATTATAAACGCCCCCTCATCACCGTTCATAAGATCCCTTATCTTGAAGAAAACATCTGGCTGCTTTGTTCCACTTCCAGGTCTGTGGTCTCCAAATGCCAAGAAGCTAAAGCTTTCAACTTCTTTTGGAGTTATCGAGAAGTCATCGTTTGTGGTAAGTTCTATCCATGTATCCCCTACTTTAGCATTATCCGGATATTCCACAAACTGGGGGTTTATGTTTTCAACTACGTAGGTTATTTGGGCATCTTTTGAGCCTTTAACTTCAACGCTTACATTAAAGCTCAGAGCCCTTATATACACCTTTGAGCCGTTTACAAGCCTTATGAAGCCTCCGCTTACGGTTATGTTCTCTCCCTTAACAACCCTCCAATTGTAGATAAAGGGCTCTTCTACGTATACTTCCTTTAGAAGCCAGTATTCATCGCTGTCTTTTACTCCATCCCAGTCGTTATCCCCTATTACCTTAACGACTATTCCCTCAAAGTCTCCTCTTCTCAATACAAAAGATGAGTTCAGTTTTCTGCCATCTTTTAACTCTTTTGCAAACTCCAAGGCTGCGCCTATTCCCGATTTTCCGTTTCCCGTGAAAATAAGCCTAT
Organism: Thermococcus aggregans; assembly: GCF_024022995.1. NCBI lineage: Archaea > Methanobacteriati > Methanobacteriota > Thermococci > Thermococcales > Thermococcaceae > Thermococcus > Thermococcus aggregans. The sequence goes on along the minus strand of NZ_CP099582.1, from coordinate 1,365,708 downwards.
CTTTGCCGTTTTCTTTGTATGCCACTATCGCTCCCATCTCAGCACCCACGAATTTAATCCCGGACTTGTAAATTACGTACCCAAAATACTCCCTCGGAGTTGTGAGGATGGGCTTTCCTCTAAGAAGCTCCCTTGCATCTTCTGGAGATAGTATCGCTATGCCGCTTTCAAACTTATCTTTGGGCTTTATCAGGGCATTTGGAAAATAATGTTTCGCGAGCTCTTCATAGCCTTCGCTTACATATATGGTTTCGGTGTTGAATATTTCCGCCCATTTTTGGATTATTTCCCCTCTGTTGTAGGATCTGAAATCAATTCCTTCTTGAGTGGTTGTAGTGGTAGTTGTGGTAGAAGTTTGGGTGCACCCAGCCGCGAAAACCAATAGTCCTATAAATAATATGGGCAGTATCTTTCTCATTTCAGCCACCACTTATAGTTCATTTCTTCTCTTAAATTTCTTTTGAAGAGCTGCAGTTTTCTTTCACTAAGGCTGAGCAAGAAAAGTGTTTGATTAAATATCTCTCCTAACCACAAGAACCTCAGCCGACAAAAGGGGATTTAACGCCACCACATCTTCCACGTGCCTATGTATTTACCTATGTATTCATTCGGTCAATTGGGTTATTTTTTGAAAATTTTTTCATACTCTTCTGCCTCTTGCTGTCCAGTTCTCCCCACTGTCGTCCATTTTGGCACCCTATAGAGCTTTCAAGCCAGTTTTTTTCGCAGGAAAAGGGTTATTAGCTCCGAAAAGCTTTCATAGTGCTGGAGGTGATCGTATGAAAAGGAGTGAAGCCCTCGCAGTTTTAATCGGAACTCAAATAGGTGCCGGTGTTCTCGGATTACCCTACGCAGCCAAGGAAGTCGGTCTAATCCTATCGATTCTTGTACTCATTGGAATAATGCTCCTTATGCTCTTCACAGCTAGGATAGTTCTTTACTTCTCTGCAAAAATGGGCGGTGCTCAGCTGAGCACAGTGGCAAGAAAAATGCTCGGACGCGGTGGCGGTTTAGTGATGCTCTTTAGCCTAGTCTTCATGAGCTTTGGAGCGCTCCTCGCGTATATAGCGGGAATGGGAGACGTGTTCGCGTCTCTCTTTGGAGTGAGCCCCAAGGTCGGTGCCCTTGTCTTCTGGGCCTTCGCGTCCCTCGTGATATACCTGGGTCTCGAAGTTAGCGGAAAAAGCGAACTCGCCATGAGCCTTGCAATGCTCGTCCTTTTTATGGCCGTTGGAGTAATGCTCCTTCCAAAGGGCAAACTTGAGAATGCCATGTACTCAAGCATTTCCTCCCTCTGGAAGATTGTGGGAGTTTCCATATTTGCCCTCGGCTGCCACTCAGTTATTCCTGACGTGTACAAGGGTCTTGGTAGTTATGAAGAGACCAAGAAGCTCCTCACATGGGCTTTCATTATACCAACCGCTATCTACGCCCTGTTCATGGCATCATTTCTGCTCGTCTTTGGAAAGGAGACACCCCAGATAGCCACACAGGCCCTCGAAAGCCTCTTCGGGAGGAGGGGTTTCCTTATCGGTAACCTCATCCCTCTCTTTGCAATAACCACAAGCTACATTGGACTGGGCCTTGCACAGTTGAGCAACATGGAGGAATACCTTGGCATGGACAGAAAGCTAGCGTGGGTAATAACGGTAGTCCCGCCCTTGGTAGTTTATCTCTTAGGAGTTGGAGACTTCGTGAGCGTTCTTGGTCTTGCTGGAGACACTGGCGACCTAATGGCGTTCATAGTGCTGCCCATCGTCCTCTACATAACTCACAAACTTGGATTTGCAAGAGTCGAGGGAGAAGCCGAGGCAGGATGAGCTTTTTTCAATTTTCTTTATTTGGGAGTCTGCCCATACTGAGAAATAAAAGGGCTTCCGCATGTGCAAACATTTATAAAGCAAAGAAGATTAGAACGAATGCGAAGAAAACTCCAATTAGAGCGCGGAACTGAATACCCCAATAATACGCTGTTCTGTTCTCTAATGGAGATAAATTTAAGGAGATACAAAGATGAGTTTTGAAAAATGTTGAAACTGTATATATGACCAAAGAAATAAATAAAAAATCAAAAGAGTTCATAACAATTCCAAGAAAAGCTTTTATTGGTATTGTTTCTACGTTCCCGGTAATTGGAATATTGCTATCCAGAGGAGATGTTGGCCCATTAATATTATCTCTTATGGGTATTGTGGTAGGAGTATTAATTGGAAAGGGGTTTTTTGAAGAATGAAAATTCAAGACAATACATCAAGAACCGGTTTCGATACATTGGGAGCTGGTCTGGTTGTAGTGGGAATTGCTCTCTTAAATAGTAATAAACTTGTTGGCATGCTATTTATTGGATTTGGATTGGGTTATAATGTATACCCTTTAATGCAAAAAGCTCTTTTAAGAAAAAAGAAATGAAAAAGAAGCCCGTTGAGGCTTGGAAGTTAAATCTCCACTTCTACTCCGTCAATCTCATTGTTCACAGACTTCACAACATTAAAGAAAGTCTTTCTTTCTCTCTTGTGCATTCTAATCACAGTAGTCGCAATCTCTTCAAGCAATGGTAAAGCCCCGCTAGTGGTCTCCTTAATCAAATTAACATTAACGAAGTAGAGTGCTGTCCTAGCAGATTCACTGAAAGACAAAATAGTATTTGTCATACTTAAAACTTCTTCTTTGGATTCAGACATGAACAGCAACTTTTCAAACCCCAAAATCGGGTTAATTATTGTTTCAGCTGACAGGGAGTCAACGATCTTTTTGTACTCACTGCTCTGAACTGTAGGCTCTTTAATACCAATACGTCCGATAACTTGGCCAACACTGAGCCTGCCACCAATTTTGATAACTGTAATATTGCCCAGAATGCTTGTATCGAGGCCAGCCAACTCTAAATGCCTCTTGTACAAGTAAAAACTGTCCAGAATGTCGTCCACTACGATCTCGTGTCCTTTTTCTCTCGCCCAGTTTATCAAGGAATAAAACAGCAAAGCTGGACTCGTCACTGAATCATATTCTATCAATACCGTCTCTCCCCACTTCAATGAGTCCCAAATTCTATGAGAATTATCTTTCATATGACTCACCACCCAGTTTTTTGTCATTTTTCCTTAAATACTTTACGAATATTTAAACTCTATGTTGGAGAATGTACAATTTTCACGGGTAGGTGTTATAGAATATTCAAAAAATGATATAATTTTTGAAAATTCATAGAATTACTAAAGTTAAGACTTTGCTATATCTTGTTAGATGTACCCCCTTCAGAGGGCGTATTCCCTACAATCACAATCATAGTGGAGAAGAATGGAAATAGTGAAAGTTGTTAGCGGCTGAGCTTTACTTTCTTTTTACTCGAAATGATATTAAGGTTTCGGCGCTCAAAAGCACAGAATACGATGGACGAAAAAAACTAATCGAAGGCGTTACAGTTGAGATTAAGAAACTTTGCATCATCAATGACTTATTCTTGTATTCTCTTTAATTTTGGCATCCTGAAGAAAAAGAAGCATTAAAAGAGTTTAATAAAGTGCTCTTTTGATACTCTTATTTTGTAATGACGTGGCATAAACTCTGGAATCACAGACTTAGGCACTAAAATAGTCTCTTCTAAACCTGAGGGGCTTATATGAGAAACAAATTCTATAACTTGATCGCTCAGAGTGAAGAGCCAAGCAGTAATATGCTCTGGAACAGCACTCATGTTCACGAGTGAAACTGTAATAAATCTGAAAGCATTTAAAGGCTCTTTTTCCAAGGCTGCAATTGATACTCTAATTAGCTTGTGCATCATATCCTCTCCAAACTCATAGTAAGTTCCCTCAATGGTAGCTAAAAGAGCCACAACTAACACGTCCTTAGGAATTTTAGAGCTTAACTCATTATACAAATCGATCAATTTCGCAATGGCTGTTTCATCACTCCACTCTGGTATTTGAAGGATGTACGGTTTTTTAGAGGGAACCTCGTACTTAGAGCCAAAAAGGTCAACCACATAAAGTTTCCCTTCCTCTCCAAGCTTATGAAGATCAAGGCCCGCACACCTTGTCCTTAATTCAAGCTTGGAGACTGGCATTGCTGTGTTGAGAATAACTCCAATCGCACCCTTTTCCATCAGAGTTTTAAGTATCTTCAAGCCTAGTATCCAGCCTAACGACCTCTTGTCATACGCTATTAACAAACTTCCTCTCTCAATAATCCCACCACCCAAAGCCTCATCTATATCCTCCCATCCAGTCTTTACAACTTTCATAATCAACCCACCAAATAGAATTTTTGTCCTTAAAGTTAAAAAAGTTTTATTATTGCACGTTAACCATACTAATGGGAAAATACTAAATAAAAGGAAACGATTACAGGAAAAATGGAAAATTGGGCCTCTGCCCCATTTTTAAAGCCACCACTCAAAGAGCCCGAGCCCAATCATTTTCAAAAATTAAATGTTATGCCAAAACTCATGATCTTATATCCCATGAGGCACTGGCATGAGTTTCTCCCTCTACTGCCCGCGCAACTATTTTTTGGGAAATTTCCCTGAGGAGCTCTTCCTCTTCTTTCTCCTCGAACTCTCTCAAGAGCATACTTTCTTGAACCCTGTCTAAAACATTCAACGGGAAGTACAAAATAAGCAATGACTCATTAAAAGTCACGTGATCTTTTAGCGAGAACAAAAACTTTGCAACCGAGGGAAAATCATTGTAAAGGATGAGGTATTCAGCACCCTCAAAATATACAACTGCCTTCCCGCCATTCTCCTTCAAAAACCTGATAATTTTATCTTGAAGCACGTGGAGTTTTGTAGGGTCTACGGCATCTTTTTCCTCCACTCTGCTTAGCCATATGAATTCATCTGGCTCTAAGTGGTATTTCTCCATCCAAAACTCTTTTCTCATTCTGCTCACCACAAGCAGTCCGCTTGAAATCTCTGACAGAAATGCTAATGTCTTGGGGCTTGCTGGCTTTTTAAACGCGTATGCTCCAGTTACTGGTAAAGTTGGAGTTTTTTCATGGCGTTGTCTTGGTCTCGCTTCTTGAGAACTCAAAGCTCTGAGGTAAACTCCAACTGAAGAGACCAAAAGCAGGTAAGAGAGAGGGTAGAAAACCCCCATGATAAACCATAAAGGAGCTTTGGTTAGAGAGTCTATTACAGTCCCGATTGAGCCCGCGGTAAAAAGGGAAACGGAAATTAGAAAGTTTTTAGCTAGTCTTTTTCCCTGACCCTCGAGTGTTTTTGTAGTGATCAAATGCCCTCCTAATGAGGGACAACCCAAGTATCGTGAGGACACTCCCGATCAGAATTCTAGGGAGGTCTAGATACATTATCTCACCACTAGATAATATCTTCAATGGATGTTGGATGTTTAAATATATCTTCATACTCTAAAAATGAGGGGTGGAACAATTCCTCAGGATGCTCTCATGGAGAAGTTGTGAATGTTGTAGTGAATGCACTTATAAACTGGGGATATATTGTTAAAACGGAAGCTTGGATTAGTAAAACACTAAATAGCATCGAAAAGTTCAAATTTAATATGGCAAATGCTTTTCTCGGAAAAGAGAGCCCATGGATAAGTTTACACAACCCCGAGTTTCAAACGAGGCTGGATGTAGTGGGCATATATTATACTGATTGTATGGGAATGCCTCTGCATACATTCTTTGTTAGAAAAAGTGCAGAAGAAATAGCTTTTAGGACGATACTAATAGAAGTTGAGCATAGGCACTCTCTCGAGGAAGCAGTAGAGAGAATAAAGGACTTTTCAGCAGGAAAGAAGATTATAGTTTGGACAAGAGGGAGAGTAGGGGATTCCTCGAAAATATTCCCATAATAGTTGCAAGAGATGAAAGTTTTGGTTGCTATGTCCCTGAACTCCCAAAAATCCTGCAAGAGCATATAGAAAGTATCAGAAAACATATAGAAAATACCAAAGAATCCACCAAGCCTGATAAAAAACAGTCAAAAGAAAAGGAAAGGTCTTGGGAAGACTTACACAATCTATTTTATTGAGAATTTCCCATCTGTTATCCGGGATATCCGGATTCATACAGAACTTTCTTAGACATTTCTAAAGTTCTAACTGCTTCCTTCCTTCTCTTCCATTTTTACCACCATTCTTATAACAAAACCGTTTTGCCTGCAAAAAATAAGTTTAGGGCCTTTAAAAAGCAAACACAATAAGAAAAGTTCGAAATGGCGGGCCCGGCGGGATTTGAACCCGCGACCTTCGCCTCCGGAGGGCGACGCTCTATCCAGGCTAAGCTACGGGCCCTCGATAATATCGATAATATCCATGAAAAAGGGGATTAAAAATCTTTTTCCTCTCTACTATGAGAACTTTAAATTTATTTGCGTTATACTTAAATACTAGAGGAGTGTGATGTAGGTGTGGTTGCATGAACGAGGAGTATTTGACATTGTTCATATATCTTTTTAGTTTATTCGTAGCTACCGGAACTTTTGGGGTACTTGTTTACACTTACCTAAAGTACAAGATAAAAGCCCTCTTTTTCTGGTCAGCTGCTTGGATGTTTTTCATACTAATGCAGGTAGCGTTTTATACAGGGAATAAGGAAAGGGTCGCAATTTTTTACTCTTTCTTCTCAGGAACTCTGATATACGGAGCTTTGGTATACTTCAAGGAGCACGGAGACTTCAGAACGTCAATAAAACCGGAGCTGATAGGAGTTATTCCTCCCCTGTTTGCCCTCTACAGTATGCTCCTAGTTCGTTTAGACCTTCCGTATAGTTTTTCCTCAGTTGAAGTCCCCTCTGTTATTCTTTCTGGAATCTTCTTTCTATTTTCTGGCTTTGTTTTATTGGCGATGGGCAAAAAACAAAGAAATAGCTTTTACCTCGGCATCTTGACAATTGCATTTGGTATCTTCGTTCTTCTCTATCTAGTAAGAATGAGTTTTTCACACTGTCCTTTTGTGTGGATACTTCGCCTTCACTTCGCATGGATACTCATTGGTACTGTACTCTCTGTAGGCATGGCGTTTTTCATGATAAAGCTTGTAACTTCCAGAGAGTTCTTGTTCTTTGAGGAACCAGTTGAAGTAAAAGTCGTTTTAGAGCCTGGTGCCAAGGTTATAACTCCGGAAGAGTATGAGCAGGTAAAGAAGGAATTCAAGGATTACCCCGCGCTGGCGTTTGTTAGAAGTTTAAATGTGCCAGAAAAATGGAGGGTTTACTATTTGAGCACTGAAGAGCGAGAAGGCCGGATTTCCCCAACAAACCTCGCATACATAACTCATCTTGTAAACGAGTATTTTAAAGAGGCAAAAGAAAAGGGCGTTAGGGGTGTCGTGGTAATAGACTGTCCAGAGTATTTGGTGATGTACAACGGTTTTGAGTCTATTGCGAAATTTTTGGCATCATTGAAGGATTTTGCAGTGGTAAATATGGGAGTGCTCCTTGTAGTCATTGACGAAGAAGCTTGGGACAAACGCCAGCTTGCAATTCTAAGAAGACTTTTCAGTTAGAAGTTAGAACTTTTAAGTTATAACTTCCAAAGTTAAGTTTAAGAGGCTCGGAAGCCTAAAACTTAAGGTGGCTCTATGAAGCTCGTCCCGCTTGCATCGGAAAGCTTAGGCGTTAGGAGCCTTGCAACGTTTTTGCAGATTGGAAAGATAGGAATTCTTATCGATCCAGGGGTAGCGTTGGGTCCAAAGCGCTATTCCCTACCCCCTGCCAAGGCAGAGCTTGAAGCCCTGCAAAAAGCAAGAGAAAAAATACAGCAGTATTCAAAAAAAGCCCAGATAATAACGATTTCCCATTACCATTACGATCACCACACTCCGTTCTTTGAGGGTATTTACGAAAGCTCTTCTTCTGAAAAAGCGAAGGAACTTTACAGCGGGAAAATCCTTCTTATAAAGCACCCCACAGAAAACATAAACTTTAGCCAGAGAAAAAGAGCACAGGCGTTCCTTAAAGAGGCAGAAAAAATAGCGAAGAAAATTGAATATGCCGACGGAAAGTTCTTTGACTTTGGAGACTTCATAATTGAGTTCTCTCCGGCTGTCCCCCATGGAAGCGAAGGCTCGAAACTCGGCTTTGTTGTGATGGTCATGGTTGATGATGGAAGAAAAAGAGTAATCCATGCAAGCGACATTCAGCTTTTAAACAAAGCCTCAAAGGATTGGATAATCAAGCAGATGCCTGATGTATTAATCACCGGCGGCCCTCCGACGTACCTCGAAGGCTATAGAGTCAAGGAAGCCTGGAAAACGGGTCTCAAAAATCTCAATGAGATAATAAAAGAAACAAACGCCGAGATTATCTTGGATCATCACCTAATTAGGGACAAGAGATACCCCGAATTTTTTGCCCAGCTCGAAAAAGAACCCTTAACATTTGCCCGCTTCTTAAAAAAGGAAGACAGACCGTTGGAAGCCTATAGAAAAGAACTGCACAAAATTGAGAAAGGAGAAAAGGTAGAAGTTCCATTTAGCCTAAGTTGAGAGAAAGCCACCATCTACCGGAATTATAGCACCGTTAACGTAGCTCGCTAGGTCGCTCGCAAGGAAGAGCATAACTTTTGCAACTTCATCAGCGTCTCCAAAGCGGCCCATTGGAAGGCGGGCATTGAAGTGAAAAGATAGACCTATTTTCCCTGCGTCTAGGCCCATTATTGCCTCTTTTTTGAGCTTTTTCACTCCTTCCGTTTCTATTCCTCCAGGCACTATAACATTGGCTCTTATCTTCTTTCCGTACTCTCTTGCTATTGCCCTCGTTAGGGCTACGACGCCGAGTTTTGCAACATCGTAATGCACAAGCCCTTTTGCAAATGGAAGGAATGCTTCTATCGAGCTTACGTTTATGATAATGCCTCCTCTATCCTTCCTAGCCTTTACGAAGTGCTGACACATCCAGAAGACTGCATGTAGATTTATTGCCATCGTTTTTTCATAAAATGTCTCGTCTATGTCCGTGAAGTCCTTAAACCAGTAAACTCCAGCGTTGTTAACAAGTATATCTGGGTCTCTCCCCTCTAAGGTTTTCCACAGGGTGTCTATTTCAACCTTTTTGGATAAGTCTACTTGGTATGTTTCTACATCAACACCAAATTTTCCCACAAGACTCTTTGTTTTTTCAAGCTCCGGCTCATTGATATCAATAAGAATCAAATCAGAACCAGCTTCTGCAAAGCGAATGGCTGTGGCTCTCCCTATTCCTGAGGCGGCACCAGTTATGAGGCTCCTTTTACCTTTAAGAGAGATAAGTTCTGAAATGGATTTTTGATTTTTTGCCTTTCCTCTGGATAACTCATCCATAATATTCATGTGATCACCTAGTAATCTTTAAGACTTTTCATCTGTATAAGCATTTTTGGAAAAATTTTAAATCAAAAAATGAGAAGAAAATGTATATACACTTGCCCTCTCGTAAAGGGAGAAGCTTCCAGCCCGCAAAGGAGGTGAGGAAATGAGAGCTCTTAGAAGAATCTTAGAAGAATTTGGAACTCTCTTTCTAATCCTGGGCTTTGTCATTGCGGGGATCTTTTTGATAATCCTTACGAGAATTCTCATAGTGTATACTAACCTCTTGGTAACAATGCTCGGAATCATCGCGTTTATTGGCGTGATAGGGTTTATCTTATGGCTCCTAGACAGAAGATCAAAAATCTAGAAGCTTTATAGCCCATCTCTTTGCTTTCTCTATTTCGCCTTCGCTTACACTTCCAATCCCACCTTTAAGCACGAGGGTACCAATGATTTCTCCGGGAATTTTCTCAACTAGGGGTTTTATGTAATGATTTTGAATGTGCCATCTAACAAGACTTCCAAATGCAACTGCAAAGCAAACGATGAAAACTGCCGTCTTTTTGTCTTCAAGCTCAGCAGAGTGCTTCTCCAGAAACTCAAGGACGCTTTTTAGAGGTCTCTCGTAGTAAATTGGGGTTCCGATAATAATGAGCTCGCAGTCTTTAAGGGTTTCTACATTGCTTGCCCTTTTGACTTCTACGCTGGCGTACTTCTCAATGGCTTCTCTTATTGCCTCCGCCACCTTTTCCGTTGTCCCGTGCTTGGAGTCATAGACTATGCATACTTTCATGCTGCATCACTTCATGTTCTTCTTCGGTGTTTAAATACTTCTCCTTGCTACCATATCTTTTTAAAGGCTTCGAGATATTTTGAGTGCGATGAGGGTCCACATAGAAACCTATGGATGTACAAGGAACAAGGCAGACGCTGAGATAATGGAAGCCCTGCTCCTTAAGGCGGGGTATGAGATAACTGACTTGGATAGCGCAGACTATATCATCGTGAATACCTGCGCCGTTAAAGACCCAACGGAAAAGCACATGACGAGAAGGATTAAAGAGCTCTTGGACAGCGGAAAAAAGGTAATAGTTACCGGCTGCTTGCCCCACGTGAATCTTAAAGCAATAGATGAGAGAGTCTCTGCTGTTCTCGGTGTCAAAAGCATAGATAGAATTGCCGAAGCGATTGAACTCGCCGAAAGAGGAGAAAAGCTAATCAGCGTTGAAGGGTGGAAAGAGAGAAGCATTGACAAGCTTGAGCTTCCGAGGGTGTGGAAAGGAGGGGTTGTTTTCGTAGTTCCCATAAGCGAGGGCTGTCTGAACGCGTGCACTTACTGTGCCACAAAATTAGCAAGGGGAGTTTTGAAGAGCTACAAGCCTGAGCTTGTTGTGAAGTGGGTGAAGGAAGCCGTAGCCAGGGGATACAAGGAGATCCAGCTCTCAAGCGAAGACACTGGCTGTTATGGGTTTGACATAGGTACTAACTTAGCAAGGCTTTTGGATGAGCTCACGTCCATAGAGGGCGAGTTTAGGATAAGAGTCGGCATGATGAACCCCAACAATGCTATCAAAATACTCGACGAGCTGATAGATGCCTACAAGGATGAAAAAATCTACAAGTTCCTGCATCTGCCGGTGCAGAGCGGAGATAACGAGATCCTGAGGAGAATGGGGAGAACCTACACGGTTGAGGAGTTTGAAGAGATAGTTAGAGAGTTTAGAAGGCATATCAAAGACCTTAACCTCAACACCGACATAATCGTTGGCTTTCCTGGAGAAAGCGAGGAGGCATTTCAAAACACGGTGGAGCTCATAAGGAGGATTAAGCCGGATAAGATAAACGTTTCACGCTTCTCACCGAGACCTGGAACGGTAGCGGCAAGGATGAAAGACCAGATAGTAGGATGGAAGGTAAAGGAACGCTCCCGCTATTTACACAGGCTCAGGCTTTCAATAAGCTATGAGATAAACCAGAGATATGTGGGCAGAGAGGTAGAAGTGTTGACACACGGCGAGGGGAAGAAAGGAGGAATAGAAGGCAGAACTATGAACTATAAGGATATAATCTTACCAGAAGCCCCAGTTGGAGAGTTCATGAAGGTAAAAGTCACGAAAGCAACTTCAACGTACTTTCTGGGCGAAGTAGTGGATTGAGTTTATTTGAAATTCAAGAGAGAAGAAAAGAATTTAAAGCGGTAGAAAAGTCAAATAAGCTCTCTATCGGTCTTTGTTAACCTTTTCGCACCATTCTTTGTGATAACTATGGTATCTTCAATTCTGACGCCGCCGAACTTTGGAATGTAGATGCCCGGCTCTATGGTTACTACCATACCCTCTTTTAACACCGTCTCATCGTACTGAGAGACCCTTGGCCACTCGTGAACCTGAAGCCCTACTCCGTGTCCGAGTGAGTGGATGAACTTGTCGCCATAGCCGTACTCCTCTATTATCTTTCTTGCAACGCTATCGAGCTCTTTTGCAGTCATTCCAGGCCTTGCAGCTTCAACGGCCTTTTTCTGTGCCTCAAGGACTATTTCGTAAATTTCCTTCTGCTTCTCGTTTGGGCTTCCCACTACTATTGTCCTCGTTATGTCAGAGTTGTAGTGCCTGTAAAGGGCTCCTAAATCCATGACCACGAGGTCGCCTTTTTCTATTCTCTTGTCGCTCGCAACTCCGTGCGGCAGGGCAGAGCGATAGCCGCTTGCGATTATAGTGTCAAAGGCTGGCTTTTCAGCGCCTTCCATTTTCATTACGTATTCAACCTTGGTTGCAACTTCTCTCTCCCGCTTTCCTTCGCTTATCTCTTCTATGGCCGTCATTACGCCTATATCTGCTAATCTGCATGCATCTTCGATTATCTTTATTTCCTCTTCGCTTTTTACCATTCTGAGCTCCTTTATTACATCATCTAAGAGCTTAAACTCCTTGATGCCTGCTTTCTCCTTTAGGGTGTTGTTGAAGGATAAGCTCATTGTGCCTTCAACTGCGAGTGATTTAAAGCGCTTAAGGTACTCGTATAGCTCGTCCATCTTTTTGAACTTCTCAACGCTAACGCTGGCTTCTTCTTTTGCCTGCTCATACTCAAGCTCTGGGACAAGTAGGGTTTCTTCTTCTGGGGTTACCACGAGGTATCCACCCACGAGCGGTGCGGTGTTTGTGAAATAGAAGAGATTTGGGGCGCTTGTTATTAAAGCGGCATCGACCTCGTTCTCCTCCAGATATTTCTTTATGCTTTCAATTCTTCCCATGTATTTCACCAAAGTTAAATGGCTTTCATTATAGATAAAATGGTTTCGGTGAATAGGGTGGAAAACTTCAAAAACCCCACACTTAAGTATCACAGGTGATGAGGATGTTTGAGGAAGTTGAAGTTGAAGCTTACGTTTACCCCACTGAGGACATAGAGAAGGTTAAGAGGGCTATGCTTAACTTAGTCTCACCTCTCGAGTTCGAGGCATTTGACAAAGGAGAGTACATCATTTTAGTCGGAAGGACAAGGGACAAGAGAGCACTTCAAAGACTATATGAGCTCTTTAGAGGGCAGCAGATTCTCGATACAGCGAGGGCAATGCTGGAGGAAGGGTACTTCGGAGAAGAGATAATAATCAAGGTGCACAAGCAGGTCGCATACGTTGGCAAGGTCAACTTTAACGAAGAGTCCCCTCTCGGCCCAATAACGATAACAATAAGGACAAAAGACCCGCAAAGGCTTATGAAGTGGCTAGCTCCGAGAACAAAAGATGGAGTGCCAATAGAGTAATCAGCTCGGATGCCTCAGCTCTATCCCCATTTTTGTCAGGCTTTTTATCATTCCAACCTGAATGTAAGCTGAGATCCTCGTTGTCTCGCCGTATTTTACGTCAATTACCTCGCCAATGGAGTTTATTAGTGCCATCACTTTGGGCACTTTCTCTTTTTCCCTAACAAGGATTTCAAAGAGCTTGTATTTTGGAAGCGTGAACATCAAGTTCTCAAGAGCGCTGTAGAGCTCCTCCAAATCTCTTTCTTTTGCAGACACGGAAACTATCCCGCTTATGGTTATTCCCTTCCTGTTGACTAGCTCCTCAATTGCTCTCTTTTTGTCTGAGATGTCTTCCTCGCTCGTGAGGTCTTTCTTGTTTAGGACAACCAAAATGGGCTTGTCGAGGGCTTTAAGCTCCTTTAAGACCTCTATAGATGCTAGGAACTTCCTCTTTATCTCTTTCCAGGGTTCGCTCGAATCCAAAACGAGAAGGACAATGTCAGCTCTCACTATCTCTTCTAATGTAGAGTGGAACGCTTCAACTATAAACGGAGGGAGGTCATCTATAAATCCAACGGTATCCGTCACTAGCGCTCTTTTTCCGTTTATTGTAAACCTCCTTGTGGTCGTGTCGAGGGTGGTGAACATCTGCGTCTTTGCTTCTATGTTTTCATCTGCGAGGGCATTTAAGAGGGTGGACTTTCCGGCGTTGGTGTAGCCAGCCAAGGCAACAAGAATAAAACCCACTTCTTCCCTTCTCTTCCTTTTTACCTCTCTGTCTGCCTTAACCTTTTCCAGCTCTTTCCTTATTTTGCCCATTCTATAACGAATGTGCTTCAGATACTGCTGCGTCTGGTATTCACCCATACCTTTAAAACCTGCCCTATCTCCGAGCTTGATTCTCCTAATTGCTTCCTTTACGAGGGGCAGCTCGTATTGGAGGTTTGCAAGCTCGACCTGGAGCTTGGCCTCCTTTGAGTGTGCTCTCTTCTCGAATATCTCAAGAACGAGCTGCCATTTGTCAATTACATCAATTCTAAGCTCTTTAGTTATGTTGAATGACTGGGAAGGTGTCAGAGGATTTGCAAATATTACCCTATCCGGATTGAGCTCTTTTATCAGCTCCTTTACCTCTTGGAGCTTTCCAGGACCGATGTTGTATTTTGGATGCTCCTCTCTAACCTGTTCAACTATTGCGAGAATCTCGTAGCCGGCACTCCTCAAAAGCTCTTCAAACTCCTCTCTATTGACCCTTTTATTCGGGGAGTGCCTTATTATTCCAATAGCCTTCATCGGAATGAGCTAAAGGTTTGGGGTTTATATTCTTTTGGCTTCATGATCAATACCTCGTGAAAAAATAAAAAGCGAATATCAGCAATGGCAAAAATCCGGGAGGCTTTAACTTCATTAGCCAATGCTCACTCTCCATACGTAAATTCCTTTAGTTCCTTCTCCAATTACCCATTTATCCCAGACCAATATCTTTACCAACCGTTTTTTTTGTTTTCCAGCACTTAAACCCCTTGAAATCGCAGACACAGATGCCTTTGGCTTCCCGAAACAAGCCGGATCTCTTTATGTCAGTATAGGCAAAGGCCATTAAATCGTTTTTTGCAGCCTTAACTCCTTTTATTAAAGATGGGGTCTTCAGCCCCATGGAGACTGGCGAAGCTGTAATCCTCTTGAGCGTTCCATTAAAATCAATAACATAGACTCTGCCGGTGTAGCCTATAGCGTATAAATCATCACGAGCCTTCATTCCGGCGACAGCCCAATCATAGAACTTTCCATCATACCTGCCGAGGTCAATGTGCCACTTAAGGGGACCGTTGAGAGAAAACGCATAAATATCGCCGCCGGCGATGGTGGTTCCTCCGGGCTCTGTGCCTCCGGTTGAAAAGAACAGGGTATCATTGGAATATTCAAAGTCGCTGATTGCATAATTTGTGGTCAAATTCCACATAAAACTCCCATTTTTGTCGAGAACCACTGCAGAGCCCTTGGCAAAGACCTCATTAGTTTCAAATGTTAAAATGTATCCCTTCGGGAATGTATAAACCATCGGATAAGAGCCCGGAGGTGTTCTAAAGGAATAAACCGAGCAGTTCTGGGTGCAGACATGATATTCAATAACATCAAAAATATACTTCCCTCTGACGGGATGAATAGTGGAATAGAGTGAGAAATTTCCAAAGCTGACACCGAACACCAGCTCAGCCGAATCAATCCCTTCGGGAATATTAAGCTCAGCAGTTGTAAAGTCCTCTAAGTTAATGTTTAAGAGCCTAAAGCTGCTTACCGCTGAGATCGTATTCCCTACGAGAAATGCTTTGCTTGTATTGGGAAATTCTTTAAGAACTTGGCCATTTGTTACGTTGAGGATTAACAAGGTGTTGTCCTTAAGAACTGCAACCTTCCCATTCCAGACGCCGATCAGAGAAGCATTCTCGTAACTCCAGCTGTAGCTTCGATATTCATGCGAAATAAAAAGTGCCAAAATTAGAAGTAAAGAAACAGCAACCAAAAGCGTCTTTGAGGGCTTCACTTCTTTTCACCTCTCGACTTTTACTCCTTAAGGTGCTATGATTTTGTAAGTCTTAACGGTGCCATCCCTGAATTTTACATAGATCGTTCTACCTTCAATTCTTACGTTTCTGGGAGTTTTATCGAGCTTTTTACAGGCCATCTTGATTAAATGGCCACTCGTAAAGACACACAGTCCATTCTTCCAGTCCCCCACTTCATTCGCAAGGAAGTAAGCAACAGCGACATATTTGTCATTGGCATCAACCCAGAAGCCCGCACCTAGAGCACTGCTATCGATGCTCGCAACGCGGGCTTTTCTGGCTTCATAACCCCTAACAAGGTACAAATCTCCGTTGGTCTTAACCCACAACATTCTGGCATCAACCCAAGTTGCCACGAAATAGTACCTATCTCCAAGGATTTTAATATCCGAGATTCTAGAGCCCCTTGAGATGTCAGGACAGAATTTATACGTCAAATTCCCGGTGGCGGTGTTTATCTTATATATGCACGACTTTATGCTTAGTTCAAAACTTCCGCGCTTTACGAGAAGTAAAGAATTGTCCTCATAATGTTTGGGTAGAACAAGACCCTCAAACTTTTTTCTCCACTTTTCACTTAAATTGTAATCCAAGAACACCATCGGGGTATCACTAAGGTCATCGCCCGGAGAGTATGCATACAGCAGAATCCCATCCGGAAGACAGAGGTATGAGCCTTTAACGCCTTTGAGCGTGTAATTAACCAATACAGTGTTGTCTTTAAGGAGGTGGAACGTAACGTTATTCAATCCGGACTCGACAAACAGGGATTTAGTCTTGATTGTGAAGGGGCAGTACTTTGGAAGAGATTTGTCTTCATCAAAGCTAACACCGGTAGGTTCGTCTGTCTCAATAATTACCCCCTTGGGAAGAAAATAAAAGGCCAAGAGTAAAATAACAATAAAGATAGCTTTTCGTCTGTTCATTCGCTATCCCTCATCCAAATTCTATTATCCAATATTCTTTATCCCTAGCAACAAATGCAAAGTTTTGCGATGCTCAATTGTTATTCAACTCTACATTTGCCCCAAGTAGAGATGCTCACCATACAATATGCAAACGTAATATAAAAACCTTTTGCACAAATAACTCATACTGCGAAGACAAGTAGTGAGAACAGTTACTTGAATAATGGAAGCAACTGAAAGGTTCTTCTGACCAAATTATAAAGTAATGCTAAGACTCAGGGTATTTAATTCAATGTATGTAAAGGCCGGTGCTTTATCTCCTTAAAAATTCTTTGTCAGATTATGCTGAAATATCTTAGAGCCAATTGGCAGACTGTGGGGGCTAAAAAAGGTTAATCGGGTAGTCTTTTCTGTGTATCTCAAGGTCACCAACTCTTTCTGATTTACTGATTCTTAAACATGTTGAAATTATTGATGCTGATGAAAACTATGAAAATACTCATAACCTAGAGGGACTAGGTTATCATATGTATTCGATTTGGAGAACCAGTTATGTTGAATGAAGAAGGCGTTGTGTTTAATAATTCTTATACCCTATCGTATTTGTTTGTTCAATGTTCATTATTGAAGCGCATTAGTTACTAATGATAACCATGTCTCATATTTTATGAAAATCCCCGATAATGCCTCAAAATTTGCTATAGTGCTATCCAAAATCTTAAAACCGAAAAATATTTAAAGAAAGCGCCATAATTATTTCTTGCAAGCCTCTACTCGGCTGACTACTGTTTGATATGTCTTGGTTAAAAACTACTAGAGGGGGTAATTATGAAACGAGAAAACGGTAAAGAAAGGGCAATTTTGATAGGACTGATAGTGTTTTTTGCCCTCTTAATGTCTCCAGCGGTGAAAGCGGCAGGTGGAGGAAGTGCTACTATCACATTTGGCCAGGTACTTGCAACAACAATTCTTGTTATGATAGCAGTCTTTGAGTTCTTAGGTTTCAGGCCAATTGGAATAGGAGAGCCTCTTGTCATTGGTGCACTTACAGGAATAATTGTTGGAATTCCAAAAACAGCTCTAGTTTTATCAGCTTTGCTTCAACTAGTATATTTGGGTATGTACCCAATAGGGGGTGCAGCTGCCCCAGACGCTACTGTTGCTACAGTTGTTGCAGTATTTTTCGCAAAGATTCTTGGTTATACCTCAGTAGATCCATCTCAGCTTTCATCTCTTATAGCATTTGCAGTTCCAATCGGTATCCTTTCGATGTATTTAGAAGTCTTGCTAGCAAGAACAGGATGTACCCCGTATGCCCACTTAGCGGATAAGGTAATAGAACAAGGAAATGTAGATCGACTTCAACTTATAGTAACACTTGGAACATTTCAGTGGGCTCTTTCAAAAGCAATTCCTATCTTATTGTTTGGAATTTTGGGAGCTTCGGAAGGAGCAGTTGAAACAATAAGATCTTTTGTGCAAAATGCTACAGTTGCAAAGGTAATGGACGCACTTGGCGTTGCTGGAGCAATGATGCCAGCTATTGGTCTTGCATACCTAATGAAACTTATGTTCGACAGGTCAATGATACCTTGGTTTATCTTTGGTTACATTCTAGCTGCATATCTAAATATGCCAATTCTTGGAATTGCACTAATGATTATCGCACTAGCTCTCGCACTTAAGGCCGATGCTGTTAAATCCGTATTTGAATCTGTAGGTGAAGAAAATGTAGATACCAGTAAGTCTATTCTTTCCAAGAAGGATCTTTTGAAAACATACTTAAAAATTGCCTTCATGAGCCAGTGGGCATGGAACTACGAAAGAATGCAGGGACAAGCTTATGCTAATATTATGAAAGGTATAGAAAAGAAACTGAGAAAAACAAAGGAAGAACTTGTTGAATGGATGAAAATGCACAATGAATTCTTCAATACTAATCCAGCGATGATACCATTCGTTGTTGGACTTGATGCTTCTCTTGAAGAAAAGGGAGCAGATATAGACACAATAAGATCTATTAAAACAATGCTGATGGGACCATTAGCTGGTCTTGGAGATGGATTATTCTGGTTTACATGGAGACCGATAGCATTTGGTTTAGGAGCATCCTTGGCACTCAACGGAAGCTCACTTGGACCAATTCTTGCAGTAATTCTCTGGTTTGGACTGATAGTCCCAGTTACGTGGAAGCTTCTTAACATGGGATACAAGTATGGTGAAAGAGTAGTTGGAATTCTTCAAAGTGGTCAGTTTGAAGTCATAAGAGAGATTGGAGCAATGCTTGCAATAGGCATAATCGGAGCGCTTGGAGTCACTTATATAAACATTCATACTCCCGTTACCATAACATTCCAAAGCGGAGAAGCATTTAAGTTGCAAGAAGCAATTGACATGATACTTCCAAGGCTTCTACCACTTGCGACATTACTTGGAACTTATCAACTTTACAGAAAGGGTGTTACTCCAGGAAAAGCTTTAGTAATAATCTTCGTTGTTGGTTTCGTACTTGGTCTCGTAGGCTTTTTGAGTGTGTAGTCTTTTTAAGTCTCTTTATCTTTTATAATTCTCTTTGATATTGGGTTAGTCTGAAAATAAGAAAAGAAAAAATAAGAAAAACAAGAGAGGTGAAAATATGAACAAGAGGATAATAATAATGGGACATGGGCCTTTCCCCTCAGCACTTAAGGAAAGTGCAAAAATGCTTTTGGGAAAAGTTGCAGAAAATATAGTTGCAATAGAGCTCTATCCCCAAGATACTGCAGAGAAAATAAAACAAAAACTAGAAGACACACTACAAGCAACCGAAGAAGCACTTATTTTTGCAGATATCCTTGGGGGTACTCCTTCAAGGGTTATTGCTGAAGTTGTTTTAGCTTCTAATAAGAAGTACGAGGTTGTTTCAGGTGTAAATTTACCAATGGTCCTTCAAGCATTGATTGATCTTAATGAAAAGGACGTTAAAACTCTTGCTAGAGAGATTGCAGTTCAAGGAAAGGGCTCAATTGTAGTGCTTTCAGAAAGGTTTTCTGAGTGAGGGATGAACTATGCTTGAAGCTAAACTTAAAATAAAAAATAAAACTGGATTGCATGCGAGACCAGCAGCAATGTTTGTCGAAACTGCTAGAAAATTTAAGTCGGAGATTACCATACTTAAAGGGAACAACTCAGCCAATGCAAAAAACATTCTTCAAGTTTTGGCGTTGGGTATTGAATATGGAGACGAAATTATATTAAGAGTAAGTGGGGAAGATGAAAGTGATGCACTAAAAGAACTTGTACATCTTGTGGAGGAGGTATTACCACAAGAGGATAATTAGGGGGGATATGAATGCCTATAAAACTAATAAGAATAGACGATAGGTATATTCATGGACAAGTAACGGTTGGTTGGGTAAGTGCTTATGGAATACAAGAGATCTGGTTAGTAGATGACAAATTGGCAACAAATGAATTTTTGAAAAAAATTCAACTCGCAATGGCCCCACCAGGAAAGAAAGTAGAGATTATTACAATTCAAGAGGCAATAGAAAAACTCAAAAACAAAAACTATGATGCTTCGAAGAACATAATGATAATCTTTGCCACGCCAGAGTCATGTAGAAAAGTTCTCGAAAATGTACGTATAAATGATGTAGACTGGATTAACGTCGGACAATCAGGGTGGAAAGAGGGAAAAATAGTTGTTACAAAGAACTTTTCAGTTGACGAGAAAGACGTTGAAGAATTTAAAAAGCTTGTGGACCTAGGATATCGGTTAGTTTACCAAATGCTTCCAGACGAAAAACCTCAGGATTTCTATGAGCTCCTAAAGAGGAAAGGTCTAACATAATTATTACTCTCTTTCATTACACTCCCTTATATTAATTATCTGGAGGAATTGAAATGCTGGGAGCAATTGTTCTATGCATAGATTGCTCGGAACAACAAAGAAATATACTTGAACAACACGTCCTTAGATTAATGCCGAAGTTTGATCTTATCACTTGGAACAAAAATAACTACATCTCTATTGGATCCACTAATCTCAAAGAAATGCCTCCTGGAACGAATTTTTTACTGAATACAAACAAATATGAAACTGGGATAAATTCAAGTTTTATTATCAGAAAAGAAGAAAGTACTGCAATAACTGCTATTGAAGGACTTCCAAAGACGCCCCTTAAAGAACTCTCAGAAAAACTCTGGCAGATTTTCCAAAGTACGGGTTCTGAAAATGACTTTGCCAAAAGGTTAAAAGATGCTTTAAGTCGTGAAACTGGCGCATTCTCAATTGTCGGTTACTTTAAAGAAAGGGAAGAAGAATTTTTAATAGCCTTTTCGACATATAGAGACATATTTATTGATCAAAATGGAGAAAGTGTTTTTTTAACTACGATTAACGAGCTAGCTCCAGAAGAAGTTTATAGGCTCCCGCCGAATTCTTTAGCATTTTGGTCGTCACAAAAGCGAACGTTTGTAGGAACCAAGAAAAAAACGAGAATAAGTCGACAATTTAAACACCGTATGATAAGGGAAATTTATGAGACCCCGTACGTTTTAAAGAGAACATACTTCCTTAAAGATTACCCGTCTATACAGCTGGCAACGGAAATGATTAGAAATACTGAAAGAATATGGGTAGTTGGGAGTGGTTCTTCTCTAAACGGAGGGCTTGAACTCCAGTATTTCCTCCCAGAACTTGATATAATTGCGATTCCTGCATTTGAATTTAAACTACACAAGCTTTCATCCCTTGATAAAGACGACACAGTAGTAGCAATAACACAATCTGGTAACACGTGGGGAGTTCTAGAAGTTGTAAAGGAATCCAAAAAAGGAGGGGCAAATGTAATATCGATTACAAATAATCCGTCCTTGGGTAAGGTAACAAAGTATTCAGATGTTATCATTCCAATATTGGCTGGATATGAAGCAGCAATTCCTGCTACAAAAAGCTTTACAGGGACTTTAGGAGTTCTCTATCTGCTAGCTCTAACTTCCAGGAAAAAGCTTGGCTTGATTAATGACAATGAAATGGAAAAGCGATTACAGAACTTTTCAGATTTCACGAACAAATTACCTGATATACTTCCCCAGTATGAAACCTCAGCAAAAACAATTGCAAAATACCTCTCTAACTTGAGAGGCGGGTACATAATATCTGCTGGAATGACATATCCCATAGCTGTCGAAGGTGCTCTCAAGCTAAAAGAAGCAGCGTACTCCCATGCTGAACCCATTGAGCTTGAAGAGTACCTTCACGGCCCCAGCGCAGCCCTTTCTGAGGATATGTATAATATAGTAATACAACCATGCGAAGAATTTGCAAAGAAACGATTCCTTCAGAAGTTTGAAAAATTCCATGAAAATCTAGGCCATTTTGTTGTAATTGGGGCAACTCAAGAGGTTCAGAAAAAGGCCAAAAACACTGAAAACATTTCTCTTGTAAATATTGATTATTCCGACACAATGCTATATCCCTTCCACGCCGTACTGTTTGTTCAACTCCTCTCTTACTGGCTTGGGGTGTATAACAACACCCCAATAGATTTCCCCCGAGGTTTGGTAAAAATGGTTGAGAAATAACTAACAGGAGGTATGAAAAATGGAACTTTTGGATGAAGCCTATTCGGTTGTTAACTCCCTATTGGAAAGGGTGAAAGAGGAAGAGAAAGAAAATATTGAAAACGCAGCCAAAATACTAGCAAAGTCTCTAGAAAAGGGCGGGATATTGCATGTAATTGGGGCTGGCCACTCGGCAATAATTGGTGAAGAGCTCTCCTATAGAGCTGGAGGACTAGTTCCTGTAAACCCAATAATGGATACTGACATAAACGTTTACCACGGAGCCTTTAAGTCAACAGAAATGGAACATGTAGAAGGATATGCAGAAATAGTGTTGAAAGCGATGGGTGTCCAAAAAGATGATACAGTACTGGTAGTATCTACTTCTGGGGTTAACGTGTTTCCCGTAGAGACCGCTATAAAAGCAAAATCTATTGGATGCCCAGTTATTGCAATAACATCTGTGGAATATTCTAGAAGCTTAGCTCCTAGAAACAAGTATAACAAACGACTCTTTGAAGTAGCTGATGTTGTTATAGACAATAAAGTTCCAAGAGGAGACGCCATATTACAGATCCCGGGATTCAAGATGAAAATTTTCCCGGTATCCACTATTACTGGGGCATTTATAGCCCAATCAATCGTCGCTTTAGCAATTAAAGAACTAGTTGAGAAAGGAATTGAGCCTCCTGTATTCCTAAGTGCACACCTACCTGGCGCCAAAGAGCACAATTCTAAAGTAATTGAGAGATATAGGGCTCGTTTAAAATATCTATAGGGGGTGAGAATATGTCGAAAGTAATTTTAACCAATGCAAGAGTAATAACTCCCTTTGAAGAAATTTATCCCGGAACTGTAGAGATTGAAAACGGAATAATAAAAAAGGTTTACGAAGGGAGGACTTCTGGCGGAGAGAACTTAGAGGGTAAGATAGTTGCTCCCGGATTCATTGACGTGCATACTCATGGGATAGGGGGATTTGATGTCACATACAGTGCTATGGGAGGATCGGAGCAAGAAGTTGAAGAAACTCTAATCAAAATGAGCGAGAAGTATTTAACGCACGGGGTGGTATACTTTCTTCCCACTACTGTGACAGCTTCTCATGAAGTCCTTTTGACGGCGGCTAAGGGAGTTAAAAATGCAGTCAGTTATCAAAAGGATCAACTAACAGGAGCAAAGATTGGGGGATTACATTTAGAAGGACCTTATATAAATAAGGAAAAGAAAGGAGCCCAAAATCCAGAGTTTATTCGTCTTCCCAACATCCAAGAGCTTAAAGAATACTGGAAGGCTTCTGAAGGCAACATAAAAACTATAACAATTGCTCCAGAATTGGAAGGAGCACTAGAGTTCATCCAGTACGCAAGAAGGCTAGGAGTCTCTGTGTCTTTAGGGCATACAAATGCTACGTATGAAGAGGCAAAAGCCGCAATATATGCGGGGGCAAACAGAGCGAGTCATTTATATAATGCCATGAGACCCATAAATCACAGGGATCCTGGAGTAATTGCGGCGGCACTAGAAAGCCCGCAGGTGTATGTGGAATTAATAACAGACTTAATCCACCTCTCCCCAGAGATTATCAAATTTACTGTAAACCACACAGGAATTGAAAGGGTTGTCGTAATTACTGATTCGATTATTGCAACCGATTTACCTGATGGAGAGTATTCTCTAGGAGGGTTGAAAGTAATAGTCAAAGATGGAATTTGTCGCTTAGAGGATGGCACACTCGCGGGGAGTACCCTAACTATGGACAAAGCCTTGAGAAACTTGATTCAAACAGGATTTTCTCTAAAAGACGCCATTAGAGCTATGACATATAATCCGGCAAGAGCTATAGAACTTCACAAAAGTGGAGCGATATTACCAGGGTATTCAGCTGATCTAGTTATTTTGGACGAGGATCTGAATGTGGACTCAGTATACATAAATGGAAAAAATATGTTGAGTTGAACAAGAAGCATACCTGGTGAGAAATAATGAAGATTGGTTGGGCAAAAGTTGATATAACGCCTGAAAACCCAATGCCTCTAGCAGGGTATGCACTTAGAACTGGAAGAAGTAGTGACATCTTAGATAGGATCTACGGGAGGATATTATATATTGATTCTGTAGTTATAATTGCTCTAGATCTACTTATTGTCGATGAAAAACTTCGAGAAGAGATAGCACTGAAAGTAAGCAAAGAACTTGGGATTCCAGAAAGCAACGTGATAGTAACTGCAACGCACACTCATTCAGCTCCGGAGTCATCTTTAAGTTTTTTAACAAATTTGTGGGGAATAGAGGACGAAAGAGAAATAATAAAAAATTACCAAGAATTTATAATTACACGTCTAGCTGAGGCATTAAAGAAAATAAACTTTGACAACACATCGCTTTTTGCGGGAAAAGCAATAATTGAAGGGGTCTCATCAAACAGGATTGATCCAAATGGAATAGTTGACAAAGAGTCTGTATTCTTATTTGATTCAAAAAAGAAAACCATAGCTTTGAACTTCTCTTGCCATCCAACAGTTCTTCCTTACTCAAACAATAAGATTTCTGGTGATTTAGCTGGTGCAATTTCAAGACTTTTTGAAAAAGAGTTCAATGTAGCGCTCTTTCTCAATGGAGCTGCTGGAAACGTAAGTACAAGATTTACTAGAAAATCCCAGAAATATGAAGAAGTGAATAGACTAGCGAAGCTTTTCTTTTCTCAAGTGAAAAACAAGCTCAATAGTTGTGAGAAACTTACGGGTGATGTGGATTTAACGTGGAAAAAACTTAAAGTTAAACCCAAACAACCACCAAGCAGGACAAAAATCGAAGATTTTGAAGCAGAGCTCCTTGCAAAGCTAAATCAAAGTAACATTTCCTCCCAAGAGCGCAGGATAATTGAAAACAACCTCTTAGGAGTTCAGATTTTAAAAA
This sequence comes from Thermococcus aggregans, assembly GCF_024022995.1. Taxonomy (NCBI): domain Archaea; kingdom Methanobacteriati; phylum Methanobacteriota; class Thermococci; order Thermococcales; family Thermococcaceae; genus Thermococcus; species Thermococcus aggregans. The sequence goes on along the minus strand of NZ_CP099582.1, from coordinate 1,340,768 downwards.
AGATTTCAGAGTATCTCAAAAAAATCAATGTGATAAACTTCAATATTGCAAAGCTTACTATAGGAGAAAATTTTGTTGCATTATTTACACCAGCGGAAATGTTCGTTGAATACCAGATCACAGCTAAGCGAATTTCCCCCTACAAGTATACGATGTTTGTTGGATATGCAAATGGGTACACTGCTTATATACCCTTTGAACCTCTCAAGGAGGACACCTATGAAGTAGCCGTTTCAATCGTAGATCCCTCAGAATACCAAAGAATAAAAGGAACTATAGAGAAGCTCTTGACAAAGTGATGTTTGCGATATGGATAAATCTTAAATACTTATGATAACCAAGTATATATGGGTGGTTAATACGAAAATAAATCTCAAAGAGATAATTCGTAAAGAGTTCCAAAGCAACAACATACTAAAAAATCCCAGTGTTCTTACCGAGAGCTATGTTCCAGAATATCTCCTTTTTAGAGAGAATGAAGTAACTGAAATAGCGAGACATTTTGGTAGATATGCAAGAGGAATCCATCCAGGCCACCTATTAATTCATGGGCCTCCGAGTACTGGAAAAACTCATGCAATAAAGCTTGTCATAAAGACGTATACAGAATTTGTAAAAGAAAACGATATCAATTCAAAGATACTATACATAAATTGCAAAGATAGAACATATTATCAAACATTGATAACACTTTTGCATAATTTGGGTATAAATTTCCCGGAACGGGGATTGGGGATCGGAGAAGCCATTGACGCTCTTGTTACTTATTTAAAAAATAGTGAAGAAAGACCTATTTTTGTTTTTGATGAAATAGACAAGCTCAAAAAGACATATAAAGATAAGGAAGACCCCATGAATGCTTTAATCTATAGGATGTCGAGATTAGATGAGGTTATAGACAAAGAAGGGCCTTTGATTGTGATGATATCCAATAAGGCCAACATACTGGAAAGAATTGAACATGCCACGATAGCAAAATTTATACCTCGGACTTTGTATTTCAGAGAATATAACAGTGAAGAATTGTTTGAGATACTTAGAGATAGGGCAGAAAAAGCACTCCTACCCGGGAGTTTTGATGACGAATCTATCAGGTATTTGGTCGAATTGATAAAGCAAAATGAGAAAGACCTGAGATGGGGATTTAAAATCCTAACGGAAGCTGCTCTGAGAACCTCTGAAAAACTTACGAAGGAGATTATTAATGAAGCCATGAAAAGCGTAGAACGTAACATATTGCACACTACAATAAATTCTTTGACTAATCACCAGTTGGTCATTCTATGGTCTATTGCCTTTTTGGAGGAAAATAAGATTCTTCCTGTAACTGGAGAAGTTTACCAAACATACAAACTAGTGTGTGAAGAACTAGGATGGAGACCCCGCAGTATGAGACATGTAATGCATTATATAACTCCCAAAATAGAGAGTATTGGACTAATAACATCAAGGGAGAAAGGTCTAGGGCGCGGGAAAGGACGTACTCTTGTATTCCACTTAACAGAGAACTCCCACATAATACTAAAAACTGTCGAAATGGTGCTTTCTGAGAGGCTTCATAGGAAATTCGACCCTAAAGAAATTCCGGAGATACTTCAAATAACTATTCAACAGAGAAGGTGATCTTAATGGAGATACTTCCAAATATTGTCAGAAAAATGGATACTACCTGTGTTTTAACAAATGTGGAGGTCAATAACTGGAAAGAAGCTGTGAGGATCAGTGGTTCCCTATTGTACAAGGCAAGAAAAGTTTCAAAAAAATACATTGAGGGAATGATTAAAACAACAAATCGATTAGGCCCTTATGCTGTTATTGCTCCTGGAATAGCGTTGCCCCACTCTAGACCCGAAGATGGGGCTTTTGATTTTGGGTTGTCTGTAGTCATTCTTCGTGTTCCAGTTGATTTTGATTCTCCTAACGACCCCGTGAAAATTATAATTGGCTTCTCAGCACCAACTAATTCGGCCCATATTCAGCTTTTAAAAGAGCTTGGAATGTTGCTTCAAAACAAAGAATTCCAAAAACGGCTTAAACATGCAAAAACGCCTCAACAGGTTGTTTCAATCTTCAAAGAGTTTGTTATACAGGAGGAGGGGGATTAAATATGAAAGAACCTCTTCGATTAAAAGGTGTAGGTGCTTCATGGGGAATTGCATTTGGGAAAGCCACAGTTATAGTCCCAAAGGCTAATGAAATAGAAAATATTCAAGAGAAAGACCCTAAAAAAGTTCTTCAACTTGCGAAGGAGAAAACAATCCAACTATTGGATACCCTCATAGGGGAAGATAACTCACAGAAAGAGATTGCAGGTATTGTTAATGCTCACAAACTCATGGTTGAAGGGATCGTGGATGAGGCTTTCGAACTTGTCAAACAGGGGGAAAGTGTAGTTAATGCAATAAGCTTAGCTACTAAAAAATACGTGGAGCTTTTAAAATCCTCAGAATCAGCTTTAATACAGAGTAGAGCTGAAGATTTAGAAGATATAAAAAACATACTCCTAATGAGCTTATCCGGATATGAACCTAAAAAAATTGGAAACAATGCTAATGCTATAGTAATACTTCCTGACCTTTATCCATCTCAGGTCTTGATCTATGCAAAAATGGGTGTACGTGGAATTGTGGCAGAAAAAGGAAGTTACACATCTCATGCTGCAATAATTGCACGAGCCCTCGAAATTCCTACAGTTTTGGGAGTTCCGGGCATAACACAAACTGTTAGGGATGGGGATAAGATTATAGTTGATGGATTCTTGGGGGAAGTAATCGTTAATCCGGATGAAAAGACTATTGGGGAATATCTGAAGAAAAAAGAGTCCTTTGAGGTTCTTAAGGAGAAGTTTAAGGGCATAGGAGATGAGGTGGTGTCTACTAAAGATGGCAGAAAAATATTAGTTACCGCAAATGTTGGAAGTGAAGATGATCTAAATGTTGCAGTAAAAAACGGCTGTGATGGAGTTGGTCTTTTTAGATTGGAATTTTACTACATAAACCGAGCAACACCTCCATCTATGGAAGAGCTTGCTAGCCTCTTTACGAAATTTGTGAAAAAGCTTGGAAACAAGCCCCTGACTATTAGACTTCTCGATGTGGGTGGAGATAAGGAAGTGCCCTATTTGCAGTTTCCCAAGGAGGATAATCCATTCCTCGGAGTTAGAGGGATAAGGTATCTACTTAAACATCCAGAGATCTTAGAGGAACAAGTAAAAGCAATTCTAATGGCTTCCAAAGAGACTGGTGGCAATATAAGGATCATGGCTCCAATGATAAGCAGATTGGAAGAGATAACTAAGCTGAAAGAGATACTCAAAGAGCTTTCTGAAGACAATTCAGCAAATATAAAACTCGGTATCATGGCAGAGGTGCCTTCTGTAGTTTTTATGATCGAGAAAATTGTAAAGGAAGTTGACTTCATCAGCATTGGGACAAATGACTTAACCCAATACATTTTTGCTACAGATAGGACAAATGAAAATGTCTCTTATTTATACGATGATATGCATCCAGCAGTGTTAAGAGCAATTTCAGAAATTTCTAATAAGGCTCAAAAAGCAGGTGTGGAAGTTGACGTTTGCGGGGAACTGGCAAGTAATCCCCTTGCAGTCCCAATCCTAGTTGGGCTTGGGATAAATGAACTTAGTGTTAGTCCAACAAGAATCCCATTGGTAAAGTGGATAGTAAAAAGTATTTCATATGAGGAAGCTTTCCAATTAGCTAAGGAGGCATTAAATTCAGATAATGGTGAAGAAGTAAGAGAAAAAGCAAGAGCCTTTTTTAGAAAAAAGCTAGGCGTTGAGTTGCCTTTTTAGTTCACTTTCTGTTTCCTTTTAATATTGAGATGCCTTCTTCTGGAGTTTTTGCAGACATTAGTTTTTCTCGGATCTCTTCATTGGCTAAAAGTTGAGAATCCCCTGAGAAAAGGTACATAAGAAAAGGCAAGGCTAAGACTCCTGGAGCTTTAGAATTGCCTCCGCTAAATCACCTTTCGTTTCTTCTAGTGCCTTCTTTGCAGTTTCATAGTCAACGCCGGTCTGCTCCATAACGAGCTTTATGTCCTCTTCTGGGATGTTGAGGACTTCCCTAACCTCCTCCTTGCCCACTATTTGGTAGCTCTTTTCGCCCATCGCAGTTATTACTGTCACTGCGGCGTCTTTGATTATAATTTCTTTGTTTTCGAGCTTTATTACGACCTCTTTAACGCCCTCAAGCTCTTCCATCTTAATTCCAAGTTGCTTCATGAGCTTCTGCATCTGCTTGGGATTCATACCCTTCATTGGCATCATAATTATCACCAGAAAGGAATCAAGAAAAGAATATATAACGGTTTCCCAAAAATGAAAATGTTGTCAAGATTCCTCCGTTTCTTCTGGGAAGTTTGAAGTTTCTTCGTTGCTCTTCATTATTTTCTGCCTGTATTCTTCGTATTTCTTTCTGGCCTCTTCGGCTTTTTCCTTTTCTCCAAGATATTCGTAAGCCTCTGCAACGTGCTTCCACCACATGGGGTCTTCTTCGGCCTCTTTTAGACAATACTCAAGGAACTTTTGATAAGCCTCTCTCGCGAGCTCTTCATTTCCGAGCTTTCTTGCGATATTGCCGACATCTTCCCAGAAGACCCCTTCTTCTTGGGCTTCACTCTTGTAGTATTCCAAGGCTTTTTCCCAGGCTTCTCTGGCTTTTTCTTCATTGCCTAGCTCTTCATAAAGCTTCGCTACATCTTCCCAGAACCACGGTTCTTCTTCGGCATACCTCTCCAATGCCTTTGCAGCCCTCTCCATGTTACCAGCTTTCTTCCAGTATTCATGAGCTTCTTTGAGGTAATAGGTATCCTTTTCCTTCTCGTAAAGTTGCTCATAGATCTCTGCAGCTTTTTCGTATTTTCCGGCCTTCTCGTATGCCCAAGCTGCACTCTCCATCCAGCCGAGCTTCTCATACATTTCCGCAGCTTTTAGGTAGTTCCCTTTCTTCTCGTATTTTCTTGCGGCGGCCTTGTATTTGCCAGCTCTCTCAAGGCTTTCGGCACTTCTAAAACGGTCGGTCAAGCTTAGATCGGGCTCACTTATGTACCATATGCCAAACGCAAGCCCGAGAGCAAAGAGAAGTATTATCCCGCCAACTACCTTGAGCTTCTGCCACGTAATGCTCAGATACGTCGCATAAGCACTCAAAGCCGTTGGAATTACCAAAAGCCCAGCATACTTCCAGCTTTCTGCATAAAGAGTCAATGCCAGGAAAAATCCGAGCATTAAGGTTAGTCCTAAAAATCCTAAGCTCAGCACGACCCTAACCAGCATCCAGAAGCCCCATTTGTATATTATGCCAGCTGCTATCGCAATAATAGCCACGAGGAATCCTATGATGTAAAGTTTCAGCCTATCCACTTTCTCACCCCCTCCAGCGCAAGTAAAAACTTCTTGTACTCCACTTTTGGAGTGTAATTGCCTAACCCCTCTGATGCAACAACCCTGTGACAGGGAACGACTATTGGATAGGGGTTCCTTTTCATCGCTCCACCGGCGGCTCTTGGTGAGCTGTTGAGCATTTTGGCAAGCTCACTGTAAGTTATGACTTCCCCTCTTTTAACCTTTTTTGTAAGAGTCTCGTAAACTTTCTTCTCAAAGGGAGTAGTCCCTTCAAAGCTGAGATACTTTAATGCTTCCTCATTTTCGATTTCTCCTGTGAGGGTTTTATAAACCAGACAAGGAAAATCGCTCTTTCTTTCTTTAAGATCAACTTCCACGCCTCGCTTTTGTAAATGCTTGACTAAAGCATCAATTCGTTCTCGAAGAAAAGCTTCTCCGTCAAGAGAAAACGTTATGCCGTGGATTTTCTCGTTGTGTATTACGGCTATCTGGATTTGCCGCCCGTTTATTTTGAAGGAGTCAATAGCTATCATTTTTGCACCTCTCCAACATTTCAATGGCTTTTCTTAAAGGTCCGTACATGGAGTGTACTTCCTTCGCGTATATAAACCCTCTTCCCAAAAAGCGCTGAAACATCAGCACGGAGAGCTTTCTCCTTTCCAAGTCTTTTGGGTAGTCCAGTGTGTTTAGAAGCTTTTCCCAGAGCTCAACTAACCGGGCTTTCTCTTCTCTCGTTGACTTTCTGAGCTTTTCTTTGACTTCAGTTTCTTCGCTCCTTATCCTTTGCTTGTAAATCTCGTACAATATCACTGCAACTGCGTGGCTCAAGTTCATTACCGGGTATTCATCGCTAGTGGGAATCGTAACTGTGAAGTCAAGCTTCTTAAGCTCTTCATTGTCCAGCCCTCTACTTTCTCTCCCGAATACTATTCCGATTTTTCCTTCATAAAGAAATATCCTTTTTGCAAACTCCTCTGGGGTTATAGGCGTTCTCTCTGGAATATAGTCTTCCCCGGCTACCCCGCTCGTCCCTACGGCTAAGTCCACCATTTCGAGGGCTTCATCGAGAGTTTTAACAATTTTTGCGTTTTCTAATATGTCCACAGCATGGACGGCAAATTTTCTGGCAGTTTTATCATCAGGACTAACCTTGGGATTAACCAGAATAAGCTCCTTCACGCCAAAGTTCTTCATTACCCTTGCAATTGAACCCAGGTTTATTGGGTATTCTACCTCTACGAGTATTACCGCAAGCTCCATGACTGCAAGATATTTAAAGAAGCGTATTAAAATGGTTACGGTGTGTGTCGGAAGGTGAGCGAAAATGAAAATTTACATTCTTGGTGCGGGTTCCATAGGTTCTCTCTTTGGAGCGCTTTTATCCAAAATAGGGGAAGACGTAACGCTAATAGGCCGTGAAAAACACGTAAATGCAATAAACAATAATGGGCTTAGAGTTGTTGGCGTTGAAGAGTTCACTGTTTACCCCAAGGCTGTTACTGAAGTCCCTCCCGAGCCGCCGGACTTGATAATTTTGGCGACAAAATCCTATTCCACAGCCTACGCTTTGGAGTGTGCAAAGGAAAGCATAGGAGAGGACACTTGGATATTGAGCATTCAAAACGGGCTTGGAAACGAGGACGAGGCGTTAAAATACACCAAAAATGTCCTTGGCGGGATAACTACCAATGGAGCCGCCCTTGAAAGGTGGGGAGTTGTTAGATGGGCTGGGAAGGGAATAACGATAATCGGGAACTACCCACTGGGGAAAGGAGAATTTGCCGAAAGGGTTGCTGTCCTCTTTAAGAAAGCTGGATTGGAGGCAAAAGTCAGCGAGAATATAGTCGGATGGAAGTGGGCGAAAGCCATAGTTAACTCGGCGATAAATCCAATTGGTGCCATTATGGAAGCCAAAAACGGATATATACTGGAAAATGAACATCTCCTAGCTTTGGCCATGGAAGTCGTGAAGGAAGGGTGCCAGATTGCGACTCAAAGAGGCATCGAGTTTGAAGTGCACCCTATGAATCTTCTCCTCGAAACCCTTGAGAGGACAAGGGACAACTATAACTCCATGCTTCAAGACATAAAAAGAGGCAAAAGGACGGAAATTGACTTCATAAATGGCAAAATCATTGAATACGGTAAGGACATGGGATTAAAAACGCCTCTTAACTTTGCACTCTGGAGCTTGGTGAAAGCTAAGGAATCACAAACTAAATAAAGGACCCTGTGGGATATATAATGGGGAGTGAACATGCCCATATTCGGAGGAAAGGAAAACAATGTTTTTGTAACAATTGACAAGCATCTTGAAGCCGTGGAATTAACAATAATAAAGCTCAGAGAACTTGTGGAAGCTTACGTAAATGGAGAAATTGAGAGAGCAGAGATGTTAATGGGTGAAGTTGAAGAACTTGAGAGAAAGGCGGACAGCTTAAGGAGAGAAATAGAGACAATGCTTTATCAGGGAGCGTTTTTACCGGTTAACAGAGGTGATTACGCTCGTTTGTCTGAGCTCATTGATGGCGTCGCAGATGCCGCGGAAAGCGCTGCCCATTCTCTAATTTTGGCAAAACCAAAAGTGCCCGCAGACCTAAAGCAAGAGATCTTGGAGCTGCTTGATTACTCTTTAAAAACTTATCAGCTACTTGAGGAGGCTGTTAAAGCGCTCAATAAGAATGTTGATGAGGCAATTGAGTATGCAAAAAAGACCGAGGTGGCCGAGGAAGATGCCGATAAAATTGAGTATTCTCTCTTGAGAAAAGTTTTTGAAAGTGAAAAAATAACAACATTTGCAAAAATCGTATGGGATAAAGTCATAACAAAGATCGGGGATATAGCCGATAGGGCTGAAGACGCCTCCGATCAGGTCCTGCTTATGGCATTAAAAAGGAGGGGTTGAAAATGAAAGTGTTGGTTGCCGCACCTCTGCATGAAAAGGCGATTGAGATTTTGAAGAACGCTGGATTAGAAGTAGTCTACGAGGAATATCCAGACCAAGAAAGACTTAAGGAACTTGTTAAAGATGTTAGCGCCATAATAGTCAGGAGCAAGCCCAAAGTAACAAAAGAAATTATAGATGTCGCACCAAACCTTAAGGTTATAGCAAGAGCTGGTGTTGGTTTGGACAACATAGACGTTGAATACGCAAAGAGCAAAGGAATAGAAATCGTTAACGCTCCTGCCGCATCAAGCAGAAGCGTTGCTGAGTTGGCCATCGCATTGATGTTTAACGTTGCCAGAAAGGTTGCTTTTGCTGACAGGAAGATGAGAGAGGGGGTATGGGCTAAGAAACAGTGCATGGGCTTCGAATTGGAAGGAAAAACTCTCGGTGTTGTTGGGTTTGGAAGGATAGGCTACATCGTAGCGAAGATAGCAAATGCCATTGGAATGAACGTCCTCATTTACGATGTTAACAAAAACGAGGAGAGGGCAAAGGAAGTTGGTGGAAAGTTAGTGGAGCTTGACGAGCTTTTAAAGAACAGCGATATCGTTACTCTACACGTTCCCCTCACTAAAGAGACATACCACATGATAGGAGAAAGAGAGCTCAAGCTTATGAAGCCCAATGCAATTCTCATTAACACCTCAAGAGGAGCCGTTGTTGATACAAACGCTTTAGTAAACGCGCTTCAAGAAGGCTGGATTGCTGGGGCCGGATTGGATGTCTTTGAAGAAGAGCCTCTTCCAAAAGACCACCCATTGACAAAACTCGACAACGTGGTTTTAACTCCTCACATTGGAGCATCGACGGTTGAAGCCCAAGAAAGGGCTGGTATGGAAGTTGCCGAGAAAGTCGTTAAGGTTCTGAAGGGCGAGTGATTTAGTTTTTTTCATTTTCTTACTCTCCTCTTTGTTTGTTTAAAAACTCACAAAGAACTTCAAGAACGCTTGAGCTGTTAAGTTATAACTTACAAGTTAAAAGGTAGAAAGTAGAAACTTAAAGCCTCTTCACTTCCTCAATGGGTCTTATTTTAAGAACCTCCTTGTTCACAAGGTTCTCTGGAACTTTTCCCTTGAATATTGATAGCAAGTTGTTCACCGCTTGAAAGCCCATGTCTTCCATAGCCTCCTTTGCCAATCCAGCGTGGTGGGGTGTAAGCACGGTCTCCCACTCCATTTCAAAGAGCTCGCTCTCCTGAAGCGGCTCTTTTTCGTAAACGTCTGTGGCGAATCCCTTGAGCTTTCCTTCCTTTAAAGCTTTGATGAGTGCTTTTTCGTCAACTAAGCTTCCTCTGCCTATGTTTACCAAATATTTCCCTTCCAAGAGCTTAAGCCTATCCTCATTTATTATATGGTAGGTTTCAGGTGTTGCGGGTAAAGAGAGGATAACTATGTCGCTCTGCTTCAATACTTCTTCGAGCGGGAGCCATTTTGCATTTACTTCCTTTTCTATGTCCTCTTTTCTGCTTCTGCTCCAGTAGTAAATTTCCGTTCCGAGGGCTTTCATTCTTCTTGCTATAGCCTTGCCTATTGAACCCATACCCAAGATTCCAACCTTTTTGCCGTACACCGTTTCCACTCTCTTATACCATCCCCACACTGTCCTGTGTGAGTCCCAAAGGCCTCTTCTTATGAACTTATCCGAGTAGGCTATTTTTCTCAAGAGGGCAATTGTTAATCCAACTGCAAACTCTGCAACGGCTTCACTTAAAATTCCGCTAACCTTTGTTACGTATATTCCCTTTTCGGTTGCCGCTTCGACGTCTATATGATCATAGCCAGCGGACTGGGTGCTTATAACTTTAAGGTTCTTCCCTTTTTCAATTATTTCCCTGTCCACTCTGTTTAAAGGAGAAACTATCAGCCCATCGTATTTCTCAATTACGTTCGATATTTTTTCTCTCTCCGGATAAACTAGGACATCAACATCGCAGTACTGCTTTAAGAGTTTTAGAGGTTCGCTTTTCATGTTAAAAAGGACTAAAACTTTTGGCTTCATTTTATTCACCGCTAAGACACTCATCAAAACATGTTAATAAAACTTTTTGAGAAATCTGCGAAAGATTAAAAAACGTTGGTCATTTTTAAGGGATAGGTGATGAGTTTATGAGTAACAGTAACAATAGACCAAAAGTGAAGAGAGAAAAGTGGTCGAACGAGTTCAGCGAATGGTACAATGAAATGATAGAACTCGCTGGAATACAGGATAAGAGATATCCAGTAAAGGGAATGAACGTCTGGTTGCCCTACGGTCTTAAAATCATGAGGAATATCGAGAATTTCATACATGAAGAGATGAGAAGAACTGGGCATGATGAAGTGCTCTTCCCCGCTCTAATCCCCGAGACGGAGTTTGAGAAAGAGGCTGAACATATAGCGGGATTCCATGGAGAGGTTTTGTGGGTTACTCATGCTGGTGAGAGGCCTCTGGATGTAAGACTTATTTTGAGACCAACTAGCGAGACTGCAATGTATCCCATGTTTAACCTCTGGATAAGATCTCATGCAAACCTTCCCTTCAAGGTTTATCAGATAGTTAACGTTTACAGATACGAGACAAAGCACACAAGACCTTTAATTAGAGTAAGGGAGATAAGCAGGTTCTTTGAGGCCCACACAGCCCATGAAAGCTTTGAAGACGCTGAGAGGCAAATAAAAGAAGACCTCGAAATATTCGACAACCTTGCCAAAAAACTCGCCTTGCCCTACATAATCTCAAAAAGGCCTGACTGGGACAAATTCCCGGGAGCATTCTATTCCCTTGGTGCAGAGGTAATAATGCCCGACGGAAGGACTTTGCAGATTGGAACGATGCACAACTACAAGCAGAACTTTGCAAAGGCTTACGAGATAACCTTTGAAAAGGAAGATGGGACTCACGATTATGTCCACCAGACTACCTTTGGAATGAGCGAGAGGCTACTGGCGGCAGTTATGGCCATACACGGAGACGACAACGGTCTTGTACTGCCCCCAACGATAGCACCAATTCAGGTAGTGATAGTCCCCATCCCGAAGAAAGACTCTCCCTACGATGTCAGTGCTTATGCCAAGGAGCTTGCTGAGGAGCTCAAGACGGCAGGCATTAGAGTTCACGTAGATGACAGAGAGGACATAAGACCCGGAAGAAAGTTCTACGACTGGGAGATTAAGGGTGTCCCACTGAGAATTGAAGTAGGGCCAAGGGATGTTGAAGAAAACAAGGCAGTGCTGGCAAGAAGGGACACCTTCGAAAAGTTCAGCGTCGAAAGGGAGAAAATCGTTGAGGAGGTCAGAAAGACCCTTGACACAATAATGGAGAACCTCTACGCTAGGGCAAAGGAATTCATGGAGAGCCACATAAAGAGAGTAGACACAATAGAAGAAGCGAAGCAGCTCTTTGAAGACAGAAGAGGCGTAGTCGAGCTTCCATGGTGTGGCGAAGAGAGCTGTGGTGTTGAAATGGAGGAAATCCTTGATGCCAGCATGCTCGGAATACCGTACCCAGAAGAGATGGCAAAGGTTGAAGGAAAGAAGTGCGCCCACTGTGGAAAAGAAGCAAAATATATAGCAAGGTTTGCAAGGACTTACTAGTCTTTTAGGCTTTCTTTTATTGCTATCTCTATTGCCTTTCTAATCATTTCAAGGCTCATCGAGGGCTGTGGCTTTTCTAAGACCTGCTCTGGGATGTAGGGAACGTGTATAAAGCCAGCTTTTGCCTTTAGTCCGTTTGAGGAAATATGGTGCAGAGCCGTATACATGGCGGTGTTGCATACATAAGTTCCGGCAGTGTTGGACACCATAGCGGGGATTCTGTTTTCTCTCAAGGCTTTTACAATCCTCTTTATAGGTATCGTGGCAAAATATGCTGCTGGAGCGTTTTCGAAGATTGGCTCGTCCTCTGGCTTATAGCCTTCGTTGTCTTCCATCCTTGCGTCCATTACATTTATCGCGACCCTTTCAACGGTTATGTTTGCCCTTCCACCAGCCTGGCCCGTGAGAATTACGACATCTGGCTTAACATCGTCTATAAGTGCGGGCAGCATTTCTCTGACTTTCTTAAAGCTCACTGGAAGTTCGTGTTTTACGATCTCTGCACCTTCAATTTCTTCGGGGAGCTCTTTAACGGCTTCCCAAGAGGGGTTTATTTTCTCCCCTCCAAATGGCTCAAAACCTGTGACCAAAACTCTCATTTAAATCACCAAAAAGGCTAAAGTTTAATTAGGATTTAAAGGTTACACCCTCTTGGTGAAGTTCATGAAGTATGATGTTGCGATAATAGGTGGAGGCCCGGTGGGAAATTATCTTGCAGATCTTCTCGCGGGCGAGTTTAATATTGCATTAATTGAAGCAAAGACCTCTTTTGGGGGTAAGGCGTGTACCGGAATAATTGGAGCAGAAAGCTATGAAAAGCTCAATCTTCCCAGAGAGGCCATTCTTAACGAGTTCACCGGGGCAGTATTTTATTCCCGAATCCAGAGCTTTGAGATAAAAAGAAAAACACCGCAAGCTTATATTGTTGATAGAAAAGTCCTCGAAAAATCCCTCGCAGAGAGGGCAATTAAAAAAGGTGCCGAATACTACATGGGGACTAAGTTTCTGGGGTTTAAAAACGGGAAAGCCCTTGTGCAGAGGTTTAACGAGAGATTTGAGATAGAAGCAGATTTCTACGTAGGGGCTGATGGGGTGTCAAGCAAAGTTGCCCAAGAAATTGGGGCAAAAACGGAAGCGGAGTTTCTAAGCGGTTATGAAGTTGAAGTGGTGGGAGAGTTCCCGAGAAAAGACTTCGTTGAAGTGTGGGTAAATAAAGACATCAACGATGAGTTCTTTATGTGGGTTGCTCCGGTGAATGAATCCCTCGCAAGGATAGGGACTTTTGGGAGCTACGATGTTCTCATGAGGTTTCTGAGATTGAAGCTTCTCAATGAAACGAAGATAATTGAGATAAAAGCTGGAAACGTAGGTCTTGGGTTTAGAAAGCCGTGGGTAAAGGGAAACGTTGCACTCCTCGGAGATGCCGCTTTGCAAATAAAGCCCTTAACAGCCGGTGGTATCGTCTATGGAATGCTCTGTGCTCATGCACTTAGGCACGCTATAAGAAAGAACGACCTGAGCATTTACGAAAAACTCTGTGGAGATATAAAGAAGCAGATAGCCTTTGGGCTGAGGGTTAGAAGGCTCTTCAAAGCCCTTGACCAGGAAAAGATAGAGAAACTTTTTGAGATACTCTCAAGCAAGGAAGCAATAGACGTGATAGAGAATTACGCTGATTTCGACGACCATAGAAAAACGATAACTGCTCTTGTGAAGCAACCACGACTGCTTGCGAAAGCCTTGAGAATTACTCCAATGCTGTTAAGGTACTTGGTGTGAAAAGGTGATGCAAATGGAGTGGGAAATGGGGCTCCAAGAGGAATACCTGAAGCTGATAAAAGAGGGCAAGAAGAAGATTGAAGGGAGACTATACGACGAAAAGCGAAGGCAGATAAAGCCGGGAGACATAATAAACTTTGAGGGACGTTTAAAGGTGAGGGTAAAGGCTTTGAGGGTTTATTCTTCATTCAGAGAAATGCTCGAAAAAGAAGGGCTGGAAAGGGTTCTCCCAAACGTAAAGAGCATAGAGGAAGGAGTCCAAGTCTACAGGAAGTTTTACAGTGAAGAAGAAGAAAAGAAATATGGAGTCGTTGCAATCGAAGTTGAGCCAATAGCTGACGAGGACTCAGCCTAGATATTTTTCCTTTATGTAGCTTATGAAGTACTCTGGGTTTATACCCTCTCCGAAGCTCCTCTCCAATAGCTCCTTTGGTGGATACACGCTTCCGTACTTGTGCACTTTCTCCCTTAACCACTCCCTTATTGGAGCGAATTCTCCGTTTGCAACTTTTTCGTAGAAGTCCGGGATGTCCTTAAGGATGTAGCTTCTAATTTGTGTCGCTAAGAGTGTCCCGAGGCTGTAAGTGGGGAAGTAACCGACTGTTCCATGAGCCCAGTGGATGTCTTGGAGGATTCCCTCTTTGTAGTTCTTTGGTCTTATGCCCAAAAGCCTCTCCATCTCGTCGTTCCAGAGCTCTGGGAGTTCACTGGCTTTGACATCTTCGTTTACCATGAGCTTCTCAAGTTTGTATCTCAAGATAATGTGCATGTTGTAGGTTACTTCATCGGCCTCTACCCTTATGAAATCTGGCCTAACTATGTTGAAGTAGCTGTAAAGGTCTTCCTCTGTATATTTTGACATAAATGGAAGGTTTTCCTTGAGGATCGGATAAATTAGTCTCGCGAATTCTCTGGTTCTTCCGATGATGTTCTCCCAGAATCTGCTCTGGCTTTCGTGGATTCCAAGGGAAACGCCGCCAGCTATTGGGGAGAACATGAACCTCTCATCTACCTGGAGCTCATACAGTGCGTGACCGAATTCGTGAACTACTGCTAAGAGAGTTCTTCTGAAGTCAAAGCCCTCGTAGCGCGTTGTAATTCTCACATCGTGTATTCCGAACCCTGTAGTGAACGGGTGCGGTGAAACATCCAAGCGTCCTCTTGTTCTCAAGGGGTATCCCAGAAGCTCAAGGACCTTCAAGTTGACCTTTTTCATGGCTTCAATGTCGTATTCTTCTTTCTCTAAGGGGTGTTCTCTAGGAACATTGCCTTCTTCGAGTATTTTATCAAGAATTGGTTTCAGCTCTTTCTCCAGCTTTCCAAATATTGGCTCTAAGTCCCTTGTTCTTAGGCCCTCTTCATAGAGATCGAGAAGGGCATCGTATGGGTATTCGTCGTATCCGAGGTACTCTGCTGCCTTCTTTGAGAGCTCTATTATTCTATCTAACCAAGGTTCAAACTTCTTGAAATCGTCCTTTTCTTTTGCTTCAGCCCACGCCATGGTTGCCTTGCTCCTGACCTCGCTTAGCTCCCTAACGAACTCCGGTGGGAACGCCTTTGCTATTTTTATTTCCCTTTGTAGTACTCTGACGACTCCTCTCTCGTAATCGTTCAGCTCTTCTCCTGCTGCCTTCTCTACCAGCTCAACGAACTTTGGTTCCAGCATAAAGTTGTGGGATAAAACTGAAAGTTCTCCTTGGGCGGTGCTTCTTTCTGTTATCCCCATTTTGGGCATATTTACTTCCATATCCCACCCAAGAACACTCTGAGCATGTCCAATTGCCCATATCTTCCTATAGTGGCCCAAAATTTGTTTTATGGTATCGTTTTGAAATATTTCCTCAGCCATTGTTGTTCACCTGTAGATATTAAACCTATGTGATGCTTTTAATTCTTTCGATGTACATCTTAACGCAAAAACCTGCTTGAAAAATACCAAAAACTTTTAGAAAACAAAAAATAACGACACTAAGGATGCAAGATGAAGGCGGTAATTTTAGCGGCCGGGTTAGGAACTCGGATGGGGAAACTCAGCAGTAAAACCCCGAAAGGACTAATAAAGGTTGCAGGGCGGGAAATACTTTACAGAACTATGAAAACTCTTGAGAACGAAGGAATTGAGGAGTTTGTGATCGTTACTAATCCGCTATACAAAGATAAGTTTGAAGAGTTTCTAAAGAAAAACAACTTCAGATATCAGCTTGTGATCAACAATTCCCCTGAGAAGGGAAATGGTTACAGCCTCTATCTTGCTCGTCCGTATGTTTCGGAGAAGTTCGTTTTAGTAATGAGCGACCATATCTATGAAGAGGCGTTTATCAGAGAGGCCCTGAAAGGTAAGGGGCTCATTGTTGATAGGGAAGGGAAGTTCACAGATAAAGAAGAAGCCACAAAAGTAAAAATAGAAAACGGAAGGGTAAAGGACATTGGAAAGAACCTAAAAGAATATGACGCCTTGGACACTGGATTCTTTGTCCTCGAAGCGGAAATATTTAATGTCATCGAAAAACTACTTCAAGAAAAAGATAGTTTGGAATTGTCTGAAATCGTTAAAGAAGCACAATTGGAAGTAAGTGAGGTAAGCGGTCTCTTCTGGATGGATATTGACACGCCGGAAGACATCAAAAAAGCCAAGAAATTCTTGATAAAAAATGCCGTAAAAGGTAGTGGGGATGGAATTGTATCGAGGTATTTAAACAGGAAGATATCCACAAAGATTAGTGAAATTCTCGTTGATTATGTTGAACCGATTCACATGACGATACTCTCCTTTGTCGTGGGTATAGTTGCGGCTGTTGTCGCTTTCTTTAGCCCTTCTCTCGGTGGAGTGTTGTATCAGCTGAATTCAATTCTCGACGGAGTCGATGGAGAGATAGCGAGGGCTGCGATGAAAACAAGCAAGTTTGGAGGATATTTCGATTCTATTTTAGACCGCTACATCGACTTTTTCGTGCTGTTGGCACTTGCCCTCCATTTAAATCCGGACATATGGGAGTGGGCAATAGTATCCCTGGCTCTCTTCGGATCCGCCATGGTAAGCTACTCAACAGAGCGTTACAAAGGTGAATATTCTGTTGACATATATAAAGCGGTTCCCCAAATGAAATATCTTTTCGGAAAGAGGGATGAAAGGACATTCATAACGATGGTTCTTTGTCTGATAGGAAAAATAGAATGGATTTTTATCATACTGGCAGTGGTAACCCACGTTAGAGTTTTCGCTACAGTACATTTGGTGCGAAAAAGTAGAAACTCATAGCTAGTGAACACATATTCATTGGCAAAGGTTCATGATAAAAGTTTATTCAATATTTACATCCTCCGTGTGAATATTATTGTTTAACATTCTCCTCTTTTGAAAATTGTTTTGTTTTCGTCAAGTTTTATAATCAAAAAAGTGCAATTATATATTGACATTTGTTTGAGGTGTTGCTTTATGTTTGGGTACATGGGAAAAATATTGAGAGTGAACTTAACAACAGGAGAAATAAAGGTGGAAGAACTTAAGGAAGAAGATGCAAAGAACTTTATCGGTGGCAGAGGTCTTGCATCAAAGATTCTTTTGGAAGAAATAGACCCAAAAGTTGACCCATTCAGTCCGGACAACAAATTAATCTTCGCTACCGGACCTTTGACCGGAACAACTGCCCCAACAGGCGGCAGATACATGGTAATCACAAAGTCTCCACTAACAGGATTTATAGCCTCAAGCAACTCAGGCGGCTTCTTTGGGCCAGAACTTAAGTATGCGGGCTATGATATGCTCATTATCGAAGGAAAAGCAGACCACCCAGTATACATAAGCATAAAAGACGAAGACGTAGAAATTAAGGACGCTTCTCACTTATGGGGTAAGAGAGTTGGAGAAACTACCGACAAGCTTCTCGAGGAGTTTGGTGACAAGAATGCAAGAGTTGCCTGTATAGGTCCTGCGGGAGAAAAATTGGTTAGATTCGCCAACATAATGAACGACAAGCACAGAGCAGCTGGAAGAAGTGGAGTAGGTGCAGTGATGGGAAGCAAGAACTTGAAGGCTGTCGTAGTTAAGGGAACAAAAAGACAAGTTGAACTTGCCGACAAAGAAAAGTTCATGAGCGTAGTTAAGGAGAAGATAAAGAAGATAAAGGAGAATCCAATTACTGGTGGAGGACTTCCACAGTATGGAACCGCAGTTCTGGTTAACATAATCAACGAAAACGGCCTTTACCCAACGTACAACTTCCAAACTGGAGTATTCAAATATGCCCACGAGCAGAGCGGTGAGGCTCTGGCTGCAAAGTACTTGGTAAGAAACCAACCATGCTTTGCCTGTCCAATCGGCTGTGGAAGAGTCACATACCACCCAGCCGTAGGAATTACCGAGGGGCCCGAATATGAAAGCATATGGGCGCTCGGTGCAGACTGTGGCATAAACGACCTGGCAAGCATAGTAATTGCAAATCACCTCTGTGACGACTTCGGTCTTGACACGATCTCAACCGGCGCAACAATCGCCGCAGCTATGGAGCTCTATGAGAAGGGCATCATAAAACAGGAGGAGCTTGGAGATGCGCCACCATTGAGGTTTGGTAACAGTGAAGTTCTTCACTATTACATTGAGAAGATTGCGAAGAGAGAAGGCTTTGGTGACAAGCTTGCAGAAGGAAGCTACCGCTTGGCTGAGAGCTATGGACACCCAGAGTACTCAATGAGCGTTAAGAAGCAGGAGCTTCCAGCATATGATCCCAGAGGTGCAGAGGGGCATGCAGTTACCTATGCGACATCAAACAGAGGTGGATGTCACGTTAGGGGTTACATGATCAGCCCAGAAATCCTCGGCGTTCCAGTGAAACTTGACCCCCACGATGTAAGCGAGGAGAAGGCCAAGTGGGTTAAGATATTCCAAGACTTAACTGCAGTCATAGACTCCTCTGGACTGTGCCTCTTTACAAGCTTTGCACTTGGAGCTGAGGACTATGCAGAGATGTTAAACGCAGCAACAGGCTTTGAGCTTACGACTGATGAGTGGCTTAAGGCAGGAGAAAGAGTATGGAACCTTGAGAGAATCTTCAACCTCAAAGCTGGCTTAGTTCCAGAAAAGGACGACACACTACCCAAGCGCTTATTAGAAGAGCCAATGCCAGAAGGACCAAACAAAGGACACGTCGTAAGGCTTCACGAAATACTTCCAAAGTACTACAAGCTTAGAGGTTGGGACGAGAAAGGATATCCAACCGAGGAGAAGCTTAAGGAGCTCGGCTTGGACAAGTATTATTGACTCTTCTCCCATTTTATTTTTGGGTGAGTAAAAATGGTGAAAGTGAAAGTTTTTGCTACTTTAAAGAATATTATAGGAAAGAACGAGCTGGAAGTTCAGGCCAGCACTGTTGGAGAGCTACTAGAAAAGTTATACAGCAAATATCCTGAAATGAAAAAAGAACTTGAAAAAGGAGCCATTATCCTCGTTAATGGGAAGAATATTGAACATCTAGAGAAGCTTAACACCAAACTCAAAGACGACGACGTTGTGAGCATATTCCCGCCTGTTGGGGGCGGTTAAATGCACAAATTCCACTGGGACAATGCCAAGATTCTCATACCCAAGGCTCCCGATATGAAATACCTTTACCTTGAAATAACGAACCGCTGTAATCTTAGATGTGAAATGTGTTTTAAACAGTACTGGGAAGATGAAGAAGGGGACATGGACTACGACCTCTTCTTGAAAATTTTGGATGATGCGAAGGAGTTTCCCAACTTAAAGATGGTGTATTTTGGGGGTATTGGCGAGCCTCTCGTCCATCCCCGTTTTATGGATATGGTAAAAGAGGTAAAAAGGAGAGGATATGCCGTAGGCATTTCAACAAACGGGTTTCTTCTTACCGATGAGCTAATTGAGGAGCTTGTAAAGCTTAGGGTTGATTTGATATATATTTCCCTAGATGCCATTCCAACACAGCCAATGAGATTGGGACATATAATGCCAAGCGTTACCATTGAACGGCTCAAAAAATTTGCCGAAATAAAGAGAAGAGAAAAGACAGAGATTCCACACATCGGGGTTGAGGTAGTTTTGACAAAGGAGAACTACACTCAAATGGCAGAGCTTGTAAAGTATCTTTCTCAGTTCAACATAGATGTCCTGCTTTTCTCGAATCTAATGCCAATTACACCAGAGCATGCAGAGAGCATAATCTACGACGGAAGCGTTGACATAAGCGAGATCCTCTTGAAGGTTTATCCCCAAATATACCGCGGATTTCTTGTTAAAATGCCAGAATTTAAACTTAGAACCGAAAGACACTGCGATTTTGTTGAAAACAACGTTGCGGTAGTTAGATGGGACGGGGAAGTTGTCCCGTGTTACCGATTCCTTCACACGTATCCAGAATACATCTTTGGAAGGCAGAAGAGAGTCGAGGCTTATTCTTTCGGCAATGTAAAAGAAAAATCCTTGAAAGAAATATGGACTAGCAGGGGATATACATGGTTTAGATTCAGTGTTAGAAACTCTCTCTACCCATCGTGCACTGATTGTCCAGTAGTTGACGCTTGTGACTATGCCAAGGGTTCAAAAATGGACTGCTGGGGAAACGTACCAAGCTGTGGAGATTGTTTGTGGGCAAGAAGGATAGTTCTGTGTCCAATTCCCAGAGAAGAACACGGGAAATTCTGGTAATCTTTCATTTAGTTTTATAAAACCTTTGAAAATACGTTCACTTGTAGCACTCTTTTCTTTAATTTCATTTCATCGAAGTTCATAAATGTACTCAAAAGTCTTAAATAATTCTTTGCCGTTAATTTTAATGCTATAATGCATCCGGAGGTGCTAGAATGAGTGCCATTATGGACTTTATAAACTGGCTTGATGGCATGGTCTGGGGCCCCCCAATAATGATTTTGCTTGTAGGTACAGGGCTGTTGCTAACATTATATCTTAGGGGCATACAGTTCCGCAGACTTGGCTGGGCTATAAAGTTCACACTTTTTGAGGGAAGAAAAAAGCAAGGTGAAGGTGACATTACCCCTTTCCAAGCTTTAACGGCAACTATTGCCGGAACCGTTGGTATAGGAAACATTGCAGGTGTTGCAACTGCTATAGCCTCTGGTGGGCCTGGCGCCCTATTTTGGATGTGGGTTACAGCGTTAGTGGGAATGGCAACAAGGTATTCAGAAGCTCTTTTGGGTGTGGCATTTAGAAGCAAACTGCCGGACGGCACAATGATTGGTGGAACTTTCAACTTCCTTGAAAGAGGCCTCTCTGAAGAGGAAATCTCACCCACTTGGAGAACCATAGCCGGAATATTTGTAATGCTGTTTGCTCTGTTTATTGGATATGAGGCCACCAAACTAAGCGGAAGTCTAATGATATTAGCTATTATAATTGCAGTTCTCTTCCTCATACTGGCACTTTACCTATTAGCCGGTCGCTCACTTCCGACTCTTGGCAAAACCCTTGCAATATTGTTCGCCCTATTTGCGGCAATATCAGCTTTTGGAATTGGAAACATGACACAAGCAAACTCCCTAGCATTGGGAATGAAGCAAGCCTTTAATGTACCGTACTGGGTAACTGGAGCGTTCTTTGCGTTCATAACCTTCATAGTTATTGTGGGTGGAATTAAGAGAATTGGTGAATTCACAGAGGGATTAGTTCC
This sequence comes from Thermococcus aggregans, assembly GCF_024022995.1. NCBI lineage: Archaea > Methanobacteriati > Methanobacteriota > Thermococci > Thermococcales > Thermococcaceae > Thermococcus > Thermococcus aggregans. The sequence goes on along the minus strand of NZ_CP099582.1, from coordinate 1,319,468 downwards.
ATTCATGGCAATAATCTACTTCGTTTTCGCAGTTGGCGTATGGATAAAATACGCGGGGCAGTTGCCAAGTGCAATTGCCCTTGTCTTTGAGGATGCATTCACAGGAAAGGCAGTTGCCGGCGGTGCGATTGGTACAGTCATAAGATGGGGCGTAGCCAGAGGTCTCTTTTCCAACGAAGCTGGTCTTGGAACTGCTACACTTGCACACGCTGCAGCAAGGACAGATCACCCATCAAGACAGGCTCACGTAGGAATGCTTGGTCCACTCATTGACACGCTTATTATTTGTACCCTCACAGGTATCTCAATTGTAGCAACCGGAGCTTGGCAATCCGGAAAGACAAGCACCCCTCTAACACAGGAAGCCTTCGCTAGGGCGTTTGGACACATAGGTGAAGTTATGGTGGTCATAGGCGTTATATTCTTCGCTTACTCTACAGTGCTCGCGTGGTCATTCTATGGCAGACAGAACATCATGTACCTTGCAAAATGGATCGAGGGCGACCCAGAGAAGTTCGCAAGGTTGTATCCAAAGCTTCACTTAGTGTACAACCTGCTCTTCGTTGTCTTCATATTCATAGGTGCCACAACAGCCCTTGAAAACGTATGGACGTTCTCAGACATGATGAACGGACTTATGGCAATACCAAACCTCATCGGACTCTTGCTATTGGCTCCAGTTATCAAACGGTACACAGATGATTTTGTTTCCAAGAATCCATGACTTTTCTTTAACTTTTTATCGTTTGTGGAGGTGATCTGAATGGAGTATCCAAAGCTTGTTGTTACTCCGCCTGGACCAAAAGCCAAGGAACTGGTAGATAGGGAGAAAAAGGTAGTTTCTCAAGGTTTAGGGGTTAAGCTCTTTCCCGTTGTGCCGGAGAGGGGTTATGGAGCTTTGATAGAGGACGTGGATGGCAATGTTTTTATAGACTTTTTAGCTGGAGCCGCTGCAGCTTCAACGGGCTATGCTCACCCCAAGTTGGTCAAAGAAGTGCAGGAGCAGGTCTCAAAAATACAGCACTCGATGATTGGCTACACTTACAGCAAAAGAGCGATAGAAGTTGCGGAAATTTTGGCTGAGAAGTCTCCAATAGAGAACCCAAAAATACTCTTTGGGTTAAGCGGAAGTGATTCAATTGACTTGCTTATGAAAGTTGCCCGCTTTGCAACAAGAAGACCATGGATTATAGCGTTTATTGGAGCATATCATGGGCAAACTTACGGAGCAACCTCTGTCGCCGCTTTTCAGAGCTCACAAAAAAGAGGCTTCCACCCATTAGTTCCAAACGTAGTCTGGGTTCCATATCCAAACCCCTATAGGAACCCATGGAGGATAGATGGATACGAAGAGCCTGATGAGCTGATAAATGCCTTCTTGGATTACCTTGAGAACTATATTTTCGCACATGTTGTGCCCCCTGATGAAGTGGGCATGCTCTTAGCTGAGCCTATTCAAGGAGATGCTGGAATAGTAGTTCCACCCGATAACTTCTTCAAAGAGCTCAAGAAAGTGCTTGATGATCATGGAATCCTCTTGGCAATGGATGAAGTGCAGACGGGGATTGGAAGAACTGGAAAGTGGTTTGCAAGCGAGTGGTTTGAAGTAGAACCCGATTTTATAACCTTCGGAAAAGGAGTGGCCAGTGGAATGGGGCTTAGTGGAGTAATCGGAAAAGCCCATCTTATGGATATGACAAGCGGTTCTGCACTATTAACACCAGCCGCTAACCCAGTTATTTCAGCAGCCGCATACGCAACTCTTAGGATAATAGAAGAGGAAAACCTCCTTGAGAACGCTCTGAAGGTTGGAGAGTTCATAAAGAAGCGTCTGCTTGAGATGAAGGAGAGCTACGATGTCATTGGAGATGTTAGGGGCAAAGGGCTAATGATTGGTGCGGAGATAGTGAAGCCCAACACTAACGTTCCTGACCCAGAATTGACTGGAAAAATCTGCTGGAGAGCATTTGAGCTTGGCTTAATTTTGCCGAGCTACGGCATGTTCGGAAACGTCATAAGAATAACGCCACCGCTTGTAATAACGAAAGAAATTGCAGAAAAGGGATTGGATATTATGGAGCAGGCACTAAAAGATGCCCTTGCTGGGAAGGTCAAGCACAAAACCGTTACGTGGCACTAATCCTTTTCTTTTTAACACCTTTTGTTCAAAACGCCACCATTTATAAACTCCATCGTTTAGACTTTTCTGGTGAGAGGTATGCACGAATGGGCGCTCGCTGACGGTATAGTTAGGACTGCAATTGAATTTGCAAGACAGCATGGAAAAGAAAAAGTTTTGGGCATGAGGATTGTTCTCGGAGAGCTGCAGGATGTTAATCCGGAGATTCTTGAGTTTGCTATCAACGAAATAAAGAAAGGAACGATTGCAGAGGATGCAGAGGTTGAGTTCGTGATTGAGGAAGCAGAATTCAAGTGCAGAAACTGTGGACATGAGTGGAAGCTCAAAGACGTCAAGGAGGGGTTTGACGAGAGAATAAAGGAGGACATACACTTCATACCCGAAGTAGTTCACGCCTTCCTTGCCTGCCCAAAGTGCGGGAGCAGGGATTTCGAGGTCACGAAGGGAAGGGGCGTTTACCTAGCTGCAATAAAAGTTGAAGGTGATGGAGAATGATCGACCCGAGGATAAAGGCAGTCGAGGCCAGGCTCGAGAAGGTTAAGAGAATCATCCCTGTAGTGAGCGGCAAAGGAGGAGTAGGAAAATCAATGGTTTCTACAACTCTGGCACTCCTTCTTGCAAAGAAGGGATATAAAGTCGGCCTTTTAGACCTTGACTTCCACGGGGCAAGTGACCATGTTATACTTGGCTTTGAGCCCAAGGAATTTCCGGAAGAGGATAAAGGTGTTATTCCCCCAGAAGTTCATGGGATTAAGCTCATGAGCATCGTTTATTACTCCGAGGATAAGCCCACCCCATTGAGAGGGATGGAAATAAGCGACGCTTTAATAGAGCTTTTGGCCATAACAAGGTGGGACGAGCTTGATTTCCTTGTAATTGATATGCCTCCTGGAATGGGAGACCAATTTTTGGACGTTTTGAGGTTCCTCAAGAGAGGTGAGTTCCTCGTTGTGGCAACACCTTCAAAGCTTGCCGTTAACGTGGTCAAAAAGCTCTTGGAGCTTCTAAAGGAGCAGAATCTTAAAATACTCGGCATAGTGGAGAACATGAAGCTTGACGAAGAGAAGGACATAGAAAACCTCGCCAAGGAATTCAACGTCCCGTACCTAGTCGGCATTCCTCTCTATAAAGATCTCGAGGAGAGAATAGGGAACGTGGAGGAACTCTTAAACAGCGAATTTGCAAAGAAAATTGAAAAAATTGCCGATTCTCTTTAACTTTAAAATTTCAATTTTTGGTGATAGGAATGGAGCTTGAGGATTTCTTTAAAGGAGCAAAAAAGGTTGTAGTGTGCGGCATTGGAAACGACGTTAGAGGGGACGATGCTTTTGGGGTTTATGTCGTTGAGACGTTAAAAGAAAGGGTCTCGAACCCCAAGGTTGTGTTTTTAAACTGCGGCGAAATGCCTGAGAGCTATACCGGCAAGATAATGAGGGAAAACCCATCCCATGTGGTCTTTATAGATGCGGTACACTTTGAGGGAAAGCCGGGTGAGATAGTTTTGGCCGATCCAGAAGGAACTCTTGGGGAGGCGTTTTCAACCCACAAGATGCCCCTAAAGCTTCTGGTTGGCTATCTAAGGCAGAACATAAATGCCAAGTTCCTTCTAATCGGGGCTCAGCCAAAGCAAACCGGGCTTTTTGTTGAGATGAGCAAAGAGCTTAAAGAGAGCGCAGAAAGGCTCATCAGCCTCTTAGAAAAAATTTTGGCGGAGATTTGAGGCTTGGTGTAGTGGAATTTTTAACTTTACTTCTGCTTTAGTGAGTAGGCTATTCAAGATAGGGGCTCAGTAACGGGCCCAGCTCATCATGTTCAGCCGGGGAGACCTTGAGATCATCATTGCCTGTTCAAGTTATCCATTTTCCCTTAATAATTTATACTTTCTTTTTGGAGGAATGTTGAGATTTAGCTTTGAAAATGTTCAAATAAGCTCTACAAAGTTCTTTGACAAGGTTTTTAATATCTGCAATTTCCTTCTTGAACACTTTGACCTCCATGACGGAGGAAAACGGAAGCACTACCCATGAATCAATATAGGAATGTACAAAGGTGCTATACTCCTCATACTTCTTATTTAACTTGGTAATATCACCCCATTTTTCAACAAGCATCAGAACCAAATCATTAGCAGGGTACGGGGGCACGATAAAGGCCGATTTGCTAGTTTTATTGACCTCCATAACTGTTTTTACCACGCCTTCTCCAAACGCTTCAGGATTAGGCAGGCCGAGACTCTCTCCAATGTTCTCAAAATCTTTGAGTGCATATTGTACTATTTCCTCGGAAAGGGGATACCGTGGAACCTCCATTGGAAGAGTTTCACCGTTTACCTCCTCACCAAAGAGAAAAATGAACGATGGAAATGTTATTTCTGACATAAAAGTACTCCAGAACTTGTCCTTTCCAGGAAGACTTGAATAAGTTTGCTTGAGTTTTTTATGAAGATTGTCTATTTTCTTTCGTGCAGTTGTGGTATTAAGGATTAATTCATTGTTATTCTTTCGTATCCACTCGTACCACCCTTTCGAAGCTATAAAAGCATAGTTGTGATAAAGAAGGCCATGTCTCTTATAAGCCTTAGTTAGGAGATAATCTCCAAAAAATGCCCAACTGAAGTTTTCTAAAAACTTACGGAGCTCCCTATAACAACTTGGGAAAAGGCCTTCTTTTGCTATCTGACGGATAGTTTCAATAACAACCCTCGCCTCAAGGAGGTAAGCCAACATTGCAAGGGGAAGTTCTTCCTTCTTCGAAATTCGCCAAAGCTTCTTTTGCATTGCATTAAGCATAGTTCTGATTTCGCTTAATTTATTCTCAATAACCTCTATGTCCTGACTACATAGCATTCTGACTCTATTTTGCGCTCTTTTGAAGTATTCATACTGTTCTTCTCCCCGTGGAAGCATTTTTACCAAGACTGGAAGACGACTCGAAGAGATATACTGGTATTTCTCCCAAACTTGAATACTCGGGTCGCTAGAGAAACTTTCTACAAATTCTATGAATTTATCCCACTTTACCAGAATTTTCAAGCCATAGGACTTTTTCTTCATAAATTTACTAGACTGAAGTGAAAATCTCAGCCAGGAAATACCTAATTCGTCTAGTCTTTTATTTACTTCGGTTAGGAACATTTTCGCCTTGTCATAAAATTCCTTATTTGTTCGAGAGGTTTCACTGGCATGTTTTATCCCTGTAATTACATACTCAATAATAATCCCATTTGGAAAGTCAACGTAAAGAGTGGAAGATTGACCTCGAAATAGCTTGAAATAAGGATTGTTCTTAACAACTATGTTCCCAAAGAAAGGCCATACTCTTCCATAGCACTCCCATAAGATCTGTCTTAATACGTTTAAGATCTATATTTTCGAGACGTTCATCTTTGAAGCCCATTCTTCTAAGAATTCTAGAAACCTCTTTAGCTTCAAGTTCGCGAATCTTTTTAATGATGGTATGCGGGTCTTGCTCTTCAGGATACATCTCCTTAACTCTTCTAATTCTCTCAGAGGGGTTGGTTAGCAAGAATCCCCTACTACTCACACCAAAATGTTCCCAAGACGAGCCCTCTTCAAGTATAATCTCATACACTTCATCAGGATATGAAATTTCTCGGAGTATATCCTCTACTGTGAGTTTATCTTTTTTACGAGTCCAAGCCCTCCATAGTGCCCACGCAACCATACGACGGGGTGAATCCTTAGTACAACCTCTTAGCACCCCATAAACTTCCTCAAATTCTTCCTTAGCATACCCTCCCTGCTTATGGGGGATTACGAGCTTTTCTTCCACAAGAAGAGCTAGCACATCATCCAAGATTACCTCTAAGGCTTTTGGTGGAAGACCTGAAAGGGACAGTAACTCTTCAAGAAGTTTAAGCCTCCACTCTTCTTGTTTGAAAAGATCCATTCGAATTGCAAGAAAAACATTCCAGTAACCATCCAAAACAAAACGGGGAGGCAATTTTTCAAAAATGTCTAACAACCCCAAGGTTTGCATTTACCTCACCCAAAATACATTTTGGAAAATTTATCATTTAAATAATTTTACGTACGTAATTATTACCCTTAACAGGTTTCCCATTATATAATAGTCAAGCTCACGCAACAAATATGCTTACTAGGTGCACTTATGTATGTTTTGAAATTACTGAGATCAAGTAACCAGCTATAGTTCCCATGAGGAAAGCAAAAGTGTCTCCACTAATACGACCTTGATAGGTTAAATAACCTGAAGCGAGAATTACAAGCCCCATTATTCCATAAACTGGCCATACTAACTTGGGCATCTTTTTCAGATAGTATTCCTCAAGTTTGTTTACTCCAAAAGTTACAATGTCATTTAAAGACTTGAGTTTCTGCTTCTCAACATCAATTCTCTGCTTTTCAATATCAACCCACATCTTCTGAACTTCTGCCCAAGTTTTTGGATCGAGATTGGGGAATATTGTATATGACCACAGGAGAGTTCCTCTCTCCTTCAACCATCGTAATCACCCCCAAGCAATTACACTATAAGAGGGTAAAAGTGGTTAGTCATCCAATTTCCCCTAATTCCTCGAACTGCAATAAATGGCTTTAAATTTGCTCTATGTAGAACTTTGAAGATGTTAATAACCAAGTCTTTGTCTCTCCGGCTATGAGAAACAAACACTTTCATAGGATCTCACCACTTAAGACTATGAATTTGTTGTTTAAATAATTTTACGTATGTAATTACTATTTAGATCGAGAATTAAATGCCAAATGATAAAACTTTTGCATTTGTTATATTGTTTGGAGTTTTCATGTATAATATGACAGCCTTACTTCCTTGCTCAATGATTCTAGAAGCCACTTTAAGTGCTTCTCTAATTCCCATAGAAGTTTTGCCAAAAAACTTCTCTACCACTAATGGAATCCCCACAAAGTGACTTGTAACATCAAGGATTATAATATCTCCTTGCTTGGCCTCTTTTTTGATTTTTCTTTTGAGATTTTTACCATAAAATGCAGAAATTTCTACAGGAATACTCCCCTCAAGATACAAATCAGGGCTTTCCCTAGATTTATTGACTTCAATACTATACCCACTTTTTGCAATATCTGTAATCACTTTAAATTCCACGCTATATGAGGCTAGCTTTCTTTCAAAGTCTTGAAGTATTTTTGCCTTCCCATCTTCAATAGCCTTAGGTATCTTATCCAGCAACCTTTTGCCCACCTGATTATTGAATTCTTCAATCTTACTTTCGCAGTTATGAACATTTTGAGAAGTATGGAGCCCATAGGAATATCCTGAAATGCTTAAAGGAGCAATTACACGAGGGACTGCTGCTATGAATCCAGTAGCTGCATACCTTTGAAGTTCGAGAATTGTCTGATACTTAGTAATCTCAGAGATTCTTATATCAAAAGACTCTTCAAGCATCTTCCAGCCGTTTAGAATAGCTTTAGGGGAGATACCATAAATTCCGGATCTCCCGAACTCAGCGTGTAAAATCTCAACAGTCTCATTACCAACTACTCGCGGCACTATTTCTTCAGGAAGCATGACTTTTAGAACTCTTTCCTTGTTGATATTAACGGCTCTCCCAATCCTTCTAAGGTTCACACCAGCGAGCATCTTTCCATTCACTAAAATTTTAAGTCCATTTACTGGACTCATACTATTTATTTTCTTAGCTTGTCCAAAAATAAATATTTTGTTGAGAGTCTTGGTGTGGATAATTTCCTTTTTTGGCGAGTTTAGAGAAAAGGGATTTAACATCCCAGCCCTCGCTAATAAGCTTCTTAAAGAACATTTGGAGAAGGTGAGGTTCATGGAGATAATTATTTCAAAGATGGCGGGCCCGCCGGGATTCGAACCCGGGACCTCCGGCTTAGAAGGCCGGCGCCCTATCCTGCTAGGCTACGGGCCCTCGGACTTTATTGGGCGTAATTGCATTTATAAATCTTACGGTTTTTGAAAATTTAAAAGTGGGGGAGGGCGTTTATGGGTAGATTCTTGAGGGTGTTCTTGGGAATAATGTAGCCCACTTGATGTGGTCGAGCTTGAGCACCCATGCGACTAACCTCTCAAGCCCAAGCCCAAATCCGCTGTGCGGAACGCTTCCGTACTTTCTGAGGTCAAGGTACCACTCATAGTTCTTTGGATCCATGCCCTCTTCAAGTATGCGCTGCAAGAGCTTCTCATAGTTGTCTTCTCTCTGGCTTCCGCCAATAATCTCACCATATCCCTCAGGAGCAAGCATGTCTGCTGCTAAAACTTTTCTTGGGTCTTCGGCGTCTTCTTTCATGTAAAATGCCTTGATGTGCTTGGGGTAACCATAGACAAAGAACGGCCTGTCAAATTCCTCTGTTAGGACTCTTTCTTCGTCAGCACCCATGTCCTCGCCCCACTCAATCTTGACGCCCTTGTTTTGAAGGATATCTATTGCCTCGTCGTAGCTTATCCTTGGGAATGGCGGCTCTGTGTTTTTGAGCGGTGTTAAGTCTTCCCTGAATCTTTCAATTTCTTTTCTTCTGAGTTCAAGAGTTCGCTGTACCATATAGCTTACTAGCTCTTCCTCAACCTTCATTATGTCCCACAAGTCCATCCATGCCGCCTCGAGCTCAAGGTGCCAGTATTCGGTAAGGTGCCTTCTTGTCCTGCTCTTTTCTGCTCTGAAGCTTGGCGTTAAGCTCCAGACTTTTTCTAAGCCGAAGATTGCGGCTTCGAGATAAAGCTGGGCTGACTGGCTGAGGTAAGCTTCTCTGTCGAAGTATTTGAGCTTAAATAGTGTGGATCCTCCTTCCACTGCACCGGTGACTAGGATTGGCGGGAATACCTCATACCATCCATCTTGGAGGAGCCATTCCCTCGCTGCCTGCATTAGTGTGGCTTTAACTTTCATGATGTCAGCGACTTTTGGTGAGTGGAGGTGGAGGTGTCTAACATCTAGTAGGAATTCTTCGCTTGCGTCTTTCGTTATCGGGAAGAACTCAACGTTCTGGATGATCTCTATCTTATCCGCCTGAACTTCTACTCCGGTTGGGGCTCTTGGGTCCACTTTAACTGTTCCTTCGATAATAACGCTTGATTCTATTCCAACTTGCTTTGCTTTTGTGTAGGCTTCTTCGTTGAGCTCTTTTGTGAAGACAGTTTGTATTATACCGCTCGAGTCCCTAAGGACTATGAAGACTTTTTTACCAACTTCTCTTTTTCTATAAACCCATCCGGCAAGTCTTACCCGTTCTCCTTCCATTTTAGGTTTTACATCTGCACAGTAAACCTTCTCAATCATCATAAAACACCTCCAATCTTGCTTGAGTTTTTAACCTTGGCTTTATTAACCTATCCCAGAACAGTCAATTATTCCAGAGAAACTTTGCAAGGAACCTTCTTCCCTTGACTTCAAATATCAAAGGCATGGCTATCACATCCCTAAACTGCAGATGAATATTTAAATCCTTCGGCTATTTGTCCGTCATTTTGCCATAGAGTTTAAATAGCTCAAGCATCATAAAGTTAACTCCCATGGAGGTGGGAGCTGTGAAAGCAATTATAGCCGATTATGCCCTCGATGCAGAGGGGCTTAAGAGGGACGTTGTTGTTCTTATAGAAAATGATAGGATAACTGGAGTAATTCCCCGCGAAAGTCTGAAGGAATTCGATGTAGATGAAACCTTTGGAGGAAAAGGCTATCTCCTCATACCGGGGCTTATCAATGCTCACACTCACGTCGCGATGAACAAATTTAGGGGATTTGGAGATGACATGCCCCTAGACAGATGGCTTAACGAAGTGATATGGCCAATGGAGAAAGAATGGAACGAGGAAGAAATCTACAAGTGGGCTCTAATAGGAATCGCCGAGGCAGTATCAAATGGCTCGACGATAATAAACGACCACTACTTCTTTGCATGGAAAATAGCAGAAGCAGCAGAAAAGTTGGGTGTTAGGGCCTTTATTGGGCAGACAATGATGGACCTCGTTGAAATGCCCATAGCAGAGCCTGAGATGGGGTTTAGATTCTTCAAAAAATGGAAAAAGAATTCCCTTGTAAAGCCTACTTTGGCTCCGCACGCAACTGATACGGTTTCAAGTGATCTGCTAATGGAAGTCAAGGAAATCGCAGAGAAGGAGAATGCATTGGTCCATATGCACGTCTCCCAGAGCAAAGAGGAAGTCCTCCGAGTCAAAAAGAGAGAAAAGAAGCTGCCGGTTGAATACCTAAATGACTTAGGAATGTTAAAGGAATACTTCATAGGGGTTCACGGAGTGTATCTCTCAAAAGACGAGGTCAAGATCTGGGCAGAGAGCGATGCAACCCTTGTTCACTGTCCCACAAGTTTGGCAAAGCTCGAAGGAGAGGTAGCTCCAATAATAGACCTCTGGGAGCTTGGCGGAAGAATAGCCCTTGGAAATGACTGTGCAGTTTCCAATAATTCCCTCGACATGATCCTCGAAATGAAGTTTGCGGCGATACTCAACAAGGTAAAGCAAAGAGACCCCACAAAGCCAACAGCAAAGGAGGTATTTTACTGGGCAACAGTTGGGGGAGCTAAGGCATTGGGAATAAAAGCCGGCCTTATAAAAGAAGGCTACCTAGCGGATCTTGTCCTCATAAACACAAAGAAGCTCCATTTCATGCCTCACGAAAACATGCTCTCGCACATTGTCTATTCAGCAAGGGGAAGCGATGTGGAAAAGGTCTTCGTTGGGGGAGAGCTAATCTACGACAGCGGGAGGTTTCTAAAAACCGACGAGATTGAGAAGCTGCTTAATGATTAGAGGTGCTTGTCCAGAAAGATGTTGACGTAAGCTATCACATGGGATGTTAGATAGCTCTTTTTTCCCACACTAACTTTTTCTGCTATCCCTTCGAGGAGCTTCTCGTCTTCTTCGGTTAACCCCTCGTGGTCTCCCAGAATAAAGGCTACGTTGCCTTTGAAGTTTATTTTTTCGATCGGCTTTCCCTCTTCGTGAAGGTAGTAAAGGGTAGAGTTTTTGAGTGTCCTCCTTACAACGTCTTCAAATCTTAAGTTGCTCACATAAACGCCCGGAAGAAGGGGGTGCTCTTTTGCGGGATCTTTTATGCTTTCTCCAGCTCTTAGGGCTTTTACTATTATTTTAACTAAGCTCATTTCGTCTGGATTTATTGTCTTTGGCTTTATTTCGCTCCCTTCGAACCTAATGGTCTTTGGCGGGTCGGGAGGCCCGTTAAGGTTAAGCCATACTCTAACGTTCTTCCTAAACCCATGAGAAAGGAGAAACGCTGAGTTCAGGGATCTGCACAATAGGTCAATCCTTCCGCTTGTTCCGGGAAGGTCTTTAAGACTGAAATCTGCCCTTGTGTGAGCTTTATTGGCTTTTATTATGAACGTTCTCACAAGAGACACCTAAATACAAGAAGAAAAGAAGGGCTAAAAAGTTTCACTCTAGGGCTTGGAGAAGCTTCTCAAGGAACAGCTTCTCTGGGTAAGCTCCCTCGAATGAAACCTTGTCTTCACCATCAACTCTTATAACGACTTTTGGAACCGCCATAACGCTGTACTGGTCTGCCCACTCGGGGAATTCTATTGCTTCAATCATGTCTCCGAGAATCTTGCCCTTTCCGGCTAATGCATTCTCAATTGCAAATTTGTGCGCCATTCTAACGGCTGCTGGGCAGTAGGGGCATGTTGGGGTAACGAAGACATATATTTCGACGTCCTTTTCAATGTTCCTCACTGCTTCTTTAGTGTCTTCTTCAAGATCGGTCTCGCCTCTTGAGATGTCTACGATGTCCTCTAAAAATGATCCAAATTCGTGCCCTGCTGGAAGGCCAAAGTACCTGACTCCAAGGTCTTTTCCGTCTTGTGTTATTATGGTGGCTGGAGCTCTGTCAATTCTGTATTTTTCAGCTAGCTCCTTCTCGCTGTCAAAGTCGTGTATCTCGTAGCTTATAAGGTCGCTTAGCTCACTAATCTCCTCAACAAGCTGCTTCAGCTGGTCACAGTACTGGCAGTGTTCCTTCCCCGTGAAGACGATAATCTTGACCGGGTTAACTAGCTTTGAAAAGAACTCTTCCTTAATTATCTTCTTGTCCCCATCGCTAATAAGTGCCATTTCCACACACCTCCAATCAGTTTCAAACTAAAGCTTTTTAACCTTTGGATTCAACATATCTACGGAGCCTTTGTAAATTTAGAGTTTTCAACCAAAGGTTAAGATGACGGTATATAAACTTTACGATACAGATTTGGGTAGGTGAGCGACATGTCTGAACCGGATATATTCTACATCCTAGGGAACAAGGTAAGGAGAGATCTGCTCAGCCACTTGACATGTACCGAATGCTACTTTAGCCTGCTCAGCAACAAGGTTAACGTTTCCTCAACTGCCGTTTCAAAGCACCTAAAGATAATGGAAAGGGAGGGAGTTTTGAAATCCTACGAAAAAGGAGAAGGGCTTATTGGGCCTGCACGAAAATACTACTCCATAGCCGTTTCAAAAACGTTTCTCGTAACCATTACACCCAACATATTTTGGTATACAAGTTTTGACTTAAATTCTCCGGAAAGGTTTGAGAAGTTTGAAATCGGGCTTGATGAACTTAACAAGTCCCCAGATAGCCTGCATTCTATGGTAGAGGCTTTCATAGATGCAAATAAAAAGCTTGATCAGGTGATAGAAGCCTTAAAAACTATTGAGAGCTACAGAAACAAACTCATGAAAAACATTAAGGAGAGGTATTTGAAGGAAATCGGTGATATAACCCAGCTTGCAATACTGCATTACCTCCTTCTCTATAGAAAAGCGACAGTAGAAGAACTAAGCGACGTTCTAAACCTTAAAGAAAGAGAAATCAAAGAAAAGGCTAAGGAACTATCAAAGGTAATACCGTTAAGCATAAAAGAAAATCTCATAGAGATTAATGAAGAAGAACTCAGAAAAAAGGAATAGAAGTGAGGGGATTAACATGGCGGAGAAAATCAGAGTCATCGTAGATGAAGATAAGTGCTACCTCTGTGGGGGCTGTGCAGGTGTTTGCCCCGCTCTTGCAATAAGGGTATCAGCTTCAAAATGGGAGTTCTTTCAAGATAAATGTATCTCCTGCAGGACATGTGTAAATGCGTGCCCAGTAGGAGCGTTAAGTGCTGAACCTTTGGAGGGAGAACCATGAAATACGACGTTGTTGTTGTCGGAGCTGGGATTGCGGGTCCAATAGTTGCTAGAAACGTTGCTAGAGAAGGATACTCTGTTCTTCTCATAGATAAAAAGCCCGCTATAGGCGCTCCAAAGCAGTGTGCTGAAGGAATTACCATAAACGTCTTTAAGAATTACGACATCCCCTATGACAAACGCTTCATAAACCGTGAAATCTATGGTGCAAAGCTGTATTCTCCCAGCGGTTACGAGCTTGAAATGAGGTACAAAGACGTAAGTGGTGTTATTTTAGAAAGGAAAGTGTTCGATAAAATGCTGGCTTTTTATGCCGCAAGGGCTGGGGCAGATGTCCTCGTTAGGACTGAAGCTCTCGACGTTATCAGAGAAAATGGTCGCATAAAGGGCATAAAAGCAAAGCACGAAGGAAAACCCATAGAGATTTACGCAGAGGTTATTGTAGCTGCGGATGGTGTTGAGAGCACCATAGCGAGGAAGGCCGGCATAAACACCTATACACCTCCCCATGAGTTCGACTCAGCGTATGAGTATGAAATGCTTATTGAGGGCTTTGATCCTGACTTGATTCACCTCTGGTTTGGCAATGAGATAGCACCAAGAGGATACGTATGGGTCTTCCCGAAAGATGAAGATAGAGCTAACGTCGGTATAGGCATAAATTCTGATAATCCAAAAACCGCTAAGTACTACCTCGACAAGTGGCTTAAAGAGAACAACATTCCAGCAAAGAAGCTTCTTGAAATAAATGTGGGTCTTGTTCCAGTAGGGGGCTTTGTCAAAGAGCTCGCCAAAGACAACGTGGTCGTTGTAGGAGATGCTGCCAGACAAGTGAACCCCATGCACGGCGGTGGAATGGCAGAGGCAATGAAAGCGGGAACAATAGCGAGCAAGTGGATAGTAAAAGCACTCGAAGAAGAGAACCTCGAGCTCCTAAAGAACTACACAAAAGAATGGTGGGAAAAAGATGGCAAAAGACTTGAAAGGGTTCTTAAAGTCAGAAAAGCCGTAGAGAAGCTGACCGACGAGGATCTGGATGTCTTCATCCAAGTCTTAAGCGGGGCAGACGCGGAGAAAATTGCAGGCGGCGATTATACAGAAGTTATAAAAGCCCTCCTCAAGAATCCGAAAGTGCTCATGAGTAAAAGAAGGATTGCCCTTCTCAAAGAGCTCCTGTAGAGTTCTAACTTTTAAGTTATAACTTCTAATAGCTTTTTCTTCTCTTTCGGTTCTTGTAGCAGTTCATATCGAGGCATATCTCGTATTCTCTGTTGCGCTCTTTGATTTTCACTATTGGGGCATTTCCACATTCAGGGCACGTTTTACCCGTTGGGATTATTTCACCCCGTTGGAGAAGTGGATAGGTAACGTCACAATTCGGCCAATTAGAGCAGCCCACAAACCTTTTGCCTGTCTTTCTGTTGTACTTCACCACAAGGTCACTACCGCATTTAGGGCACTTTCCAACTATTATAGTATCTGCGGACTTTTTCTCTTCAAGCGACTTTTTGATGCTCTCTTCTTCCTCCGCAGTTAGCTCTTTTGCAACCTTACTCTCTTTACTCTCTTTCTTTTTCTTTTTGCTGTTTTTATTTCCTTGGCTCTCAATAAATGCTTCGAGGAGCTTCTTCCCAATTTCGCCCTCTTTCTGTTTGAACTCTTTTAAGATTTTTAACAGGGTTTCTTTGGACTCCTCAATGACTTTTTCCTTGCTTATCTTTTTCTGCATTATCTGCTCCATTTTTTCTTCAAACTCTCTTGTCAGTTCAACGCTTATTATGTCAGGAACGCTGTTTTCCAGCGCTTCTACTACCTTCATACCGAGGGGAGTCACCTTTATCTTCTTCTTGCCCTCTATGTAGCCCCTCGAGTATAGGGTCTCCAAAATCTGAGCTCTCGTAGCCTTGGTTCCAATACCGAGGTCTTCCATTTTTTTGATAATGCTTGCCGGAGAATATCTTGTGGGAGGTTTGGTTTTCTTTTTCTCCCGCTTAATTTGAATAACTTTTATCGGCTCTTCTTCTTTAAATTTTGGAAGCAGAACTTCATCAAAACTAACGTATTTCCCATAAATCTTCAACCAGCCCTCTTTAATTGTTCTTGAACCGCTGAGAATAAAGCGGTGGTTGTTTGAGTTTATGATAACCTTTACGCTCTCTCTGATTGCAGGATCCGCAAAAAGGGCTAAAAACCTTCTAACTATCAGGTCATAAAGGTTCTGCTCTTCTTTGCTTAGCTCTCCGGGTTTAGGTAGCTCTCCAGTTGGATATATAGCTGGATGCGCAGGGTCTTCCTTTTTTCCCTCTACAGGTTTGAGTTCCCCTTTCCCCAAAAGCTCGTGTGCAAAGGGTTTGTAATCCGAAATCTTGGCGAGGTTTTGAATTATAGAGCGGAAGTTTAGGTTCTTGGGGAGCTTTTGAGACGAGGTTCTCGGGTAAGAGCACAAAGACATCTCATAAAGTCTCTGTGCTATGTCTAAAGTCTTCTTTGGGCTGTAGCCAAAAGCGGAGTATGCTTCCCTTTGAAGCGTTCCAAGGTCAAAGGGGTGAGGAGGATTTCTCTGCTGCTGTTTTACCTCAACTTTCTCGACGAAGGCAGGTCCTTTCTTAGCTTCCTGGACGATTCTCTTGGCCTCTTCCTCGTCTAATATTCTGTCCTTCTCGTAGGTTGCAGTGTACTGCTGGTTGTTCTTTTCGAGAACCATTTTTATGACCCAGTAGGGCGTGGGAACGAAGTTCTCTATTTCCTTCTCTCTCTCAACCAGGAACTTCAAGGTTGGCCCTTGAACTCTACCGGTGGAAAGAATTATCCACTTACCGCTGGCCTTTCTCACGGCCGAGCTCAATGCCCTCGAAAGGTTGACTCCCCAGTACCAGTCCAAAACATGGCGCGCTATCCCAGCATCCGCCATCCCAAAGTTAATAGTCGGCTCTAAGTTGTACCAAGCTCTTAGCAGGTCTTTTTTTGTAAGGGCGGAGAACTTCATTCTCTTAGCTTTTGCAGGGTCAACTCCACAAGCATACTTTAAGGCTGTATATCCTATAACCTCTCCTTCGGTGTCGTAGTCACATGCAACGACAAACTCATCTGCTCTCTTTGCAAGCTCTCTCAGGGCTTTTATATACTCCTTTGCGTAGCTTTTTCCTTTTTCGGCAACATAAACGGGAACCCACTCTATATCAAAAACCGGGTAGCCATAGGTTTTTTCTTTGGGTGCGAGGGAGAATAGATGCCCAACAGCTGGAGCCACTATTATTTTCTTCCCATCTCTTGTTAGCTCATAGTATGGAACTTTACCAATAGTTTTCCTTATTGGTTTGCCCTCTGCGAGAGCATAGGCTATTTTCCTGGCTACGTTGGGCTTCTCTGCAATTATGAGCGTAGTCATGATATCCCTCTTGGTTGCTTTAGAAGAGAGGTATAAGAATTTTTTGGAAATTGTGGGCCGGCAACAGAGGCCCGCGTTCATTTTTCACGCGGGTGGATGCACCGGCCCTGTGGGCTTGGCGTGAGCACGCTCCGCTCATAGAGCCCGATATCTCGCGGAGGCGGGTTCGACCAAGCCCATGCGAGGAGACTGATTGTCCCCTCGCTGTCGGCATTCTAAAGTAGGGTTCAATGGTTAAATCCTTTACGCCGTTGTTATTAAGACCACACCTGCAACGGCAAGTATAAGACCCAGAATTATCTTGGTGTTCGGCGGCTCCTTTAAGAGCGTAACTGCCAGAAGAGAAGATATTATTGGATTTATGGCGCTGATAGGTGTTGAGATATGGGAACCGACAAGACTAACCGATTTTACAAAAGCGTATTGCCCAATTATTAATCCAAGCAGCGCAACTCCTAAAAGAACCTTTATTTCATTTTTAGTAACTCTTTTGAGTTCCTTTGAATACTTTGGTAAGAAGATACTAATTCCTAGTGCAGCACATATCATTCTAAACCCTGCAAGCGAAAGGGGGCTGATATATAAAGACAAGAGATCGAGCAAAACTATCGCAATGCTCCAAGAAATTGGGGCTAAAATAGCATATACAAAGCCCTTAGGGTCAAGACGTTCATCTAATCCGCCCTTTCTAACAATAACAATTGCCAGAAATATGAGAAGTGCTCCAAGGAGAGTTTGCACAGTAATCTTCTTTCCAAAGAACATCCAAGCCCAAAGCATCGTCCAGAGTGGGTATGACGAAGTAATTGGGACTGTCCTGGACACTCCCATAAGCTTAAGCGCGTTAAAATAAAAGTAATCTCCTATAACAAAACCGAAGAGACCTGAAATAAATGTTACCAAAATTATTTCGGGGGAAAGGGACAATATCTCTTTGTATCTGTCAGTGATTAGGAAGAGCAAGGTATAGAATATTGCTGTGAGG
Organism: Thermococcus aggregans; assembly: GCF_024022995.1. Taxonomy (NCBI): domain Archaea; kingdom Methanobacteriati; phylum Methanobacteriota; class Thermococci; order Thermococcales; family Thermococcaceae; genus Thermococcus; species Thermococcus aggregans. The sequence goes on along the minus strand of NZ_CP099582.1, from coordinate 1,301,828 downwards.
TATAGCCGGATTATATTAACAGTAACAGCACTTTTTTCTCTCATTCCAATCTTCACTAGAACTGAAGCTGTTCCCCACCCAAATGCCGAAATCAATGCGAGCAGTGCTCCAAGTAACGTGCTCATGATGATAAGAAGGGTCGCTCAGCTTAAAAGCTTAACGTTTCGAAAGTTATCTTACCCCGTGCTCACCAGAGAGCTTAAAAACTTCGCTATTAAAAGATAAGTGGTGATGACCTCGGCAGATCTGAGCGCTGCTATGATGACGATCTTGAGTGCTGACCTTACATGAGCTAATCCCTGCGCTTCTAAGTTTTACGGGATGTTCTGTTGATACCTCTTTTGTGAATATCTTTAAAAAGAGCTTAACACATTCTTGGTTGGAAAGGGCTTTGTAAATTAATTTCAGGCAATCACTCTTTGCTGACCTATATACTGTTTGGCTTTGGAAGTGCGACGTTTGAGAGCTACATCTCCACCACCATTAGATATATATAATCAAAGGCTGAATGAAGATTCAGCGAACCACTAGAGTTAAAGTTTATCATGAGCATACATTTAGGCATTGTATTTACAAGGTGGGCACTATGAGAGTGTTGATACTTGGTGGAGGAACCATAGGGAGAAGTATTGCCCAGATGCTTAAAGGGGAGTTCGAGGTTGTTATTATAGAGCAAGATGATATTAGAGCACAGTCCCTCAGCGAAAGTGGATTTCGTGTTATTCACGGTGATTTCTCATATACGGCATCTTTGTTGAAAGCTGGCATTGACAAAGCGGATTTAACCATAATAACAACAAGGGACGTAAATAAGATAAAGAGAACAATACGGACAATTAAAAACAATACTCCAGAAGTTCCTGTTTTAGTTATACTTCCAGACGACATGACCGTTGAAGAACTAACTTCTCAGCTAAAGGAGGAATTTGAAACCGACATTAAAATAGACTACGCTATCTCTCCAAGGGATGCTCTTATCAAAGCAATCGTTGAAATGGTGGAGGATATAGGAGAGAGGAAAAACGCAGTTTTACTTACCAAAAAGCTCTCGGAAATAAAACAAAAGACGGATTCACTCTTAATAGTCATGCACGATAATCCCGATCCAGATGCCATGGCCAGTGCTGCTGCACTTCAAGCCATAGCTCAAAACATGGGGCTAAAGACTACGATTGTTTATGGGGGCGAAATAACGCACCATGAAAACAGAGCTTTTGTGAATCTTCTCGGGCTGGATATGAGAAAAGTTTCTCCAGGTTCCTATGAAATTAAAAGGCATTCTGCTATAGCTTTGGTAGACTGTCAGCCCAACGGGAATTTGAGCATTTTAGACGATGAAGACCTTAAGAAGATAGAAATACTGATAGATCACCATCAGCTCCTTCAAAATTTGGAAGAAAAGCTTCCTAAAAATGCATTTTTTGACATTAGGCCAGAGGTCAACGCAACTTCTTCAATAATGGTGGAATACCTGAAGCACCTCAATATTGAGGTCGACGAACTGCTTGGCACCAGCCTCTTCTATGGCATCTACGTAGATACGAAGAAATTCTCAAAGCTTAACCATACCGATCTTAAAGCACTAGCATTTTTAGCAGGAAAAGTGGATTATGACCTTCTGGAAAAGATTGAGTCTCCAGACATTTCAACCGAAACCGCTGAAATCTTAGCTAGGGCAATCCTAAACAGAAAGATGTACAAAAACATCGTCATATCAAACGTGGGCTTTATAACCAACAGGGATGCAATTGCAGAGTCTGCAGACTTTTTGCTTAGGCTGGAGGGAGTTACCACTGTCTTAGTTTTTGGAATAGTTGACGACAGAATTGAGATTTCCGCAAGAACGAGGGACGTTAGGATAAACATAGGCAAGGTCTTGAAGGAGGCTTTTGGAGAGATTGGCAGTGGCGGAGGGCATCCGCAATCAGGAGGAGCAAGGATACCATTAGGAATCTTCAAACTCGCTAAAGACAAAGATTCACTCCTAAAATTAGTAGAAGAGGCAATAACAGAGAAATTCTTAGAGGCATTAAATGCCAAAGAGGCTTAGTCCTTCTTTGCCTCTATCAACACTATATCTCCAATTGCAGTTACCCTTTCATAGGGGATTCCGACTTTTTCTCCCGGGAGCCCAAGTGCCAGTATTCTTCCGTATCCTTTGTCGATCTCTATCAGAACCTCATCAACGTAACCGATGTAATATCCCTTGGTGTTGTATATCTGTTTTCCATAAAGTTTTGACAACCTCATTACCATATTACTCACCGTTTGAAATTGGGGAGTTTTCCTTTTAAATTTTCTTACTCATCTCGGCAGTGTTCTCAAGGGATAATTCGAGGTTTCGGGTTCTATTTATTTCACAACCTCAACTTTAACCCTTGAACCGTCCTTTAGATTAAGCTTTTCTCTAAGACATACGGGCGCTATTATTTCTGCAATTCTTGGAGGATGTATTGTTCTAGAGGGTATAACTATAGCTCCCTCAATTCCGTCTATCCTAACTTTGTAAGCCTTTACGTCTCCAAAAGTCCTGCCTCCTTTAGTGAAGCCAGGGATTATTATGGGCTCTACGTTGTAGAGGGCATCATAAATCGTCTTGGGGAAGATTATTAAAATGTTTAGAGTTCCCGGATAGGGAGTAAAGCCGAGGTACTCCTTTATTCTGTCTTTATACTGCTCCACATAATACTTCCCTTCTCCAATTCCAGAAACGACTTCACCTAGGATATAGTTACCGTACAGAATTTTTCCAATTTCGTCAAATATATCCTCAAGAAGTTTTAATCCCTCGGGGGTTATCTCTACGAAAGTTTTCTTTCCAGAAACCTCGCGCTTTATATAACCCATTTTTTCCATGGCATCGAGCTTTCTCAGCACTGTTTGGGGAGAAACCCCTATTTCCTTGGAAAGCTCTCTAAGAGTTATCTTGACTTTATCCCCGATGGCACCTTTCTTGGCAAGGGAAATTAGCAGTTTAATATCCTCCATTTTCAGCACCCTTGGAAAGTTTGTCTGCAATTCTCAAAGGCTTTGGGTAACCATTTTCGTTAATGGCCTCAACAATCTTCTTCGCAGAGTCAAGATCAATTAAATTGCCAACACTTACATAAGCTTTTCCCACCTTCACGAAATCTTTGGTTCCACGTAAAGGCTTTTTGGCGACCCCTATTGTGGGCTTGTTGATCAGCAAACCTATATGCGATGCTAAGCCATATCCCCTTGGATGCGCCTTTCCGTGCCCCTCCACAAGGAGAACATCAAACTCCTCGCCCTTTAACAGCAGTAATATTGGCCTTGTTTCCCTCAAAAAGAAGTACGTGGGGATGTAGGGGAAGCTGACTTCTGTTTCAATGACTTTTGTTTTTAAAACTTCACAGGAGGGAAAGGAGCACAAAACAAAAGCACCTCTTGCTCGGTCTCCTTTGTAAGACACATCAACCGCGGCAATAGTTTTGACCTTTGAGATGTCTAAGGGCTTTTCCACTATTTTTTTGCTCAGCTTTCTTTGAACATCTGCAAGCTTCTTAAATTTCATTCTTCAACTCCTCGAGCTTTTTTTCCAGATCTTTGTTAATTTTTGCCCTTGTTAAATCCTCCAGAGTTCTCTCTAAAATATACCTTGCTTGGTCTTGCTTTTGTCTGACATTTACAAGACCCTTTGGATACTCAAGGGTAACAAGCTCGTCGTAAACTTTCTCCATAAACGCATAAACTTCTTGAGCCCTCTCTATTTCTCCCTTCAGTAAGAGCGTCAGAAAATACCTTCTTAGCTCCCCTATGAAGTCCCCAATTCCCAGAGCATAATCGGCCTCGGGGATTCCAATTTCTTTAGGAGACGGAAACTCTTCCCCAAGAAGGTAGCGGTAAAATAGCAGTGCTTCTACATATTCCTGATGAGCACTCTGAACATAGCCTGTAAAGTATAGGTCTTCATGGCCTTTGAGCTCTTCTTTTAGCTGTTTAACAAGCTCTTCGGCTTTTTTCAGCCTCTCCTCCGCAGTCTTGAACTCTCCCCTGTGCAGGGCTTTTATTGAGTCTCCACTTAGCCTCACGATTTCCCGAGTAAGCTTGAGGGCCTCTTCTCTTAATTCGTCCTTCTTATCAAGAACTTCTCTTATCTCCGCTATTACCTCAGAAATGTTCACCTTTACCACCAAGGAAACGTTTGCTCCTGAGGATAAAAACCTTCCCATGTGGGCTTGGCGTATCCTACCGCCTTCATCGTTAGCCCTTTCGGCAACCTCGAGCGGCCCCGGAGGCCAAGCCCTGTATGCCCGGTATCGTCCCCCAGATTCATAGCTGCCCAAACGCTCCTCCGGTCGGGCTACCGGGCACGTCGGATGCCACTAAGATATTCCACAGATACAGATTTTAACTTTTCTCCCCGGAATAACTAGCAGTTATATCTTAGCCATGATATCATGCCGAAAAGTATATAAAGGAACCCTCAGACTATGCACGTAAGAATTCATTCGGGGTGATGATCATGGTTGAAAAGAAGAGAAATATCGTTGTTGAGGAGCTCGTAAGAACTCCGGTAGAGATGCAGAGAGTAGAACTCGTAGAGAGAAAGGGTATCGGTCATCCAGATAGCATAGCCGATGGAATAGCTGAGGCCGTCAGCAGGGCACTTTCAAGGGAGTACATAAAGCGCTATGGTATTATTCTGCACCACAACACTGACCAGGTTGAAGTCGTGGGAGGAAGGGCTTACCCAAGATTCGGTGGCGGTGAAGTGATAAAGCCAATATACATTCTTCTCTCAGGTAGAGCAGTTGAGTTTGTTGATAAGGAGATGTTTCCAGTTCATGAAGTTGCCATCAAAGCTGCCAAAGAATACCTAAGAAAGGCCGTTAGACACTTGGACGTAAACGAGCATGTCATAATTGACTCAAGAATAGGACAGGGAAGCGTTGACCTTGTTGGAGTTTTCAATAAGATCAAGGAGAACCCAATACCTCTGGCAAACGACACCTCCTTCGGTGTTGGTTACGCACCATTGAGCGAGACCGAAAGAATAGTCCTTGAAACTGAGAGGCTCCTTAACAGCGAGAAGTTCAAGAAAGAGTGGCCAGCTGTTGGTGAAGACATCAAGGTAATGGGTCTTAGGAAAGACGATGAAATAGACTTAACAATCGCTGCTGCCATAGTTGACAGCGAAGTTCAAAACCCCCGGGAATACATGGAAGTTAAAGAGGGAATATACAACGCGGTTAAAGAACTTGTTTCTCAGTACACAGACAGAAAAGTCAACATTTACGTAAACACCGCAGATGACCCAGAAAGGGACATATACTACATAACAGTCACTGGAACTTCAGCAGAGGCTGGAGACGACGGTAGCGTTGGAAGAGGAAACAGAGTAAACGGTCTAATCACACCAAACAGGCACATGAGTATGGAAGCATCTGCCGGTAAGAACCCCGTCAGCCACGTAGGTAAGATCTACAACATCCTTGCTAACTTAATAGCAAACGACATCGCCGAGCAGGTAGAGGGAGTACAGGAAGTTTACGTGAGAATCCTAAGCCAGATCGGAAAGCCAATTGATGAGCCCCTCGTAGCAAGCATTCAGGTGATTCCAAAGTCCGGCTATAAAGTAGAGCAGTTCGAGAGACAGGCCTATGAGATAGCGGACGAGTGGCTTGCGAACATAACAAAAATCCAAAAAATGATATTAGAGGACAAGATCAACGTATTCTGATTTAGCTGGCGCTTTTTTTCATCTTTTCTTGCATAAGAATCCTCAAAATTCTGGCTTCCTCAAGCAATAGTTTTTCCTTTTGCTTCTTAATGATTTCAAGCTTCTTTTGCAAAAGCTTATCATCCGCCACAGGAAATCACCAAAAAGTATACGCATTCCTTCCTTAAAAACTTTCCGATTAATGTCTAAGTTTGTATCGGCAATAGACGGAAAAAACTATATCTTTAAAAACCTCGGGTTAATAAATTTAATGAGGTGAGAGAAAATGATAATCGCTGTGAGTGGGACACCCGGAGTTGGAAAAACAACTGTGGCAAAGCTTCTAGCGAAAAAATTGGGTTACGCTTACGTGGATTTAAGGGAGTTTGCCTTAAAGCACGGTGTAGGCGAGATGAAGGGGGATGAGCTTGAGGTCGAGGTTGACGAACTCGCGTACTACGTTGAGAAGAAGCTCAAAGACAAAAACGTAGTGCTTGATGGTCACCTAAGCCACCTCATGCCAGCCGACCAAGTTATAATCCTCCGCGCCCATCCAAAGCTGATAGGTGAACGTTTAAAAGAAAGAGGCTACAGTGAAGAAAAGATAGCCGAAAACGTCGAAGCAGAGCTTGTGGATGTGTGCCTCTTGGAGGCAATAGAAGAAAACGAAAACATTATAGAGGTTGACACCACAGATAAATCCCCAGAGGAAGTTGTAAACGAAATCTTGGACATTCTTAACAAGGGAATAAAAAGAAGAATCGGAATAGTTGACTGGACAAAATTTTACGACGAGATAGTACCATATCTAAAGCTCGGAGGTGATGAGGAGTGGGTCTAGGCCTGTGGATTAGGACAGGAGTTTTAATGGCTTTCCTCACCGGTCTGCTAATGGCAATAGGCTACGTTCTGGGCAATGAGACCGGAATGCTCTTTGCATTCATCTTTGCCCTAATGATGAACTTCTTCAGCTACTGGTACAGCGATAAAATCGTCCTAACGTGGTATAGGGCAAGAATCCTAGAGGAGGATGAAGCCCCAGAGCTTTATGAGATAGTGAGGAGCCTTGCCCAAGAAGCCGGAATCCCCACGCCAAAGGTGGCACTAGTGCCAACTGAGACACCAAATGCCTTTGCAACTGGTAGAAACCCAAGGCACGCTGTAGTTGCCGTTACACAGGGACTTTTGAGGCTACTAAACAGGGATGAGCTTGAAGGCGTAATTGCCCACGAGATAAGCCACATAAAGAACAGGGACATACTCATTCAAACCTTAGCTGCTGTGTTGGCGGGAGCAATAATCATGGTGGCAAGATGGGCAGGATGGATGCTCTGGCTTGGAGGATTTGGAGGAAGGGACAGGGATAGAGATGCGAGCAGTGCTCTGGGTGCCATACTCCTGATAGTCTTAGCCCCAATAGCTGCGATGCTCATCCAGATGGCAATAAGCAGAGCCAGAGAGTACTTGGCAGATGAAACCGGTGCAAAGTTAAGCGGAAAGCCATGGGCTCTAGCAAGGGCATTAGAAAAGATTGAATACGCCGTCTCAATGAGACCCCTTAAAGAGGGCAATCCCGCAACGGCACACATGTTTATAGTAAACCCATTCAGGGGAATCAGCTTTGCAGAGCTGTTCTCAACACACCCACCAACTCAAAAGAGAATCGAGAGGCTCAGGAAGATCGCAGAGGAAATGGGGATTGCTTTCTGATTTCATTTCTAATTTTCTTGAAGCCATCGAAACCCCTTTATATTTGGGGGGAGATTTTTCTATTGAGGAATAACAATGAACCGATTGGTGTTAGTAGTCATTTTAGCGTTGCTCATTCTCCCAGCATATTATGCAATTAGGGAGTCTTCCAATACTGATAACTCTCAGCCATGGGACGAGAACGATCTTGCTCTCTGGAGGGTGAAGATTGAACGTTTAGCAGCGAATTCGAGCTATGGAATCGGCGCTATATGGCTTGGGAAGGATAGCCTTGCAAGGGACAATTACATTCATATTGCGATAAGTCCATATGGAGACAAAAAAGCTTTAATGAAAGCCATTGAAGAGCTGGGCATTCCTCCAGAGGCCGTTAAAATAGAAGTCCGGGGAGAATACGACGAGGACTTCACAGCCCCCGAACCTGCTTGCCCTATTAATTATACCCACACTCGGGCCGGGGCTATTAATGGAGAGGTTATAATACACACAAGCTTTGGAACAAGCGGGATGTACTATCTCAAGCTGCTGGCGTGTGAAGAAGAAGGAAGCGAGCTAAAGCTCACCTTTAAGCTGTGGAAGTGCAATCCTGCATCCGTTATGTGTACCGATGATCTTACGTTCCCAAAATTTGAAATCAAGTTTTTGAAGGACTACCAAAGAGTTAAGGTAACCGTTCTGGCAGATAGCTGGAAAGGAAAAAGAACAGGTGTATACACTTTTGACCTCTCCTACAAGCCTCTCTGGGTTCTTTATGAAGACTCTGAGAAAAGAGAGGAGATGTATATTTACAGAGATGGTTGGGTTAGAGTTCTCTACGCGGCTCCCTCAAAAGAAGCACTCGAAGTAATTGGCAACCCCTATGTTTACCTTTACCCATGGGAGCTTCTTGAAAAGTATGGACACAACTGGACAAAGCTTAATCAAGAAATCCTGGCAATTGCAAAGGAAAAAGGATACCTCGCAGAAGAGAAAGAACATCTGGTATTTGTTTACGTCCCAAACTTCACCAGAGAGACCCTCCAAAAAGTAGAAGAAGATTTTGGAGAATACGTTCAGGCAATAGTGCTTAGGAATGAATAGGTATTCAGCATCCCGAGAGAAAGCCTTAAAAACTCTCTTCCAAGCTCAAAACGATGGCCATGAAGAAGCTCAGTGATGTTTTCAAAGAACTTCTGAAGGAGAAGGGCATAGATAAAATCGGGAGCCTATCGAGGAGAATCCCCAAGAGAGACTCCAGCAGACCATTGCAGGAGATAGCCATAGCGGTTCTTGAGGGAAAAGGCGTAATCGTGAAGGTAAATGAGCCAACGACGATAGCCTGGGATTTGGAAGGAAAGCCAACAAAGGGCGCCCTTTTTGCATATCTGCCATTAAATTCATCACACCTTGACAAGTTTGAAGTTGTTATCGAAGGAAAAGACCTCAAAGAAAAGCTCTCCCAGTATAGATTCCCCTATTTCATAATTGACCTCATGCACTGGGAAAAGCACACAGAGAAAGAGAAGAGAAAAGTAGCCCTCCAAGCCTCTCAAAGCTATGGCGTGATTAGGGACTATTTGTGGGGGGACCGCTTAGCCGTAACGTGGGTTAACGAGGAGTTCAAAAAACTCTCAAACTTCCCGCTGGAGAAAGTTACCGCTTATGAGGGGTCAACGTGGGAGTTCCTCAAAAAAGAAGGTATAGAAGAGGTCGTTCTTCTCGACCCATGGGCTGGGGAAGACCTTAATGAGGAGGACTTCTCTGCCGGGGCATTTATAATCGGTGGAATCGTTGACACTGGAGGAACAAAGAAGAAGACCACACCTAAAATAGGAGAAGAGCTTGAAAAGAGGGGAATAAAAGTCCTGAGAAGAAAGATTTCGCTGAGAGGGGATATAATCGGTGTCCCCGATAGAATAAACCTCATTCTTGAGATTGTGCTCAAAATGATTCTGGAGGGCAAGCCCATGGATGATGCAGTTTTGGAAGTTCAATCACCCCTTCACGCAAAGTGGAGGTTGAGAAAAGAGCTGCCAAAACACAAGAAAAGGTTCTTGATAAACGGAAAGAAGTTCTTGGTCGTTGAAAAGGAGCTCTTCGATGAATACTCAAAGTGGCTCAACATAAGGTGGGAGGATTTTGTCCAGGTTTTAAGGGAGCTCAACTTTGTGGCCCTTGAGAGGAAGAGAATCCAGCACCTAAACAAGATCTCAACGCCGAGAATAATCAACGGCAAGCTCTATAGGGTTATTCTACTGAAAAAAGCCATGATGCTTTGTTATAACTGTTAATTTGTCATTTAACTTTTTCTAAAAGCTGTAACTTATGCCCCCGTAAGTAACTTACGGTACCACCAAATAAAATAGGACAACATAAAAAAAGTTTCAGAAGAAGAGAATAACGGCGTCTCTAACCACTGCCGTTTCTACCTCTTCTCCCTCGCTGAACACCGCCTTCCTGAGCACGATGTCGTCCTTGCCAAGCTCTACCTTCTGTCCGTCGACTTCGAACTCTACCTTTTCTGCCTCCTTGAGGGCCTTTGCAACCTCTTCAGCATTCTCTTTGAGGTAAGCCGTTATCTTTGGCACGAGCTTTCCGTACTTTGGCCCAACGGTCTTAAAGTTTGGCTTGATTTCGGCAATCTTCTCCTCAAGCTCAGGCTCGCCCTTGATTATTTCGAGCTTTTCGATGTTCATTGTTCCAGCAATGTCTCTTTCAAGGGCTTTTAACATCTCATAGCTGTCCGTTGCGTAAATTGCCACGTGCTTGAGTTTGGCGTTCAAAGCCAATCCGTGGGAGTTCTTGTATCTTCTCATTGCCCCGATTATCTCACTGGCGAACTTTCCGAGCTTTTCTGCTTCCTCATCTATTCTATCTTCTCTGTATTCTGGCCACTCTAGGAGGTGCACGCTTTTGGCTCCAACCTTGTCTTTAAACATCTCTTGGTAGAGCTCTTCCGTTATGTGGGGCACAAGAGGTGCGAGGAGCAGTGTTATGTTGTATAGGAGCTCGTAGAGAGCCACCTTGGCCTTGAGCTTGCTCTCTTCATTCTCTCCATATAAGCGGTGCTTTATCATCTCTATGTAGTCATCTGCAACTTCGTGCCATACGAACGTCATAAGCTCTCTTGTGAGCAGGTTGAAGCGGTACTTTTCAAGCTCTTCTGTTGCGAACTTGATTAAGCGGTGGAGCCTTGAAAGTATCCACCTGTCGAGGGGTTCCAGTTCAATGTCTTTGTGCTTCTCGTAGTCAAAGCCCTTAATGTGCCTTTCAGCGAACCTGAAGATGTTCCACAGCTTTTGGAGGAAGCGGTAGTTGTAGTCGACTATCTCCCACTTGAAGGGGTGATCTTCTCCCGGTGGAGCCAAGGCAGTCCAGAGTCTTAGTGCATCTGCTCCATACTTTGGAATGACTTCTTCTGGGGAGACCACGTTACCATAGCTCTTGCTCATCTTTCTTCCATCTGGACCCGCTACCATGCCGTTTATGAGAACATTATCCCATGGCTTTTGTCCAGTCAGCATGTAAGTCCTGAAGATTGTGTAGAACGCCCATGTTCTTATGATGTCAGTTCCCTGTGGTCTTAGGGATGTTGGGAAGTTGTGCTTGAACCACTTCTCATCTTTTTGCCATTTGCTTATCACGAGGGGGGTTATGCTCGAATCTACCCAGCAGTCGAGGACGTCTTTTACTCCTTCTAAGTTCTTGCTTCCACACTTGGGACACTTTTCAACGGGTGGCTTGTCAAACCTTGGGTCAACTGGGAGGTCTTCCTCTCTTGCGGGAATTATCTCTCCACAGTCCTTACAGACCCAGAATGGGATGGGCGTTCCAAAAACACGCTGTCTGCTTATTACCCAGTCCCAGTCCATGCTCTCTGCCCAGTCCTTGAGCCTAAGGAACATGTCCTTGGGATACCACTTGATCTGCTCGGCCACTTTAACTATCTCATCTGTGTAGTCCTTCACCTTTATGAACCATTGCTTCTTCGGCAAGAGCTCAATTGGAGCCATACATGAGCTTCTCTCTGTGTGTCTGAGCACACGGTGGCGGATTTTCTTTTTGTCGTAGAGAAGCCCTATCTCCTCAAGGTCTTTTACTATTGCCTTTCTGGCTTCTTCAGTCGTTAGGCCTTTGTATTTGCCGGCATTTTCGTTCATTCTACCGTTTTCATCTATAACTATAATCACGGGCAAGTTGTAGCGCTTCTGCCAGACAACGTCCTGCTCATCACCGTAGGTACAGTTGTACACCGCTCCGGTACCGAAGTTTGGATCCACATCTTCATCAGCTAGTATTGGAACCTCTCTCTCAAATATCGGGAGCTTTACCTTCTTACCTACCTTATCCTTGTAGCGCTCATCCTCTGGGTGAACAAAAACAGCAACACACGCGGGCATGAGTTCAGGTCTTGTGGTGGCTATTGGGATGTAATCATCTTCTCCAGCTATTGGGAGCTTGATGTAGTAGAGGTAGCCGTCCTCCTCAACATAGCCTACCTCTGCTTTTGCCAAACTGGTTCTACACCTCGGGCACCAGTAAACCGGGTGCTTGTCCTGATAGAGGAGGCCTTTCTTGTAGAACTCCAGCAGGGACTTCTGCACTAAAGCCTTGTACTCGTCATCCATTGTGTGGTACTCTAAGTCCCAATCCGCGGAATAGCCTATCCTGATGAACTGGTTTCTCATGGATTCAATTGCCTGCCATGTCCATTCCACACACTTCTTAAGGAACTCCTCTGGCTGGTCTTTACTTATTCCGAACTCTTTCTCTACCTTAAGCTCTGTTGGTAAGCCGTGATTGTCAAAACCCTGCGGGAAGAGAACGTTGTAGCCCCTCATTCTCTTGTATCTCGCCACTATGTCAATCCATGTGTGGCTGAGCACGTGACCTAAGTGCAGGGTTCCGCTCGTGAACGGGGGCGGAGTGTCTATAGAATAAGCCGGTCTCTTTTCGTCGAGTTCGTATTTGTAGATTTTTTCCTCAAGCCAGAACTTCTGCCACTTTGGCTCTATCTCGTTTGGGTCATAGGTCTTGGGAAGCATTTTTCTCACCTCTTTTGGAGATGTTTAACCTATCAAAAGCGGAGCTTAAAAAGGTTAATCCTCTTGGTGGTGCCGGCAGAAAGTTCACTAACCAGAAAAACAAGAATCTTTTTTCATTAAATTCAACAATAGGTGTTCCGATTGACGATATGCACCACCAAAAAGAAAGAGGGATTGAAGTTTAAAAAGTTTACTTTACTGCGACAAGCCAGTATCTTCTGTCCTTTGGATCAAGTCTCCTCTTTAAGTGGCCGTAGATTTTGACTTCATTGAAGAATTCATCAGCAAGAAGCCGCATCTCCCTTGGGATGTATATGTTGAGCTCATCGTCCACCATAAATGCCCTAACACTCCCGTCGGGCTTTACTATCTGCACGAGCCTCTTGAAGTGGAGTCTCTGGAAAGCAGGTTCTACCGTTCGCCAGTCCGTAATCACTAATCTCTCCTCATCTGTATTCTCGTCCCACACTATCGGGCCGTCGCTTCCTCCATAGAACCAGCAGGGGAAATCCGCAACAAAGACTCCTCCGGGCTTAAGGGCCTTGATCACTGAGCTAAACAGTTTTTTGATGTCCTCTTCGTCAAAGTACATAATGCTGGAGAAGAACATCGTCACTGCATCAAATTCTTCTTCAAAATTTATCTCAAGGGCATCTCCCTGAATGAACTCGATTGTTAAGCCTTCTTTTTCGGCTTTTCTCTTTGCAACTTCGAGCATTTCCTCGTGCAGGTCAACACCCACAACTTCGTAACCTCTCTTTGCAAGTTCCAGCGTTGGAATTCCCGTGCCGCAGGCCAAGTCTAAAATCCTCTTCACATCCCGCTTGGCATCCGTCTTGAATATTCCCTCAACAAAGTCAATCTCATCTTTGACTCTCTCAGCCCGTTTTCGATAAATAACATCGTAGTATTCAGCCAAGACGGTGTAAAGTTCGTGCATAGAACCACCTTAATTTATGAAATCCTCTTCTTATAAAAAATTTAAGCCAGAAGGAGCTAAAAAGTTATTAACCTTTCTGCAAAATGTTAAACGGTGGTGTAAAAATGTCTCACGAGGAACACAAGGCAAAAGCCCCAAAGAAGTTTAAGTTCGCAGTTATAACCGTTAGCGACACGGCAAGCCTCGGGAAGAGGGAAGACTTGAGCGGATATTACATTATTGATGAGCTGAAAAAAGAAGGAAATGAAAACGTTTATTATGCGGTTGTCCCTGATGAGAAGCTCAAGATAATAAAGGCGGCTATCGAAGCTTTAGAAAAGGCCGATGTTGTTATCACAACCGGTGGCACCGGGATAACGAGGAGAGACGTAACGATAGAGGCTCTTAGACCCCTTTTCGATAAAGAGCTTGTGGGCTTTGGTGAGATTTTTAGGCTAAAGAGCTACGAAGAAGTTGGAACTGCAGCAGTTCTAAGCAGAGCGACGGCTGGAATAATAAGGGACAAGGAGAGCAAAGTTGTCTTCTGCCTCCCGGGTAGCTTGAATGCAGTTAAGACGGCAGTTGAGATTATCAAAAAAGAGGCCTACCACATCCTTAAGCATGCAAGGGAATAGTTGGAAGTTTTGAGGTTTAACTTATAACTTAAACGTTAGAAGGTGATTATATGAGAGAGTTCAAACAGTTAACACCCTATAGAAAAGCCCTTGAGATGATACTAAACGACATAGAAGAGATTGAAGAAATTGAAGAAGTTCCTCTCGATGACGCTCTTGGGAGAGTCCTTGCGGAGGACGTTGTCTCTCCAATAGACCTGCCACCCTTTGATCGCTCCGCAGTTGATGGATATGCAGTTAGGGCGGAAGACACTTTTCAAGCTAGGGAATACTCCCCCGTAGAGCTTGAAGTTATTGACGAAATAACTGCAGGAATGGAGAGCAAAAAGGAAGTTACCAATGGAAAGGCGATAAAGCTCATGACGGGCAGTAAAATGCCAAAAGGTGCCAATGCGGTCATCGAGCAAGAGAAAGTGAAGAGAGAAGGCAATAAGATTTACGTCCTTAGGCCCGTAGCCCCGGGACAGAACGTTGCCTTCAAGGGGGAAGATGTGAAGAAAGGGGAAGTCGTTCTCAAGAAGGGACAGATTCTGAGGCCTCAAGATATCGGGCTTCTCAAGGGGATTGGGGTAAAGAGCGTTAAGGTAAAGAGAAAGCCCAAAGTTGGGATAATAGTTACCGGAGATGAGTTAATAGAGGAGCTTGATGAAGAGGCCTTAAACAAAGGGAAAATCCTAGAGAGCAACTCTGCAATGCTAAAAGCCCTTGTTAGGCAGTATTTTGGCGAGCCCATCTTTTACGGTGTAATACCAGATGATGAAGAGCTAATTGGAGCAACTCTTGAAAAGGCAAAGCGCGAATGCGACCTCGTCCTCATAACCGGGGGCAGTGCGTTTGGAGAAAAAGATTACGCCCACAAATTCGTTAAACTGCTCTTTCATGGAACGACAATAAAACCGGGAAGGCCGATAGGCTACGGTGAGAGGGTCTTCGTAATGAGCGGCTATCCGGCAGCGGTTTTTGCCCAGTTCCACCTTTACGTTAAATATGCCCTCGCAAAGCTCTCCGGAGCGAACTACAAGCCCATAAAAGTTAGGGCAAGGCTCAAAGAAAAAGTCCCTTCATCCTTGGGAAGGCACGAGTTCGTGAAGGTTTCCTATGAAAACGGCGAGGCAGTGCCGATCAAAAAGAAGGGAAGCGGAATAATGAGCGCACTAGTTAAGAGCAACGCTTACCTTGAGATCCCCGAGGACAGCGAAGGATACAAAGAAGGGGAAGAAGTCTGGGTGGTGTTGTACTGAAAGCTCTTACTCACTCCTTTTTCCTGTTTTTAGTATAGATCTAGTTGCCTATCATTTAATTTATGGCGTTACGATAGTATGACTCAGCTGTAAATTCTTTTACCTCATGTGGTTCTTGAGTCAAACACAAAGTACCATTGGACACAAGAAACGGCCATCTTAGGGATTTTTACTTTCTATAAGTAAAGAAAGAATTTGGATCTTCAAAAACCACAAAACTTTAATTATTAGATTAGGCTATATAATGTTGGGAAGTAAGATGGAAGAAAGATACTTCAGCTATGCATATTTTTGGGAGAAAGATGCGATACCCCACGAGGATTCAGCTATTCGTTCGGTTATAGAGAACAGGGAAGATGTCATAAAAATACTTCAAAGCTTTAAGATGAGATTAACAAAGAAAATACCCCTAACACAGATGTTTAAAAGGATACCTTCATGACGTAACCATATTATAAACCTTCTCAATGCCACCGAGGAAGATATTAAAGCGGGACGGTATGACCCTATTATTGAATCACTCTTAGATGAATTTCGTCTTCATTTGTATCCTAAGTCAAAAGAATATGGAAAGTTTCTGGTTTTAGTCGTACATACTGGTGAACATCATAATGATAGCACATTGTAAGAGAATACCTTCAATAGCAGAGATACCTTCCAGCTTAAATAGCTATGCTACGTCAAATACATCTATTGACTCTACGTTGTTAAAGTATGTTACCCTACCCAACGCAGAACAAAGCGCACAACCAAAAACAAGTATTCGGGCTGTTAAGATACTATTGGCTCCTCAGAATGTAGTTAGAGCGATTCTATTCGAGAAAGATAAAGATGATGAAATATATGCATATATTTACGAGCAAAGTAGAGAGATTAGCAAAGCCATGTCTGAGTTTACTGGAATCGAAGACACCATGTCTATAAATTGGGACTTTGGAGGCAGTATCATATTGACTGTATCTGCTAAAGAATTAGGCCTTCAAGTCCTGAACATACCAATAAGTGGTGATCAACTTGAAGACCTTTTAGCTAGTGGAAAACTTTACAATATGGGAAAAATTGGTACTTAGCATTAGGCTCAAACCAACTGGAAATACAACATGTCAAATTTTTTGATGAAATTCAAGGAAATTGGAGACAATCTAGTTTTGAGGACTTTTATCTGGAATATACATTTGGTATTCCCCATCTGATACACTCTAGAAAAGTGTTTAATCAGTTAATTCCAGGATATATACTTTATATTCGTGCTCTTAATAGCCCGCAGAAAGTCTTATCTAATCAAGCCAAATATATTGAAACTTGGAATGGGATTCATCAGATGGGGGAGCATGATCCTATTTTCGAGAAAACCCATCCAAGATTCAAGTTGCTGTTTTCTACAGGAGTGAAACCTGGAATAGCGCCCTCTAGAGATATCTTGTGGGATATGCGAAATGCGATTTTAAAAAACTCAAGGGATATCGAGATTTTCCATGTGGGTGATAGTCTTAATTACAATAATGTCAAGGATGCGATCTCTCACAATCCAACGACTTTTGGTAATCTCAAGATATGGAATAATGTCTCAGATAGTGCCGATGGGATTCAACGGTTTATAGAGACTGTACTTAAAAAAATCGATGATGCAGATAGTAGAAAGGCCAAAGCACTCCTCGAACTTGTCATGTACGGGACTATTTCTAAATTGCTCGGGGAAAACAAGTTATTCAACCTACAATTTGTATTTGATGAACTCTCTAATCTAATTTACGAAAGAGAACTTAAACTCTTATTCAAAACCAAACTAGGGTCTGTAATATTCAAAGAAGGTGAATCATACATTGATCTAAAATCGGGAAAAACGATTACAAAATACAGGTCACCTGAGAAAATTGTTAATGCTATACTCGATGATATTAGGAGCTACATTTCACCAGATCCTGAAACCGGGATATTGAGAAGGCTTGCGCTAGTCTATGGTTTAGATGACAACTATTTCCCCTCACCATTTAAGATAAAAAATGATGATATCACCTTAATCCAAGAGCAATTGAATAGGAACCTAGCGTCTGAAAAAATCCAGATAAAAATTTATCCCGTGGAAATCGATAACAATGGTTTCGTGTTCATTGTGGCGATACTGCCCTCTAACAGTATCCTAGAGAGCGCCCCTGTCGAAGAAAAAGCAGGTGTAATATTTTCAGAAGATACCTATTGGTAACATTATCCTCAGATAGGGAAGATTGTAACAGGTGTTGTTTCTGTTCTATGTTTTTAAAAATTATAGGACTCTGCTAAAAGACCTTACTCCCAATATGATAACCCCAATTATCATAATTCCAATTCTCATCCTGCCAAAAAGCTTAAAATGATAACCCCAATTATCATAATGGTGATTATCATATGGCTCACTTCGTGAACAGGACAGAAGAGCTTGAGGCGATTAAAGAGAGGCTCTCAAGCGATGGGTTTGAACTCATCGTTATCTACGGCAGGAGGCGTGTTGGGAAGACTCGCTTAGTCCTTGAAGCCGTGAGAGACTTTCCCCACGTTTATTACCTCGCCGTTGAAGGGGATAACTTGAGGCACTTCAAGGAAACTGCCGAAAGGGTCTTTCCGGAGATAAGGTATGTCCGTGAGGACTGGGAGGCGCTTCTCCACGCTTTAAGGGACAAAATCATCGTAATAGACGAGTTCCCGAACCTGATAAAGGAAGACCCAGGGATTTTGAGCATATTCCAGAGAGCCATCGATACCGAACTGGCTAACTCAAACACGAAGCTCATTCTTCTCGGCTCCTCTGTGAGCATGATGACGGAGAAGGTCCTCAGCTACAAGAGCCCTCTCTACGGCAGGAGAACAGGTTCCATGAAGCTTAAACCACTGAAGTTCTTCCACCTCAAGGAGTTCTTTCCTCGCGCGAGCTGGGAAGAGCTTGTAGAGGTCTATGGCATGACGGATGGGATTCCCTTCTACATAACACAGGTCAGGTTGCCCTTCTGGGAGTGGCTCGATAGGGAGCTGAAGAACCCCGTGAGCTTCTTCCGCGACGAAGTGGATTTCCTGCTGAGGTACGAGTTCACGGAGACGAGGACGTACAGGAGGATACTTGAGGCAATAGCCCTCGGCAAGACGACGCCCAAGGAGATAAAGGACTTCACGGGAATGAAGCACTCGGAGATAACCCCATACCTCCGGAACTTAATCGAGACCGGGCTTGTGGTAAGGGAAGTACCCCTGACGGAAAAACCAAACTCCAAGCGGGGCCGCTATTACGTTGCAGATAATTTCCTCGCCTTCTGGTTCCGCTTCATCTATCCAAACCTCTCACTTATAGAGGAGGGAATATTTGACGTGAGCGAAATACAGCAGAGCTATAACCACTACCTTGGCCCGGTTTTCGAGAAAATTGTCAGACAATTCCTCATTGAGCTAAACAGAGCAGGTAAGCTTCCTTTTAGGTTTACGAAGGTTGGAAAATGGTGGAGGAAAGGAGAGGAGATTGACCTCATAACCTTAAATGAGAGGGAGAAGAAGGCGCTCTTTGTTGAGACAAAGTGGAAAGAGCTGAGCAGAAGAGAGGCTAGGGGGATTTTAAGGGATCTAGAGAGGAAAGCAGAACTCGTTGGTCTTGAGGAGTGGGAAAAAAGCTATGGACTCGTGGTAAGGAGAGTAAAAGGGAAAGAAGTGCTGAGAGATGAAGGCTGGTTCGTGTGGGACTTGAGAGACTTTGGGGGTTAATTTGAGGGCCTTACTATGTGCGCTTTTCCCTACCCACAACGCTTAAATATTATCTTGCCTAAGATTATCTTGGTGAAGATAATGTTTGTCAACCGAAAAGATGAGCTCGCCTTCCTTGAGTCTCTCTACTCATCGGGCAAGAAGGAAGTTCTCATACTCTACGGGCGCAGGAGAGTTGGGAAAACGGAGCTCGTGAAAAGGTTCATCAAAGGAAAAACTGCCCTCTATTTCCTAGCGGACAGGGAGGGGCTTGAGTCGAACGCGAGGCGCTTTTATGAGGAAGCGGCTGAGGTTCTTGGACTCCCGAAGGTTGATGTGAAGGACTTCCGAGAGGCATTCGAGCTCATAAAGCTCAAGGCCCCAGACAGGCTCGTCGTTGTCATAGACGAGTTTTCATATCTCCTGCTCACCGATAAGAACACTCCCGCGGTTTTCCAGTACGTGATAGATGAAGTTCTCGACAAGAGGTTCTTCCTCATTCTGAGCGGTTCGATAATCGGCCTCATGGAAGGCCTCATGGACTACAGCAATCCCCTCTACGGGAGGAGAACCGCCCAGCTCAAGCTCAAACCCCTGAACTTCTTTCACGTCCGTGAATACTTCAGGAACTCCCCGATCGAGACCGTTGTGAAGATATACTCCGTGACGGGCGGCGTGCCGATGTACTTCAGGCTCTTTGAGGGGAAGAACTTTGAAGAGGAGCTCCCCAGAGTGGCGTTCTCGCCAACCTCAATCCTCTACGAGGAACCCGAATTCATTCTACGGGAAGAGCTTGGGGATGTCCACCGCTACTACCTCATACTTGAGGCGATTGCTCTTGGAAAGCACAGGGTCAGCGAGATTGCGAGCTTTGCCGGGATTGAGACGAAGGACATGCCGAAGTACTTGAGAACCCTTATCTCGCTCGAACTTGTGAGGCGAGAAGTACCAATCACTGAGCCGGAGAGGAGCAAAAAGGCGCGCTACTACCTCAACGACAACTTCTTTGCGTTCTGGTTCCGCTTTGTGAAGCCAAACAGGGGAAGGATAGAGATAGGGACGTTTGAGATGGACTGGGACGCCTTCAACGCCTACGTGGGCAGGGCCTTTGAAGGGGTGGCGCGGGAGTTTCTAATCGAGCTGAACCGGGCTGGAAGGCTTCCCTTCAAGTTCACTAAAATCGGCCGTTGGTGGCATAAGAGTGAGGAAATCGATCTGCTGGCTCTGAACGAGCGCGAGAGGAAGGCGTTGCTAGTTGAAGTTAAGTGGAAAGAACTAAGCGAAGGAGAAGCTAAGGGCATTTTGAAGGATCTGGAGAGGAAAGTAAAACTCATTGGGCTTGAAGAGTGGGAGAACTTTTACGGGCTTGTGGCAAAAAGGATAAGAGGGAAAGAAGGGCTGAGAGACGAAGGCTGGCTCGTGTGGGACTTGAAGGACTTTAAAGAAGTTTAAAAAGAGCTCGCAGGATATACAGTTACTCCTTCATAACCTTCCACACCAGAATTGGGAAGACCAGCGTTGCATCGGCCCATATCTCTACGTAATCCGCTTTTGCCTTTATCTTGCCCCAGCTTACGCCTTCACTCGGCGGTGCACCGCTTAGCGAACCGTCCCACGGGACAGCGGTAGTGATGTAGATAGCATAGTCCGTTCCTCCTCTGAAGAGGTTTGCGTTTATTATAGCATGTTTCGGGAAAGAGCCGCCGAGAATTATTGAAGCGGTTTCTTTTGCCGTGATTGCAAGGTTGTTGAGCTTCACTATGTCGTTGGCGATGTCTATAATAAGCTCTCTGTCTCCTCTTTCTTCCTTGAAAAAGTAGAGCATGTCTCCAAAGGAACCGTCGGTTAAAGCGGGACAGAATATCGGGATGTTGTTCTTATAGGCCCAGTATAGGATGCTCTTCTCCTTTTCCTTGCCAAGCTTCTCGTCCATGTATTTTCCGAGCTCGTAGATGACTTCACTTGCAGTTAAAGGCCTCTTTTCTTCCCTCTCCATCTCAAGAATTCTCTCAAAGAATGGAATCATATACTTCTCGAACTCGATGTAGCGGTCATTAGGTACGAAGATGTTGCCGATTCTGTTTATTCCTTTCTCCCTCATTTTAGCATCGTCAACGCTCCATTCACCGAGGATAAAGGGCTTTAGAGCTTTTATGAAATCCTCCTCAACTCCGCCAGCCGTAGTCACTATCACATCAACCTTCTTGTGCTTGACGAGGTACGCTATAATCTCTCTCAGGCCGGAAGAAATTATGTTGGAAGTGTATCCCAAAAAGACCCTAACTTCCTCTCCTTTAGCCCTTTTTGCCTCTACCTTCTTCCAGATTTCAATGGCTTTTCCTAAATGAGTGGCCTGAAATCCTATTCTCTCGTAATAATCGATGACCTCCTCTAAACTACTCACATCTTCAAGCCATGGGCCAGTAACCGGAATTTCTTCTATTCCTTCGGTTGATGACTCCTTGAGAACGGACTTTTTTGGATCCAAATTTTACACCTCCAGTGAGGATTTAGATGAGAACTTAAAGTTTTTCCCTTTATTCGAGGGATTTTATGGCCTCTAAAAACCTCCGGACAACTTCTTCCGGAGCGCTCTTTTTGGGGCTTCTCTTCATTAAAGGCTTCTCTCCGTTCTTATACCGCTCAAACCATTCAAAGACCTGCTCAAGGGCTTCCTTGAAGTTGCCTACCGGCTCAAAGGGTTCATCGAGATAGTAAACTTCTTCGTTCTTGGTGTCATATATAAGAACCGCGGGGTAAATGCTGTCATCTTTGCATGGGCATTCAGACTCTAGGCTAACCTCGATTACAAAATCTCCCACCTCAAGAAGGCCTTCTTTCTTCAGGATTTCTTTCCACTTGCTCATACGTTTAGGAATTGGAATTCATGATTTTAAATTTAACCACCAAACATTTAAGCATCCCTGTGTATTTTTGTAAGGGTGGTGAGAATGAGGATAATAGCGGTAACAGACATCCATGGTAAGGCTAATAAAGTTAGAGAGCTTCTGGAGCACCTTAAAGGCCAAGAGTTTGACCTTATTCTGATAGCTGGCGACATAACCCATTTCGGGGGCAGAGAATCAGCTTACAACATCTTAAAAGAGTTCTTGGACTTTGGAAAGTCCTTCTATGCTGTCATGGGGAACTGCGACGGCAGAGATGTACTCGAACTGCTTGAGGAGCTTAATATCGGCCTCCACGGCAAAAGGGTAGAGTTCAACGGCGTCGGCATTACTGGAATAGGGGGCTCAAACATAACGCCCTTCTCTACTATATGGGAGTTCAGCGAAGAGGAAATCTGGGAAATTCTGACCAGGAACTATAAAGATGGAGACATAATACTTTCCCACGTCCCGCCAAAAGACACCAATGTAGACAAGACTTTCGTTGGAACCCATGCAGGAAGCAAATCCCTAAGGAAGTTTATAGAGGAGAAGCAACCCCCACTGGTCATATGCGGCCATATACATGAGGGGACTGGAATAGACAAAATAGGAGAAACCATGATCGTAAACCCCGGCCCCTTATCGAGAGGCCACTATGCGGTTATAGACTTTGATGAAAAGGAAAAGAAAGTGAAGGATATTGTCTTGGAGAGATTTCCTTAAAGACACTTTAACCTTTTTTGGGCTTTTTACAACTTTAGTCTCCGCTTGTTAGCCAAAACATCTTTTCAACAATTTTTTGCTCATTTTTGACCATTAGTGGCTTGTATGTTGACCACACTATTATTAATTGGTGATGTGTAATGTTTAGCTTTGAGAGTCTGAGAAAGTTTTGGAAAAACGAGAGGAAGCCTGAAGTTCAGAGAGAGTGCGCGAGATACGAGGCAGCAAACTTCCATAAAATGGTACTCTAAAGATCACGTTCACTTTGGCTATAATTGAGGTTCCTTGACCTTTAACAAGCACCAAAAAATATAAGGTTGGGGAGAGTACTAACCTAAGGGTGCAAAGTTTGAAAATGACTAACTTAATTCAAGCCCTCCTTTTAGCTGCAGGGCTTCTTTTAATTCTTTTGAGTTTAACGTACGCAGTAGATTATCAATTAAACAAAGAGGATCCATATTTTGAAGATCCTGACGCAGTTGAGATTACTCTAGGGACTTCCGCATTCTTCTTGATGCTAGGTGGAACAACATTACTCTTCGCGCGGCTATACCGTGAAAACGCGAATTCACTAGTTCTAAATGTAGCTGTCACGTTTCTCTTGGTTTTCGAAATGTGGCTTGGGTACGAGATTTTTGGCATATCAAAGAGTTACGTCTCTTGTGCCTGTACTTATCAGAGGCCAGAAGTTATTCCTTACATAGGATTAATCCTTTTTGTGCTAACTGCCGCAACTGTACCTATAATATGGGCTCGAATTATCATAAACCAGCTGAAATCAAAGGAGATACTCTCAGGATAACTGGAATGCCCATCTTGAAGCCATCAGATATATCACCGAGACTTATCAAGCTGGGAACTCCAAACAAGGTCATGCCGAAGTTTTCAGCACAATGTTTAAATTGTTTTGTGTCTTAACTTATATAATGTGGTATAATGCGGCCTAAAAATAAAAAAATGATAGTTGAATTTCTAACAACAAGACAGGGATGGCGTATAGATTTTACAAAACGGTTCCCTGAAGGTAAAATAGACTTACTTGGGATTTTCCCATACGGTAATGTAGTCTTTTCAACTCAGCTTGTTACGGGATGCTCTCTAGAGACACTGGATGATTTCTTATCAAATGTTAGCAGTATTCAAGATTACGACATTTTTCCACTTTCACAAAAGTACCATATAGTAGGAGTGTGGGACAAACAAAAGTATTTAACTCCAGAGTTCGTTGTAAAAAATGCCTATCCAATATTATTGCCCTCCATAGAGAAAGGCATTGCAAAATGGCTTTTTGTTGTCAGAGATCCATCAGAAGTATTTTCAATCTTATTTGATAGTGATGAAGTAATCTCAGTTACTAATTTTCCAAAGTACTCTTCTGAGAGTCTTACAATTGTACGAAGAGGAATTGAGGATAGATTCACTCCTCCGCAACTGTCTCAAAGCCAAAAAAGAATTCTATCAGTTGCGCTAAATTCTGGGTTTTACGACTATCCGAGGAAAATAAATCTGCAAGAACTTTCTAAAATTCTAAATCTGGCTCCTTCTACTGTCAGTTATAATCTAAGAAAAGCTGGAAAGGAAATATTGCACTGGTATATTAATAGATTTACTTGAGTGTGTGGTCAAGATAAGGAGATAAGGTTGAAGTTCTTGATAATACTTTACTTTAAAGATAAAGAATAAGGTCTTTTCACAAAAAACAAAGCTCTACTGGAAAATCAAGACAATAAAGCCATAATAAAGGCGTATTCGAATATATTCGAAAATAAGTATAAATCCTAAAGGGTAACTATTGATTATGGTGATTTCCTGTGTCTGAACGTGAATCTTGGTCTTGGGAATTGGGGTTGATATTTGCAGCTTTAGGATCTGCAGTCGGGCTAGGAAATATCTGGATGTTCCCCATGTTAGTGGGGGAGAATGGTGGAGCTGCATTTCTTATACCATATATACTAACAATCGCCCTACTAGCTTGGGTAGGGTTGACAATAGAATTTAACACCGGAAGAATTGCACAAGCAGGACCATCCAAAGCTTACGAAAGACTTGGTGTTCCGGGAGGTAAATACCTTGGAGCACTCGCGGTTTTAAGAGTATCGCTTGTACTTGCATGGTACTCTAGTGTTGTGGGTTGGACTATCCGATATATTATAGCACCATTTTCGTCTGGGTTCTGGGAAGATCCTCAAACCTATTTTAGCACAGTTTCCAGTGCAGGACAGTCAGCATTATTTGCAGTGATAGCAATAGTAGCCACGGGACTAATTGTAATGGGAGGAGTACGAAAGGGAATTGAACCAATTGTCAAGGGAATGATGATAACGCTTTTTGCATTGTTGATCGTTGTAGTTCTCAGAGCTGTAACACTGCCAAATGCCCTTAAGGGATTAGAGTATTATTTGATACCCGATATTAGCAAATTATCTCCTCGGGTTGTTTTAAATGCAATGGCTCAAGCGTTTTTCTCATGCAGTCTTGCAGGAGCTGCAATGGTAGTTTATGGCAGTTACCTGAAAAAAGATTCCGATAGCGTAGTCTCAGCAATCACGACGGCATTTGGAGATACTACTGTAGCCATATTGGCTGGTTTTGCTGTATTTCCACTAGTGCTAGCATTTGGAATTTCCCCCTCTGCAGGTGCGGGGTTATTATTTGTCTCGCTCCCACATGCATTTGCAGAAATGCCTGGCGGCACATTAATTGCGTTAATCTTCTTTATAGCAGCAGCATTTGCCGGGATTACATCCACTGTGTCAATGCTAGAAGTTTCTACTGAAGCTTTGCTTCAATATACCAAACTGGATAGGAAAAAAGTCAGCGTGATCTTGATGGTACTACTCTCACTTCTGGCAGTCCCAATTGCATTTTATCCCGTCATATGGAACTATGCAAGGTACATAGTGCTCTATACTGGACCAATAGTAGCCATATTGCCACCAATAGCACTATTCTGGGTACGTAATCCGGAAGAAACTTTGGAAGATATTAACAGGGGAGCTATCAAAAAATTGGGACGCTGGTTCATATACTGGGGAAAGTACATATACCCAGTAGGAATCTTGGCTGCATATCTACTTAACATTGTGGGGTGATAACATGGCAGACACAGCGACCGTTATTATGGTGGCACTATTGGTTTTAGCAATTTCAGCAGGTCCATTCGCCTATGGGTTGTATTTAACACTCAAACACCATAAGAAAGGAACCTCAATGGCATGATTTTTATTTTGTTGGCCATTTTTTATTATTTTAAATTTGCAAATGGAGGTGTGGAATATTGAACGAAGATATTAAACAGCTAGAGAGGATATTCGAACCTAAATCTATAGCCATAATCGGAGCTTCCCCTAGGCCTGGAAAAATTGGAAATATGGTGTTGAAAAACATCATCTCGGGAGGGTATGAGGGCAAGATATATCCCATTAATCCTAATTATGATGAGATACTTGGGTTCAAATGTTATGACTCAATTTTAGATGTTCCGGATACCGTTGACTTGGCAATACTTGCTGTACCGTCGAGTATAGTTCCTAAAGCACTTGAAGAGTGTGGGGAACATGGAGTAGCGGGAGCAGTAATCTTTGCTTCGGGATTTTCAGAGTACTCTGAGCATGGTCGTCAACTCGAAGATGAACTTTTGAGGATATCAAAAAAACATGGAATCAGAGTAATCGGTCCCAACTGCATGGGATTTTTTAATGCTGAGGCTAAGTTAAATGCAACATTTTCCCCTGGAATAACATCGGATATTATAAGAAAAGGATATGCTGCCTTTATTTCTCAAAGTGGAGCTTTAAGTACTGCAGTTCTCTTAGAGGCAGCTTCCCAAGGAGTCTATTTTGATAAATTTTTCACACTCGGTAATAAGATTGATATCGACGAGTCTGACATACTTTTGTATCTCAATCAGAAAGAGAGTATCAAACTAGTAGCTATATACATGGAGGGACTAAGAGAGAACAAGGGAAGAGCTTTCCTTGATACCGCGAAAAAGGTCTCTAAAACAAAGCCTATTGTTGTATTAAAAGCCGGAAAAACAGAAGCGGGAAGTAAAGCTGCTAGATCACATACCGGGTCACTTTCGGGGGTATATGCAATATACCAAGCAGCGTTTAATCAAGCGAATGTTATTGAAGTTAATACATTGAGAGAACTGCTATCTTTTGCCAAGTTACTATCTGTTAAACATCCCATTAAGGGCGAAAAAATAGCAATAATTTCTGGGTCTGGAGGTGCTGCAGTTCTAGCTACTGACGGATTGGAAAGTGCAAATATTAAGATAACCCCTCTACCAGAGGACATTAAATCTGACTTAAAAGAACTTCTATCTGTTCCGCGATATGCCGCTATTGATAATCCGATGGATTTAACGTTTGAAGGAGCTACACCTGAAAATTTTGAAATGGCCATAAAATACATTGCCTCTAAAAAAGTGGCAGACATAGTTTTGATTTGTTTAATAGGTTCTAGAGCTGTAAATGTTGTTGAAACGTTGATACAGCTCAATGAAGAAGTAAACATGCCGCTAATTGCCTGCTGGACAGGGAAAAACAGGAAGGAAATCATCGAAGCTGCAGAATTGTTGAATAAAAATGGCATCCCGGTTTTTGATTTTCCAACTGAAGCTGGGAGATATTTGGGAAGATATATCCAATATCTGAAAAGGAGGGAGTAAATATGGAAGAAAATATACTTAAAGATGCCCCTGGAGAAAGACTTTTGTTAATGGGAAATGAAGCAATTGCACGAGGTGCTTTAGAAGGTGGAGTAAAGGTAGCTACAGCATATCCAGGAACGCCATCTTCTGAAATTTTAGGTACATTGTATCCACTTGCCCAAAAAATAGGGCTATATGCTGAATGGTCAACAAATGAAAAAATTGCAGCAGAAGTTGCATATGGAGCCGCTATTTCCGGTCTTAATGCGCTAGTGGCTATGAAACACTATGGATTAAACGTTGCATTAGACTTTTTAGCCAAAACGCCATACATTAAAACTGACGCAGGACTAGTTATAGTAGTTGCGGACGACCCCCAATCTCATAGTTCTGGATCAGAACAGGATACGAGATTTTTTGGTGCGTACATAATGGAAGTTCCAACGCTAGAACCGGCTACACCCCAAGAAGCAAAGGATATGTGTGCGTATGCATTTAGATTGTCAGAAGAGTATAAGATTCCTGTGCTGCTAAGATCAGTAACGAGAGTAGGACACGCTAGACAAGATGTAATTTTGGGTGAACTTAAGAAAGATGACACCAAACCAAAGATTCCGGAGAAGCATGCGTTAATACCGGGAGAACTGGGGATCAAACGACACAAAGAGCTTCATGAAAAAGTATTAAGCAAAATTGAAGAGATATCTAACAATTCGGAGTTCAACCTGATCAAACTCCCAGAAGACGCTGAATTTGGAATCATTACATCGGGTGTGGGCTATGAGTATACTGTGGAGGCATTAGAGTTACTTGGAATTTCAGAAAAAGTTGCAGTTTTAAAGATTGGCTTTGCTTACCCGTTGCCTTCGAAGATTATTAGAGAATTTGCAGAGCATGTGAATAAAATATTAGTTATAGAGGAAGGAGAACCTTACCTTGAAATTGGTGTAAAAACAATCCTATATGATCTTGAGGAGACTGTTGAGATTCATGGTAAGTTGGAAGGGAGTTTGCCCAGGTGGGGAGAACTAACTCCCGAACTAGTCAGTGAAGCTTTAAACAGAGTGTTCGAGTTCTTAGATATAAAGAAACCTGAAGCAGGCAAATTGACAAATGTGAAGCTTCCAAAAAGAATGATTTCACTATGCCCCGGATGCCCCCACAGAGCAACGGGATATGCCCTAAAGATGGCTGCACGTAAATCAAAGATAAAAGTGATATACCACGGTGACATTGGCTGTTATGCCTTAGTTGGGCTACCTCCGCTATCTCTTAGAGACACAAGTGGGGCTATGGGGTCATCCATAGGAATTGGCCTAGGTGTTGGAAAAGCAAATCCAGATGTTAAGCCAATTGCTATGGTCGGGGATTCAACCTTCTTCCATGCAGGGTTGTCAGCTTTAGCAAACGCTGTATACACCAATACGGATGTACTTGTGGTTGTTTTTGATAACGGCACTACTGCTATGACAGGGTTCCAGCCAAATCCAGGCCAATATATTAGTATCTCAGAGATAGCCAAAACTATGGGAGTTAGATTTGTAATGGAAACTGACCCCTATGACATTAAACAGACAGAAAAAGTCTTTGAAGATGCCCTAAAAAGTGAAGGGCCAGCAGTTGTTGTTGCAAAGCATCTTTGTGCACTTTATGAAGCTAGGAGAGGGAAATCAAAAGCAGTTCCTTACACAGTTGATACTACAAAATGTATAGGGTGCAAATTATGTACCAATGAATTCGGGTGTCCTGCAATTTCTCTCAATTCAGAAGGAAAAGCAACCATAGACCCTGTAGTATGTACTGGATGTGGTGTTTGTGCTCAAATATGTCCGGTTGGTGCAATAAAAGAACTTGAAAGGAGGGATTAAAAATGAAACAAAACTATTATATCCTGATAACTGGAGTAGGAGGACAAGGCAACATTCTAGCCTCACGAGTGTTAGCTTCAGCAGCAATTAACGAAGGCTTTTCCGTCCGAGTTGGAGAAACTTATGGAGCTTCTCAAAGAGGAGGTTCTGTAGTTAGTCATGTCAAATTTGGGAGTAACGTACACAGTCCATTAGTTCCTAAGGGTTATACTGACGTGATCTTAGGTTTTGAGCCCCTTGAGACACTAAGAGTTGCAAGTGAGTATGCTAGTCCTAATACCGAGATAATAGTGAATACAAGACCAATTACGTCTGGAGTTCCTCAATATCCCGACCTCAATTCAATTTTGGACGAGCTGAATAAATTGCCCAGTACATCCTACATGCTTAATGCCACAGAGGAGGTTCTCAATGCCTTTGGAACAGTTAGAACACTTAACATGTTTATGTTAGGTGTCCTATGTGGTCTAAACATACTGCCAATATCCCAAGAAAATTTTGAACATGCTATAATATCCAATGTGAAGGAAAAATACGTAAATGTCAACATAAGGGCATTTCAGGCAGGAATGCGCAAAGCTAACGAACTGAAAAGGGAAGGGGAATGATAATATGGATATTAACAAATACATCGCTGAGAGAGTGCGTAATCTGCCTTTTTCTGAAATTAGAGCAATGTTAAGGCAAGTTAAGCAGATACCTGATGCAGTAAATCTCACTATTGGAGAGCCTGACTTTGAGCCATTTGAACCCATTAAAAAAGCAATTGTAGAGGCGCTCTATAAGCCAAGCTATACTGGTGCACCTCGTCCTTGTGCATATCCTCCGGGCAATGGAGTTTATGAGCTCAGAGAAGAGATCGCAAAAAAGGTTAAAACAGAAAACAAAATTGATGTCACCCCCGAAGAAATAGTGATAACAAATGGGGCCGAGCAAGGCCTCTTTTTATCTATGTTAACTATTTTAAATCCTGGGGAAGAGATCCTTCTTCCGGATCCAGGATTTGTTACATACGGCGCAATAGCTAAAGTAATCAGTGCCAGTCCTACATATTATCCATTGTACGAGGAGAACGAATTCAGACCCCTTGTAGAGGATATTAAAAGAAACCTTACCAAAAAAACTAAGGCAATACTAATAAACAGTCCTAACAATCCAACGGGAGCAGTCTACGCTAAAAAAGATCTCGAAGAAATAGCAGAGCTCGCAGTTGAACATGATTTGGCAATAATATCCGACGAGCCATACGAAAAATTTGTCTATGAAGGCAAGCATGTAAGTATTGCCTCATTAGATGAAGAAGTTAGAAAAAGAACAATTAGCATCTTCTCTTTTTCAAAAACGTATGGAGCTACAGGGCTTAGACTTGGGTATGTTGTAGCCCCCCCAGAATTGTCAAAACACTTTGCAAAATTGTTGCTTTACAATACTTCAGGAGTGTGTGTGCCGGTACAAATTGGGGGCATAGAAGCATTAAGATGCTGTGAAGAAGAAGTTGAAAGGATAATTGAAGAATACAAGGCAAGACGGGATCTCGCTTATAAACGACTCTCTGAAATGCCAGATATTCATTGTGTAAAACCAAAAGGTGCTTTCTATATGTTCCCATACATTGGAAAATACGGATCTTCAAAAGCATTTGCACTAAATCTATTATCAAAAGCTCACGTGGGAGTAGTGCCCGGAAGCGCATACGGAGAGCATGGCGAGGGATACATTAGGATGTATTTAGCGAAGAGAGAATTACTGGAAGAAGCCATGGATAGAATCGAAAATGCCTTGAAATACTTGGAAAACTAAGGTGAGGATTTATGAGGGTAACCCACATAGCAATTATCCTAGTCTACTTATTTTTTGTTGGCATTGCAACAAAAATTGCTCAAAATCGTACAAAAAAAGGTTCCGATTTTCTCATAGCAGGAGGAGGAATGGGACTGGGAGTGTACACTGCTCTAACTGTAGGACAGTGGATTGGGGGAATTACAGTAATCGGGGGCTCGCAAAGAGCATACCTTAAGGGCATCTCTGCAGGGTGGTTCGGGATAACAATCGCCATTGGAATAATATTTGCGGGGCTAATAGCAAGAAAAATAAGGAAGCATGACGTGATAACGATACCGGGGCTGATAGGCAAGGTCTTTGGGGAAGATGCTGTAAAAATAGTGAACTACGTACTACTGCTAAGCTTTGTTATTGCCCTATCTCTCCAAGTGGTTGGTGGTGGGACTGTACTATCTGTCCTTTTTCCCGAAATACCGCCTTCCGTTATGATGTTAATAACTGCTGGAATATTCACGGTGTACATATACGTGGGAGGAGTCTGGGCAGCAGGAATTGCTAACATAATACATATTGTAGCCATGTATTTTGGGCTGATCATGGGGGTTATACTAGAGCTGAAGAACGTTGGAGGGTTCACTCACTTGCAAGCAAGTTTACCCCCATATTACTTCTCACTAACCGGAGTTGGCAAGCTAGTAATACTCTCATGGTTTATAACATCCGCAACAGCTGTAATTGGGAATCAGCCCCAGTTGCAAGCAATAAAATCAGCTAAAAATGATGAGACAGCGTTTAAAGGGTGCCTTATTGCAGCGCTTATAGTAGCTCCTGCAGGGATACTCGCAGCAATTCTTGGTATGACAGCAAGAGTCCTTGCGCCAAACATGCCGTCGCTTGAAGCGTTACCTCAACTGATAGTCTCTACACTTCATCCGGTAATTGGGGGCCTTCTTATAGCCGGATTATGGGCAGCAATTTTATCTACCGCAGCCCCAGTTTTGATTGGGACATCTACTTTGTTCACAAAAGTCTTTTATGACGTGGATTCCACATCAGACGAGAAGCTCTTGCTGGCTAAAGCTAGAAAATCAGTTATCGCTGTAGCTATTATATCCACCCTTCTTGCATTAACAATAAACGATATACTGAACGGAATAGTTTTCGCAAACAATTTTAGGATCCCCATAGCCCTAGGGATAATAGTAGGTCTCTATTCATCACGTAAACGAACACCCAAGCCTGTTATAGTAAGTACGATCATTGCAATTATAATTGCCGCCGCATGTACTATTGCCAGCTTTGATTCACAAGCCCCCGTATTGATACTGTTGTCGTCTCTCTTGGTTTATTGGATTTTGAAGTAAACAGAGGGATGCAAATGAATGGAGATATATCACGACCACGCTGGATTGATTGGAGGGGTATTTTATGAGGGGGGAGGCTTTGAAAGTTATTGAAAATGTTTTGGCTCAAGGTAGGAAGGCTTTAGTTGAATACGAGGCAAAACAAGTCCTAAAAGCTTACGGCTTACCAGTCCCAGAAGAAAAACTCGCAAAAACCCTTGATGAAGCCATAAAATACGCAAACGAAATCGGCTACCCCATCGTCATGAAGCTCATGTCGCCACAAATACTCCACAAGAGCGATGCAAAAGTCGTCATGCTCAACATAAAAAACGACGAAGAACTCAAGCAAAAATGGGAAGAAATCCACGAGAACGCAAGAAGATACAGGCCCGATGCAGAGATTCTTGGTGTGCTAATAGCCCCAATGCTCAAGCCCGGAAGAGAAGTAATCATTGGCGTCACCGAAGACCCACAATTCGGACACGCAATAATGTTCGGCCTCGGCGGTATCTTT
The DNA here is from genome assembly GCF_024022995.1 of Thermococcus aggregans. Classification (NCBI taxonomy): domain Archaea; kingdom Methanobacteriati; phylum Methanobacteriota; class Thermococci; order Thermococcales; family Thermococcaceae; genus Thermococcus; species Thermococcus aggregans. The sequence continues at coordinate 1,269,136 of NZ_CP099582.1, read as the reverse complement.
GTGGAAATCCTCAAGGACGTAACCTTCAGGATAATACCAATTGAAGAGAAGGACGCTTGGGAAATGATAAAGAGCATTAAAGGCTATCCAATCCTCGCTGGAGCAAGGGGAGAACCCCCAGCGGACATGAAGGCAATTGTAGACATGATGCTGAAGGTTTCAAACCTCGTTGACGATCTTAAAGACTACATCAAGGAAATGGACTTAAACCCAGTCTTTGTCTATCCAGAGGGCGAAGGCGCAGCCATCGCCGACGCAAGAATCATATTGAAGTGAAAATTCCCTTCTTTTTGCCTTATATTTTTGATATGCAAAGACTATAATTTTATTTCTTTAACGCTTCGTTTTGATGCCTTCAAGAAAATAAAAAGTCAAAATTACGAAAGTTCAATTATTGCTTCTCATTTTTTAACTACAATAGTTAACCAAGGCAGTAGTTTTTCATACTCTTTATAGTTCTCTGGTACATTATCTGCTTTATCTAGAATGAACAGGATAATCCTTTCATATTCTCCATCAACCTTATATCGAACTACCTGACCAATAGCGCTATGCCAATCGTCGCTTCGTTTTTGTGTGAAATATTTGATTTCTATTGCCAAGTTATTCCCTATAACAATGTCAGGAACATAGACACCCCCGCGCTTTGCTCCTGCCTTTTGCGGAGTTACAAGACTACTTGGGAGCTTACTACGGAGATAAAGAACAAGTTGTTTCTCCAAATCTGCCTCATTGTCTGCTTTATACATGACACGTCCAAACTCATTTAAAATTTCGTATACTTTTGAGAAAGCAATTTCATCCTTTTTACTCATTTTTCGTTGTTCCTTTTGAATGTGTTTGTCTTTCTTCTGAGTACCTTCAAAGTATTCTACAAGTCTATCTATGACTTCTTGCTTGACGGTTGACTTGGGAAGTGTCTCATCGAAGTAGAGTTCAAGAATTTCAAGTAGCTCGTCCTTTGTTAGCCTAGAGAAAATATATGCAAGATCGTAGTTTGATTCTGTAAGTAACCTTTCGATAAGCTCTATTTTGGTTCCTGATTTTTTGAGTCCTGCTTGTTCTAGAAGTTGTTGAAGTTGATCTTTGTAAAAATAGGTATCTAAAATATCAATCAGAAGATCTATGTTTCGCATTGTTCCACACCAAATTGAACATAGTTGCGATCTTTAAAAATATTTTCGGAAATAGTTTACGTAGTTAATGGGAAAATGTGAGTACGTTAAGATAGTTGCAGAGAAATTCTTCGAGTTATGGGGATAAAAGAGGTAAATCACCCTTTTAGGATGGAAGAAAGTTCACATAGAAGCATCCCCCACAAATTTTGGAAACAATAATTACACCAAAACCCTCAATATTTGAGTTTACAAATACTCCTTATGATAATTTTTGCTAATTGGAAAAATTTTTAGGAATTAATGCCAAAGAATATTGAACGAGAGGCAAGGGGAAGGAGATAATGATGGATAAAGAAGTGAAAGTGCTCTTGGCCAAAATTGTTGATAGGTGTGACAATACCCTGTGCAACTTGCCTAGTACTCATCCAAAGCATCGAAGGTATTTTGATCTCTTTAAACATCTAGCAAATATAGTTTCCTCATTAGTTGGCGAAAAAGAAGTTCTGTGGTGGAAAGAATATACTGAGAATAGAGTAAACTACGACAAGGTATATTACAATGTGAAAATAATTAGAGGAATTTTAGCTCAACTTCCAACGGAGATTAGAGAACAAATTATAAGCAATTTGAAGCACCATCCTGGAGCGGATCTCATTCTAGGGGAATATAAAAGAGATGAGGATCTTATGCGAAAGATAGTGAAAGAATTCTCCGAAAAGGAGGTGGAAGAAGTGAAGGAAGAAGAAATTTTCTGGGGGTATACGGTCGAAAGAATAGGTGGAGAATTTCGAGTAAAGTTATATCCAAGAAAAGAGTGGGGGTTAAAACTTGAGTCTACAAAACTTATTCTCGAAAGTGATCAACACAAAATGATAATACATGAATCCGAAATTAGGGAACAATTAAAAAACACAATAAGATCATTTAAAGGAGTAGATATTTTCACAGATTACATAGCATTAAGGTTTGAGGACAATCCGAATATACACGAAGATATCAAGAATGCAATACTGAAATTAAACGAGATAATAAACGAAGAGAGGGAAAAATTAGAAAAGATTAAAAAAGCCTTAAGCGGAATTGCAGTACCTAAGGAAGATTAGAAATCAAAGACTCATAACTACTTAATTCAGTAAAGCACTAATGGATTTGCGTTAAACCAGAAAAAGAGTTCCATGTTATTTATGTTCTTTAAATTAGTAATTATGTCAAGTGTAATTTCCAAATCGAACATTGCTTAATTTCTTTACTTTTTCTTAGTGGGATGCTCAAGAGTAAAGTTTTTAAGCCGACTTAAATGATACGTATATGGCCTCGCAGATACGCACAGGGGGAACTCGCCAGAAAACGGAGCAATTATCAAGAAAAACGCCAGAAACGAGAAAATTCATATGGATTTAACTATCTGTCTCTGAGTTGGTTGTGATTCCCTCTTCGAGGCGGGCCGGTAGCTCAGCCTGGGAGAGCGACGGCTTCGCAAGCCGTAGGCCGCGGGTTCAAATCCCGCCCGGTCCACCACAATATTTAAATTACACTCAACCTTCCAGAAGCAAAACTTTTTTAGGTGCTTCCGTCTTCATGCACTAAGGTGGTGTTCATGGATAAGTACGAAGTTCTTCAAGACCTAATGAGAAGGAGAGGCTTTGCGTGGGGTAGTTTTGAAATCTATGGTGGAGCGAGAGGTTTTTACGATTACGGTCCTTTGGGGGCTACAATAAAGAGGAAAATTGAGAAGAAAATCAGAGAAGCGTTTATAAGAGAAGGCTTCTTTGAAATTGAGACTCCGGATATTACGCCTGAGGAAGTTTTCATCGCCTCAGGCCACGTGGAAAAGTTTGTTGACCCCTTAACTGAGTGTAAAAAATGCGGTTCAAGGTTTAGAGCTGACCATCTTATTGAAGAGGCACTTGGGATCGACACCGAGGGGCTCAGTGCGGAGCATTTAACTCAACTCATAAGAGAGCATGGTATAAAATGCCCAGAGTGTGGCGGAGAGCTCAGCGATGTGTGGTACTTCAACCTAATGTTTGAGACATATATCGGCCCCTATAAAGACAAGAAGGGCTACCTAAGACCAGAAACTGCTCAGGGAATATTTGTAAACTTCAAACGCTTAAACAACTTCGCCAGAAACCAGCTCCCATTTGGAGTCTTCCAGATAGGGAAAGCATACAGAAACGAAATTTCACCAAGGCAGGGAATGCTTAGGTTGAGGGAATTTACCCAAGCAGAGGCTGAGATTTTCTTCAACCCCAACGAGACCGAGCACCCGCACTTTGACGAGGTCAAGGACGAGGTTGTAAGGCTTTACCCAATAGAGCACCAGCTCAAAGACCTTGGTATGATCGAGATTACTCTCGAAGAGGCTGTGAAGAAAGGATACATAATGAACACCTTTTTCGCATACTACATGGCTATGGTAAAGAGAATCCTGCTCGATATCGGCATCCCAGAGGATAAAATCAGGTTCAGGCAGCAGCTACCAGAAGAGAGAGCCCACTACTCAAAGGATACGTGGGACGTGGAAATCCACAGCGAGAGGTTTGGGTGGGTAGAGTGCGTTGGTATAGCTTACAGAGGAAACTATGACCTTAGCAGACACATAAGGGAAAGCGGGGCAGATCTGACTGTTATGATCCACTACAAAGAGCCCAAGATAGTTAAGAAGCTCAAAGTTTCCCTCAATATGAAGAGAGTCGGCCCCAAGCTCAAAGGGGACGCAAAGAAAATTAACCAGAAGCTCCAAGAGATGAGCCAAGAGGAGCTCAAGAAGATAGTTGAGGGGCTGGAGCAGATCGGAAAGGTCCTTATTGATGGCTACGAGCTTGAAAAGGAGGACTTCATAATCAAAGAGGTCGAAGAAAAGGTGACCGGTGAAAAGATAGTGCCTCACGTCTTGGAGCCGAGCTTTGGAATAGACAGGCCGTTCTACCTGCTTCTTGAAAATTCACTGACAACAGACGAAGATGGAAGGGTATACCTCAAGATAAAGAAGGACATGGCTCCAATAGAGGTTGCCGTCTTGCCTCTGGTTGCCAAAGAGCCGCTCACAAGCATAGCCTACGATATCTTCAGAACCCTGCAGAAAGAGGGCTTCATAGTAGTTTACGACGAGAAGGACACCATCGGAAGGAGATACGCAAGGTATGATGAGATAGGAACTCCCTACTGCGTAACGGTGGACAACCAGACGCCCAAGGACAATACTGTGACTATAAGAGATAGAGACACGAGAGAGCAAATAAGAGTAAAGATAGAAGAGCTTCCTAGAAAACTTAAGGAATTGATATTTGAAGCTTAGAAATTCCTTCCCTTTGAATTACTTCTCTTTGGGTGCCCAAAACAAATTAACAGATGCAATAACTTTTAAACTAACCCCGCTATATCGATATGGATGGGAAATGTCTAGGAAAATTCACCTTATTTACAGGCGCATTCCAAATAGAGTCCTTGAGAGGGAAGACGAGCTTATAGCTGACATGGGAGAGGTAGTTGTAGCTAAATCTCGCTTTGAAGGAATGCTCGTCCCTCTAAGGGTAGACGGTGTTGAAGTTATCAAGAACGGCTACACCATGGTTTACTTCGCCTTTGCTGGAGAGAACTATGATGTTTTGAAAGTCTACGACGAGGAGGGCAACTTCAAGGGGCTTTACGTGGACGTTTTAGCATACACGAAGCGCGAGGGGAACACGATAGAGATGCTCGACCTCTTCCTAGACGTTTTCATATTCCCCGACGGCAGGGCTTTTCTCCTCGATGAAGACGAGCTTGAGATGGCCCTCACCTACGGGCTGATTGACAAAGAAACCTTTGACTTCGCATATCGGGTTGCAGGGGAAATACTCGAAAAGCTTAAGCGCAATGACTTCCCACCGAAAACAGTTTGGGAATACGGACTGGAGGGACTGAGATGGAAGAATTAATATCCCAAATCAAGAAAGCTTTGGACAACAATTTGTATTATCTTGCGTTGTTGGCTGCATTGACGCTCCCAGATATCTGTGGTGCACTCAGCTCAGAAGATGGGAAAGCTACAAAACAGCGATATATTGAGTGGTTTAACAAGTATGTGGGAGAGAAGTACAAAGGATGCCTAACCGGGGAGGATTGCTATTATTTTAGATGTTCATTTGTACATCAGGGCACCTCTCAACATCCCAAAAGCAATTATTCTAGAGTTATTTTTGTTGAACCAACTGGTACATCAAATATTTTTCATTGTAACATTTTAGAGGATGCTTTGAATATCGACGTCCGCATATTTGTGATGGATATCCTTGAAGGTGTCGAGAAGTGGTTACGCGAAGTAAAGGATACCGAAGTATTCAAAAAGAACTACGCGCGATTTATGAAACGCTATCCTAATGGTTTGCCCCCATACATTGTTGGAGTTCCAGTTATTAGTTGACTGGAGGGTTTAACATGAGCGCGAAATTCCTAAAGGAAACCAAAGAGGGGACGCTTCTCTTGGTCTATGTCCAACCAAAGGCTAAGAAGAACGAGATTGGAGGGATTGATGAGTGGCGCGGCAGGCTTAAAGTTAAAATCAAGGCCCCACCAGTGGAGGGAAAGGCCAACAAAGAGCTCGTCAAGTTTCTCTCGGAACTTCTGGGTGCGGAAGTTGAGCTGGTCAGGGGAGAGACGAGCAGGGAAAAGGATGTGCTTGTGAGGGGAATGAAAGCAGAGGAAGTGAAGAAAAAACTGGGGCTGTAAACCAAACAAAGGATGAACAGAAAATTAGCTTTCGCATGAATTAGGCTTCACAATCTAATTTTTTGAGCTACTTCTTGGAGAGTGTGGATATCCAAGGGAGTAAGTACTTCTTGTGCTGAGGTTAGGTCTTAACTCCTTCCCTATTTCTACCGCATATTCTGCTGAAACCTGCTCAAATGAGGGTCAATTTTTTAACCTCCATTTTCGGATTAATGAGGTAGAATGATTAAAGTGGGGGGAGATAATTGAATAGCTCCCAGATAATTGGAGTTGGAATAATAACCGGTGCATACTCGCTCATGCTCTTTCTCCTCTATAAGTCAAAGAAAATAATCGAGGAGATGAAAAAGATAAGGGAATCCCGCAGAAGACGCAGGATAAAGCAAAAAGTTAACTCTGTGAGGCATGCTGTAGTTGAGAGGAGGCGGTAGAATGGAGACCGAAGTTGGCCTTTCACGGGGCCTATCCATGTGGCACCTCATGATGATGGGCATGGGCATGATGATAGGGGCTGGAGTGTTCGTGGCAACAGGAATTTCAATAGGCTTCGCCGGCCCCGGCGGAGTTCTCGTGGCTTTTGCCCTCAACGGCCTCGTCGCCCTCTTTTCTGCGATGTCTTTCGCGGAACTTGCCTCCGCACTTCCAACGGCAGGAGGGGCTTACACCTACATAGACGAAGCGTTTAAGGGCCTGATCGGCTTCATATCCGGTTGGCTCAACTGGTTTGCTCTAACCGTCGCGGGGAGCCTCTACGCCATAACTTTCGCCACATACACCGTCTTTCTCCTCGAAGGGACGGACTGGTTCGCCTCACTCAGCATTGAGAGCGAACTTGTGATAAAGGTCCTTGCGCTCGTGATAATAGCGATTTTTGTCGTTATCAACTACATCGGTGTTTCTGAAACAGGTAACATTGAGAACCTGATAACCATCGGGCAGATGTCAACCTTACTCTTTATTGGCATCTTTGCGGTGTTCTATACAATCCTCCACCCAGAGAGGCTCTCTCACTTCAGCAACTTTATTCCTAACGGGTGGGCTAAGGTTTTGGCTGCCATGGGCTTTACCTACGTTGGCTTCGAGGGCTACGAGGTCATAGCACACGCGGGTGAAGAGGCCTTTGACCCAAAGGAGAGCATACCCAAAGCGATCCTCTACTCGGTCATAGCGGTAACGACCACATACCTCCTCTTCGCCTTCGCGGCAATAGTCGGGGCAGACGTTTCCCCCGAGAACCTGACAGCGTGGTTTGCCTCCCATGGGGCCGTTGGCATGGGCGAGGCAATAAAGGACCTCATGCCCTACGGGGGTCTTCTGATAACGCTTGCGGCGATTTTCTCCTCGACTTCAGCACTCAACGCTACCATCTACTCATCAACGAGGGTTCTCTTCGCAATAAGCCGCGACGGAAAACTTCCGCGCTTCATATCAAGGGTTCATCCCGTGAGGAGGGTTCCGCACATAGCGCTTGCCCTCTCCACAGTCATCATCGTGACGGTTGCCATGGCCCTGCCGATAGAGGACGTCGCCGCGAGCGCGGACATAGTCTTTCTGCTGATATTTCTCCTTGTTAATGCTGCTGTGATAAAGATAAGGCGTGAAAGAGGTGACGAGCTTGATTATGGTTTTCTGATGCCCTACTTCCCATTCATACCTCTCGCGGCCATAGCCTTGCAGGGAGTTCTCTCAATATGGATCTTCGATGTAAGCCCGACGGCGTGGTTCGTAACGCTTGGGTGGGTGACTATAGGACTAGCACTCAGCTTCCGCTACAGGGGAGCGAGGGAAGTTGAGGAAGCACCAGAGCGGGAGGTCGTTTTCGGGGCGTGGTCCCCAGAAGGCTACAAGGTTCTGGTAGCCATCTCAAACCCCAAGAATGCCCAATATCTCGCCAAGGTTGGAGAGACCATAGCCCGAGCCAAAAACGGCGAACTAGCTCTTGTAAGCGTTGTCACGGTTCCGAAGCAGACACCCCTTGAGGAGGCGCACCGCTTTGCGGGCCCCGCCTTGGAACTGCTCAAGGAGGTAAGGGAAGGGCTCAGTGGAGATGTGAACGTGAGAGGTGTGGTCTACTACGCCCACAGCGTTTACAGGGGAATACTGAGTGCCATAAGGAACAAGAATGCTGACCTCCTAGTTCTCGGCTGGAGGGGGCGTTCGAGGCTGGGATACATCTTCGGTAGCAACCTGGATAAGCTCGTGGAAGCCCCTTGTGATGTACTCCTCGTGAAGCCGGGAAAGGGTGGAGAAATTAAGAGAATACTCTTTCCGACATCTGTCGGCCCCCACAGTCTTTTAGCTGCAGAGATAGTGAGGATATTGGCCCTCGAAAATAGTGCAAGCGTTACCGTACTGTACGTTGATACAGAAGGAACGGAGAGAAAAAGGATAGAACGACGCCTTGAGCCGGTTCTGAGGCTCTTAAATGGGGCTAAGGGAACTCTGAAGGTCGTCCGCTCTAGCGACCCCAAAGCCGCGATACTCTCCGAGTGCCGCAACCACGACCTCGTTATAATGGGCGCCTCTGAGAGCTCGCTCTTCGCCAAGAGCCTGTTCGGGGAGCTACCCGTAGAGGTGGCAAAGAAGTGTGAAAAAACCGTTTTCCTAGTTAAGAAGGACCTTGGGGGGCGCTCTTGGTTCAGGAGGTGGATTCGATAAATGGAGGGAGGGAACATTGGCTTTATCGATACTTAAGAAAAGCCATGTAATAGAACGCCGCGCCGATTAGGACAACTCCGGCAATAAAAATATAGAGAGCTTTCTCGGGCTTTTCTTTTATGCTCACTTGGTAGCAGCCCTTTGAATATGAATAATCCACGTTTGTCTTTTTAACGAGTATCTGGTCGCCTTTTGCTGTGAAGATTTCTTCGCCCTTGTAATATACCCTCAGAAACCCGTCTCGAACGCTCACATCATAGCTGTCAAGTTTTCCAAAACTGCCTTCGCAGAAAGTCTGGGATATAGTTTCACTGGGATATAATAAGAATGCAAGGATTAAGAGCAGACCTAAGACAATAATGAATTCCTCAGTCTCCATGAAAAAAGATTTGCAAAAGGTTATAAAAACTTTGAGATCACTTCAAGATCCCCAAGCTCTTGTTCGTCTTCTTTATACTCTCCCACTTGTCTGCCAATTCGAACATTGCCCTTATCGCGTCTACGTTCTCCGGGACAACGTCACTCTCCTGGTGGACTGCTTGGATGTAGAAGAGTCTGTTGCCCTTTACGCTAATGCTTTCCTTCCAGACAGCTATTTCATAGAGGTTGTTCCATTCCCTGTGAAGATCTCTTGCGAACTCTATGAGCTGGGCTGTGCTGTCAAAGCCCTTCTCCTTCTCGAAGAGCAGAACTCTTGTGGTGTTCTCGAAGATTTCAACGACGTCCTTTGCTTCGAGAGGCTTCTTCAGCTCGATCATTACGCTGTGGACGTGCATGAGGGTTGTCGGCACAACAAACGCCATTGTTTCAATGTTTATTGGGAGTACAGTTTGTACATCCGGCCCATGGTGGGAAGGAACCTCAACTGAGGGCTTTATGGCATTAACGGGACCTCTCTTACTATCATTGGGATCCGCAGCCCTTCTAATCATCACGGCATATACATAGTCGATGTAGTCCTTTATTGCATTCAGAGTTCTCGTTAAGCCTGTGGTATTGCAAGAAACTACCCTAACGTAGTCCTTGCCCAAAGCTTTCTCGTAGTTCGCCTGAGCAACGAATGAGACCTCCGCAACGCTTGCCTTCTCTCCACCCTGGAATATTGCCTTAACTCCCGCTTTTTCGTAGAGAGCTTTGTTCTTCTCACCCATTCCTCCAGGAGTGGCATCGACTATGACGTCAACCTCGTTAAGAAGATCATCAAGGGTTCCGGCAACTTCAAAGCCTACCTTCTCGAACCTTG